>NZ_JBALCO010000129.1:0-52567 GCF_036919595.1 Nostoc sp. | reverse complement strand
AGCACTCGATTGCAATTACTTTACCGTATTTGCTGTGCTGTTTCTTAAATCCTTTACTAGTAAGCCTTTCAAGACTTAACGGGAAAAGTCAGGATCAATATAAGTTTTGAGTTCTTCTTGTTCGTAATATTTCTGAAAAGTATTGCGGCGTGTCACAATGCCATCATTGTAAGCAAGTTGGGTTTTGCTGGGAGCGTTAATCAGTATTTGAGCCGCGACAATTAAAACTTTTCCGGTGAGTTCCCAAGCTTGGCGAAGGCTTTGACGGCGTTCTTCTGAATCTTCAATGACGTTGAGGATGTAACCCAAATTGACCACATCGGCGGCGGTGCATGGTACATCGGGATAGTAGTAAGGGTCCCAGCCTGCACTGGTGTAACCTAAATTTTTTACTCGCTGCACATCACCACCGTAGCCGCAACCGTAGTCAAAAAAAGTGGTGTGTTGATGCAGAATTGCCCATTCTATTGCTAATCGGACGGGGCGAGATAAATCAGTGCGAGCGATCGCAGCTCTATGACGCTCGATTTCTAGCGCTTCAGGCATAATATTAGTTGTCAGTTAACAGTGAACAGTTAACACTCAACTAATATCCTTTCAATTTTTAACCGCTAGTTCAATTAAATCTTCAATTTTCTTGATATTTGGATCGCCTGCTAAGTAACCAATACCGCGATGCAAATGCAAGCGAAATTGGGTGGCGAGGGTTTCTTTGTCTGTGGGATAACCATCATTGTGACAGCGTTGCTTGAGGGCGAGGAGGAGAATATCGGACATTTCGCCACCAAAGACGCGCCAAGTCATTTCGACGTTGCTATCCTGGGGAATTGGGACAGGAGAGGGTGCGGTTGATTCTGCGAGGGAACGACAAAACGCCCAACGGCATAGGATATTCCATTGGTCGATTTTGGTGCTGCGTCTAAGTTTGGTAAGTTGGTCTTTGGCTGCTTGAGAAAGACGAATACGTTCTATTGGTGATTCCATAATTTTTAAATTGCGTAGACGCGTAGCGGCTTGTCCTTAGACATCGCTCAATTTTCTAATAATATCTACTACCAAAAATATCCTGCTTGGATAGTTGTTTGGCGGGTAGCGGAGTCATATTTGAGTAGGTATTCACGGGCGATCGCTTCGTTTTCTCGCAGTGTTTCTACTTCTTTCTTTCCAATCTCGGTATCGGTAGATAGCAGAATTACTTGGTGGCTGGCAGATGGAAAGTAACGTTCAACTAAGTTGCTGCGGTGGGAAGAGTCTAGTCTCCCTAGTGGCGTATCGATGGCTACTGGTAGGCGGTGTCCAGAGACTTTGGCTAAACCCCAGAGGAAGGCGATCGCTAGTAGTTGTTTTTCACCAGCCGAGAGGCGATGTTTAGGGACTGGTTTACCATTGAAATCATATAAGGAAAGTCCGAATGTATTGGTATCAATGGCGATGCGATGTACTAAGTCTGATTTATGAAGGAGATAAAGGAAGCAATTTTTAACTTCTTCCTCTAATTTATTGAGCTTTCTCAAAGTTAATTTTTCACGGAAAATCTTGAGTGTGTCTTGAACTTTAGCCGCAGAGGTAATAATATGTTCGTTATTTTTATGTTGAATATTTTCTACTGTATATTCACTTAATTCTTTTTTTGACTTGGCAATAATAGTTTCTAATTCAGCTAAACGGCGGCGAATTGTTTCGTAATTTGCTTTAGCTTCGACAACTTTATTTTGTGCCGTTTCTAGTGCTTGACGCAGCTTTGTATAATCTTCTGGTGCTGCTGCTGTTTGCACTTGTCTGTCCAAAGTGATAATTTCTTCTTCTTTATTTTTGATAATAGCTAATTTTCCTTTGGCATCAAGTTGATAATTTTGCAAGTGATAGATGATATTATCTAGCTGACTTAACGTTTCATCATCAGCTAATAGCCAAGGTGTTTCCATATCAAGAGTTTTTGCATATAAATTATTTATATCTTGGACTAAAAATGATTTAATTTTTTCAACTTTTGTTAGAGCAATTTCTACCTGATTTAGCCAAGAGAGGAAGCGCTGATCTCGCTCAATTAACAAATTTTTGGAAATTTGTATTTGTCGATGACGAAATTCTTTTTCTCCCTGTGCTTGCACCTGACTAAGCAAATTGGGAATTAATGCTAGGGGTAAAACATCAGCCGCCAATTCACACATTAACTGACGGACTTGTTCAACTTCCACAGTTTTCGCTTTCTGTTGTAGTTCTAGTTGACTGCGTTCTGCTGCAATCTTACCACCATCAGAAATGAATTTATCAAAAGCTTCCTGCTGCTTTAGTTCTAATTCTTCTAACTGATTTTTGAGTGATTCTAATTTCTCTCCTGTTGTTTGATAATCTTCTTGCTGTTGGGTTAACCGAGTTTCAATTTCCTCTATGTTTGCTAAATCCTTACTATTACCAACTTCTTTACGTTTGCGGTTGACTAAAATATCCAAATCAACTGCTAAACGATCAGATAATTCTAGCCCTAAAAGTCCCCGAATGGCTTCAATTACAATCTGTGGTGGTGATTCCTGTTCTGCAAGGTTTCTTACTTGTTCACCATCGAAGAGAAATAAATTAGAATTCCTAATGGCAGCAGATTTTCTATATAGTCATCCCAGGTATTCACCAAAGACTCAACAGGCCAAGTATCATCATCGCCTAAAATTCCCAAATAATCTTTACCATCTTTAGGGTTTTTTTCCCAAGTTCTGACAATCCGATATTTTACTGGTTTATCATCTTCGATGTGTTCAAAAACTAATTCAATCCGCGTTTTTTCGGCAGGGTTAGCTTTACTATTAACACATTGGTTCAGAAAATCGTTATAACTCAAATTACCACGGGTAGAACATTGAGCGCGATGACCATAAAGCGCAAGGCGTATAGCATCCATTAGCGTAGTTTTTCCCCCACCATTCATCCCACCTAATAAAATAATTGGGCGCGGATTTTCATCTTTTCTTGGATCAAGATTGATTACTTGTCTTCCAGAGTAAGGGCCAAAGTTTTGTAGTACAAGTTCAAGAAATATCATTGATATTTAAGAATAAAATATATGGCAAATGGAATTCACACGGTATTGTCCGGTTATTTGTGTAGGGTGTGCATTGCCCACCCTACCATATTTTTTACTAGCCGAATTAGAGTCAATTGGTCAAAATATACCTAGTTAAGATACTCATGACTTCTCCAGGGTTGGAACTAGGTAATAAAGGACTCCATTCATTAACTTGAGCAAAACCCAGCTTGTAAAGGGTCAAAATTGTGTTGTTAACACCTGTTTTAGAACCATAAATTACTACTTTTACAAACTCTCTCGTTGGTGTTATTTCTTGAGATTCGTTGGCGGAAACAAGCGGCAAGATGGTTGGAAAGGTATCTGCCAAAAAGCTTTTAGTCATTGGAACTCACATATTTTTCTAGAGATATTTATGTCCCGTATACGGGACATAAATATCTTACACCTTTTGTCGCTTATACGGGACATTTACTTGGTTAAAAGCCTTTGACACAATCAAAAGCATGGGAAAAGCAGGAAAAGCGCTGAAACAGGTATTAGAGACACATGGCATTAGCCAAAATAAGTTAGCAGTGACAATGGGAACTGGACGCTCAAATGTTAATCGCTGGGTAAATGAGATAATGGACCCTGTAGCGGAGGGGGTGCTAGAAATTCGGGATGCACTCAAGAAAATTAATCCAGCCGCAGCAGAAGAGTTTATCAAGCTGTACTTGGGAGATGCTGATAAAGATGAACAGCAAACTTAAAGCTTCGTCTCTCTATTTTTAAATTTTATATTTGTCCAAGTCTTAGCCTCATCAGCAGATTGTGTAGCATTGGTTACGTCAGATTCTTGTGTTGTTACGTCAGCTTGTGCATTCGTGACGACAAAATCTGCTAAAGTTAGCTGCTTGACCTTTTCAATATCACCTTGTTCAACAGCTGTTTTCAAATCCCGTTTCAAATGAGCATTTTTTACCGCTTCATCTTTAGAACGCGAACTAGTAATAAAGCATTTTTCCAATGTGTCGTAGATTCCCACACGACGTGACATTTTACGAAATTGACGTTCTGTATCCAAAAGCTTCGCCATCAGTTCTAGGTGCATCGCGTCATCTGCACAGATTTCTTCTAACACAGCCCATTCATCGCTACCTAATAAGCTAAGGTCAGCGCCAGGACGGGGGTCTTGAAATTCTTCACCAGTTACTTCTTGATAAATACGAGGTAAGCTATCATCAAATTCGTGTTTGTCTTCTAGCCAAATACGGCGAATTTCGCTCATTTCTTCTAAAGTAATTAGGGTGATGTCGCGCATATTTTCTGGCGCTGTACGACGGGTTTTTGTTTGTGCTTCTAATAATCGTCTGAGCCAATGTTCCCGCCAATATTTAGTATAAGGGCCAGGTATTGGTTCAACAGAAATTTCCCCGTTTTTATTGCGTTCAAATAGTTGGACATCTCCCCAAATTCTTCTAAAATCTCTTTTGTCCCAGTCATCTTTAATATCTAATTGATTGCGGATATCTAATAATGGCTGCATCCATTCTTTCTCTTCATCATTTTGGAGCATTGCCTCCATCGATTTATCCTTACTAACGATTGTGCAAACCCAGCAGCCAAATCGAGAATCACCACAGCTAGGAGTAGAAGTATCAACAACTAGTGGACATTCATTATCGGCTGTTGCACCTCGATACATAGTGAATAAGTCTTTATTACTATATCCCCAAGAATTTTGCCACTGATTTAAATAAATCCAAACTTCATCAGTACGCCAATCTTCGATAGGAAGATAAATCAATGAGTTAGGTCGGTTGGGATTAGTATTTATGTGATCACGCACCCGCCATTCTCTATGTTTAGCCATCGTAGCAGCACGTTTAGTACTTTCAGCCTTGCGTGTACCTAAGACAAGAATTACTTCACCACTAGACCTAATAACTGCACGGATAAAGCTGTCAGATGGTTGAATTTTAAGACGTTCAGTACACCATCTAAATCTGTTTCGCGGTGCTGGGTAGCCTTTCCCAATTAAGTTTACCCAAAAAGTATCCTTAATTGCAGGATAAAGCAAATGGGGTTCAATTGGCATTTCTTGCTCTTTAGCAGCAACTTTCATCTGTTCTAAAGAGTTACGTACCCAAACAGAGACCACAGGGTTTTCTACCAGCGTATCAGTTGTAATAACATGGATGGTTTTAGTTCTCTTTTCCTGGGGGAGTGCTACGATCGCATTCCAGATAAGCTGTAAAGTTGCAGTACTATCTTTTCCGCCCGAATAGCCCACCACCCAAGGTATCTCATCTAAACAATACAATTCTTGAATTTCAGTGGTGAGAGCTTGGATGTAGTCCACTAACTCTGCTACAGTACGTGGTTGCTTAACTTGATTTTCTGGTTGTTGTGCTGTAGTCATTTCTCCTTCTCTCTGGAAACACTGGCGTAATATCCGGGCGAATAGAATTCGCGGCTACACAGACAAAACCCACCTCCGTGGGTTGAAGAAAAGTTTTTAAAAACTTTACTAATATCAAGTTTTTTGGATAATTAAACTACATAATACTATTCTGTTTTTAAAATTTAACATGAAAGATAGTGCATCTGACCCAACTGTTGACATCGCTAGAGAGTATCTGGAACGAGAAAACAAGGAAAAACAGGTACTAGCTTTACTCCTGGAGAAGTTTTTAGGGAGAAAAGATCAGATTCCCGTTCAAAAAACCGAGATGGGTGGTACTGAAGCTTATGTTAGCTCTGTTACACTGGAATGGTTCGCAGGTCGGGTTCACTTCGCCTCTGGCTTACCTCTGTTTCAGAAAAAGTATAATCCAGAGACTGATAATGTCGAAATTGACGCGGATAGTATTGATGAAATTCAGCAGCGTCCCCTTGATTGGTCACGTCAAGCACCGCTAGTCCAGTATTTAGCGGCTCGACACAACCACAAGTTTCCGCCGGTACTGGTAGTGATTAATCAACCCTGGGTAGATAATCCCAAAGCTACTGAGTGGAATAACGAAGGACGCGCCATCAAGTCTACGACTGATTTTATACCTCTAGATAAAGATGGTAAGGTAGGTCTGCTAAATATTTCTGAGGATGATGTAACCATTTATGCACTAGATGGTCAACACCGATTAATGGGGGTTCAGGGGTTGATGGAGTTAATTAAAACTCGTAAACTCCAGCGCTATAAAAAAGATAAAGGTGCTGATGACAGTTTTATTACAGTAGATGATTTGATAGAAAAGTACCAAGTAGACCTTGCTTACTTGCAAAATTTACCCAAAGAAAAAATTGGTATTGAATTCATCTGTGCGGTAGCGGCTGGGGAAACTCGTACCCAGGCGAGGCGTAGAGTCAGATCGATTTTTGTTCATGTCAACCTGATGGCTGCACCCTTGACTAAAGGACAACTAACACAGTTGAATGAGGATAATGGTTTTGCGATCATTGCTAGAAAAATTGCAGTTACGCATCCACTATTAGAACAACGACAAGAGCGCAATCCCCGCGTTAATTGGAATAGTGCAACAGTGGCTTCCAATTCTACAGTTTTGACGACATTGCAAGCTCTACAAGATATGTCTGAGCGATATTTGGCTCAAAAGTTCCCTCACTGGAAACCCTTGGAGAAAGGTCTAATTCCCATGCGTCCAGAGGATGAAGAACTTGAGCAAGGAATTGAGGAATTTAGAAAACTGTTTAATTCTTTGGCTAGTCTTTCCAGTTATAAAATTTTAGAACACGAGGATACACCAGCTTTACGGCGCTTCAGCTTTGAGAAAGATGGAGGTGAAGGAAATATGCTTTTCCGTCCAGTTGCTCAAGTTGCATTAGCCCAAGCTTTGGGAATTTTAGTTTTTAAAAAGGGTTTTTCTTTGGAAGATATTTTTAAGAAACTGCGGAAGTTTGACCATAAAGGTGGTTTTAGTGGTATGGAATATCCCCAATCTCTCTGGTATGGGATTTTGTACGACCCAAATAAAAAGCGGGTGCAAGTTGCTGGACGAGATTTGGCGGCGAAGTTATTGGTTTATATTCTGGGTGGAATTCAAGAACAGATGGAACGTGCTGAACTTCGTAAGGCTTTGGCGGATGCTAGGACTGTGGAAAATAAAACAATAGGTTTTGATGGCGAGTTTGTTGAACCTAAGCAAGTAGGACTTCCATCTCTCCTGTAAGGATTGTATATAAAGTGACGTTTCTATAGTTGCATTTAGCCAAAGTATAAGTGTATAATTTTGTGAGTGTCCAGTTGGGCACAAAACATAAGCAAGGCGTTCCGTAGAGCGCAGGAAAAATAAATGGCTACAAAAATAACAGCTCCTTTCTTTGCTACTGCTGCTTGTAAAGCATACAAAGAGGACAAAGAGTCCAGTAGAGTAATTTGGAATCTGACAGTCCCTTTATGCGAAGTGCCTCAAGGTTTGCCTTTAGATCCCAATGCCAGACTAGCCAACGAAAATCGGCGGACTGTAAAGAGTATGTTGACTACTCTGGCACAAAAGCCAGAAGAGTTTATTTTCTACAACAATGGAATTTTAATTGTTGCAGACTCAATACAGGTTAAAGGTCATGGTGCCGGTGGAGGGTTTGATGTTGAGCTTTTACTTGTTAGTTTTGAGGAAGGACAGGAAGACAATTTCATCGGTAATGGTATCGTAAATGGTGGGCACACTTATACTGCTATCACAAAAGCCCGTAGTCATTACGATAAATTAAAATCAAAAGGATCTAAACCAAAACTTAACCAACAAACTGGTAAGGCTGACTACTCAGAGTTGGAAAATGCTAGTGTGCAAATTTTTGTGCTGGTCAACATCAGCCAAGAAGAAATATCAAATATCAGTAGGTATCGTAATACTAGTGAGAGTGTTGAGGAGTTTAGTCTTAAAAACCTAGCTAAAGATTGGGACATCATCGAAGAATACCTTCCTGCTGGATGTAAACCTTATGTTGCTTTCAGAGAGGGCGAAAATAAGCAATTCGATGTGACTGATTTGGTTCGTCGCCTTGCTTGCATTAATAACAAGTTGTATCCCTGGCGAGGTTCAGACGGTTCACCTAAAAATCCTAGTGCAACTTGCTCTGCATACGGAACTCTCATTAAGAATTGGAAAAAGGAAGACTTTAGTGAGATTGTGCCTTTACTTAAAGATGTACTCTATATTGAGGAGTGTCTTCGTGATGAGTATGATCGGCAAAAAGGGCTGAGTAAGTTAAACGGCGTTGAAAAAAAGACTTATCAGTTCATCACAGGTAAGCAATTTAATCACACCCTTCCCATTACTTTCGTATTTCCCATTCTTGCAGCCTTCCGTGTATTTATCAAAGATGGAAAGTGGGAGAGTCCTGTCGAAAAGTTATGGGATGAGATGGGAAACACCCTCTTAAATAACTTGCTAACTGCCTACAGAAATGAGGGGAGGGGAAATCCAGCCGCCTTTGGGCGTTCTGCTTCAACATGGTCTAACCTTCTTTTAGTTCCCATGTTGAAATTAACTGAATAGTTAAACTTATCTGAGCGTTAATAACTATACCCTTATTGGCAGTTAAACTCTTATATGGGTATAGTTTGATATTTATTTCATCTTGATTGAAATATGTTTTCACGATGCCATTGTAGCGCTTCCAGTTCTGGAAAGAGTTGCTCTGTATTTGGTATAAGTGTTGTTTCACCATGAAAATCTTTCATAGATTTAGTATAGGGAGATGCTTCTTCCAAATCATTACTAACTATAATTTTGTATTGTTCATCTACAGTAAACCAACCGCGATCAAATGCCCAATGATGGTTTTTACACAGTGCTATTCCATTATGAATTCTACTATCATAGAATTGTGATAATGGCTTTATATATGCGCCATCAACGATGTTTTTAGTTAGAGATTTACTTACTTTTAACCCACAAAAAGCGCATTTGTAATCATAAATATTTACAATGGCTTTCCTGAAAAAAGCATTTCTAATTACTGCTTTTCTTAACCTCCATCTATGATTAGGATCTAAATTACTAGAATCAATAGCTTTGTCTATTTCTAAGGGTACATCTTCAAATTTTGGTTAATGTTTAAAAAACCTTCTATCGTATTACCTTCAGATGTTAGCCAAGTTGAAACAAGTGCATCAATTAATATTTGCTTAGAAATTTCATTCAAGATGAAATTAAATAGTTCATCATCCAAATGTGCATAGTCAACATCTTCCTTGAGTTTGGAAATTGTTTGCGAACGACCACCATCATATCCAGAACTATACTTGAGATACCAAAATTTACCATTATCATTTTTTAGATGAAAAAAAGGAAGCGCAAAATCACTTCCCTTAAAAGTACTAGAAGCAAGTACTTCCCAATACTTCTTGAAGCTATCAATCAATTTATCTGATATAGTAATACGATTATCTGTGATTAAATCTTGTGTAATTAGGTCAATTATAGATAAAAGTAATATAGGTTTATTAAGAGCATCACCCTTTTTCTGACTTTTATATACCTTAATATTAGAGAAACATTCACAATAATAAACTAAACTTCTCTGATTTACTGGCTGTTGTGCTTTACTCATTGTTTCATATTTTTATAAATCACAAGTATTTTCTCAGTCTGTTTATAATTATTAAGCGTGGATTGATGGTGATTTATGAAAGAAATTTGCTTAAATCAAAATCCTCTTCTTCAGAGTTATCTTGAAACCTTTCAGAACTGAGTATCAATAAAATTCTTTCAGAATAATCTACTGCACCCCGGATTTCTGATTGTAGGATTTCAAGCCCGCCATTGGCATATTCTTCAAAGATATAATTACGTTTTTCATTATTGTTTCCTTCTTGGAGAGATAAAACTTTTATATCTTGAGTTTCAACAATTGCTATTAAATTTATTACCGTATTATATCCCCTGACTATGAACTGTTCTTGGGGTATTGGTGATGGTTCTCTTTTAGAAATCTCTCCCAAAGGCACACGTCTTTTATGCTTTGCACCCAAAGCTGCTGCAAACACAATCACATCAGCAAAAGTCTGAAAAGGACCTGTTCCACCATCTGAAGAAGTTAAATCTTTAACCAACTCAGCCTTATCTTTAGCAACTCTAATTCTGCCAGTTTCAGCCATTGTTTTAATATCTAAATTGTTGCTATTTTAACCAACAGCCAAAAGCGATGCTTACGCACTTACCAAAGTACTATTTTATATTAGTATGCAGGCGATCACTAAACAAACGGCGATACTGAATAAATTTACGACCTCTATCGTAAGCTTCTGTACTAGGAGAGAGAACTTCGACAATTAGACAAGGATACTGAATAAATTTAATCGCTTGTCTGTCCCTTTCATCACAACTCACCACAACATCTGGATAGTGAAATGATCCATTTTCAGATACACCTACTTTTGCATCCGCCATAAAAGCGCGACACGAACCTCCTCGTAAGTGGCTTTTTAACGCCGAAGCCAAATTGAGAACAATAGTAGTATGGGGAATAGTAGCCCCAGTCATGGCGAAGACTTCACCATTGATATATTCGTATTTAATATCTTGGTGTTCTTCCCATTCCAAGTATTCCTGGGGAGTCATATACTTTCCTTCTGCACTCGCAACCATAACTTCATCCTTTAAACATTACGTTCAACCGCGATAATTTCAGTATATTCATACTCGTTCGGACTTTGTTTTACCAAAGGATATCTTTCCCCAGCCAACTCAATATAATCTTGTTCGCAATCCGGCTTAGATGAATAATACGTAAGCACATATTCTCTACCGATTCTGTCTGTCATTTCTGCTTCTACTTCACCCCGCCACTGAGTCTTAGTAACTAAAACTATCAACTGATTCGCTAATTGGGGAATTGTTTTAGCAATATGTCGCCGCGAACTTTCATCTAAACTACCGAAAGGTGAATCCATGACAATTGGGAAAGTGCTACTATCGGGAATCATCATCATTTTACGCTTCTCACTCCATTCCCTTACTTTGTCAATGATGCTGGCAATAAAGGATAAACTGAGAATTTGATTCTCCCCAGTGGATGCTGCAACTGGCGCTTCTATACCTGTGGTATTTTCCACTAATGTCAGTTCATATTTATCGCTAATTCTAGGAATGTATGGAGTCACAGAAATTTCGGTGAATATCTCTTGGACTCGCTTTTCTAGTTGCAGCCTAAATTGTTGCTCTTGACGATTTCTAACTTCTGTTAACCTTTCGATTGCATCTTGAGTGGCGTGAATCCGTCGCTGTGCTAAAGTTTGCTTGTCTTCATTCAGCTTTTGTTTAGCAATTTGCTTGTTTAAACCTTCAATTTCAGTTGTGAGTTGAGCAATTTGCTGCTGATTTGCACCCTGTTCTCGATTCAATTCATCAATTTTACTTTCAATTTCATCTAACCGTTTTTGTAAACTGCTAATTTCTTCATTAGCATCTTTTCGTAACCGTTCTTGAATATTGTCTAAATCGCCTTCAATTTGGGATATGCTTTGCCTTAATTGATTAATTCTAGTTTGTTCTCTATCAACTTCTTCCCAAAATCCTATCGCTTGCTTATCAATTTCATCTACTTGAGCGCTCATCCGAATTGCAGTTTCTTCTACCGCCGAAGAACCTGCTCTATTTAACCAGGTACTCACATGAGTATGAGAATGATTACCCTCATGTAATTCTGCACCACAAATACAGCGTTGAGAATTGAGTAAATCATTGACAAATTCCCGCGAAATTCCTGATGTTAACTCGCCTCGCTGCTTCAAATCATTGATAATTCCTTGGAACTGTGCTGTAGTTTCTGACAGTAAAACGGTATAACCCCGCGCAGAAATAACTTTTTTTAGCGCTTCCTTAGTTTTTTTATATTCTTCTTGGTTCGCCGCTTTCTGAGATTCTAAATTCTGCCATCTTTCTTGCAATTCCTTAGCAGCACTCAGTTCTCGCAAACGGTTACTTGTCTCTTTTTTAAAAGTTTGTTGATATTCTAACTCTTCTTTAATTTCAGTTTGCCGTTTTGTAATGTGTTCACGCTCTCGCTCTATTTTTTCTTGCTGTCGTAACAGTTGCTTAGTTTCGGAATCACCAATGACTTTTAACTCATTTTCTAGAGTTTTTTTAGCATCTCCCAAATGTCTGATGGAACGATTAATTACCTCCACACCCAAGAAAATTTTTGTAGCTTCGGCAATTTCAGCTTTTTTGTCAGAACGGACTATTTCTTCAATTCGTTCACCGTCAAAGAAAAAATATTGATGTAAAGTAGCGGGTAAAATTTGATTAATTATATCATCTGGTTGCTGAATTGGTATATTCCATTTACCATCATCCGCACCAACCCACATGGTTAATTGAGTTTTGCTAGCGTCAAAGTCACTTTCGTTTTTGTAACCCCGACAGGTGCGTTTAACTCGATAGCGTTTACCTTCATGTTCCCAGCCAATTTCTACCCAACATTCTACAGCTTGAGCTTTTTGAGTTTCGGCGATCGCCCGCTTATTTACCAACTGCTCTATCGATGCAAACGCTGCACTAAATTTATCATATAATACCCACGTAAAGGCATTTAGTAAACTAGTTTTGCCAGAGCCATTATTGCCATGAATAATTGTCGTGTTGTGAACATCTCCACCAGCCAGGATCATCTCTGGTGTCATACCATAAAAGGAGCGAAAGTTGCATAGCTTGATTGAAGTCAGCTTCATCGCACCTCTTCCTTAATAATGTCCAAAATATTATCATTTATATGGCTGTTAATCTTCTTATCTAGCCTGCCTTTTTCCAGCTTCCATACCCGCTCAATAATTTGCCGTACTTCCGGTGGAGCGCTGGTTATTGGCTCCTGTACATCGTCGATATTCGCCTCTTGTGACATATTGAGTTTTGAAATATACTTTTTCTATATTTTAACTTTCTCTAGTGCTTGAATCGCCTCAGTAAAGCCACTGTTTGCGTTATCTTTTAAATCCTAATTTTCTTCAAAAAACGCTTTATTCTTTAATTGTTTTCTGTTATTATCAATTTCAATAATCTTTTTTATAATGGGATGTAAATAGTTTTTAGATTTTTAATTATATTGCATTATAATTAAGCTCATAAATTTATTATTTCATACTTAATGCTTCTTTTTTCAAAACTCGAAAAATTTTACAAAAAAAGACAACTATTCTCTGGTTGATCATCAAATATCTAATAACCCATATCGCTTTTGTAAATCAAGTAACTTCATTCTTGCTTCACCAGCGTTATCAGCCAAATCAGCAAACTCTACAAACCGACGTAATTCCTTTTTCAACAGATTGCGCTCAACTTCTATAGTTTCTCTATCTAAATCTGGTGGTAAAACAATCATGTCAAATATTGTCGCGCGTTCTTTAGCCGGATGAGGACGTAAAACTCGTCCCCGTCGCTGGATAAACTGGCGGGGATTACCAGAACTTGATAAAATCACCGCAGTTTTAATTGCCGGAATATCAACACCTTCATCTAAACAACGAATTGCGACTAAACCCTGCAACTCGCCACTTTCAAATTGACGGCGTAATATTTCCCTCTCTTGTAAAGTTGTTTGAGCGGTATAAGTGCTTACCTTATACCCTAAATCCACTCCCAAAATTTTAGCCACAGCTTTAACTTGGCGTAGGGATGAACGTTGTCCTGCATCATGTGAACCATCGCTACAATAAAAAAGAGTATGAGTAGTTTCGCGGCGAGTTGCCATTAATTCATGCAAGGCGGTTAATTTATTTTCTGCTGCACCAATTAATCTTGCTCTTTGCATTAACAACGGCTTTAAATCTTCATTGTCTTCAAATCCCGATTCGCCATTTTCTCGATCCCGATACAGTAGCGATCGCCCAATTCTTTTAGTTAACTTTAAATAGGCAATGCTTTCTGCTTCAGTTAACTCTACCAACACCGGATAATACAGATAATGTACCAAAGCACCTTGAGCGATCGCATCCCTCAAAGTAAACTCTGGCTGGAGAACTGGGCCAAAATAATCAAATATAGATTGCGTACCAAAATCATCAAAATACCTCTCCGGTGTGGCAGATAAAGCCAGTCTCAACCCAACGCGACGCGGTAAACTTTCTTCTAACTTGGGTGCGCCTAAATTATGCGCCTCATCCCCAATAATTAAAGTTTTGGCAGGAAAATATTTGAGTTGAGACTGAAAACCATCTCCAATTAAAGTGGAGTTCGTAGTAATCACAGTCACAAACCGTTGAGAACCAGAACGCAGATTATAAATTTGCGTAGAAAGTTGACTTTGCCAAGTGCGTAAATTCTCAAAGGCTAAAATAGGTTGCAAATTAAATTTTTCACATTCTCGCGCCCATTGGGTGACAAGATGGCGGTAAGGACACACCACCAACAACACTTGTAAATTAATCTGCTGATATAATTCACAAGCGATCGCTAGTGCAGTAATCGTTTTACCACTACCAGTAGCCATTTTCAGCGTCCCTCTGCCATTGTTGGTAAACCAGCTAGCGATCGCTTCTTGCTGATATTGCCGCAATTGCAGAGATGGAGGCATTTTTGGGCATCCTGGTAATGGTTGCGTGTTATAACTGCCCTTACTTTCCCTTGCAAATGGTAATTTTAATCGAAATACGCCACGGGGAGTATCCCCGTGGTCACTTTCGCGGAAAGTAGGCAGTTGCTGCACTGAATTTGGCGTCAGGTACATATGTTAAGCACAAACGTGGTGATGAACCCAAGTAATAAGTTAGGAGTTAGGAGTTGGGAGTTAGTAATTTAAAACTCATAACTGATCACTTTCTTATTACTCAGTTGTAACCGCGCCAAACACCAATGAGAGAACCTTGCACCTGCACTTGTATAGCGCTGACTTCAATGGGATTGTACTTAGGATTTGCTGGTTTGAGGGTAACGTGATCGCCTTGGCGATAAAAACGTTTTAAAGTGGTACCGAATCCATCAACTCTGGCGGCGACGATGGTGCCATTTTTCAAATGATTTGGTTCTGCTACTGGACGCAGGAATACCACATCGCCATCAGCAATTAAATCTTCAATCATGCTATCGCCAGTTACCCGCAAAGCGTAGGTTTGGGGAGGTAATGATAAATTAGAAAAGTCTAGATGATCTATAGCATCAGTAAATGGTTCTATTAAACCACCAGCAGCGATCGTCCCCAAAATTGGTACACCTTGCTTTACAGGACGCAAAATCCGAATGGTTCGCGCTTGGCCTTCAGTCCATTCTATATATCCCTTAGTACGTAAATGTTCCAAGCGACTTTGAATTGGTGCTGGTGACTTCAAGTTCATCCCTTGCATCATTTGCCGAATTGAAGGCGAATGCTGGTGCGATCGGATGTATTCTGCCAACCATTCGTAAAGTTCTTGTTGAGCTTCCGTTAGACGTTCCATAAATTTGCGGGAAGTAATTATAAATGTCTCTAGAACATTAGTACTACAAAAAACTCCCTATAACAAGAGAAAAGTAAAAATATGAAAGGCAAAAGAAACAATATTCTCTTTTCTTTTACCCATTTATTTTGGATTTTTTACCAAGATAGTAGTCAGGAGCCAATCGCACATTAGCTATTCTGACTCCTGTACAGACGCGATTAATCGCGTCTTTTTTCATTCTGCCCCTAAGATACTGGCAAGTAAAGCCTTTTGGGCGTGGAGGCGATTTTCTGCCTGTTCCCAAACTCGTGATTGGGAACCTTCAATAACAGATCCGGTAATTTCTTCACCACGATGGGCTGGTAAGCAGTGTAAAACAATTGCCTCTGGATCAGCAAGGCTCAATAGCTGCTCGGAAATTTGGTAAGGCTGGAAAATAGGCAGACGATCGCCTGCTTCTGCTTCTTGCCCCATACTCGCCCAAACATCAGTATAAAGTACAGCAGCTCCCTTAGCGGCTAATTCTGGATCATGAGTGAGGAGGACTTCAGTTTTGTGATTAGCGATCGCTCTTGCTTGTTCTACAATCCTTGAATCTGGCTCATATCCGCTAGGGGTAGCAATTTTAACATTTATCCCCACCAAAGCACAGCCCAACATCAGAGAATTAGCCACATTATTTCCATCACCCACGTAGGTTAAAGTTAACCCGGCTAGGGTGCCAAAGCCTTCTTGAATCGTCAATAAATCCGCTAATACCTGACAAGGATGTTCTGCATCGGTAAGCGCATTAATAACCGGAATCTTCGCATAGTGAGCAAAAGTTTCCAATTCCTGCTGTGCAAAAGTGCGAATTGCCAAAATATCCAAATATCGATCTAACACCCGCGCCGTATCCTGCAAAGGTTCCCCACGACTAACTTGAGTGACATTGGGGTTAAGATCGATTACCTGTCCACCCAGTTGGTACATCGCTACAGTAAAACTTACCCGCGTGCGAGTTGAGGCTTTGGAGAACAACAACCCCAAAACTTTATTACACTGCAACTTCAGCTGTTGTGATTTAAGTTGAGTTGCCAATTGCAGGAGTTCTTGAAGTTCTGTAGAACTGATGTCCGCTAGACTTAATAAATCTCGTCCGATCAACGCTGCCATGCTTCCGATGTGTAAAGAACAATTATATATTTCTGTTGCTTTACCAGCCGGATCAAAAAAATACAGTTTTAAACCTGTACCAGATATTTTTGCGTCCAGCCTATAATTTGAGTTAGCTTTTGTTAAGAATATTAATTTATCAACTTTATTAGTGATTCTGATCACTGATTTTTTTCTGTTTGATCACAATTGCTACGCAGCTTAAACCATCTACGGGACACAAAAGCAGTGATATTCCCAAAATATCTGGTCTTTTAGTCTAATTTAGGAAGAAGGAGATATTTTTTAGGAATTATAGCTAGACAAATAAGTTGATTATGGTATAATTAGAAATTGTGGTTGCTATTTTAGAGCGATCGTTAAACCCGCCAGCATAGCACAGTGGTAGTGCATCCGACTTGTAATCGGAAGGTCGCGAGTTCAAATCCCGCTGCTGGCCTTGACGTAAAATCAGTAATTTCAAGCGCCAGACCGAGTTCTGGTTTTTTATTATTTTGAGAATAAAACGATTTAGAGTAATAATATTATGCTAAATTACCCTAAATCATGCTAAATCGTAGAATCTTTTTAGCTCAAATTTAGCCAAGATGTCAGTCGATGAAATGGACAGTTGAAGCTATTAATGATCGCCTGAAAGCAGGTAAAGTGGGTGTGAAAGTGGAGATTAGGGGCGATCGCTTATCTCTTCGAGCTACATTTCCCCCCAAGCCGCGCAGTAACAAGGTTATTTGGCATCAACAATATTTATCTTTAGGCATTTACGCTAACCCTGCCGGACTTCAAAGAGCCGAAGCAGAAGCAAAAATCGCTGGGGGACTCCTGGCGCGTGGAGAATTTGACTGGAGCCGATATCTGGCAGAGTCCGAACAGACTTCGCTTAGGAGCGAATATTGGATTGCCAAATTTGAAGAAGACTATTATGCCAGGCGTGGGAAAAATCCCACAACTGAAAACACATGGAAATCTGATTACCTGAGCGCATGGAAACTGCTTTCTGGCGAACTAAATTTAGAAAACTTGATTGCCGCCGCTTGCAGCGTAAAAGCCAATACCAGAAAGCGAAAATTAGTCTGTGAAAAATTTACAACACTAGCCAAGTTTGCTGGACTGGTAGTTGACTTATCACCTTACACTGGCACCTACGGAGCGAGTGAGTCATTACCCCGCTACATCCCCAGTACTTCAGAAATTGAAGAGACGCGATCGCTTTTTGATGATCGTCCTGATTGGCAGTGGGCTTATGGTGTTTTGAGTTGCTATGGTCTTCGTCCACATGAAATATTTTTCTGCGAAATCTCATCAAAGCCGCCACACATATTAAAAGTATTGAGAGGCAAGACAGGAAGCAGGGAGGTATATCCCTACCATCACAGATGGGCAATTGAATGGGAGCTATACAAAACTTACCAGTTGCCTTGCATGGGCAAAACTTTTAAAGATTACGGTAACAGAGTAAGTAAAACCTTCAGCAGGCGGAAGGTAAGCTTTACACCATATTGCCTGCGCCATGCCTTTTGTATCCGCCTCAGCACAGAATATAAAATACCCGTCGCAGTTGCAGCAGACTGGACGGGGCACGATAGCGCGGTATTCCTGAGAATTTATAATCGTTGGATATCTGAATCTGAGAAGCGACGCGTGTTTGACGAAAGCTTGGCATACTCCCCCTTGATTAGTCGCTCCAATTATTAGCCACCCTTAGTTAACTCCACTTTAAACTCAGCAAAAATTGTCCTCATTTCACATAAAGACAGCTTGCATTCATTGCGTGCTCTCGCCCATAGTCTTTTGGCTTGAGCTTCTGTGATTGTTTGGGCGAGACCATGACTACTATCAGAACCGCCGTAGTTCGGTGGGACATACCCACCATCATCTTTAACTTGCACCACAGGACATCCTTCTCTTCTACTGTTAGCCTTACCACACCACTGTTGAGCATGGAGAGGCAAGGCATTTACGCAAAATAAGACGGTTTCAGTAAGCAGCATTGCGGACACTAATATTGATGTTGTTATATACTTATACTTCATGGTGTTTATTCCTTTTATTGGTTTGGACAAGTGCGTAGGCGTAAGCCTGTCGATGCGATCGCCAATCTTTGCCGGGCAGGCGATCGCTTAAAACTAGTTTTCGATACCCCAGGAAAAATTTTTCCTGGGGTTAATTATTCAGGCTACAATTAATTCCAACTCCGGCTTACAAATCCGCTCCCAATCCTCGACCACGAGCTCGTCAAAGGGTTTATCTAGTAAGTCGTCGAGCGTTACTACATCCTCTAGTCGTTGATTCAAAAAGGTTTCCACAGCTATTTGATGCTTGCACTTGGAGCCTCGATAATGGCAATCAGCACACTCGCAGCGTTGATTAACTTCAGGGTGATTGGGGCGAACGACGTAGTGATTTCCGTTCTCGGAGTTAGCAACTACAAATTCATTACCGTTTTGTTCAAGCACCTGGATGGCTTCGGCGCGTTCAGTGCGCTCTAACAACCTCTTCTCCTGAAGTCTGGCAACAGCTACTAATGACCCCTTAATCGCCGATTCATAATCAGCGAATACAGTCTCGACAAGATTGCAAATGTAACCGTCATTTGCAAGAGTGATGCGAACCAAAACACCATTTACGATGCCTGCGGCGGTAAACAACGCCTCCCATGTTTCAGGAGCCACTTTCTCGAATGCGATGACTTCATCCTCAAGGGTGAAGGCTTGGAGTGATTGACGCGAAAGTGTCCACGGGGATACTCCCCGGTGGCGCATTTCGCGCAAATCAATAACAGCTTCTTGGGGCGTGGCGAACGTATCAAGGCTCATGGTGTGACACCAGTTGCAATCCCAGCCCATCGCAAGATCACCCATCACCACATTCTTTTCATCAAGCACATCCCACACAACTGCGTATTCACAATTTACTTGGGAGCAACGAAGGAGGAGACCACCGATAAAATGAGTATCGCCTACTATGGGCAAGTTGGTGGGTTGTTCGTTGTTTTGTTGTTCAAGGGGTTCCCCAAAAATTTTCGCTTGTGCAACTACCTGGGGCTGGGCTGCAAGGATATCAGTGATGCAATTTTCCTTGGAGCGACGGCGAGGGATGGTGAGGCGATCGCACAACTCATGTAACTGACCTCTTGAAAAATTTTCCAGGTTCTCGCGCGTGTGAATTGGCTGTGTCATAATTTTTATACCTGATGTTGTTATTAAGGTTCCAAGAGCGCCATTTTTCTTTGCTGGAGGGTGGCGCTTCTTGGTGTCTGTATTTAGTATAGGCAAAAGATTTCCCAGGTCAAGTTTTTGTGTAGGCTGCTGCGTAGGCTCTTGGTAGGACTAGCTTGTAAGCTAGGCAAAAACTAGGCATCCGAGTAAGATTAGGTATAGGCAAATTAAAAGCCAAAAGTGAACAACGAGGTAAACGTAGAATGCCAAGAAATCTTGGGGAAGGGGAAACTCAAATGAACTTCCGCATCCCGGAAGAAAAGAAAGATGCTTTCATCAAAAAAGCTAAGGCAAGTGGTACTTCTGCCAGTCGCCTTCTATTGGAATTCATTGATAATTATTTAGGGTTATCGCCAAAAAATGACGAAGAAATTGAGGACATCAAGAAAAAAGTCGCTGAACTTGAGGAATGGAGGGAGCGTACTGAAACAATACTGGGGGAATTAGCAGCCTGAGAAGCGCATCGGAGCAACTCAGGCAATCACGCGAACGCATCCGCCAGTTTTTAAAACCACCAGAAAAAACCCCTGAACATTAGCATTCAGGGGTTTTGAAGTTTTAGTACTTTTTGCCTTTTAAGAAAGGCTTGCGCTTATAGGCTAGCTAGCTACTAGCCTATAAAAATTATAGGTTTATTATTGACTATAGGAAATCATTAGTATAGGCTAAAGTTGTGATTGGAAATTTTTCATATACCAATCAACACTGTGATCGCACCTGAGCCATCAGAAATGTGATCGCCCCAACGCAAATCGCACTTGTGTCAGCATTTGCAATTTGCCCCAAGCCAGAGGATTAAAAACAGTGTGCTGCTGCCCTGATATCAGTAGCCAATTGCGGCATAACTGCCCTGCGGGATAACTTCAGGCACTGTTTCCTTTGCTTTGGGTTCTGAACCTTGAAAACTGAATATGTCACCCTAGCATTGCAGATTTGTGGCAATGCTAGGGTGAATCACAATTCGTCTAGTTCTTTCCTGAGAGATTCCAGATCCACATCTGCGTATTTTTCATTTTTTATGGGCTTAGGTACTGCCGTTGGATTCAAAAGCTCTGCTTTCAATACCTCTATGTCGTCGTCGATATCTTTCTCATCCATCTGAGAAAGTTTGTATTCGAGGCGTTCCCAGACATCCCACTTATCTTTAGGCTTCTTAAGTTCCTCAATTAGTGTTTTTGCACTGGGTGGTGTCAATGATTTTACAGGGCTGCACAAAACTCTAGCGATCTGATTTCGGAAATCATAGATAATATCAAACACCTTAAACTTCTGCCAAAAGCTAGACTGGCGTTTCTCATCAATTGGTAAAACGAGAGTTTCACCAATTCGGGGAAGCCACTTACAGTTTGATAATTCAGCCACTATTTTGGTAGATCCATCGGCACTCCAAACAATGCGGAGCTTGAAATCTTGAGGGTTCGGTGTCAAAAAGGGTGCATTATCTTTCATCATCTTCCCTGCCCAAAAAGTAAGGAGAGAAGCCCGATCACAAAGTAGCACAGGATAGCCGAACCGATAACACCAAACGCGACCTTGAGAGATAGCTCTTTACTGAACTTAGCGAATTCATTTCTGAACTCTTTCATCTCTTGCCGCAAGGACACAAGCTCATCAACTGCTGGGTTTGGTTTCTTTTGTGGATCAGTCATGGTTTTGGAATAGGACTGTATCTAGAAAGCCCAAAACCAACCCACGTCTAACCACAAGAGTGAAAAAATTTTCATCCAATTAACTTTTCAAAAACGGATGCAAAATTCATCCGTATTCGGAAAGTTACCTTTCCACAAAAGCGATCGCCTTTCTCGTACAAAGTGCGATCGCCCTCAGCAACCAGAGGCAAAATAGCGCTTTTGTAAGACTGTTTGCTGGCCACAAAAAGCGATAACCAAGGCTTTCAAACGTTATCGCACCAACCGCGAATCACATTTGTCGTCAGCATTTATGATTCGCACCCACTTAGAGGATCGAAAACGGTGCGCTGCTGCCTCATTATCAGTAGCCAACTTGCGGCACAACTGCCCTGTGAGATGACTTCAGGTATCGTTTCCAAAGCCCTTGGTGAACCAAATCATCGGAGCTTAATTTAGCTCCGATGATTTGACAAAATACTCATTCAAAATTTCGGTAACGCTGCCACAAATCATGTGCGATCGCTGTCTTCTTATCCGCAGCGACTTTTAAGTTCGTTGTTATAGCGCTCCACGTCGGATTTGTTCATAGCTTTACTGCCTTCCCTCTTGAGTATTTCTTGCCCTGCTTGTTCGTAGCAGTTGTTGCTGGAATTATCGGAAGATCCTCTAAGGATTAAACCAATTGCAAAAGGAGCTAAACAAATTATGGAGGCAACCAAAAGCCCCCAAGCAATCATGGTCTTTTCATTCTGAACAGGCTTTTGATCTGTCATAAAAATTTTTGTGGCTGGAATAGAACTATACCTAGCAATCCCAAAACCAACCCACACCTAAACACAACAGTGAAAAATTTTTTAAGGATGAATTCCACAAAATCAAGCAACAAAGATCACCCTTCTTTAAGTTTCTGACAAATAATACAACTATTACAATAAGTGAAATATTATCACTTATTCCGAAGATGCACAGTTTCCGACTGATATTTGCACAAATGCGGATAAAAGCCCTTTCAGAATTTACCTCTGGCTTAATATCCGATTTAGAACAAGAAGGTTTTACGTTCCGCGATTTACTTCTTGCCCTTGCCGATTGGTCAGAAAATCAATCTAACAACTGGCAAAACGCTGCTTATTACCTAGAGCAAGCGGCTAGTCCTCCTCAAGCTCAATCCCAGCATGAATCCCCATCTGATCAACCAAAAGCTGAATAAGCCTAAATTGCTCAGTTTTATTCAACAGACGAGCGATCGCCATTACATCCTCGGCTTTTTTAGGATCTGGCAGTGCTTCTAGCTCCTCTCCTGTGATTTCGGCTATCAGCTGGAGTAGATTTCTCCCAGTTGCATCCGCGATCGTTTTCAAATTGTCCAAATCAGGATCGCTGCTGCCTAATTCCCAATTTCTCAAAGTTCCAGGATTTACCCCCAAATCCCTGGCAAATTTTCCCTGGCTCCTATCCGCCCTAGTTTCACGAATTATAGCCGCCAGTTTTTTCCTATCCATGAAGAAGTGCAAATTTCTACTGTAAAGATTTTGCACTTTACTGCCACATAATACTACGTAGTTTATACTTAATATTAAGCTGATAAAGTTCAGTTACTAAACTAATGAGCAAAATAATTCCAACAAGTCTACGGCTACCCGATGAAATCAAACAAAAACTACAGCAAGAATCAGAAAGAACGAAAATCCCTTTGACCGGACTTATTCTTTTTGCCATACAAAGCTGGCTTGAATACGAGGACATAACTTACTCACTTAGGCTGCCTGGTGGGCAATGCATTGAGATAACAGCAATCCAGGATACCAAAAAAAACAGCTTAACGACTTAGGGCATCTACAACTAATAGGTTATGGAGCAATTAGGGGCTTACAAAATTACGGAAGGGGAAAATGCGGTCAACACAACCAGGGAGACGATGCCACACATGGGGTTTTCCCCGCCACAGGATGCGCGAAGCGCCCTACAGGAACAATTTTCCAAGACAAGACTTATCCCCGAAAGCCAAATTGAGGCTCTCGTAGAAAAGCTCGTTAAACAAAAGCTAGCAGAAATGTTAGGAGTGACTACCACTGACCGAGTTCAAAGGCAGTGGTATGACACGGATACTGCCTACTCCCTGCTGGGACTTAACTCGGATGAGCAGTTGCGGGTAATGGTGCGAGATGGAACCTTGCGCGTTGGGATTGAAGTGCGTGATGTGCGAAGTCCCTCTTCCCAAATTCCTAGATATCAGTTTCACATTGAAAAGTGTGAAGCGAGATTGGTTTTGCCGCCCGAAAAACGGCAGGTAACAAAAGCAAAAAAAACGGCGTAACTCTATAAAAGTCACGCCAAATTATTTTCTTTCTCAAGTACTTGAAAAAACTTAATTAGGCTTAATTATGACACAAAGACTTAATAATTTCAAGTCCTGGAATCCTCATGAAATAAAGGTTCCGACTTTTCTAGGTATTGACAAAACAGAAGTCGCAAAAGTTATATCAAGCTTTCAAGCTGACGGTATTATTCCCGACATTATTATCAGTGAATCGGGAGAATTAATTGAAGGCATTCATGCCTTAGAAGCGGCTAAAAGTCTAGACCAGGAAATGGTAATGGTGACAGTGCAGCCGCCTATCATTGAAGTTCCTCCGCCGTTATTTACTACTATCAGTGCTGAGTTGCTATATGTTCATCCCTTGAATGCGTCGATTTATGGGGAAAACGAAGACCTCC
This sequence comes from Nostoc sp., assembly GCF_036919595.1. Classification (GTDB taxonomy): domain Bacteria; phylum Cyanobacteriota; class Cyanobacteriia; order Cyanobacteriales; family Nostocaceae; genus Nostoc. The sequence goes on along the minus strand of NZ_JBALCO010000129.1, from coordinate 28,471 downwards.
AGTTTCTGAAAGAAGCGATCGCCTCCACTGGTTGGATAAAGCCCTTAATTGTCACTCTCGACAAGTTCCTCAACGGAAACGAGAGATATAGGATAGTTTCGGGAAACAGCTGCTTCAAAGTCGGTTGTGAGCTAGGAAGAAAAGAATTTTTTGTTGAGCTAAAAATTTTCAACAGTGAGCAAGAGGAATTGAAAACCTTGCTTGCAGGCAACGTGGGTAGAGAGAAAACTATAGAGCAGAAAGTTCGTGAAGGGCTTCTATGGGAAAAAATCGAACGCGAGGAGTCCACATTACGAAGCAAAGCAGGGAAAAAAGTAGACCCCGTGAAAAATTTTTCACAGGGTAAAACCCGCGATAATATTGCAAAGCGTGTTGGACTGGGCAGTGGAGTCAATTACGAACACGCGGTCGCTGCTGTTCGTGAAATGGATAATTCAATTGATGCTCCTGTTGGTAGTGTCCAGCATCATCGGCATCAGCAATTCAAGCAATTATTGTCTAGGACTAGAGGTGTTGATGCGGCATACAAGTTGGTTAAGCCAGCAGTTTCCCCTTCATTGGATATACAGCAGCGCTCTCTTAAAAAATCGCTCCACTTGGGCGAAGCCCAAGACCGCGTTTTTCGCTGGATACCCAAGCTACTTGAACGGGTAAAAATCATTGGTGGCCCCCACAAAGGGAAACTGGCCACTGTAAGAGTCGTCCTGAGTCTTGAGGTGATGGCGCACATTGATGGTGCGCCTGAGAATAAGCGCGACAATATTGCATTCCGGCATCTTGAGCCTAATACAGAGGAAAAAACTTTTACATCTGTTGCCCAAGAAACAGCTGCCAAGCAAAAAGAGATGGGGTTTGGGCGGGGGCGATCGCAATTACTCCCGGATTTGGCTCGAAACGTTGGTTCGCCAGTAGAACAGCAACCAGCTTTAATTACCAACCTCAACGTTATTGGTGATGTGCTGGTGACTGAGGTGGCGATCGCACTTCTTAAACTCACTCCTAAGCAGCTGCATGAGGTGATGTGTAAAGTCGAGCCTGAACTAACAAGCGCTCACTTGGAAGCTATCTGGAAAGCCTTGGAAAAATCTTTATCACACAAGGCGGCGTAAATGAAGACTACCTCTGTAGTTATTAAATTATCAACAGATGATTACATAAAAATCATCGCCGGAAAGCCAATCCAAATTCCCGCAGCAAACTTGCTACTAGGCAAAGAATACAAGCTAGTAAATATAGTCACAAAAACTCATCTGTTCCGTTACCCATATTCAATTATTGGAGATTGGAGTTATTGGAAATAATGCAGCAACTAACTTTATTTGATATCCCCAGCACACTGCCGATTGAGTACTATCCTGGCTTCTTACACGGCAGTGAGGTTGACGCTCTAATGGTTCACTGCAAGGCTTTGCAGTGGCAGCAGAATGAGATACGAATGTTAGGCAAACCGCTTCCAGTCCCCCGACTGGAGTGCATGTATGGCAAAGAAGGCGCGAGTTATGTCTACTCAGGCAGTGTCAATCTTGAGGCGCGTCCTTGGACACCAGAGTTACTGTATACATGCGATCGCATCACAATCAAAACTGGTTTTGAATTCGATATCGTCATCGGCAACCGCTACCGCACAGGTCTTGACTCCATCGGCTGGCATAGCGATGATGAGGCGTCAATGGGGTATCGTCCAGCAATCGCCTCTATTAGCCTGGGGGCTTGTCGAAAGTTCTCAATTAAACCCAAAACTAAAGGCTCAAAACCCACTCATTTTTGGCTTGAGCATGGCTCTTTATTGCTCATGCTTCCTGGATGTCAGGAAGGCTACGTGCATCAGTTACCCAAAGACAATAACTGCTTGTTTGAAAGGGTAAACCTGACTTTTAGACCTTATGGAAGGTTCAAATGAGCAGCAGACCTGATTCACCCTGTTACTATGTTCAAGCTTTCTATGGTCTGGTAAGAGCGCATGGAAAGTTACACAGGTTGATTAAGTTTGTTGGCAGAATCGAGTTATTTCAAAAATCAGAATTTGATAACGAAGTAATTAAGGAAACCTTTGACGACATTGAGGGTGAACTCGATTCTGTGCGCCAAAGCATTGACAATTGAAGGGGTCAGTCTTCCCAAAAAAAAGAGGCTCCCTTGCCAAAAAAAACACGTACAAGGAAACCGACGAATCTAATATGATTATACCATTTTCTAATCAAGAGATATCCGAAGAAATAGCGATTTATCTATGGGAATCATCAGAAAAATTCCCTGTAGAATTTGAACTAGCCTGTTCCTGGCTTGGCTATTCAACCAAAGCCAATGCTAAGAGAAAACTAGTTAAATATTTCCGCAAAGACTTAGACTACAAGGTTTTCATCATCTTGGATGAAAACTCCAAAGGAGGCAGGCCAGAAGAAAATATCTGGCTGACCGTAAATTGCCTCAAAGAAATGGGCATGATGGCGGGAACAGAAATTGGGTGGCAAGTTCGACAGTATTTTCTTCAATGTGAAGAGAAAGCTAAGGAATCAGCTAAAACAATTGGGCAATTGCAATGTCAGATTCAGCAGTTACAAGAGAATTTTGATCGCCTCTCCTACCAAGTCCAAAAAATTCTTCCGCCAACTAGTGATTTCATGCCGTCAGGATGGGATGCCAGCACATGGGCATTGTTGCCACCACAAGACAAATATCACTTCCGCTATCTCTATCAAAATTTCGGCTTCCAACCAGATGAACTTCGCGCCACACCTATCAACTTAGATGCAGATGCAAGAATCCAGCAAAGACATGAAATGGAGCGAATTATTGGTAAGGTAACACCCACCGAAATGTGGAGATTAGAAGACGCGAAACAAGAACTACTACAGCGATTCTGGGCAGAGAGAGCGAGTGATGAATAATTTTGCTTCTTTCACGCTAGGCCAAATCAGTACGCCAGTGAATATCCTCAAAGAATTTCTCGAAATTTTTAATCGTCGCCACAAATGCAAAGCCGCAATCCTTTCTTGGTTGGATGGCAAGCACTTCTATGGGCAAGAGTGGGTTAGAACAACCAATGAAAATCTGGGTGAAACACTAGGATACTGTCGGGAAACAATCAGCAAGCATCTCAGGGAATTGGTGACTGATAAGCTGATAGATGAATTGCCAGCACAATATTTTCCAAAGGATACAGCAAATATCTACAGACTAAATCCAAATTGGCTGCCACCAATAGAATTTGAGAAATCCGAATGGGCTGAATTATCAAAGGTGCTTGGCTTCTGGAAATATCCAGATATATTGTCAAAAGCGTTGTTTTTCGAGGAAGCGACGCTCCAGGATGAGCTAACGCTACACTATCGCCACGGGGATGCGGACGCCAAGCAGACAACTCTTGGAGAAGCTGCGCCAACACGTCGATGCGAAAAAATTGACATAGATAGGCCAAAAAATGAGCCGATCAATGCGAATAATCCGCCAACATTAGAAACTAACTTAAACTTTTTTAAAAATAACAACACTGATGTTGCTGAAAAAAAGGAAGCGATGGAAGAACCGGAACCAGATTGGGAGTCCATCGTTGCTGCAACCAATACTTGGGAGCAAAACCAGATTTCTCACTTCGTTGAAAAGTCAGAACAAGTTGACTCATCTGACGAGATAGATCCTCATGATGATTCATCTTCCGCGCTGGAAATTAAGGCTGTTTCAAATTTAATTTCATTGCCCACAAAAAATGAAATCAGGGAGACTTGCACTGAGCTAAAAAGGCTGCGGATTAATCCAGATCCATGTTTGGGGGTGATTAAAAAATATTGGGGCAATGTGGCAGGGGCGATCGTGCGGGTGAAGGAAGCGATCCAAGAGGGTTGGTGCGACAACCCAACAGGATTATTCATCAATAGTTGTCAAAGTGGAGCTAAAGCTAAAAATGCTGTGACATCTGACATAAAGACCTGGTTTGACTGGGCATATAAGCAAGGAATAGTGCGTGGAATGGAGGGAGGGCAGTGGGCGTTTCTGCCAGATGGAAGCCGATTGCTACTCTTAGAAATGATGCGGCGTTACCCAATGGAGGGTACATGATTAAAGCTTTTCATCCTCCCATTGAGGCAGACTTTGATTATTGCAGTCACGGCGGCTATTTCCCTTGCCGTGTGTTGGCAAGAATGAAGCTTGCGACAAATATCACCAATTGCTCAACAATACTGTTTTTAGTTGAGAGTATCGACGGAGCGTATCAAGACTGGATTCACTATTCGATGCTGCGAATTATCCCTAAAGAATTAGCAGATAGAGCTTACGACCGGAGTGAGGAGGCGATCATCGGATGAAAGCTATTAGCCTGTGGCAACCTTGGGCTAGCTTAATTGCGATGGGCTTGAAGCAGTATGAAACCCGTTATTGGTCGCAGTCGATTTCAGGTAGGTGATCGCGTTCGCGACACTTTCCCTAGTGTTAAGCCAAGAACTGGCATGATCGCAGACACTCTAGAAATTTGGGTGATCGTTTATTGGGATGGGGTCAAACACTCTCCCAATGGTCAGCAGTGGAGTTATGAGTATTTGGAAAAAATCAAAGATGATTTACAAGTCGTATGTGTAAACTTACAGCAGGAATATTGTTTGCCGGTGGCGGAGGTGACACAGAAGGTGCGATCGCCGCAGGATACAAACCCCAATGGGCGATCGAAAATAATCCCTACGCCGCAGCTGTCTACAGAAAGCGATTCCCAAGTGTCCAACTCATTGAGCAAGACATTACCACTCTCACCAACGAATTTATCAGAAGTCTCTACAGTGTCGATATCATCATTGGCGGAAGTCCTTGCCCCGATTTCAGTCTTGCTGGAAAACGCACCGGGATTGAAGGAACTCGCGGACAGTTGTTTTTTGAGTTCGTCAGATTCCTTGAAATCCTCCAGCCTCCAGCTTTTCTTTGGGAGCAAGTTTCAGCAGTCCTCTCTAGTGGAGAAGGGCTTGATTACATCAAAATCATTGACGCGTTGCTCCAGGTGGGGTATTTGGGGACTTGGCAAGTGCGAAATGGGAATCGACACGTCCCCCAAAACCGAGAGCGATTATTCTGTGTGGGTATTCACAGGCGATATCAGAGCGACAGTGCCTAAGCCACAAAAGAAGTCTTTAGCTGAGATTTTGGGTGCAATTTCTATCAATTCAGCTACCAAAGAATCAATAGAGCCAGCAGTCTTGGATATCCACCACGCATCTGGAGGTAGACTGTATAAACAGGAATCGCCCTGTTTACTTAGTCCTGGAGTTGGCGGTCGCAAATTTTCTGTTATTTATCGCGCTGCTGGGAGCGATCGCATTTACACAGAAGAATCCCCGACGTTGCGAAGCCTCTCAAATACTGGCGGCAATCATCAATCTGGAAGTGGGGCCTTAAAAATTCGTGAAGTCTGCCGGGCAGAAGATTCTGGCAGGCAAGATCCACGTGAGTATCAAGGTGAAACCTACCTTGAGCGCCCTATCAATGCTACAGAGGCAGAGCAATTGATGGGGTGGGAGGTTGGTTCAACGGCGATCGGAATTAATGGTGAAGGTGATGAAATTACTATTAGTCAAACTCAGCGAATTAAGATGTTAGGGAACGGAATTATCCCAGCAGAAATTACTGATATTTTGACTGCGATTAAGCCTTTATTGGAGCGCAAATTAGAGAGTGAGATTCCTGCTGGTTTGATGTTTGCCTATCGCCAATTACGGCAACAGGGGATGAGTCATCAAGCTTCTATAAAGTCTCTTCATCAATCAGCCCCACCTCATTAAAAGTAAAGGGCATATTGGCATTAAGGGCGATCGCTTTTAGTTCTGCGATCTGGTTTTCGCTAGGTACAACAGGAAGCCCTTTTACTATCTCTGCCCAAACTGCTTGAAGTAGTGGATAATCTTCTTTAGCTAATCCAGTGTAGCCAAGCGGAGCAATGATTGTTCGTAAATTGTCTACTGCGTACTGGTTAGAGCTATTCATTAAGATTCCTCCTAATGCCATACTCATTAGAGCCTCCCGATTAAATTGTCCCCAGTTGGGCTTATTTATTTGCTCTGTAACTAACGAACGATGAAGATTAACGAAACTTTTGACCTCTTCGGATTCATTAGATAAATCATCCGTGAGGGATATAGATTTTCCCATCTTGATACCATTGATGATTTCTCTAATCAGCAAGCTGCCATCTGGACGAAAGGCGATCGCATCTAAAGTCATAGTATTTCCTCGCTTAAAAATGCTAATAAAGCTGTTTCATTAGAGTAGTCAATATTACCTCCAAATCTCATGTTATTTGGAGTTACTGGCTCAGGGCAAAGGTATTCTGAAAGTGCGATCGCTATTTCTTGACTTGCATCATTTCTCAAGAATAAATTAATAAAAAAACCTTCTATTTCTATATTCTGCTCAACCCTGTCTACTGTCTGTCGCTTGTAAATCTTACCTATTACAATCAAACAATGGTTGGATGAATCCGTAATATAATTATTTTCTTCATCAATAAAAGATAGTTTTTTTAAAACTACTTTGGCAGTTTCATGGTCAAGGAATTTTAAATAATAATCAGTGTTCATGTCAACGTTAAATTTTGGATTTGTGGTAACTTTATACCCCAGTAAACTAGTCTTTTAATAGGAGCATTTAAACACAATCCATTCTGGTTTCCTATATATAAAATATTTACAGTAGGTAATGATGTAGGGTTGTTACTCGCAGAAAGTTGATTATTATACGAGGCACAAATTAATCCAGACTCTAAAGAATAAGCTGATTTACTTCTTGTGTTAGAAATCAAAGCTCCCATAGAAATATCAAAGTTACCAACATTTCTATATGACATTGCCAAAGTTCCAGCAGGAAGTATCTGCGCGGCGAAACTGTACCCTCCTCCAAGCGTAGTATTATAAAACGAGTAGAAATAGCCACTGTTAGGCGTGATAACCGCTAAGGGCGTATAAGCATCACAATAAATAGTACTTTGAGCAGGGTTGTACCAACTAGAAAAATTACTACTGTTTATATAACAATTATCAGCAGCACGAGTAACTGTTGCACCAGTTGTTGGAATATAAGAACTAGGATTTGCCCCTACTTCTACTTGTGCGCCCCACATGTAGAGTGATTGCCCAACAACATTACCAAAGCTTCCAGTGGTGCTGGCCAGTCTAAAGTCAAACCTATTTTGATAGGCTACAGAACTTCCTACCGTGGCTGTAGCTGAAATTCTGTACCACCCGTTTGGATAAGGTGTAATCGTGGCTGAAACAATCGCTGTATCTGAAAAAGATACTGTTCCGGTTTGCAAATCAAACCAACAACTTGCGTTTCCACTAGCAGGGAGCAATCTTAATATAAAATATCGACATGTATTTTGCTTTACAAATACGCTCGATGTGTAAGTAGTATTTGTAGTTGCATTTATGGAAAATTCAGTAAATCCACATTCGGAAGTGGCTGATGTTGTAATCAACTGCGCGGTATTCGTCCCGTCGGGTGCATTTGTTGCATTAGCAGCAATTGTAACGCTACCGATACCCCAGGCTGCGGATGAAAAATCACTACTAGCTTGAACTAGGTTAGTTCTTTGCTCCTCTATCAATAATCCCAGGCTTTCTAGAGTTATTGGGTTATGAGTAAATCTAGCAGCATCGGTTGCTGCTGTCTGTATCAACCCATCACTACCAACAAAAGTTCCACTAGAAGCTCTAGAAAAAGTAATTAAGTTTGTTTTAGAAATATTGTCAACTAAAGATTTATTCTTTGCAAAATTCAAATCTAAGGCTGGTCTAACACCCCTATAGATTAAATCGCTTCTAACGTTTGGTTTCATCAACAGAGGAATCATAGTACAAATCCCTCTAAAATTACATCAAACCTTTCTCCGCTACCGGGAATATAAGCGTTAGCAGCTTGGAGAGTGAAGAAAATTGAAGTTGACGCGAGCTGCATCAACCATTGTCCGGGGTCACTGACACATCTACTATTAGCAGCAAAATTATAGGTGTTATAGCAGGGAATTATTTGTCCTCCTAATTGGGCTGTAGCATCGGCAATCGACAATTGTGAATTATCGTTAGTTACTGTAAAAGTAGAGCCGAAAATTACTACATTTATGAAAGGTAAAACTGTTTGCGCGATATCGCTAATCACCCTCGCGTTAGTAAAGCAAATAAATGTGCCAGCAGTCCCTCCAAAAGAACTTAAATCTGCGGTTAATATTGTCGGAGCAGAAGTCGAATTTGTGATCGCATCGTTCACAGTATACTGTGTTGTATCAGCCGGACGGGTAAAGTTTGCTACTGCACGAAAAGCACGAATCCCACTTCTACCTATAAAGCTTGAACTTGGCCCCAAGACAAATGCTGCATCAGTTGCAGGAGCAATGCTCAAACTATTTGCTGCTGCTTTTGCTCCAAGAGTTGAAGGGAGGCGATCGCGCACTGCCCCCAAGACCAAATCAGTTGCTGCACCAGTTGGTAAAGTAATCGTCCCAAAAATGTTGTTGAGGTTCCAAGTGCCTAGCTGTCTTGCACCAATGTTTTCGTTTGCTCTTTCAATATTATAATTTGTTGGAGCAGAGCTTAAAATCGTACCAAGAGAAAGATTAAGCCAAATAGCAGCAACAGATGGCGTGCTGCTATTTATATCTAGGATGGCAACTCTAGAAAGTAAATCCCCAACAGAATAACCAGTGCCATTTGCCAGCACATCATAAAAATCTGTCAGAGTGTCTTTGTCAGTAGTTGCCAATGGGCGCAATCCCGACCCTGGTATTGCTGCGCTACCAGATGGATCTGTAAAAATAACGGCAATTGTTCCTAAACCCTCGTTTACAATATCACGACGAACATAAAAAGAGCCACTATTGTCTGTCCAGATCGTCGAAGCAATGTCAATTTGTGCTTTGATTGCGTCTCTTACTTGTTGTAGAGTTATGTCGGTAGCCGCACCGTTTGCCAAAGGAGCGTCCACAGGTAATCGACCACTTACCAACGCATTCGGTAGGCGATCGCGTATTTGTGTTTCTAGATCAATTTGAGATTGTTGTTTGGCGGCAGAGGCATCGCTACTACTGCCACCACCGCCAAAAGAATTAATGACATTGCCACTCGCATCAACAATATTAGTTTTCTGGTATGGCGTTTCTTGGTATGTCATTGCGTTTGGCTTGTTTTGGGGTTGGTTCTGCTACGGCTACAACTGGAGAGAGCGTCTCAACTAATGGAGGTTCTGGGCAAATAAGAGGAATTACGACTGGTGTCGCAGACCAGCCATTCCTAATCCATCCCGGTGCATCAACAGCGGCGATTTCACGCGATCGCTTGCCATCTGGGCTGTAAAGAGTAACAGGAGCGCTCATGATGTCAAAAATGCTCCGTAATTTAAGTTGCCAGGGCTACCGATTTTTGTAGCCTTAGCACGGGTGTAAATAATGTTGGGATAAGGAGTATTGGGTAAATTCTTCTCTACCCATTCACCGCTCAAAGGAACCTGGAAACGCCCAGCAACTCCTGTAGGGATAACGGTTCCGACAGGGACGAAAGTCACATTATCGGCACTTGCTTCAATCGTGATTACCCACTGTGCGCTACTAGCAACATATCCAGTGTGGGCAACCACATCTACAACAGCTTTGTAATAGCCAACTTCCGCCGGATTGACGTTTGTATTTGCAGCTTCAGCAGTTGTTGTGGCGATCACAACAGCAGTTGTCAAATCGCGCAAAATCAAATATGCATCAAGTAAAATCGCACGGCGATTGGCGATGGTTGAACGAGCCATATATTTTCAAGGAATGAATAATTTTTGGACAGACGCGTTGGCGTAGCCTCTCGTCCCTTGCGCGTCTCCGACAGGAGAAGAGAGGAACATCGCGTCTCTACGAAATCGGTGGAGCATTGGTGATCCCATATAGCCGAGCAGCTGCCCGACCGTGATAACAGGCGATCGCTGTATACCAATCGACCCGTGTCCTAAATACCGGCTTGGTTTCCAGTTCCCCTAAATCACGAGAACTGACACCATACACGCCATCTACAGCACCTTGAATGCCATTGAGCATCATTTCTTTAAAACAGACACAATAAATGCTTTGGCATTGAGTGCTGGATGTGCCATCGGGACTTGTTTCAGTAAAGTCCATGATGGTGTTGCCGTTGTTGTCGTAGTCGGCGATGAGAATTGGCAAACCGTTATACATCATTACTCGGCTGCCAAACTGGTCTTGAGTAAATTCAATGTCACCCGAAACAGTGCGGTTTCTAACCGCTTGGTTGAGTTTGCGTCGTGCTGATTTACCCATGATTAGGTGCGTGGGCGTATCTACCACGTCAATCAGCTGATCAAGCCTTTCTAAAGAAAGTGGCCCGCCTGCGTCGTTGTTAGAGACTAGTTGTGTGCCCGTTAGCCGCACTTGCAATCCGTCGAAGCCACGCGGATCAATGCTGGAGTCGCCTTTAATAAAGTTATAAGTCCAGGAAAGGGCTAAGGCTTTGACCTTCATCATTTCATGTACAGAGCGGACTTGCTCACCTTGCATATCGATGATGGCGCGGTCTACGTCTAAGTCTCCGCCAAAAATTTTCAGCGCTTCCGATTGAGGATTTAGTACCCCAACTGACTCTTTATAGCCTTCGTTGATGCCACGAAATCCTACGCCAGGAAGTTTATCTTCGCGGTTGTAATGTTTACCGGTTCCTGCCACATCCTCGAAAGGAATGACGCGGAGGATGTCAGAAGACGCTGCATATTCTTCAATAATTGTTGCAGTTTGAATGGAGGGCGCAACTTTCGCTGCCTCCAAAAGAGTTATTGCCATAATCGTGATGTTTCGACTTCGCTCAACACAAGTGCCAAAAATTTGTTGCCGTTCGCCATCGGCATCACGCCTACGACTAATGAAATAAGTAATAACTGTCTTGGAAAATCGCTTCACTTGGGATGCATCCCAAGACCGCGTTTTCCGCTGAGTCACTCAGTCAGTTCTTATCACTTAATTCCCAATGCTCTTGACCTTGATAGTCGATCCGAACGAGAAGGTATTTGCATAATTTGCTCTCGCACCATTCCCGTGTTTTGGCTGCCTTGCCCTCGTGTCATTCCAGATCCGGCTCCATTGCTAACTGGATCAAACAGCGAAGCCGTGGGCCCGCCAGAACGCAATTTGAACATCAAATCATCAACAGTAAAAGGTACGCCTTTGGCATCTCTGAGGATTGTTTTGTCCTTGGGATCGATGATGGTGATTTTCCCGGATTCTTCATCCAGCACGATATAATTAGCGGCGCGATCGCGAATCAAATCAAAATAAGTCAGCCCATCATCATCCTTGCCAGACTTGCCGCCAGTTGCATAGAAAGATTTTTCGAGAGCGTTGACAATTTGAGCTTGTCTATTGCTCTCTTGCAGTTGTTGAATTTGCTGCTGTAGAGATGTTTTTTCGCCAGTCCAGCGCTCTTTTAATTCAGCAAAGCCACGCTGTTCTTCGAGCTTGCGTTCCTCATAAGAAGCGGCTATATTTTCTAATTCTCTGTATTTAACCGGGTCGATACCCTTGATTTTTTCTAAATTTTCTGAGAGTTCAGCAACCTTGGTTTCTAAATCTTTAGCCTTTTTAGCGACATCATCTCGCTCTTTACGAGTGGCTTGGGCTGTATTAAGAATTTTAGTGATTTCTTCATCACTGTACTGCTTGGTCTCAGGCTGTGTAGAATTTGGTTCTGATTCTGGCGGCATAACGCATCACGCGGTATATTGTCGCTATCAGTTTTCCCGGTATTAACCAAAGCACACCCACATAGCCAATCGCAAGATATGAGTGAAAAGGTATAAAGCTAAATCAATAGGTAGCAGTAGTAATGCTAAATTTTGCCGCATTTGCCAATAGTTGATTAGTTGCTCCCACTCAGGTTCAATCGCTTGCAGTGCAGACAACAAGTTATCAGAATGCTCATTTTCATCTCGAACAATTTTATTTATTGTTTTGCGGACATCGCTTGAGCAAAACTTGGCTAATTGTTTGTAAAAGCTAATTTGCAAATTCTCCAAAACGTGCATAAAGGCAAGTTTGTTAGACAAATCATAATCAGATGCCGTTCTCCCTTTAAAAAATAATCTAGAACTCAAAAACCGAGTACTTATTCCATCAACAGGCTCACCCCAATCTCCTTCGCTCCAGGTTAAGCGATTCCAATTTAGGGATTCTGGTTTGTCTATCAAATGCTGTGGTGGCAAATGCAATTTTAAGTTGGCAAGAGTTGCGAAAGCTTGAGCATGTCTATATTCACTCACAGCTTGCTCCTCTAATAAATCCTTTAATTCCGGATATAAAACTGACTGGCGACGGCAAAATAAATAAACCCCAACTTCCAGCCGCTTGAGAATATCAAGCATCAGATTATGTGGTAGTTTGATAAAAATACGAGCAAGTATTTTACAAGCTAATCTGTTAATCATCAAAAATACCCTAATAACGTAATTACGTTGCCATTAATTACAAAACAAACCCCGTCTAAATAATTGCTATTAGATGGATTTTTAGCAAATATCGTAATCCACTGATAAGTTGAATCAATAGTAATAGTGAGGTTGCCCCCATCCTCTGATAGTTGAGCAACAGGTATCGATTCTCTACCGACAAGTAAAGTATTGGGTTCTTGCGACCATCTGTAGATTGCGATCGCTTGACTGCCTGACTGAATATTGATATTAAATCCAGGCTGAATTATTAATTTTAGATTGGCTTGCGGCGCGTAAAATTGAAACGCTTTACCGCTTCCACCTGCTGAAGAGGTGCATTGGGAGGTACAAATTATTTGCCCTCCAAAACTAGCAGAGCCACCACCTGCACCACTGCTTTTAAGCCACCTACCAGTACTGGGATTGTCAGATGGCGTTACTACCAAATCATCATCTGGTGTGGCAGTACTGGCGTTTATGAAGGTATACCAAGAAGGAATTCCAGAAGCATCAGATTTTACTAATCGAGAATAACCGTCTATCCTCTGAGTTGAAGTTAAGGTTTTGAGGGTTGGGATATCGGCGATCGCATATCCAGTCTGAATCGTCATAGGATCGGGTACTGGGGATTGGGTATTGGGGATTAGTTGTTATCTTTGTCCTTAGTCCCCAGTCCCTAGTACCCAATCCCTAACGTGGCATCGCATCAATAATCGGTATCCCGCCCACTGGTGCAATTAAGCTTACTTGGTCGCCAATTGCGAATACGCCATTGGAAATTGCCCTCGCTGAAAATATTTGTTCTGCGGTATTTTGGACGTTGTATTGCCCCACTTGAGCATCGTAATTGAGGATCTTGACACTGTTTTCGAGGATGCGATCGCTCGTTTTTTGGGTTTGGACTAGCTTGGAGTGATAGATGCCTCGATTAGTTAGCCCAAGTGATCGCAGAATTGATATTTCGTTCATCTATAAGCATTCCTCATAAAGGATGAAAGCTGTTACAAAAAATCACTGAATCTTTAGGTATTTTATAATACGGTGTGGTAAAAACTCCATTATACTTAATTTTTCCATCTGCTTGTATATCCCATTTTTCTACACTTGCGTTACTGTCAGAAATACTGACTACTGAATATATTTTTTTATTCACTATATTGTCACTGCATGAGTTGATACCACTAATTTCATTGATATATGTGTCACTCAAAAAGGTGGACGCTATTGGATTTAGTGGGATTACTTTTAATATACTTTTATTGATAAATGAGCCAAAGTGTGACGAACTTGCTTTACGAAAAAAGTAGGAATAATAAGAGCCATTATCTGTAATTAACTTATTTAAAAATGAAGTATAAGTTTTTAACGAAATTTTAGAGATTATAACGTTAATCGTTAATTTACCTGTATTGGTATAAACTGCATTAGATATTACACCTCTAATTAATGCTGGGAAACTACGAATTGCGTTACCGGGGATACTCCCTGGTGGCACTTTCTCGTCAATGTTTACGTTAAATAGTATCGGTTGACCAATAGCACTATTAACCTTGAAATCTTTATTATAAGTTTGTTCGCAAACTAAGACAACGTTAGTTGAATCTTTGTCGATATCCGATAAGCTAGTCCAGCTAGATATTATCAAAAAATCGCTGTTGTCTAAAATAATAGTATTGCCTAGTTTGTTAGTAGGTTTAACTTTAAGTGTTATAACGTTATTTGTCTCTACAAACTCATTATCACTTTCATCAACAAAGTTTCCAATCTTAATCTTCCGAGTCGCGCTCCAAATTTGATATAAATAACCATCGGTTGTTTGTTGAGCTAAAAAGATACCAGAGTAATTTTCTAAATAGTTTTCTTCAATAACTGGGGGAATTAATGTAGGGGCAGATCCTAATGGAGGAGTAGGGATAAAACCCCAAATAGTTGTTCCACCGTTGGGGAAAGTATATGTAATTGTTGTAGTCCCGTCTGGATTATGTACTTCTAGACCTAATAGAGGATAAGTTCCGTCGATGAGTGTCACAGAATTTATGGTGGTTGTTAGCCAGTTACTATAATTCTGTCTTCCTCCGTGAAATAAAAAAGAAGCAAAAATACCAGGGAAATATGCCCCATCTGGAATAGATGCCACATTGGTAGGTGAACTATTAGAAGTAGGTCTTAGAGAAAAATAAAAAGTGGCTGGTTGAGCTGTAGCAATACTCGTTCCTGTACCAAAAGTACCCCCATTGATTTGCAAAGAAAATTGTGATTTTCCTCCATCTGGGAAGGTATAGCTTTCGTCTGGGTAGGTAAAGGAAAAAGATATAGTACTCGGAAGTATATAGCTAACCCCAACCCCTTGAAGATAGTTAGTAGGATCTAGTTCACCGTACACGTAACTTACAAGAGTTCGCTTAAAGCTAAATAAAGAATTTGGATTTTCTGGTGTCCAAGTCGAGGCGTAAGCATCTACTTTGTTACGCCTCAATGCTCGTCCATAGGTATCATATAAAGCTGCTTCAACAATATCAACAGGAAAATTATGAATTTCTAAATCATGGATCATATTCCGGGTTGGAGAACCCGAATTGGACTCCCACAATCCGTTACCTAGATAATATTCAACACCGTTAATAATCGGATTAGTAATTGCAACAGGTTCTTTTAATTTATTACTTTTAAATAAATATTTTCTTAATCTAGCTTCTGTATACTTCACAGATGCCAGATATTTGTTAGTGCCTAAATTTGTGATGTAGCCAATGCTAGATATATCTGTGTTTAGAATTTTTTGTGGAGTTGGGCGATCGCCCCCAATATAAATATCAAGATGAATGCCATCAGAGTTATAAAGATAAAATAAAGTTTTGACCCTGTATGGTTTATTGATTATAGGTTCTACATTTAATTCTATTTTTTTCCTAGGCATCGCATCGTATTTGGCAAGTACCCCACCTCGCCTGAGCCTGATATTTTCACCCAAGCCTACTGCTCCATTGGTTTGAGCGCTGCCATAAAAGATATTTCCATTGTCATCTTGTAGCCTCCCCAAGCCCAATTCGACATCAAAGCCAGTGTAAATAGTGGGTGAAGATTGCTCTGACCACGCCTCTGCTACATCGCTTATTTTTTGCTGGTACAAATGGCGGTTAACAAGTGATCGCGCCTTCAAAATATCACTAGCTTCCTGTGACATAGCCGCTATTTAGTACTACGAGGGGAATTTGGTAACTGTAACCCTGCCCATCCGGTACAGTAATAGGCGTTGATTCCACAGCATAAGCAACGATGATACCGTTGGCACTCCTAGCGCGAAACGTGCCGCTTCCAGTATCTGTAATATCTATTGTTGTACCGCCACCATTGGGTTGGAGCTGGAAGTCGTTTGTAGTTACTGAAGAAACTTGGTAGATAGTGCCAGCAGCAATGCCACCAGGGAGTGTAGCTAGAGCATCAGGTGTAAAAACTAATTTATCGCCATTAACAAATCCATGAGCGGTTATGGTAATGCGATCTGAGCTTGGATTAACGTTGGAATTAGTAAAAGAAATTGAAGAAACTGCTGTCGAATCAGCAATCAAGAAAGCTGTTTGGAACTGAAAGCTACCACCTAAGGCGCTGAAACTAGCGCCAATGATCGGTAATTCGTGGCGAAGGCCCGTAGTGTCGTAGCTGCCATCTGAGCCAAAATTAGCGAAAGCCCGTGTATAGCCAAAGTTGTTCAGTAGTTCATTTGTTATAAAATCGGCTAATGAACTGCTGCGGGATAATGTTGCAGTGTTCGCCAAGCATAGCCGAAATTTGCTGGCATCGGGGGGAGTGCTGCCACGGAATAAAATTTTGGCTGATTGACTTATCCAGAGGTTAGTAAAAATTCCGGCTGGCATGATTAGACAATGGACATTGGATATTGGGCAAGCAGGGTATTAAGGAATAGCTACAGAAGCCTATCCCAATCGACCTCATCCCAAATCAGTGATTCCCATGTGGGTGACGTCGCGATCGCATTCCAGGCGCTTTCATCTACGCCACCCCAATTAACATCCTCCCAGTAGAGTGAAGTGAAATCTCCTGTAAAGCCTGCACCAATCCCTATACCTAAAGGCAGTACAAACCCACTACTCCACTGCCCACTTTCACCCAATCCCAATTGGATTTGTGAAGTAGTTGTGGTCAGCAAGTAGGCGTAAGACTTGAATTCAATCCCTAGCGCCATCCCTCCAGATAAATTCTCAATTTCTATATATGGCAAAGTCACCGCACCAGGTATTACCACGTTGCCGTCAGCCGATAGTGTTACACCGTTGATTATGGTGCTGCCATCCGGCGTAATCGTCACATTGCCCACTACAGCATTACCTTCCGGGGTGATAACTGCGCCACTAATGATCGCACCATTAATAGAAAGCGTACTTCCAGTAATTGCGATCGCCCCCTGCACTGGAATTGCTGATTGCGACTGCCCTACCCAAATACCATCACACGAAAACAAAGCTTTTTGGGCTGTAACCACCCAGCTGCAACCATCGGCTAAATAATTTTGGGCTGTACCGTCGAACTCAGTCACATTAACGCCAAACAATGGCTGATAGGCATTGAGTAAACTATTAGGAATCGCCCCCGCCATCTCCTGCCCCTGCCACCTACCTCTGAGTAATTTGCCTTCGAGTTTAGCGATCGCTTCAAGTTGCCGATTCGCGCTACTTCCGCTACTGATATAAAATTGGGTATTGGGGACGGTAATGCCGGCTAAGAAGTCCACACTGTAGGTGCGCTCACGCTGCTTGAATTTGCCGCTACATGGGTCTTGAAAGGTAGCTGTGTAGGTTACAGGATTTTCTTCTATGCGTTTTATGGTTGGACGGCGCTCGGCCGCGGGTGGCGTTTCTTGCCCTGAATTGGAGCGGCGTTTTTCGTCTGAATCAAAAGTCAGCCCTAATTTCTGCTTCGCTCTGTCGTTCACGTCATCAGAATATTTGATCGTACTACCCCCCTCAGTTTTTATTAGGGGCTTTAAAGTGTAGGTTTCGTATTGCCAAGTATATTTGTCAATCTGTTTCCATTCTTCATATTTATATTCGGAAATTGTTAAATATTCTGGTATTGTGTCCCAATCGTCCCAGTTTTCATTGGTGCCATTCAAGATAGTTACTGCAAGTTCTTGAGTCTGGGTAACTTTATTTAAAAGCACTTCTTTGGGACTATAAGTAAAAGTTTCTGTAAGGACTTTGGTATTCGTTAGTCCGACAAAATTCCCGACGATAAAATCGGGTCTAGCCTCTTCAATCTCTGCCAGATACTGAGATTTATCTGTGTTGAAAGTAGTGATTCTTTGCTTTAACTTCCCACCATCTTCAACATTTTCAAACTGCGATTCCTCAATTCGATTTTCGCCCAAGAATAACCGGAATAATTCTGGCGGTAGTTGGGGAGGTTCGGCAAATTTATCCCAGAAAGCTCTTGAGACAATCAAGCCCCAAGGTTTTTCAGTAACTGAAGTAATTGTGAATTTTCCCTCATCTTCATCCCACTTTTGGTTTTCTGTCGTTTTATTAATTATTATCAATCCTGTGGTATCGGGATCAAGAATTACGGGGGAGCCATATTGCTCAGTAGTAACTTCATTATCAAGTTCAATCTCCCGCGTTATCATCTGTGTCCCAACAGCTTTAACCTTTTCGCAAGGTGACTCTGCCCCACCCAATCGGCGATACCAAAGCTC
Organism: Nostoc sp.; assembly: GCF_036919595.1. Taxonomy (GTDB): domain Bacteria; phylum Cyanobacteriota; class Cyanobacteriia; order Cyanobacteriales; family Nostocaceae; genus Nostoc. Next base: position 10,320 of record NZ_JBALCO010000129.1, on the reverse strand, counting down.
ATTTTTGCCAACTGTCAGAGAAACTAGAGATTGAGTTGATTCAACATTAACCCTTGTTATTCTGAATTGCTCTTGATTATCAATCCACCCTATCTTGTTGTTTGCGTATAGTAATTTCCCAGCAGATTGCAGGTAGGAGCCGGAAAGATTTAATGGGTAATTATAGAGAGTATCTGAAATACCACCAAGCACAGTAGTAATCCCTGCTTCGCTCAGAAGCTTGGTAATTACAGAGTTTGCTGTATTTGATCCATTAGATTTATTGTCTGCCTTGCCTGGATCAGTGGGTTCCTTGAAGTTGAGCAGGGTAATCAAATCGCCAACTTCCAGAGTTAGCTGCTGTTTTTCCGTGTCATATTTTGGTGTTAAAAGTCGCAGTGTCCCCCGTGGGTGGCGTCTTAGTTGCCCACTGGTATCAGCAATATCCAGTGTGACCGCCTTTCCCCGACAAAATGCGCTAGGACTTTTGCGATCGTCTAGGGATTGAGTAAAGCCCAGGGCCTTGCCTAGCAAGATTTGCCCAGTAAAGGTAATTAGCCCAGATTGGTCAAGATGGCTATCGCTACCTTGAAAAGAGATGAGGCAAGGGGTAAAATCTACACCTCCAATTAATAAACGGACGTTTCTGGCTGATTGGTTTACGGACATGGGTGAAAAGCGAGCGCATCTTCAAGCCCATGATTCCTATTGTTGGTTTACTGAGTAATAGAGTATTTTAAACTACTAATCAAACACGCATTTCGTATAAGTGGTTGCATTGTTATATTTGAGCGGTTAAATGAATAGGTGCATTATGACAACTACAGACTTTTTAGATAGATTGGTTGGAATTTTTCAAAACGCGATCGCATCCACCCAAGAGAACACGCAATTGAAATCTGAAAACGCGCTCTTGTTAGCAACAAAAACAGACCTACAAACGAAGTTGGATGCTGCCACGACAGCAAGCGCAGATTTACAAACAAGGCTTGATGCGACTACAGCTTCCTTAAATGCAGATGAAATCGAGAAAGCCGATACAGCGACCAAACTGGCTTCATTAGAGCAGCTTGCTTCTCAACTTGAATCAATATCTGCTCCTACTACTGTTTAAGTACGCCACTTGACGCCAGTCCGCTCAAGTCGGGAGACCCGCCCACACGGCTGGCTCCTCAACTTGGGGAGACCCCAAGACCACAGTGGCTCCAAAGATTTGCTTCTGCAATCCGTCGGCGGCGTAAACCCACTTCCACGTTGCTCCCCGGATTACAGTACAAACTGAAAACTCGTGTAACTTCTGCAACATCTTTCCAGCGCTCAGAATTTCTAAGCAGTGTGCTGATACTGGTAAATCCTGAAGAATTGTAAAAATTAGCACCTAAATTGTAACCAAAACTCAAGATTGCCCCTTTTTGGTTTTCCGTCAGGTCATTCCAAGCGGGGATTTTTTGTAGATGGGGTAAATAGTCTCTTTTAAGCTGTAATATGAGCATCTCATCAGCAGCCGATTGGATGATGCTTTCCCCTAACTGCCAGTTGCCTCCATCAGGTTTTTGAGTAGCACCCCAGCCAATGGTAATGGGTTTTCCGCCGGTGCGCGGGTCTGGGTAGGCATGGAGGTTGCAGCCCTCAAATTCTTTGATCAGGTTTACGCCAGATGTTGGTAGATCTGTTATGGGCATTGGGCGATCGCCATTATGGGCGGGTATTGATACGCTCATAATTCCTTTGCTAATCTTCCAAAAACCGCGACTGGAGGCGCACTTTTGACCTGGATCAAAATCAAAAGTTTACTAGTATATACTAGTAAACTGAAGCGCCACTCAAGGTAGCACTAGTCAACCAATGCTTAATAGATGGTAATGCGGCTTTTAGTTCAACCAGATGTAGAGCAACGATTTTGGGACAAGGTTCAAAAACTTGAGTGTGGGTGTTGGCTCTGGAAAGGTGTTAAAACAAAGTACGGGATTGGGCGATTCAAATATAGAGGTAAACTCAGATCAGCGCACAGGTTTGCTTATGAAGTTTTTTATGAAGCCATCCCTGATGATGTTTGGATAGTTAGAAGACCTGAGTGCAAAACACCCGGATGCTGTAATCCAGAGCATTTAATGCTAGGCGATCGCTCTATTGCTATGGGCAATGGATGTCAACGTGGTACTGTCAATCCCCCAGACAATGCTTCAATTATTAATACTCAAGAACATAAAATAAGTCGTAAATTTACACCTGAACAGGTAAAAGAAATCAGGTTACTTTTGAGCCAAGATGTCAGCGTCATATACTTGACCTGGAGATACCAGGTAGATGCTCACACGATTTACAGAGTTAAAAATAATGAACATTACAAGGACGTGTAACGACTTGTAAAGCAAAACCGCATTCTTGCGGTTTTGCTTTATCTGTGGGACGGGCGACTCGCCCGTCCCAGGAATGATTGCCAGGCGGACTCCTAAGCTAATTTTAGGCTAGAAGAAGTTTTCATGACATCTGAGCGAAGTCTGATCGTGGTTCACTACACTGGGACAAAAATTGGTGACTCTGCCGGAAATGCGCTGGGTGGAGTATCCCCCCGGTCACTTTCCCCTTTTGACCACTTGGGCGTGATTACTAAGAATTATGAGCGCGATAATCCTAAATCTCGTCTTACACTGACTCAAATCATTGAAATATTGCTAGGTGACCCAAAACAACATCATCAAGTGTTTAGGCATATCCCAGGCTCCTCAAAAATGGAACGTGGCGAGGTTGTAAGTTTGACATTATTTGTCAATGATTACGAATCAGTTATCAAGTAGCCTTATCCAATTCCCTCAATACAAAATTTGTCACATACGGATATAACTCATTCCTCTGCCACTGAGATTTCGGCTCAAACATCCGAGCATAAAACCGTGCTGGGTAAGAAACACCACCTGTAAAAGAGATTTGGGTTCCCCCAGATGCTAGTGCTCTCGTCCTTGCCCCCTGCTCAACAAAATCTTGGATACTGTCGTCCACCGTGATTCTGTAATTACCTTGAGTTCGGCGGAGGCGATCGCACTCCCCAAATATTGCCCCCAACGCCCACCATTGAGTTTGAGTTACCATTGCTGAAACTGTCCAAATGTGCTTAGGTTCATAAACTGGGCCAGAATCTAAGGGTGTGCCGACGATGCTGTATTCAGTCATTCCAGTGTCGGCGAAAACGCGATCATATGACACAAAGCGCTTAAGCGTGACTGATATACTACTGATCGAGAGGGTTAGCTGCCGCATAAAAAATTTTTCAGGTGCGGGGTTAGGATCAGATTTCCTATTTTTGGGTTATGACTGAAGCCGAACTTTTTCAGTGGTTAGAGGATAACTTCAAGCATCACCGTACTGTGCAGTACTCACTCTACTTTTTGAAGCATGTAAGGCTACTTCTACAATCAATGGTGTACAGAAGCGCGGTGATTTGGTTAGATGAGAAAGATGAGTCCGTAGCTTATCTTGACAAGGTTTTGAAAACATACATCAACTTATTATCAATAATAAAGAGATTCGATAATATAAACTCAAAAACTGCCTGATATTAACGAAATCGATATTAACAAACGAGGCGATCGCCCTGACTCCATGAAAAATTTGTCACAAGCATAATCTCCATCAACCTATAGCCAACCCCAGGAAAAATTTTTCACAGGGTTCACATTCCCTGTGCCATTACCTGACCACGACCAATTCTGTTCATCAAGTCTGCTGCATCATCAATTGGGTTAGCCGTGGAAACAGAGAGATTGCGGGGTGTATTAGCCAATGTGATAGTGGTAATTGAGTAATTGCATTTTCTAAAATTTAAAACTAGAAAACAAAAATTTTAGACTGAAAGCTTAGAATAACCGTGGAGTGTAACCTTCAACGTGAGGTCTCTGAACTATCACTCCAGGATAGTCAGCAAGATATCCAACAGTAGCAGGAATTTTTTTGATAAGAGTCTGGTCTGTTGTATTGAAATAATCTACTTTTAATCTTATGGCAGTGGCCAGGTGTAAGGCATCGTATGGCTTTAATTTGTATGTCCACACTATATGTCTAGATATCTGAGCCATTTCACGTTCAAAGTTAGCAACTTTAATCCATGATTGCTTAAATAATTGGTCTATCACGTGTTCTTTGCTCTCATCAAGTTCAGCCTCTCCCTTGATTTTTATCACCTCAGCCATCGTGAAAGCTGAAGTGAAAAGCTCTATTACTCCTTCTTCTGCCGCCTGAAGGATTGTTTTACACTCATAAATTTTGTCGGATTCATTATTAAGAAATCCTAAGAAAACACATGAATCGCAGTAGTGGCGTTGCTTAGTCAACTTTCACCCCCTAGATTTCGGAAAATATCCGTCAGGTTAGGCATTTCACTAGGGTCTGGTAATACTTTTAGCTCTTGAACTTTAATATTGACTTTCGGCCCATGTGTTCGTTGCCGGATTACACCAAAAAGATATATTCTTTTGCCCAAGGCATTCCTAGCTGTTTCAAAAAGACTATCTGGGAAATAGCATTTGATAATTTTATTATCTATAAAGTCACGAATTCCTAAGGATTGCTGATTAGCAAGACTAATAGAAACTAATTGTCCCTCTATGGAACCGTAGGATGCATGAAAATCTTTGATGATTTCATCGACATGAGAAGAAATGCTTGTAGTAACCTGAATTCTCCCAGGATCTGCTCTAAACTCTATTTCTGCAAAATTCTCAGGATCTAGCATCTCGCTAAATGCCCTAGCACTTATTAAAGCTTTGTTTGTAAACAACACAGGGCGCTCAGGTCTTTCTTGAAGAATCTCTAAACCCCTTACAAACGTAGAGATAACTTGAGCAGGTCTATTAGGTTCAATCTCATCACTGATTAAGTTAGCTTCTGCTGTTAAATGAATACTTGCACTACTGATAGATGAAATAGACCATTCAACACCTGGCTTGCCTGTGCTAGATATGCTTCTATCCAACTCAGACAATATAGTTTGAAAATTCTCTAAAACCTTTTGAAATTTTTCAAGCGGAAAATATGGGCCATCAATGTCAATGGTCAGCTTGTTACTAAATTCATCCGCTTTGTGTCTCAAGTCTTGATGCCGCATTGCATTAGCCCCTGATTGTATCACTCTGGTGTATTAATCAGGCGAATTATTAAGCCTATTTTTAATTAGCTTATAGTACAAATGTATCATGAATAAACGGAAGCATACTAAAGTCTAGCCTTCTGAAAATTTTTCACATTCCCGCCCCACAACCTGACCCCAGGAAAAATTTTTCCTAGGGTCACATCCCCTGTGCCACAACTTGACCACGACCAATCCTATTCATCAAGTCCGCCGTGTCATCAATTGGGTTAGCCGTGGAAACTGTGAGAGAACGAGGTGTGTTAGCCAATGTGATAATCGCACTTTTCAAAGCATCTAGCCTCTGCTCAATCCCCTGATTCGCCATTTTCAACGCCTCTACAAACTGATTGCCTTTTGCCTCCTCACGCGGTTGAATGGTAGTTGAGTTTACAGCAAGAGCAGTTTTATCCATTGGCGGCATATCAGCCTTGTTACTAGGCAGTGCTGCCCCCAATGTTGGCAACTTCGTTTCATTTCTGTCTTGAAAAATCGCTCCACTTGGGGAAACCCCAAGACCGCGTTTTTCGCTCTGCCGCATATAGCCTTCAAAAATATTCTCTCCTGGCTTGAGTTCTAGTTTGGGCAATGGATTGATGTTAATACTGCTAGGCAATACTTCTTGAGCGAGGCTTTCTGTCCCCTCCCGTTGCCTCTGATAAGCCTGAAAAATGTTTTCTCCTGGCTTGAGTTCCAGTTTAGGCATCTGGTTGATATCAATCTTCCGTGGAAGTGTCATCTGTGGATCTTTTGATCCACTGGTAGATCCCGCTTTTATCTCAGCCGAAGACAAACTCATCGGTCTACGTGCTTTTTCCCCGGTTTCCACTAAATCTATTGCACCTTGTCGTTGGCGTCTTTTTTCGCCGTATTCAAAGCTCTCGGTTTGAGCGCCTTGAGTCGCTTTCTGTTCAGCAGTAGCATTGGCAGCAATCTCAGGTTGGTCATTGAGATTGGCTTGAGCATTAGCGACACGCTCATTACTCAAATCAATCTGTTTATTGGCAATTTCTAGATTAGTTTTAGCGGTTTCAATAGCCAATGGATCTTTCTTGGCGATCGCAATTTTCAAAGCACCACTCGCTTCGTTTTTAGCTTTTTGAGCGGATAGCTGTGCCCCTTGGGCTTCATACAGAAGCATAAGAGCCGCGATCTTCTGGCGCTTGAGGTCATTTTCCAGTGATTTGCGCTGAAACTCCTGTTCTTTTTCCAAAGCCATTTGCTTAATGAGAGCTATCCTGTTTTCAGCTTCAATTCTTTTCTCTTTAATCTGCAACTCTATAACTTCAGGTTTGGTATTGGAATTTACCTGATATCCCATGTCTCTTAGTTGCTCACGGGCGGCCATGCGGGTTCGGCGTTTGACGTTTGGATCTTTGAGTTTATCAACCAAAGACTGTGCGTCATCAGTATCAGTTTTCTGATTTTCAGCAGGTACGAGAGAGGCGTCTGACAATGCCTTAGACAAACTCTGGCGCGATTGTTCTAATTTGTTGGTGCGCTCTAAACTTTGATTGTAAAGGTCGAGCTTTGCCTTGGATTCATCAAGTTGAGAGGTTTGCTTCTTGAAGCGATTTTCCTCGGCTTGCATGATGCGTTGGATGTTATGCTCAACGCTCTCTCTACGCTTCTCTTCTTCCTCAATTTGAAAAGTTGTTAGCTGTGAGTCTAAAGCAGCTATTTCATCCTTGGCATCATGCTCATTTTTGACACGGGACTTGATAAACTTAATCTTGTCAACTACCTCTTTTTGAGCAGCTTTATTTTTATCAATCGCTGCTTGGTCTTGAGCTTGTGGGGTCAATCCCGCCGCCAAAAGTCTCTTATCAATTGCAGTACTGTCAATTGTTTTATTTGTCGTAATGTTGCGCTCAACAATTGCACGGTATTTTTCCTCAGCCGCAATCTTGAGATCAATTAATTGCTGATGACTCCTAGCTAATTCCAGATTTAGAGTCATCTGCTCCTCTGCAAACTGTCTCTGATTTCGCCGCCCTTCTTTATACTCTTGTTGGTTTTGAGCAATCTTGGTTTTAACTAGGGCAGTGTTACCGACGGCCGCCTTTTGGTCAATGGAGTTCTGGTCTAAGTCGGCGCTGTCTTTGGCGCTTGTGGTTATCCCTGATGCCAGTAGTCTAGTTTTTACCCCAATGGTACTAGTGGTTTGAGAAAGAGCGATCGCCGATTCCGCCTTTTTATTAACAAACTCGATGTCTTTGAGTCGTCGTGCAATGACTGCCTGTTGCACAGCTAGCCTATTTTCGGCTTCTTGCTTCTCTAAGTTGGTTTGTTCGGTGGTGAGTTCACGCTCTTTTTCGGCAAACTTCTCTGCACTGATAGCACCTTGGTCATGATAAGTATGGAGTGTAGCCAATTGTTGGTTAAGGTTTTTTTGTTGACTTCGCGTGCTAGCTAGTTGGATTCTGGAAGTTTTTTCAGCAGCCACTTCTTCTGTTATCGACATAGCCGTTTGGGCATTTCTAACAGCTGTAATCTTCTGATTTTCTGCCTTTTGGGTAGCAGCGCGAGAGTTAGCGGCACTGTCATCAATTTTGAAGAAAGCATTGTCCTGCACAACTTGACTACGCTTTGTTTTGGCCTCAAGAGTAACAGCTTGGGTTTCGGTGAATTTAGCCTTTGATTCACGACCAGCTTTAAGCTGCTCTAGGATGCCTTTATCAGCTTCATCTGAGGTGTTTTTAAGTATGTCCTCGATTTTGGCAACGCTAGAGTCTGGGGTAAGTCCAAGTCTTTTTAAAGTAGCTTGAAAATCAGGTTTATTCGCTGCCTCTTCATAGGTTTTGACAGCCAACGCTTGCTTCGTCTCATCAGTTTGAGCCGCTTTATACTCAGCATCGGCATTTTTAAATGCTAGTTGCCTAGTAGCTAATTTGTTGGTGGAGAAGCCTGCGATCGCAACTCTTGCATTAGCTAATTTGTTTTTTGCAAGGCTTTCTTTGTTCTTCTCCTGCCCCTCAGCTAATGCTAAATTTAGCCCTCGCAAGGCATTTGTAAACGCTTGTATGGGGTTAACCCGCAGCGCTGCTAAGGCGGATTCTGCTCCTGCCTTAAGACCTTTAAGCAACTCATAGGATGATTTTAGCTGTTCGTCCATTTGAGCAGCTGCCTCTGTCCCTCCTGCTGTTTTGATCGCCTCTGGAGATTTAATCTCTTCTCTTTTAGCCTTAATAGTATTAATTTGTTGATCTAACAGGGTTATCTGCAAGTTATAGGGTTTAGCTATTTCTGCTCTTTTGTCATTTAACTGCTGGATTTTGATATTTTGATTATCTAAGTCTTGTTTTGCTTGGGCTGGAATTGCTAGACCCTTGTCTGTGTAATCACGTTTTGTTTGGGCTTGAAGAATTTGTCTTTGCTGTTCAGCTTGCGTCAGTTCAGTATTAACAGCAGGAAGTCTCCCAATGTCACCTGTGCGAGTCTGGAGTTGCTTAATGGCTTTGCGGGTATCAATGGCTAAATTTGCACTACCACCAACAAGATCCCCAATGCCAGCTTGCATCTGACTTTGTTCGTAACTTCCAAAGGTTTCTTTATTGCCACTGAAAACATCGCCTCCTCTGAAAGGGCCAATATCCGCGTTGTAAACTGGGGCAAGATAATCATCGTAAAACCGTCCAAATCCACTAGATGCAACTGGTTTTATACTTGATTCTCTCGGTTTTCCGGTATCTTTCTCAGGCTCTTTACCCGGATCTCCAAACGCTTTCCTTGATTCTTCTGCGGCTCTTTTAGCAGCTTCTCCTGCTTTATTGAAAGACTGGACTAATTCTGTGTTGGCTGCTGAATTTACAAGGTTAATGGCTTCTAAAAGTGCAAAAATACCAACTGTAATCTGGGCTGAGAAAGAATTATTGATAGTACTAGCCAACTGAGAAAAAGCGCCTCCTAATGTAGCCCCAGCTGCTTTGGTAAGAATCAGTTGTCCGATTATTGTCCACAAAGCTTTACCCAAATTAACAAGCAAAGCCGCAGAAACAGCAGCGATAATAATTGCTATTTCCTTGCCAATTTTAGCTACTTGCTCAAGAGTATCAGATAGAGCATTTAACCCCAGTATTGCAGCTGGTGCAACGCCCTCGCCAACACCCTGCTGTAAGCTTAAAAAGGCATTTTGGACTTTAAAAATAGAGCTTTGGGCGTTTTTGCCAGCAGTTTTGGCAGCCTCTCCAAATTCAGATTGCAACTGTCGTGATAGCTTCGGCAATATATCTTGTGAAATCGCTTGTCCCGATTCCATGAGCTTGTTCAGCTCTGCCTCGCTCATACCAGCAGCGCGAGCAAAAATAGCCATTGCTCCTGGCAAGCGATCGCCCAGTTGTTGACGAAGATCATCCGCCCCGATCCGATTTTTTGAAATCATTTGTGAGAGAGCCGAAATCGCCCCTTGGGTATCCTCAGCACTGAGTCCTAGAACTGTACTAGCTTCCGAAATACCTAGGAAAAGTTCACGGGTTTCTCTCCCCTCCAATGCGGAACCTCTTGCAGCAGCAGCTAACTGAGTGAAGCCCTGAGCCGACTCTTTAAGCGGAACCCCTAAATCCTCAACAGTTTTCCTGACAAATGCCAGATTTTGAGCGCCTCCCGCACTTCCCCCTGATGCAAAATTGAGAGCAGTTTTAAGGCGATCAAGTTCGACGAATGCTTTAAAAGCGTCTGTTGACAGCTTATTCAAAACACTCTGCAAAATCATCCCACCCTGAAAAGCCAAAAATCCTTTGAAAAGCGAAGACAAAAGCCCGCTGAAATTTTTTAGGATAGGGAAAGAGCTTTCAGCTTGATTTTTAATATTCTTGAAGATATTTCCGATCGCACTTGCACCTGTATCTCTACCATCTTTTCCAATTTTTAAACCAGAAAGGAATGCACCTATCCCTCGATTTGGATCGGCTTTACTCTCAGTATTAAGAGTTCTCTTGACTTCGGTCGTGATGTTAGTTGCAAGATTGATCGCTTTTTCTTTCAGAGAGTTTAGTCTGGAGATAAGCCCAAAGCCAATAGATCCCGAACGAGTATTTTGATCTGGGAGTGGTGTTGATACAAGAGTTTTATAATTATCCTCGGTTGAGGAAGACGTTTGTTTTGACGGCAAGTTTAGAGCTAGTCTTCGGTCATGTGCTTCTTGAGCATATCTGGGGTCTAGTACCCTTCTGTCGTGTGCAGCCTCAGCATATTTGAAGTCAAGAGCATTTCGGTCATGT
>NZ_JBALCO010000128.1:0-7586 GCF_036919595.1 Nostoc sp. | reverse complement strand
TCGCAGCAATTTACAACTACGAGTTAAGTTTAGCTGTCTCAAAATTCCAAACCCCCACCATAACATAAAACTTATTTTGCAAGAGGTCTAATGTCAACCAGCGTTATTGTTATATCAAACAGTTTCGCGTAAAAGCGTAGCGTTTTTAATGCAGGAGAATACATTAACATTCCCTTGGAATGCATTAACATTGCATCGAAATGCATTAACGAGGCGGCCGATGCATTAACAATGTATCCCGACGTATTAACAATGTTTCCCGATGCATTAACAATGTATCCCAACGCATTAACATTGCAAGGCATTGCTAAATTTAATTCGCTACGAATTAATGAAATGCTGTACTTAGTTTCTTTGCCCAATGACTAAACAGGCTGATTGCCTAAAATCCATGTCGGATACCATTGAGTGTTCGACATGAATTTTTATAGACACATGAATCATCAACACATTATATTCGTCTGCACAATCTGTGGAAGTAGTGATCAGACAAAACAGTATGTTGCTAAAAGCGACGGTGAACTGCTGCTAGAGAAATTACAAACCCTATATTATGACTGGGTGTTGCAAGACGAGTTCTCGATTCAACCCGTTAAATGCATGGGTGTTTGTGACCAGGCTTGTGCAATTGCTTTCGTCTCTTTTAACAAACACACCTACTTATTCGGCGATCTACCTGCTGATGCTGAACGTGTAGAGAAGACAGCAACTGCTGTACTTGAGTGTGCTAGTCAGTATCACGCCAAGCCGGATGGTTTACTCCCCTACGCCAAGCGCCCGGAACTTCTCAGAGCCGGAGCGATCGCCCGGATTCCACCTATGCCGACGGAACTTTCAAAAGCGAACATTGCAAATCATTTTCCCTAATCATGAATCGTCTTGTCGGCGATTTGGTGGGTGGTATTTATAGGGATTGTAATGCGTTAATGCGTGAATTCGGAGCGTCCCTTGCGCGTCTGGTAGAACGACGTGACATATAGCCTCCTTTGAGGTCATGGTGTATGTATCACATTTGATTCATCACTTTTATGAATATTTTAATGCTATCTTCCACCTTTCCCTACCCACCAACGCGCGGGGGAACTCAGGTAAGGACATTTAATTTACTTAAATACCTCAGTCAACGCCATACTGTTACCCTCGCAACTCAACGCGAAGGCGATGTGACAGACGCAGAAGTAGCAGGATTACGCGATTGTGTGGATCATCTAGCTGTTTTTGAACGTCCGCTAGATTCTGGAACCACCGGAATATTGAAGAAAATACAGCGATTTGGTAGATTTTTACAACAAGGGACACCACCAAGCGTACTCAATCGCTACTCAATTGAGATGCAAACGTGGGTTGATAACTGGGTGGAAGCGGGAAAATGTGATGTGATTACCTGCGAACATAGCATCAATGAAATTTATGTACCATCGCATTTTCATAAACAGCTAAAAACTATAGTTAATATTCATAGTTCTGTTTACGCAACTTGTCGCAACCAATTAGCAACGGGTATTTCGGAAAATTCCTTCAGAGACAAAATTAATTTGCCACTTTTGCGTCGTTATGAGCAAAATTACTGTGCTAAATTTTCGGCAATTGTAGTGACAACAGAAGAAGATAAAATTCAACTACAAGAGTTTAATCCCAATAGTGAAATTACAGTTATTCCCAATGGCGTAGATTTAGTTTCTTTCCCGAACCGTACCACTGATCCAGGAGGACATCGCTTAATTTTTATCGGTGCAATGGATAATTTGGCAAACATTGATGCTGTCTGCTTTTTCAGCAATGAAGTCTTGCCCGAAATCCAAAAACTTTATCCTGATACAACTTTCGATATTGTCGGTTCTCATCCAGTCCCAGAAGTTTTAGGACTTGATCAAAAACCAGGAATTAATGTGATTGGGCGTGTACCTTCGATGGTAGAATATTTACATCAAGCCACCATCTGCGTTGTACCCATGCGAACTGGGTTTGGCATTAAAAATAAAACTTTAGAGGCAATGGCAGCTGGTGTACCTATAGTGGCAAGCGATCGCGGCTTAGAAGGATTAGCCGTAGATGTTGCTGGTGATTCTTTACGGGCATTACGAGCGAATAAATCGGCAGAGTACGTCACCGCTATTAGTCAACTATTTGATCATCCACATCTGCGATCGCAATTGTCTCACAACGGCAGACAACTGGTAGAAACAGAATTCACTTGGGATATCGCTGGTAAAAGCTATGAACAAGTTTGTCTGAGGAGAGAGTAATACTAATTCGTAATTAGTACACAGATAAAAATGCTTAGTCTAATAAATATCCCACTACTAGCTTCTGGATAAATTATAATTGTTCTTTATTGTCGGTGTGGGACAAATATGTGTAGAGACGTTGGATTGCAACGTCTTTACTTCAATTGTGCAAATTATCTTATCTAAATCGTGTTGGTTTAAGGTTAGCCCGTGAAGAAGCACATCAATTATTGTCAAACCGAGTCGAATACCCTAACACAAGTAATTTCTTATGCTTAGGTTTATTCTTATTTTTGAGAGTAGTCAAATAATTATCAACGTAGCGAAAAGCAGCTGCACCGTCGTAATCAGCAATGGCTATAGCTTGCAAGAAAACCTTTGAAGGAATTTCAAACCTTAAAAATTTTTCGGTCAAAATTAACAAATCTTTATCTGTAGCGGGAAAAGTAGTTTCTTCTGCTTCTTCTGGATCATGGAAGATATCTTCAATTAATGCTTTGTACACTTTGTACCTCCCCAAATGCATAAGATGCAAAGCCTGTGATAAAGTTTAGCTGCTGATCGCGAGTTTGTAAGTTAACTGGGAGTTCAGTTCCAGGACATCCTATCTCCTGTAAAATCTCTAAACAATAAGCATTGAGTTCAGTGTGTGGAGCTTGCTCCAACTCTTGAGCTAGTTCTAGAGCCATCTCCAGATTGACTTGGATAACCATCGTTACAGGGTTGGTCATAAACACGCCCTAATAAACTGGATGCTCTAAGTTTTGATCACAAGTACAAATAGCGTAACGGTGTTTTTGCGGAATTTATGAAGAGGGCAAACTAAAGTATCAGCGCATTTGCGGTTAATGTATCTGAAATTATGTAAACTAGGTTAAGAGCTAGACAATTTCGATCTGGGTGTGATCGCATCACCAGAAGATGTTGGCGTAATCCTTTGGGGATTTTACTACGCGCAGTGTGTCGTAAAGCCAGCGGCATAGCAACTCTTAGAGAGGCTGCGCCAACGCTTAGGGCGCAACCTTTGATAGAGAAGACAAGCGATCACTTTAAAAAATTAAGTACAAATGCCTAATAAATACTAAGCCGTATAAATATAGATGTCAACGGGTCGCGCCCAGGATTAAGAGACTTCATTCATCTTGTTGGGGACGCCACTTGATAAAAAGAGGCAACAGGGCAAGGGAGAAAATGGATTTTCGGTAAGAGCCGCCGCCATTAAAGGCGAAATCTTTTGATATTTGAGCGCTGTTCTGCCTCGCCCCTGCCAAGAACTGCCTCTCGCTGACGCATTGACACAGAAGCCAAAATAGCAGATGTGGTTTTCAAGGCTTTTAGCTAAATTTTTCAATTACCTTTTAGCCATGCCTGGGTTGGGCTACATCTATGCAACTAATAAAAGGTGATTAGTAAAAGGCTGAAACAACCTATTTACGTTGATGCATAAAACGAGGATTTTGTATAGTATATAGATCACAATTTTATTGCTTCTCAATATTTCCGACACAATAACAAATTTTTGATAAAGCTAAATTTTTATGCATTTTTCTCTCACCACATATATAAAATAATATTAATTATATTTAGGTATATTTCATCAGAATTTTATAATTAGAATCGTTGTAATATTTGCATATTACAACGAGCAAATATATTTGAACCATAAAACTATAAAGGTATATATTATTATGTCCATTGATGTAGCGAAGCAATCCAAAACCCTTGCAATTCCTTCATTTCACTTCACTTGATTCACAATTACAAATGTATATTTAATTTTGCACTACTTAGATATGTCCCAATCTTTGCCTGGGGTATCTGCCACAGCTGACCTGTAAGCTGAAACTATCTCTGCCAATAATTTTCCTGGTCAATGATACAAACACAAGTAATTGTCTTTGTACCTCAGGGTAAAAGTTGTGTTGTAAAAATGGGATTAGGCTGGTAAAAGTATAAATTGTGTCAACTCTCACCACTTAGCCCTCAAGAAGTTTTGGCAAAATAACCATTGAACATAGCAGTTGCTTCTCCTGTCAAAGACGTTAGGCGAACAACTATCTCGACCAGAGCAATGCATTGCCTCATCCTGGGTGTTTAATTATTGCATTTTGATGATATTTGTCATCAAACTTCTGTAATACCAATTACCTATAGGACTCCGATTTGATTTCTGAAAACATACTGAGACTGGAAAGCCCGTTTTATCAGGATTTTATCGGAAATCTTGTTCAAAAATCAGATATGAGTCTTATATAAAATTGCTCGAAAGAAATGAGCTTAAGTCCATTCTCTTACCAAGCTCGATTTGATGCAGTCTCAAAAAGAATTGGTATAAGTTCGTAATTTCCACATAATTGTTATCTTTAGCCAAATTAAAGTCAATGTCATACAAAGAATTAGAAGGAATGATAGACGCTAAGATCCAAAAAGCTATACGGAAGCACGAGTTAATAGTTGCTTTCATTAGTAGTATTATCGGCTTGATTTTTATAATGGGTTTGTTTCACGCAATTTTGCTCAACCACACTCAAATTAATGCATTTTGCTTGAATTGATTACTGGTTGCATTCAATGGAATCTTTATTATTAAGTGTTACCTAATGTCTATAAAATTAATTTAAGTTACACATATTTTTTATAAAAGTGAATTGCACTTATGGAGAGTAAAAATAATAGCAGGGCTATATTCGTCTTATTTTTAACTGTATTTATAGACTTGCTCGGCTTCGGAATTATCCTGCCGATACTACCTTTATATGCTGAACAATTCGGCGCAAAACCTAATGAAGCGACTCTACTTATAGCTATTTATTCTCTAATGCAGTTTTTATTTGCACCATTATGGGGTAGTTTTAGCGATCGCTACGGTCGCCGTCCGATTTTATTATTTACATTATTAGGTTCTGTAATTGCATATGCTGGGTTAGGCTTTGCCAACTCATTATGGATTTTGTTTATTGCTCGTAGTCTTGCCGGGATTATGGCAGGGAATATTGCCACTGCTCAAGCGTACATAGCAGATATTACCACGCCAACTAATCGAGCTCGTGGTATGGGCATAATCGGAGCAGCTTTTGGTCTTGGTTTCATTTTCGGTCCAGCAATTGGAGGTCTTCTAATCGGGTCTGATCCAGACAATGCTAACTTCCATCTTCCATCGTTGTTCGCAGCCGGATTATCTTTATTGGCATTGCTTTGTGCTTTGATGTTACTTCCAGAATCTCTAAATTCTGAGACTAAAGCCAAAATCCAAACTCATCGCTACCATCAGCGAAGGCTGAACTTGGTACATCTGTCACAGCGTCCACAGTTCTGTATGCTTCTTGGCATCTACTTTTCAGTAACCTTTGCTGTTGCGGCTATGGACTCGACATTGGCTTTATGGTCTAAGCAGCAATTAAACTGGGGCCCTCAACAAACTAGTTATCTTTTTGCGTTCATGGGGATTGTCAGCACAATCATTCAAGGAGGACTCATCGGATTCCTCAAGAAATACTTGGGTGAAAAAAAGTTACTTACCTTGGGGATATTAGGGTTAGGCTTAGGATTACTGCTAATTGGATTCTCACAAAGCTTAATTTTATTGTTGGTCGCCACCACACTTGTGGCATGGGGAATTAGTGTCAGTCAACCAATATTGAACAGCCTGATTTCCCAAATGACAGCCCCAGAAGAACAAGGACAAATATTAGGAATTGCCAGTTCTTGCTCTGCGTTGGCACGCATCGGTGGTCCAACCTGGGCAGGGGCCAGTTTTATGAAATTTGGGAGTTCTACTCCTTTTTTGAGTGGATTTTTAGTAATGCTAATAGCTTTGACTCTTAGTCTGCGAGTGACTAAAAGCGCATCTGAATCAAAGACAGAACGTGTAGCCTGAAAATCCTGATTTCAAAGTAAAAAGGTAAGGATTCAGGATTTAGAAAGCTTTGATAACCAAGCTTAATAATTTTTGAACAGCCTTATACTAAAAACTTTTAATCTAAAATCTAAAATCTAAAATCTAAAATTAATATGACAGGTCGCCGAGTATTGTTTTTAGGCATCTTTGTAAGCATCCTCCTCACCTACGCAATTTGGTTCGGTGGGAGCATTCCTGCAAGCATCATCAAACTTCCTGATCAAGGATTAAACTGGTACTACTGGAAGCTTCCCAATCCGACCTTTTGGAGTCGAGTGACGGCTTGGGGCATGTACCTTGGGCATCAGTTTAGCATCTGGGCGTGTATCTTGTGGGCGCAGCGATCGCAGTTGAAATACAAATCAGCGTTGCACCCGATTAATTACCTTATGCTTGCCATTAATGGTGCATTCATTGCTTTACACTTTCTCCAGACCTATATTTGGTACGATGCTCTAGCTCAAGATACTTCAATTTGGGCTTCCCAAGGTGCGGTTGTACTCCTACTGGTGTTCGTATTGATTTTGGAAACGCCTCGACGCGGTTTGTTTTTTGGCAATTCTGTTCCATTCCATCAACAGTTTTTGCAAATTATCAAGCTGTACCACGGCTACTTTTTCTCCTTCGCCGCTATCTACACCTTCTGGTATCATCCAATGGAAGCGACTTTGGGGCACTTAATTGGTTTTCTCTATATGTTCTTGCTGCTGCTGCAATCATCGTTGATATTTAACCGCACCCATGTAAATCGTTGGTGGACATTCACATTGGAAATTACGGTGGTATTACATAGTGTCGTTGTGTCGTTGATGCTAGGACAAAGCAAGTGGCCAACATTTCTCTTTGGTTTTCTTGGCATTTTAGTGCTTACTCAACTCCACGGTCTACCTGTGGGTATCTCGACTAAACGTACTATCTACGGAGCCTTTTTAGTGAGTGTACTGGCCGTTTATGGACTGACTGAACGTGGCTTGGGCAGAATTTACGAAGTAATCTATATTCCTTTGATAGAGTTTGGGCTGGTTGGGGCAATTTACTTAATCTTCCTGCTCATTTTATGGACAATTTCTCGTTTACCTGTGAAGACGTAAGATTATGTCCGGCTAATTAGTTATGGTTCCCACAGTCATTGCAAAATAGCTATTTATCTGAAGGCGAGGTATGACAACAAACTTTAGTCGACGTCAATTTATCTTGTTTGGTTCAGCGGCGTTTGGTACCAGCTTACTGGTGCTTGCAGTAGTAAGGTGACGACACCAACAGCGACAACAATAGGTGGTGCTAAAGGGTTTAAAATAGCGATCGCTCTCCCTGGAATGATTACCGACAAAGCCTGGAATCAATCTGGTTATGAAGGTATTAATCTAAGTAGGTGGGCGGAGGAAAACCAAAATGTGTAAAGCAATGTTAAGAAGGAGAGTAATTGTTAAATTTGAAACGTTCTGTACGGTAATTATTTC
>NZ_JBALCO010000127.1:0-36016 GCF_036919595.1 Nostoc sp. | reverse complement strand
TTGATCTGGTGATGATTGTTGCGTCATGTTTCATATTCTACGACGCACTTACTTACTTTTTTCTCCCTGCCCCGGTTTTCTGAGCGGATACAAAAGCTCAACCTTCGAGTTCAAAAGCTCAACCTTCGAGTTCAAAAGCTCAACCTTCGAGTTCAAAGGCTCAACCTTCGAGTTCAAAGGCTCAACCTTCGAGTTCAAAGGCTCAACCTTCGAGTTCAAAGGCTCAACCTTCGAGTTCAAAGGCTCAACTTTCGAGTTCGCGGACGCTCCCCTGCCCCCTACCCTCAACGCTTGGCGAATAAATTTTAGCGTTGCTTGAGCATAGTCCTACATTGCCGTTAACCTTTGCTAATTTTGTGGGAATACTATTTATTGTTGGTCTTGGGTTGTAGGGAATAATTGACGTATGAATTTGCTGCGACTGAGAATGCATCACTTAATCGAGCAGTTAGCCGATGAGGATTTACAAGACATTTGGGACGTTCTCGAAGGTTTACATTGTGACTTTTATATGCTCAAAGCGATACAACAAGTTAAGCGATCGCAGCAACCGTGGGATATCTTAACCCATGAAGAAGCGGTACGACTGTTGATGTTTTTCTGATTCAGTAGCGCTTTTAATAGTGCTAAGTAGTAGCCCATAGTAAAAGCTAAGGGATAAGTTAGGAAGAAATTTGTTTATTATTCAGAGCTAAAGCCAGAGATTTAGACTCAATATGCCCAAGTGTAAGTCTTAGTATTGCTTCTTCACTCAGCACCCACTACTTTCAACTCAGCCCTCTTTTGGTGTCGTCCCTCAAGTTTTGGTTAAGGTAACGCCTAGTGAGTTTGGAAATGCGCTATGCAAGGTCTTTTTTGCTAGACCTGAAGAATTTAGAACCTGCCGCCTACGAGCGGGTGCATGATTTTGTCTTTATTGAGTTAGCCCAAAAGTGGCAACTGAGTGATCTAAAAGAACTACGACACCTTGATAGTGAAGGCATTTTTCACCGCTTTACCCTAGATAATTATCTGATTGGTATAGAAATCAGGGGTGAAATTGTGAAATTTCTGCGTGTCATGCCTATGCCAGATGTTTAAGGATAAGAGTCAAGGGAACACTTAAAACTGTAAACTGTATAAGGCTAGGCAGGGATCGCTATAACCTTACATTAAACTGGTTTTGAAAAACACTTTATTTGAGATTTCCCTATGGATGCTAGGGCACTTTGGCAACGATACCAAAACTGGTTATATTTCCACGAGGGATTGGGACTGTACTTAGACGTGAGTCGAATGCGGTTCGATGATGCCTTAGTGGATTCATTGCGTCCGAAGTTTGACAAGGCGTTTGCGGATATGGCTCAACTCGAGAAGGGTGCGATCGCAAATCCTGACGAGAAGCGCATGGTTGGACACTACTGGCTGCGAAATCCTGATTTAGCGCCAGCTCCAGAACTTACACAAGAAATTGTCCAAACCCTAGAACAAATCGAAGCCTTTGCGGAAAAAGTCCAAACAGGTGCTATTCATCCTCCCAGAGCAAGCCGCTTCACGGATATTATCTCCATTGGAATTGGTGGTTCCGCTCTCGGTCCCCAATTCGTCGCTGAAGCCCTCGCTTCTGATTTCCCGCCCCTGAAACTTCACTTTATCGATAACAATGATCCGGCAGGTATCGATAGCATTCTCAATCATGTGCGAAATAGCCTCGCCAGCACTTTAGTATTGGTGATCTCTAAATCTGGAGGGACGCCGGAACCTCGCAACGGCATGATTGAAGTTAAAAAAGCCTACGCCGGACACAATTTGGAATTTGCTCAATATGCGGTAGCAATTACTAGCGTTGATAGCAACCTCGATAACTTGGCCAAAGACGAAGGTTGGCTGGCCAGATTTCCCATGTATGACTGGGTAGGAGGACGCACCTCAGAAATGTCTGCTGTGGGGCTAGTACCAGCGGCATTACAGGGGATTGATGTTCGCGCTATGCTAGATGGCGCAAAAGAAATGGATGACGCTACCCGCATCCCAGATGTGAAAAATAACCCAGCAGCCTTGCTTGCTTTGTCTTGGTACTTTGCGGGCAATGGAAAGGGCGAAAAAGATATGGTTGTTCTACCTTACAAGGACAGCTTATTTTTATTCAGTCGCTATTTGCAACAGCTGGTGATGGAATCCTTGGGCAAGGAAAAAGACTTAGACGGCAACGTTGTCCATCAAGGCATCGCCGTTTATGGCAACAAAGGCTCAACAGATCAACACGCTTATGTCCAGCAGTTACGTGAGGGTGTAGCGAATTTCTTTGCTACCTTCATCGAAGTGTTGGAAGATCGTCAAGGCCCATCCACTGAAACAGATCCCGGAGTTACAACAGGCGATTATCTTTCCGGTTTTCTCCAAGGAACCCGACAAGCGCTTTATGAAAATCACCGCGATTCGATTACAGTTACCATTCCCCAAGTTAATCCCCGAACTGTAGGGGCATTAATTGCTTTGTATGAACGTGCTGTTGGTTTATATGCTAGTTTGGTCAACATCAACGCCTACCATCAACCAGGTGTAGAAGCTGGCAAAAAAGCTGCCGCCACGATTCTCGACTTGCAAACACGAGTCGTAGCAGTGCTACAAAAAGAAAAAACTCCCCTTTCTGTTGACGAACTCGCCGAAAAGGCAGGCGCATCAGATCAAGTTGAGGCAATTTACAAGATTTTGCGTCATATCCATGCCAATCAGCGAGGTGTAGTTTTGGAAGGTGATCTTCACAAACCCGGCAGTTTGACCGTTTCTGCTAGCTGATAGCTCTAGTCTTCATATCACATTTTGTCCATAATTGTTGCTAATACAACAATTTTTTATTGTGAAGCATCCTAGATAGAAGATATATCTTCCGTCTAGGATGCTTCACTTTTAGTTAAGAGGTAAATCGCGGAGAAAGTAAAAGCGATCGCCTTTCCAATCACTGTTTTTTATTCGTCCTAAATAGCCTGTTAAGGGTGAAGAAAGTTCAATTAGAATTTCGTGCATTTCTGCTGTTGTTATTGGCTGTGGCGGACGTGAGCCAAAATACGCACCATGTAAAGCTTCAACACCAGCAGATTCTATGCCTGAGTTTTCTAAATAATTTTTGACAAGCTGGATAATGTGCGATCGCAATTTAATCTCTCTCTCCGCTTTATCAATATATTCATTAATTCTATAGTCAATTTGCCCAGGTTCTAGATATTGCTGTAATTCAACTAAGTTAATAGCACCTGGATATTTTGCTTTTAATTCAACGAGTTTTTGTAAAGTCATAGCATTAATAATACTTACTTCCCATTCTTTAGCGGCTTTTAGTGTATCTGTAGATGGATTACCAGGCCCAATTACTAATTTAGCTGAAGTTAATAGTTGAGTTTTTCCTAAGTGCATCCCACCAAGTTTGAGTAATTCCTCAACAGTACGACTCGGAATCAGCTTACCCGCCTTACACTCGCAAACAATAGGGTAAGGTTTTGAACAAAATAAATCTAAGCCTCCAGCGCCACCTTTGTAAGCATTTTCAACTTTGAAGCCTAAAAACTCCAGACTTTGGCGTGCGATATTTTCAAAATCTGTACCAGCTTGATAGTTACTTTTTTTCTCATCTTGTTCGATGCTGCGATCGCCCAATTTTGCAATATCATTTATCCAAGCTAAATTTTGATCGGGTTGCTTAATTAGCTTGTCACTACTCCAACCTAAAAATATTTTGATATCGCCGTCTAATTGTTTAGCTGCTGGTTGGCTTATGGCAAGGGATGCGATCGCACTCTGCAATTCTTCTAGTTCAGGATGCAGCGGTGGCTGTCGATTTTCTAACTGATGCTTACGTTGGGCGAAGGTGCGATCGTTTAATACTGGATTTACTTCCGAAACACCAATATTAGGTAAACCCACAAATTTACCTAATTTTTCTTGAATGTTCGGATTAGCTACAACTTCAGATAACTCAGGTAAATGATAAACTCGTAAGTAAGCCAAAAAAATATGTGGTTGTTTCTGTAATATTGCTTCAAATACTTCTGTTTTCCATATAGTTAGCTGAGATAAAATATCTAAGTTTTCAGTCGAGTTTAGTATTTGGCAACGTTCGCATGTAGCCCAAGCTTTGATTGAAACCATTTTATAAGATAAGAGGGGTAATTGTAACTGCTCATCATTTTTAAGTAAGCTGATTTGCTTAGGCTGTAATAAAATGCCCTGATTATTAAACTGTGTTAATACACTTTGAGCAATGGTTAAAAAATGTGCGTGATAGTATTGCTCAATTGAAAGCATAGTTGCTGAATAATCAAGGGGGTAAAGAGCAAATTTTTGCCCAGCATTAAGCAATTTCCGGGGCATGGCTGCAATTATCCGCCCTTGTATTAAAGCTTCAATATCGGGAGCAGGTAGACATAGGGCGTTGTAAATTAAAATTGATTCACTCATATTTAACTAAACAACTCGTTCAATTCATCTGAGTTATCTGTTTCACTAATATTTGAAGAGTTGAGGAAGTTATCTATTAGTTGGATATCTTCTTCATCCTCAACAGTAGGCATACTACCCGATGGGTTACTTAAAATTTCTCGAATTAAAAGATTATCAAGCATAATCTTATTCTTTGAAATTATATCAAAAATATCTTCTTCTTTTAATTGATAACTTAAGCGTTTTTGATAAACAGTTAAAGTTGCTATAAGTGGGCGAATCTGCTCTCCTATAAAATCGACGTGTTCGCCACCTTTTAAAGATATAAGTTCGTTCAGCAATTTATATGCAGATGAATTATTTTTAATCTGTTTTATCTTGTATTCAGAACGAACTAGACACCCGCGAGTAAGGTCATATTTTTCGTAATCTATTAACCATTTTAATCCTGCTGTTAATGTAGCTTGAGAAGACTGTATTACAGCCACACCTATTTTTACTTCTTTCCCTCTCTCATTACCAATTATTTTGAAATCTATATAATTTATATGGTATGCTTTAGGCTTTATATCGTTTATAACCTCTTCAATCATTACTCCTTCTAAAGTTTGAAATTTTAAAGTTACAAACCCAAAATAGAGAGCTTCAGCAATTAAGGAACTATCCTCTATATAATCTCCAATATCTGCCTCGCTTTCCTTTTTGAATGCCAGTTCAAACCTCTCAAATGGATCGGATGGAAGCGGTTCTTCATAAATCTTAAAGTTATCTGTACACCATCGCAGAGCTTCCCTTACAGTTGGTTTACTTACTTTGCCGTATTCTCTTAACTTACTTTCTTCAAATGGATAAAGTGGATGAGGAGGAACTAAATTTTTTGCACTGTAAAACTCTTCCAACCAAACAGTGACTAATTCAACCATTGAGTCGCCACTAACGTGTTTTAATTCTAGCGGTTTTCGTTGTGTATATTTTGAAATTCTATCAGGCGTACCACCTGACATAGAATTTACTTTGTCTCTCCATGTTTCAGGCAACATTACTGTGAGAATAACAACACCTTGACTAAGTTCAGAATTTTCGAGAGTATCATGGAGAATTTTGACCAAATTAGCGATTACACTCTCTGTTGGTAACCCATCCTCAGTAGAGTTGTTTTTAACATCTATTTCGTCAAAACAAATAACGACTGGGTTATAGAAACTAACCAAATTCAAAATCTGCTGAATATTTTTGAGAGCTTCAGCTTCTTTATCTTGATTCGTTTTGTTAGGATTAGGTAGTCCCAACTCATCAGCATTAACTTGAGCTAACTCTTCACCAGATAACCATTTGATTGCAAAAGCTGCTTGAGTTTCTGAAAGCGTCCACAAAATAGCTCGAAGAATATAGGGATCTGCATTTGGCTTATTTTTGGAGACTTGCTTTTGCAAAGCATTCATTAAGTTTTTATTTTTAGCCAAACTCTGTGCATAGGCTTGATCAAATTTTTTGACTAACTCTGCTGGAGTGGGAGCATTTTCACTTCTACCTTCGTTTGCTATGGCTGCTGCAACTTCCTGCCACTGCATAACCCACTGACTACCAGTTTTGCTCAGACTATCGGCTAGGGTTTGTTGGAATTGGTACTTAACCAAATTTAAGTCTGTATAGTTATTACCACCCGCATACACGAATAAAGCACCACCTTCTTTTTCGAGATGATGACGAATGCGACTAAGGAGGTGGGTTTTACCAACTCCTTGCTGTGCAGTTATAGCAATTGAAGTCACCTTGTCTTGACTAGATTGACTTGTCCGTACTAATTCAATTGCTTGAAAAACTGCATCAGAAGCATGGGCATTCAAGCTAGGTACGTCTGGCGATTTCTTCTTCCAAATATCCTGTTCTTTGACAATTCCAGCGTTTATAAATGGATTGTGGCTTTGAATGGCAGCATTGACGGCTTCTATGGGAGACGCAGGGTTATTCGTCATAGTGACTCTGTAAAGTATGAGTTAATGTACGGAAATTAGTGGGAATCTGATTAATTCAAACGCTTGGCGTAAGAACGCAATCCTACTCCAGGTATAGTGATTGAGTCGTCACGTTTATCAGAATTAAAGTCTGGTATTTCTCCAGTCATCATTTGAAAAATATCATTAGCTTGCATTTCCAGTAGCCACTCGTTGAAATCTTCACGACTTACCCGATCGCCTATTTCTCTCCTAATTCTGTAAATTGGCACTAAATCATCTAAGTTGTAGTTTTGATTCAACTTGTCGTAGACTTCCAACGCCACTGACTTAAACTCGTCGTAAGATGCGATTCCTTCGGAAAGCTCCGCTAACGCACTTTTCCCATTAACTGGTACATCTGCACCACTAACCGCAACATCAATCTGACTAATCCATTTCACCAACGCATTTGCCGCCCAAGTTCCGACAATCGTCCCTTCAAACTTAAAATCACCACTTCTCAAACCCTCACCCAATACCTCTAAACCCTTGCCAGATGTCAGAGAATATCCCTTTTTGGAAATTGCGATCGCACCCTGCTTCTGTAATTCCTCGAATATGTCCTGATAATCTGTCACCTTCTGGCTTTTGCCTACAATTCGCTTAGTAAGTTGACCCTTCTTAACTTCCTGCTGCATTCCTCCCAAATCCCACAAAGCCAAAAGGAGACGAGTGCTAATTTGGGCTGTATTTTTTGATGTCATAGTAAGTGTATTTTTTGACAATCTTTATTATTGTAGTGGCTGTATCTTTGTAATTAATTTAGCACAAAAAAATAACCGAGAAATTGCTGAAGATTTAAAAATTTCAGCTAAATAGACTCATAAAAAATCAACAATATATTTCCTTAGGATGAATGGAGGTTCTCTCAAAGGCAGGATGAAATACTTGAAAAAATCGCTCATTATGTATGAGATAGAAACGCTGTAGCTGTGCAGTTGTACATTGAGTGGTATATGTTTTTTCAATTCCAGGCGAAATTACAGGAATTCCAACTTTGTATTTGCAACAGCAAGGCTTTTAGCAAATACAGGTGATGATGAAATCCGATGAACACAATATATAAAGAACGTAAAGTAGTTTCGCGTCTATTTGCAGTGCTGCTTTCAGCATTGCTAACAGTACCCTTGTTGAGTAGCTGCGGAGGCGGTTCCCGAAATGCTTCTGTACCACCACCTGTTGATGATAGTGTTGGTAGAACAGTGAGCAACAATCGAAACCAACCTGAAGCTAAGAAGGGATTGGGTACGGGGCAAAAAGTGGCACTTTTGGCAGGGGCTGCGGCACTTTACTACGTCTACAACCAGCATAAAAATGCTTCAAAAGAAGGAGCGCAAGGTAAGTACTATCTTTCCAAAAATGGGCGTGTATACTACCGCGATGCTGAAAAGCGCCCTCACTGGGTAACTCCACCATCAGAAGGAATTCGAGTACCGGAATCTGAGGCACAAAGCTATCGGCAATTCCAAGGCTATAACGGGAGTACCACAGGTCGCGATCTAAGTGGCATCACTTCATCCGCAGCTCCGGCTCTCTAGATAGCGAAGCGTGTGTATATCTAAAGCGGGTTTCTCGGAGGATAACGCCGATCGCGCACGTCGGAAACACGAACTAAAATCAGGAGACAGATTATGGTAGATGACTTTTTGCGAAAGGCGAAAGATTTCCTTTTGGGATCGAACGGCGATCAAGTTGACCAAGATGCCGAATTCCGCGATCGCAATGTACGTCCAGCCAGCGAAGACCCCTACGGCGACCCCGCAGATCCGGCATCTTATGGCAACGTGACTCCAGCCAGTCAAGACCCTTATGGCGACCCCGCAGATATCTCGTCTTACGGCAACGTTCGCCCAGCTAGTGAAGACCCTTATGGCGACCCCGCAGACCAAGGCGAGTTTGGTGACGTTCGCCCAGCCAGTGAAGACCCCTATGGCGACCCCGCAGATCAGGATCACCGCCGTTAATGCCAAACCTAACCCTCCAGCCACTAACCCTTGTAGGGAATGGGGAGAATTCAAAGCCTTTCTCCTAAAAGGGCAGAGGAATAAAAGTATGGAAGTGAGGTTTTCCAGATTCGGTGAAAAGTGATAAATTTTGGAATAGCTAACAAATAAGGCAGCGGGATTAGAACCTACTGCCTTTTGTTTTTGCTGTGATTTTGAGGTTGCGAAAAAGTCAAACAATCTCACATTTAAAACATTATTGAATAACCTGAGCCGCCGTACTTCAGTACAGGGCGGGATATGGCTAACTGTAAGGACTTCAGTCTCAAGGCGTTTAATTATTTAAACTCTTCGAGTTGATCCACACGTAACCAAATATTAGGTGTTGGCACTTTCCCAAACTTAATCAGGGCGTAATCACCCTTGACATCTACAATTTCGCCCTTGGTTTCAAACAAATAAGAAGGAAACCGAGTATCACTGGCTTTTGCTTCCAGACTATTTTCCAGTTTCTCGCGGATAGCGCGAACCATATCTCCTTTTTTAATTGCCATGAATTCCCCTCTCAAATTTGTAACTTGTTTCATCTGCATTTTAAGAGAGTTAGGAGTTAGAAGTAAAAACTCCTAACTTCTAATTCTTAACCGGAGGCGGAGCGTCTCCGGCTCCGCTCCTAACTCCCCGTAGTGTTTGACACTGTAGGCAAAAGTGACTAGAACGCCCAGCTAGCCTAATCCGTTGAATTGGTGTGCCACAAACTCGACAGGGTTCTCCAGCGCGGTTATAAACCCAGGCAACACCACCATAGTTACCGTTGACACCCTTAACACTTAAGAAATTACTAAAAGTCGTACCACCAGCTTCAATACTGGTTTGTAAAACTTGAATTATGGCTGTTCGCAAACGCTCAATTTGCTTTAGCTGCAAATCTATACACAAGGTTTCAGGTAAAATTCCACTCTTAAACAATGCTTCATCTGCATAAATGTTACCTAATCCCGCCACCACTGATTGATCGAGTAGCGCAGTCTTAATCGGACGGCGGCGGTTTTTGAGTTTGAGAGCTAGATATTCGCCAGTAAATTCGGGTGAAAATGGGTCTGCTGCCAGTTTTGCCAAACCAGTCATAATACTTTCTACAGCAACACCAGGCGGAACCCACCAAATTTTACCGAAGGTACGCTGATCAACAAAACGCAATTCCTGCTGCTCCCCAAAGAATAATCTTACCCGCGTGTGCTTATGTAATGGTTCATCTTGATGCAGCCATAGTAGTTGACCGGTCATTCGCAGATGAACCCCTAGCCAACTGCTTGAGGAAGGGGAAGAGGATGAGGGAGCGAGTTCGGCGAGGAGATATTTACCGCGACGATGCCAAGTAGTGATGGCATTTTTTTTAATTCCATCAACAAGCTCACCAACAGAAAACGGGTAGGCGATAGTGCGATTGAGCAACACATCTCCCCCCGTGATTTCTTGGTTGAGGGTCAATTGATTTAGACCCCTTCGGACTGTTTCAACTTCAGGCAGTTCAGGCATTCAAGCTGAGTTAAGCAAGCAATTTTGATGTACTTGAGAGATCAAGGAAGAAAAGATGGGGTAGTAACTTACACAGCCGTTAGTGGCTCGTAGCACTACCAAAGAGAAACCGTAAATACCCGCAGGGCGGCTTTTCGGAGATTAGGGTAGGCTAGGATGAAGGATGAATGAACTGAAAGTTTCATACTTCATACTTCATACTTCAGATTTCCCTTCATCATCGCATCAAACAATCCCCTTGTAGCTTTGCTGATTATTTTTTAGGTGGTTTAGCCTTCGGTGCTTCAACCTCCACTAATTCATCTTGAGCAAAGTTGTTGGTATTGATACCAGCGTAATTGACCTTATCAAAGCGGACAATTACAGGGTATTTGATGCCGCTTTGGTCTACGGAAGCCACAGTTCCTAGATCCTGAAACCAGTAGGATTCAGGGCGGAGAATACGTACTTTAGAACCACGTTGAACCATGATTATTTTCCCTTTTAGTTATCAATACGCCAATCTAGAGGGCTAATTGATTTCACTCTACAACCTGAAGGTCGCAGCAAGAGTCTTTGTTAAGTTATTTGTCTGAATTGGCCATTGGGTATGGGGGATAAGAGGCAAAAGGGCTGGGGGTAGGGTGCAAGGGTGAGAATTAAAATTACCTCTTTCCTCTCTGCTCCCAGCAAGAACTGCTTTCTTGCTTTCACTCCCTTGGCACATCCCAAATTTAAAATGGTATTATTTACTACTTGACAAGGTACACATTATAGCGTACCTTCGTTCGCAACAGGATCTTTGCACAAACTTATGTTTTACTCAATACGAACACGCTGCCCTCGTTACCTCTGCCGATCCGCAGATCGTTATCTATATAAGTGATATCTAACCAGCCTTGCTGTTGATCACTTTTTATTGCAACATCAATCGCCGGAAATTTCCTACCTGCTTCAATTTGTTGGATAAAAGTTACCGGAGAATTGTATTCTATTAAACGTTGTAAGCCGATAATAGACCGCTCAAATTTTACTTTGACACGCCGATCTGAAACTGGCTCAAATTTAGCAGCTACGCTGACTAATCCTGACAAATAAGGTAAGCCAAAAATCTCAGCTATGTTGTAAACACTGGCAGTATCTACCCGGATACACTGATAGATTTGACCCAGTTTACAAAAAGGTAAACGATCTATGTTTAAAAGAGCCTTGCTAGTGGTGTATAGTAATCGCCAATCGCCATTTAGCAAATTACTAGCTTCCACCGGACGGGGTGTAGGATTAAAGTCTTCTAAATTGGCGATCGCAGCTAGGATAGTCTGTTTCTGTGCTTGGGTCGCCAATAAACCGCGATCAGTAAGTGCGATCGCATCTATAAGAGCCGCTTTTGCCATCATCGCCTGTCACCTCTAAAATCACTCAGTTTCCATCAGCATAAACAAGATATTCATGACCTATGTGTAGAGCCATAAAAGTTACTAATAATCGCTTAACCTAAGCCATATGCCTATTAAATAAAAAATTTCTATCGGAATGCGGATTTCTCAACTAAAGGGTTGAAAAGATAACTAAATTAATCCGTGTCAAGTGATAGACTCTAAATGTCAACTTACGTATACCTTTTCTTGTCCTCCTCGATATGTTGAACTCTCCATTACGTGAAGACCCCCGTAACCAACGAGCCGATGTCATCCCCTTAAAGCAAGCGTCCTCTTTGTTGGACTGGTTGCAAACCAATGGTCGGATCATAACGCGTGACGTTCACGAACCGGATTTTCAAGATGACGAAGAAGGAACAGACTCCCTAATGGGTGTAGAAGATGGAATTGGCTACGACCTTGATGATGATGACAATATAGGAATCGCCGAGGATTAGCCTTTTCAGGCTAGGGACTTGGTAGTATCCCTAGTTCCTGATATTCAGTTTTATAAGTGTGGAGTGAAGGGAAACTTCTGTGGACGCTAAATTATCTCCTGAGCAAGGATTAAATATTTCTGGAATCGCTCTAGCCTCTTTATTAGCCGTAGGGCTAGGTACAACAGCATTTTGCTTGGATTCAATGGCCAATCGGCTACCCTGGCAAAGTATGTCGTTGACCTTGCCACTACTCTTGTGTGCGCTGGGTTCAGGTGCCGCGGGCTATTGGGTAATACCCCTGCTTCAAGCCCTCAAAACTGGACAAATAATTCGCGAAGATGGGCCCCAAGCCCATCTAAAAAAGGCAGGTACCCCAACAATGGGCGGTATATTTTTCATACCTATAGGTGTGATAATTGCCTGCATATTGTCTAACTTTGTTACAGACGTGCTTGCAGTTTCGGCATTGACAGTCAGCTACGGATTGATTGGCTGGCTTGACGACTGGCAAATTCTGCGCCGGAAGTCAAATAAAGGTATATCTCCCCAATTGAAACTGGCTTTGCAGGTGAGTTTTGCCGCAGTGTTTTGTCTATGGCTGATGTTTAATCAACCTTCTAATATTACAAATATTGCTTTGCCTTGGGTGAGCTTCACACTACCTTTAGGATTCCTATTTTGGCCATTAGCAGGTTTTGTGCTAGTTGCAGAAAGTAATGCGACTAATTTAACAGATGGTATTGATGGCTTGGCGGCAGGAACAGTAGCGATCGCACTTTTGGCATTAGGTGCCTTGATTGCACCTACAGCACCTGGGTTAATGGTTTTCTGTGCTGCTTTAAGTGGTGGGTGTTTAGGTTTCTTAGCCCATAATCGTAACCCAGCCCGCGTTTTTATGGGAGATACCGGTTCTTTAGCACTGGGAGGAGCTTTAGCTGCTGTAGGGCTATTGACAAACACCTTAGTAGCTCTATTCATTCTCAGTGGTATCTTCTTCGTGGAAACTCTTTCTGTGATGGCACAGGTAAGTTATTACAAAGCCACTAAGGGCCCTGATGGCAAAGGCAAGCGCCTTTTCAAAATGGCACCCTTACACCATCATTTAGAACTGACTGGCTGGTCAGAATTGCAAGTGGTTGGAGTATTTTATGTCATTGCTGCTATATTGGCTGCTATCTGCTTGGCGTAGGCGCAGCCCGCCGCAGGCATCGCTCCATTCTGAATCGTTTGAAAAACTGCTCGAATACAAAATGACAACTCCCACATCTTCAGGGAGTTATTTTTTTATCCGGGAAATTTATGAGTTTCTAATTTCTATGCTGGAAAGTCTGACCGAATTTACGATGTTTCAATTTTGGACAATGAAATTGTTGGCGGAGCCTCTTTTAGAGAAGATTCTTGCATTCCATTATTTAATGCATATTTGAGACTTGCGAATTTAAACGCGAGAATAATTTTATTTTTCCATCATCCAAACATTTTTTGACAAGCAAGTGATTTGATTGCTGGGGTCAATTTAAAATCTAAAATCTAAAATTGATTGACGCTTGATGCAAACTGAAGGGCTAGCTATTTCACTGTTTGTGGTGTTATGAATTATTAATTACAGGTATTTACATACTCCATAACCCGATTCTTTCCTGTTCGCTTTGCCTCAAGCATCGCTTGATTTGCCCGATTCAGAAAATCCTTAACCGTAATCCCTGGTTCTGATACAGCTATTCCAAAAGAAGCGGTGATGCTTTCGAGGATCTGATCGCCGTCCTTCAATTGCATTTGTTCAACATCTACCCTTAGTTGTTCTACTCGCTTCCTGAGGGTTTCCAGCGTCATATTTGGCATCACAATTACAAATTCTTCACCACCCCATCTGCAAGCAATGTCAAGGGAGCGAATAGATTTTAACAGCAGCTTTGCTAATTCCTGG
This sequence comes from Nostoc sp., assembly GCF_036919595.1. Taxonomy (GTDB): domain Bacteria; phylum Cyanobacteriota; class Cyanobacteriia; order Cyanobacteriales; family Nostocaceae; genus Nostoc. The sequence continues at coordinate 22,357 of NZ_JBALCO010000127.1, read as the reverse complement.
AGAACAATGTTGGCAGTCACATGCCCATAGCGCGAGTTGTAAGATTTGAAGTTATCGATATCAAAGAAAATAACACTAAGAGGTTGTCCTGATCGATTAGCTTCCGCTAGCCTCTGTTCCGTTATGGTTTGCGTATAGCTTTGCTTGAATAGTTGGGTCATCCCATCCCGCAAATTATCATAGGTTAGACGTTGTTTGATCGATATATTATTTAGTGCAAAGCCTAATGTTCTAGCAATAATCTCAGTAAGTTGTTGATCTTCTGAACTTATTTCTTCTAGTGCATAAATATGTAAAATTCCAACTACTTCACCTTGTCCAAAGAATGGAAAACACAAATGTGTACCACTAACAGGCTGGATTAAATGGCTGCATACAAGTCCTGATTTACCAAAAGATAAAAGATTGAATTTACCTCTCCGTAATGCCCAACATTCAGATTGTGAAAATATTTGTTTACTGGTTCTGATTGTTTCATCTCCCCAAATACTATTCATCTGAACATAATTCTTGGAATTAGCAATTATACAGATACAACCACTCATGTTAGGAAACAGCTTGGAACAGGTTAAAGCAACTGCTTGATACACCTCATCTTTAGACTCGCAGCAATAAAGCATATCTGCCATATCTGAGAGATATATAAGTTCCCGTTTTTTTGCTTCTAATTGCCGATTTAGCTTGGTGAGCGATCGCTGTGCTTCTATGGATTCTGTAATATCAATACTGATCCCACCGATGCGACAAGCGCCCGTTGGGTAATCGTTAAACGGAAACTTAAACGATAGCCAGTAGCACGGCTGATCATTACCAGGTATCTTTACCTCTTCAATCAGCTTCAAGGGGCGTAGAGTCTTCAAGACGACTTGATCGTTTTCCATTACCCGCCGCCCCTCTTCTGGATCTGGTAAGTATTCACTATCCGTTTTCCCCAACCATTCTTGTGGACCTACCGAAAATCTAGACTGTAGCTCCTGGTTGTAGTAAAGCAATCTAGATTGCTCATCTTTGATATAAGCTGCAAACGGGCCCTGATCGAGGAATAGCCGTTGTATCTGCTGGCTGCGCCCAAGTGAGCGGATATCTTCTTGATATCTGGCAATCACCTCTAAAATTTGATAGGCGGTTGGCATTAGGCAGAGTAAGGCAGATAATGAAACAAACGCCATTACATCAAGTACGCCTAAGTGCAGCAGGGACACTGCCACATGTGGCTCAAAGATCGCCAGAAGGTGATGAAATCCGCAAAATAGTACAAATCCACCTGATAAGAAAAAGGCTAGCCAAAACTTAGAAGGAATAGTTGCCTTAGTTTTGGCAAAGAAAACCCCTATTACTATGGGGATGCCAAAGTATGAAAATGCAGTGATGCCGTGAGCAATTATGCAGTTCCAGTAAATAGGCTCCATTGCTGATCTAATATTAAAATTTCATCCGTTTTACTATAATTCTAGATAGACCCAAGATGTAAGCATACAAGGAATGAGTTGAATGTGTGATCTGTTATTTTTACAAGAGTTCTCATGGTAACTTTCTCTAAAGCTGCTTATTTCAGCCCCTTACAAACCTGACTTACTAAGTGAACGAGTTCGGGCAAAATCAATTTTTCCATCGCCAGGCGCACAGCATTACTGGAACCAGGAAGCGAGAAGATTAATTTATCTTGATAAACACCAGCAACAGCGCGAGAAGCGATCGCCCGCGAACCAATTTCTTGATAACTTAAAAAACGAAATAACTCACCAAATCCTAATAAGGTTTTCTCTAGTAATTTCTCAATGGCATCGTAGGTGGTATCTCTTGGTGCAATACCTGTACCACCATTGAAAATTACAGCATTCAAATTTGAGCTTTTAGCCAGACTTTCTATCTGCCCTTGAATTTGTGTTGGTTCATCTTTGATAATTGTGTAGGCTCCTACAGCATGGTTAGCATCAAGAAGTAACTGCTGAATTAGCTGACCGCTTTTGTCTGTTTCCAAAGTGCGTGTATCACTGACAGTAACCACAGCACAAGTAACCACAATTCCAAGCGAATCTGGATGGGGTTGTTGTGTCATCGATTAAACTTTTAACTTTTGATAATGGTCAATTGGGCACGGAGAATGGCGCATTGGACATGAAAAAATTACCTATGCCCAATGCCCAATGCCCAATACAACTCTTGGAGAGGCTGCGCCAACAGCTTCTCGTAGAGACGCTCTTGCGTTCGCTCAGTGCAAGTGCCCAATACCCTATTTTTTAGCTTTGCTGAGTCCAAGATCGTTTTCCTCAGCATACCGTTCCATGAAGCGCATAAAGCGATCCCATTCTTGGGGAGATTTCATCACGTAAACTGCTTCTAATGCTTCTGGTTTTCCGTTGACAAACTTACCCTTAACTTCACGGGTAATTATCTCCCCTTCTTCGTCAATCAAGTACATTCCGGTAATGTCTTCGGTGCTATTTTGATCTAAAATCTTCGGATTCGTAAAAATAAACGTCGCTGTACCACTTTCGCCACTGCGCGATCGCGTCAGGCGCACCTCTGGAGTTACTTCTTCGTCAATACCTTTAGAAAACTGGATTTTCGCCATGATGAGTGAATTTAAACTTTTGTGATGGTTAATTTAATATTCTCTCATCAATTAGAACACCACGGTCTACAGGCTACTGTTATTCCTCTTTGTAGTGTATATACTTAAACCGCTTATTTTTCAAGTAACAAAGTAACGGGGCCATCGTTTTCAATTGTAACTTGCATCATTGCACCAAATTGACCTGTTTCCACCTGCAAACCGCTAGCTCTTAACTTGGTAACAAAACGATAATACAAAGCTTCTGCTGATTGGGGAGCGGCTGAACGGTCAAAAGAAGGACGGCGACCTTTAAAGGCAGTCACCGTAAAGGGTAAACTGACTGACTACTAACAAATCGCCGCCAATTTCTTGTACAGATTTTTGCCAACGGTCTCCTTCTTGGTCAGGAAACAGCCGGAATTCCAAGCACTTACGCACTATCCAGTCGATTTCAGCATCAGTATCGGTATTGGCAATACCCACGAGCAAATTTAGCCCCCGCCCAATTTTGCCGACAATTTCATCATTAACTGTAACCTGAGATGATTTAACTCGCTGGATAACAACGCGCATTTTAATCTAAACGTTGATCAACGTTTCAATTTTAGAGCAATGTCTACGAGGGGCTACGCCTACGCATTCTTAAACCGCAGAGGTGCAGAGGACACGGAGAAATCAGAGTTTGAGAGATATTTTGCGTAAGTCCTAAATTCAACAATTGCTGCGGAGGGAACTTATGCAAGAGTCAGTAACTTATCAAGCTATCCTTGCTGAAGGTCATGCCCAAGAAGTGCGGCGTGTAACGATGAATTTGCTCAAAGAGCGAATCTCGGTGGAAATAGTGGCGAAAGTGACGGGGTTATCCGTGGAACAGGTACAGCAGTTGGTGAGTGAAGAAGTTAGTAATGCAGGAGAGTGAGGAAGCGATGTCTACGACGGGCCACGCCTACGCTATTCTCTCATTTTCATTGCTCAAAATCGATGGCGGAGCCATTAAAAATGCATTCCCAGGTTCCACCTGGGAACGAGTACGAATAAACGTACAGACGCGATTAATCGCGTCTCTCCTCACTCCTAACTTTTATTTTCCAAAGCCTTTACCGCGAGAGGTTGAAGGTAGACAAATACAGTTTTCGAGTTGAGTAATTAAAGCCTCACGATCCAAATTTTGACCAATTAGCACTAGCTGGTTTTTCAATTTACCTTGCCATTCATCATCATCTAAGGTGAAGCGTTTACCGCAAAGGTGGAAAATATGACGCTTCGGACTTTCATCAAACCACATAATCCCCTTTGCTCGGAAAATATTTGAGGGTAGCTGGTTATCTAAGAAATACTGAAACTTCCTAATAGAAAAAGGCTTGTCACTTTGGAAAGATATGGAAGTAAAACCATCATTTTCTAAATGATCAGAATGATGGTGATGATCGTGATGGTCATGGTGATGATCGTGATGCTCGTGACCGCATGTTGAGTGGTCATGATCATCATGAGCGTGATGATCATGGTCGTGATGGTCGTGGTCATCTACCACTGTGTCAAAATATTTATCAGACTCAAATAGACCAACACTCAGAATTAAAGGAAGTGGCACTTGCGATCGCGTGGAGCGGATAATTCTCGCTCCTTCCTTAACTTCATTAATTTTTCTTTCTAACTCATTCAAAGTGGCTTCATCAACCAAATCAGTCTTGTTCAGCACAATAACATCGCCATAGGCAATCTGGCTGTATGCCGCCTCAGAGTTAAATAAATCTAGGCTGTAATTCGCCGCGTCTACTACGGTAATAATCGAATCCAAGCGGGTTAAATCCCGCAATTCTGTACCAAGAAATGTTAAAGCTACTGGTAGCGGATCTGCCAATCCAGTTGTTTCCACTACTAGATAATCTAGATTTTCTTGACGTTCTAAAACTTTGTAAACTGCATCTACCAAATCATTATTAATGGTGCAGCAGATACAACCATTATTTAGCTCCACCATGTTCTCACCAGTGGAAACAATTAGCTCGTTGTCGATGCCAATTTCGCCAAATTCATTCACCAGAACAGCGGTTTTCAAACCCTGTTGGTTGTTGAGGATATGATTAAGTAAAGTCGTCTTGCCACTACCGAGGAAACCCGTAATAATTGTTACTGGCATTCCTTGTTTGGGCGTATCCATTGCGGAAGAATCGGGTGTAACTGCTGATTGCATAGCGCTGTTATCAAATAGTCAAAAGTAGTAATGTAGCGCAGATAGTCCAGAAAACACTAACATAGGGATGCTGGACTGTCATCCCAGCTGCCTTACCCTATTATTACGTATCTTCTTATTTCAGCATTACTCTGTTATGACCCTAACCCTTTACAATACCCTCACCCGTCGTCAAGAACCGTTTGAAACAGTCGAACCAGGCAAGGTTAAGATGTATTACTGCGGCGTGACGGTGTACGACTACTGCCATTTGGGTCATGCGAGAGCTTGCATTGTTTGGGATGTAATCCGCCGATCCCTCCAGTTTATCGGCTATGAAGTCCGATATATCCAAAATTTTACTGATATTGATGACAAGATTCTGAATCGAGCCTGTGTTGAACATTCATCGATGGAAGCTGTAGCCGATCGCTTTATCAAAGCATATTTTGAGGATATGGCGCGGCTAGGGATCAAAGAAGCTGATGAGTATCCCCGTGCTACCCACACGATGAATGGGATTTTGCGGTTAATTCATGAGTTAGAAAATAAGGGTTTTGCCTACCCTACTGACGGTGATGTGTATTATCCAGTACGACAGTTTGCTGAGTATGGCAAGCTTTCTGGCCGCAGGTTAGAAGATATGCAAGCCGGGAAAAGCGATCGCGTCAACGTGGATGATCCAGAATACCAAAAAAAGAAAGACCCTTTTGATTTTGTTTTATGGAAAGCAGCAAAACCGGGAGAACCTGCTTGGGAATCACCTTGGGGCGCAGGTCGTCCTGGGTGGCATATAGAATGCTCGGCAATGGTGCGCGATCGCTTGGGTGATACCATAGATATTCATGCTGGTGGTACTGACTTAATTTTTCCCCACCACGAAAATGAAATTGCTCAATCTGAGGTTGTGACAGGAAAACCTCTAGCGCGTTACTGGTTGCATAATGGCATGGTGACAGTAGATGGGGAAAAAATGTCCAAATCTTTGGGCAACTTTATCACTATTCGAGAATTGCTGGATCGAGGAGTTGACCCGATGGCAGTGCGGTTATTTGTACTGACTGCTCAATATCGCACACCAATTGATTTTAGCGATGAAGCGATCGCCGCAGCAACCAACGGTTGGCACACCATTAAAGAAGGTTTACTCTTCGGCTACCAATACGGCAAAAAACTAGGCTGGGATTTAGAGACTGCCTACTGGGGACTAGGGACTGGGAATATCCCAATACCCAATACCCAATATGTAGTAGCCAATCCTTATGTTGATCGTTTCCAAGAAACTGTGAATAACGACTTTAATTTTCCGGGTGGGTTAACAGTGCTGTTTGAATTAGCCAAAGAACTGCGCCGTGAGGGAAATATTATCGTGCATGAAGGTAAAACTGAAACTTCCCCTGATGAGTTGAAGCGTCAATGGCAAACTCTTGTCACATTGGCTGGAGTTTTAGGTTTAGAAGTTGAGATAGAAGCGGAAACTGACAAGATTAATGGTTTAAGCGATACGGAAATTGAAGCGAAAATTCAGCAAAGGCAAGAAGCACGTATTACCAAAAATTTTGCTGAAAGCGATCGCATTCGTGACCAACTTCAAGCAGAAGGTATTACGCTAATTGATAGCCGTGATGGCACACGCTGGCACCGGAATTAGAGGGTACTGGGAACTGGGGACTAGGAATTGAATTCTTCCCAATGCCCGATTCTCAATGCCAAATTTCCAATGCCCAATTCCCAATTCCCAATTCCCAATTCCTTAAATTATGTGGTCTGAACTTAAAAAAGCGATCGCTAGTTTCGACATTCCCGCTGATTGGATCGGTATTAGAGCCGTAAAGGAGACTTCTACTACCCGTTCAGTCCGTGACGGCTTACCCCAGGTAAATGGCAAATCCTTCACTATAGGAGCCATGCTGGAAGTTTTAGTTAATGGCTGTCTGGGTTATGCAGCTACTAACTCCCTGGAACTGTCTTCCCTACAAAATGCTGCCGAAACAGCCTATAAACAGGCACTAGCAGCCAGTGAATGGTGGATACATCCCTTCCGTGAAAGTGAGCGCCCTAAAGTCATTGGTGAATATAAATCTCCATTTATTGAGCCATTGGATGCTCTGAGTCCGGGAGAAATCAACGATTTACTGGTTCGGATTTGCCAAACACTGAAAGTTGACGACAAGATTGTGCAAACCATAGCCAGTGCTAGCACCATTGAGAGGGAATCTTGGTTTATTAGCAGCAACGGCTCAGAAGTCTATCAAAAAATACTATCTATAGGTACTAATTACGGAGCCACCGCCCAAGATGGAGCGGTTGTACAGCAGCGCAGCAACAACGGCTCGCAAGCAAACTGTTACCAAGGTGGACTAGAGCTTTTAAAACAAGAAGACTTATGGCATCGGGTGCGGCAAATTGGCGAACAAGCAGTAGAACTCTTGACAGCAGAAGAATGCCCAACCACCCGTACCAATTTAGTTTTAGCCCCAGACCAAATGATGCTGCAAATCCATGAAAGTGTCGGGCATCCCCTAGAAATTGACCGAATTTTGGGAGATGAGCGTAACTATGCTGGAGGCAGCTTCGTTAATAAAAGTGATTTTGGCAACCTAGTATATGGTTCGCCACTGATGAATATTACCTTTGATCCCACCGTGGCTGGTGAATTTGCTAGCTATGGCTTTGATGATACGGGTGCTGTAGCAATGCGGGAGTATTTGGTAAAAGAAGGTGTACTCCAACGGGGTTTAGGCAGTCTAGAGAGTCAAGCAAGAACAGGTGTACCAGGAGTTGCCTGTGCCCGTGCTTCCTCATGGAATCGACCAGCGATCGATCGCATGGCAAACTTGAATTTAGAGCCTCTAAACGCCACCTTTGAAGACATTATTGCTGGGATAGAACATGGCGTTTACATGGAATCTAACCGATCTTGGTCAATTGACGATCGCCGCTACAAATTTCAATTTGGTTGCGAGTACGCTAAATTAATTGAAAACGGTAAACTCACCAAAACCCTCCGCAATCCTAACTATCGCGCCACAACACCAGAGTTTTGGCACAGCTTAATCCAAGTTGGAAATGCTGACAACTGGGAAATGTATGGTACTCCTTATTGTGGTAAAGGAGAGCCAAATCAGGCCATTTGGGTAGGACATGGTTCACCTGTTTGTGTATTTGCTAATGTCGAAGTTTTTGGTGGAGGAAGTTAAAAGAGTGCAAAGTTAGGAGTTAGGAGTACAGACGCGATTAATCGCGTCTGTACAGGAGTTAAAAGTTAAAAGTTTTGAATTATAAAATTATTCAACTTTTAATTTATAATTCATAATTCATAACTCATCACTTATAAATCATAACTTTCTCCCTCTTACTATTACCTATTAATATTTAATATCCATGAAAATTAAGGAATTATCTGCGTTAGAAGTCAGCTTTAATCAACTGATTGAAAATCTCCTGAACAAAAAAGCAGAAAATGAACAATTCACTGTGAGACTAAGCAGTGAAAGGAGTCAATTTACTCGTTTCAATCATGCGAAAGTGCGACAAACTGGTTGTGTTGCTGATGGTTGGATCGAACTGACTTTGATGGCAGACCAGCGCAGCAGTGTTCGACAGTTTCCCTTTACTGGAAATTGGGACGTAGATTGGCAGTTAACATATGCTGCTTTGCAGGAACTACGTGACGAACTTATTCTATTACCCATCGATCCATATCTAGTTTTACCATCAGGAACTAACACCAGCCGGGAAGTACATTTGGGGAATTTATTGGCAGCGGAGACAGTAGTACCCAATGTGCTAGAACTGGTTACTAAATTGGATTTTACTGGCATGTATGCTGGAGGTGTTGTAATTAAAGCTTATGGTGATTCTAACGGACAGAAACATTGGTTTGCTACTGATTCTTTTACCTTAGATTATTCTCTGTTCTCTACATCTGGACAAGCCGTTAAGGGCACATTTGCAGGGAATGATTGGGATAAATCTGCTTATATAGCCAAAATCAGCGAAGCCAAAAACCAACTAGAATTGCTTTCTCGCCCAGCTAAAGAATTACCACGGGGACAGTACAAAACTTATTTTGCACCTGCTGCTGTTGGAGATTTATTAATGATGCTTTCTTGGGGATCTGTGAGCGAAGCTGATATTCAGCAAGGAAACAGTGCTTTAGCTGCTCTATGGCGTCAAGAAAAACAACTTTCGACTGCATTTAGTTTAAAAGAAAACTTTCAGCGAGGATTAGTACCACGATTTAATGAATTAGGAGAAGTTGCAGTACCGGAGTTACCTGTAATAGAAAAAGGATATTTAGTAAATACTCTAGTGAATTCTCGAACGGCTAAGGAATATCAAAAAATTGCCAACGGTGCTAATGTTTCAGAGACTTTACGATCACCAGAAGTGAGTCCAGGAAATTTGATATTTGAGCAGATTTTTCCGAGTTTAGATACCGGATTATATGTATCTAATTTGCATTACTTAAATTGGAGCGATCGCCAAACTGGTAGAATTACAGGTATGACCCGTTATGCTTGTTTTTGGGTAGAAAACGGCGAAATTATTGCCCCCATTGAAAACTTACGTTTTGATGAAAGTCTCTATCGCTTTTGGGGAGAAAACTTAGTAGATTTCACCAATTTTCAAGAATTCATTCCGGAAGTGGGAACATACGAAAGTCGTCAACTTGGAGGTAGTTTAGTTCCCGGTATGCTGGTGGAAGATTTTACTTACACGCTGTAATTAGGTGTTAAATTGGGTCAATCTGTATGTATTAGCAACAGAATTACAAGCTAAAATTTTAAATTTATTACTAGGTAGATTCCCTAAAATTATTCATTAATGAAAATAGTTGGGTTAAGCAATAGCGAAACCCAACCGATAATTTTTCCTCATCTATTGTTAGAATCTCTATTTTTTTTGCTAGGAGGTGAATTACGCTGCGTGAGGTTATCAATTTGTAATTGTTGCCGTCCGTTGGTGATAACTCGTAACATCTCTTTGAGATCCTGCTCAATATTTTCCAGGATGCCATCGGCATAAGCATCAGCACCATCTTCAATTTCTTGAGCCTGAGCGATCGCAGTTTGTCGCATTTGCTCTAACTCTTGCTGACAAGCATACCGTTTGCGGTCAATTTCGGCGAGTGTTTCTTGCATCATTGCCTCACACTCTTGTTGCACTTGTCGCCGCAGTTGTTCAGCTTCTTGTTCTGCCTGTTGAATAATATCGCTTTCAGCTAAAATTTGCGCTCTTTTTGCTTGCGCGGACTCAACAACCTGCTGTCCATACTCTTCCGCTTCTAGCAGAACTTCATCCTTTTGGTCAAGGATGACTGCTGCTTGTTGAAAAAGTGATGGTAAAGCAAGCCGGATGTAATCAAGCTGATCGAGCAGCTTTTCTTCATCTATGAGAGTGCGTCCCGTCAGCGGAATCCTCAGACTAGAGAGAACCATTTCCTCTAAGCGGTTGAGTTCCTGCTGAATATCTATGCTTCCCTCTCCACTGAGATACTCTTCAGGGGGGGGATTGCTTCCGTTGAGATTGGGTTCAACATTGGAGAGTTGTGATTGTAGCATTGGTATATATCCAGGGCAATGTGTGGGGGAACGAGATGATCGATAGAGCCACCAAACCTTGCAATCTCTTTTACCACACTACTACTTAAAAAACTATACTCATTTGAGGTTGCGAAAAAAACTGTTTCTATTTGGGTAGAAAGAGTTTTATTAGTGTGAGCCATTTGCAGTTCCACTTCAAAATCTGACACAGCCCGTAAACCCCGAAGTAAAACTTGTGCTTGTCGCATTTGAGCATAGTTGACGGTAAGACCGTCGAAGCTGTCTACTTCTACATTAGGTAGATGTTGTATAGAAAGACTGATCTGATCTAGCCTTTGCTGCACGCTAAAAAGTGGCATTTTATTGGGGTTCCGCAGTACAGCGACAATGACGCGTTCAAACAGGCGACTACCGCGCCCAATGAGGTCAAGGTGTCCCAAGGTGATGGGGTCGAAGCTACCAGGATAAATAGCAATCACAATTTTAGATATATCAAAGTTGTTTAGGTGATTATATCGAAACTCTTTTGTGTAACTTACTCAAATTTACCATCTTGCGCTCTGAGTAAGAATGCTAAACTCAATTGTTTTAGTGGTACAAGTTATGCTCAACTAGGCGTTAGGAACTATAGCGGTTCTCACTTCGGTGCAATATAATCGCAACCTCACCCCTTTTGTTTGCTAAGGAGAGGGGTTGGGGGTGAGGTTGAACAACCTATTTCATGCAAACGAAAACCGCTATAAACTCCTAAATATGGATGCTGGATTTTTACCTACGTCCCCATAATGTTGTGGAGGATTTAAGTGTAGTTCCAGAATTCGAGACGTAAGAAACTCCGTACTTAGCAAAGTGCGCGGGTAGTTAACGAACTTTTCTAGGTAATTTTTCATGGCCCTGGATTTTTCCATCTTGCCCTTGGCGTTTCAATTTACTTCTCCAGGACCGATTCTGGTGAAAATAGGGCCATTAGCTATCCGCTGGTATGGCTTATTGATTGCCACAGCAGTGTTAATTGGCGTCATCCTTTCCCAGGATTTGGCAAAGCGTCGTAATGTTAATCCGGAGTTGCTAGGCGATTTGTTTTTTTGGTTGTTGATTGGGGCAATTCCTGGCGCACGGTTATATTACGTTTTCTTTGAGTGGTCAAAATATGCCCCAACTCCAGGAAAAATCTTTGCAATCTGGGAAGGAGGTATTGCCATTCATGGAGCGATTCTTGGTGGCGTTTTGGCTGCGTTAATCTTTGCCAAAATTAAGCAGGTTTCTTTTTGGCAACTGGCAGATTTAGTAGCGCCTTCGCTGATTTTAGGGCAGGCGATCGGACGTTGGGGCAATTTCTTTAATTCTGAGGCTTTTGGCGATCCTACTGATTTACCTTGGAAACTGTATATTCCACCAGACCATCGTCCTCTAGAGTATGCTAGTTTCGATTACTTTCATCCCACCTTCCTGTACGAATCTCTGTGGGATTTAATGGTGTTTACACTATTAATAACCTTGTTTTTCCGGTCTTTATCCGGTAAGCCACGCCTGAAAGTAGGCACGCTGTTTCTAGTTTACTGGCCAGCCTATAGCTTAGGACGCTTGTGGATCGAAGGTTTTCGCACTGATAGCTTAATGCTGGGTTCGTTAAAAATGGCACAAGTCGTCAGTAGTTTAGGAATTTTATTGGGATTAGTTGGATTAGCTTGGCTTTACTTACTTAAACGCCCTTTACCCGATGTAGTTCCTACTCCTAAGGGAAATGGGGAGAGTGGAAGATGAGGAAGCAGGGGAGAAAGAATAACTAATGCCCAATATTCAATGCCCAAAAAATAAAAAATGCCCCAGAGTATTCTCTAGGGCTTAACCAGGGTGCATCTACCATTACTCTCTACTAGGCAAAGAGGGTGAATCCGGAAAGATACTGAGAAAATAACAAAAAAGTTTTTTGAGGGATTGCCGTGTGTTCTTCTAAAAGTGAATATACAGAAAACCTGAGCTATAAAAAAACACTATACGCCATAGAACCATCTGTGTACATTGTCGGAGCAGGCCCTGGAGATCCGGATTTATTAACGGTGAAGGCGCAGAGACTACTAGCTGTTGCTGATGTGATTTTATTTGCTGATTCTTTAGTACCCGAAGAGATTTTAGAACTTTGCCGAAAAGATGCGGAGGTAATTAGGACTGCAAATCAGACTTTAGAAGAGATTTTGCCGATTATGATCGATCGGGTGCGATCGCAGCACAAATCTGTAGTCCGTCTCCATTCTGGCGATCCTAGTCTTTACAGCGCCATCCACGAGCAAATGCACCTCCTAGCAGAGGCAAATATTCCTTTTGAAGTTATACCAGGTATCAGCGCTTTTCAAGCCGCTGCTGCCAAACTTAAAGTAGAACTGACTGTCCCTGGTTTAGTCCAAACCATCATTTTGACACGCATCAGCGGACGTACAGAAGTCCCCGCCACTGAAGAATTAGCCTCTCTGGCGGCACATCAGGCTAGCCTCTGCTTATATCTCAGTGCGCGTCACGTCGAAAATGCTCAAGCTAAACTACTCGAACATTACCCAGCCGAAACCCCCATTGCAATTTGCTTTCGCATCGGATGGCCCGATGAAAAAATCAGGGTTGTCCCTCTTAATCAAATGGCAGACTGCACTCATAAAGAAAAACTAATTCGCACTACACTTTATATCATTAGTCCAGCACTCTCGACAGCAACAGGGCGATCGCGTTTATATCATCCCGAACATAGTCATCTATTTCGCTCGTCTCATCACTAAATGCTAGGGCATTGAGCATTGGGTATTGGGCATGGGGAACAGGTCTTTGAGGTGGATGAACGAGTATCTGAGGTGGATGAACGAGTCTTGGAACCAATGCTTCAGGGATTTCCAAGAAATAAATTATCCAAATAAACGAACCACAGAGACGCAGAGAACACAGAGAGGAGAAATAAAGAGGATTTTTGCGTCAGTTTTGGGATATTTTTTGATTTGGAAGTCCCTCAACTTCTAACTCTCCCTCATCCCCCTGCTTTCCCACTCCCCATCTCTCTAATATTTGTACTCTGTACTTCTGCGTTTCGATAAACTTAACAATGTAAATAAAATCCAAAATTCTAATTTCGATGCTATGCCATTAATTAAAGTGCAAACTTCTGCATCTGCTCCTCAAAAAGCTGAAATTGAGTCAATGCTTTTAAACCTATCAGCCAAGTTAGCGAAACATTTGGGAAAACCCGAATCCTATGTAATGACTGCTTTTGAACCGGGAATCCCCATGACCTTTGCAGGCAATACAGATCCGGTTTGTTACATTGAAATTAAGAGTGTTGGCACGATGAAGCCAGACCAAACCGCAGCAATGAGTCAAGACTTTTGCCAGCAGATTAACCAAACTCTAGGTGTACCTAAAAATCGCATTTACATCGAGTTTGCAGACGCCAAGGGGGCAATGTGGGGCTGGAACGGCACAACCTTTGGTTAATTCCCCGTCTTCTTTGGTCAAGATTAACTTGATCTGGCAGGTGTAGGATAGAGATCCTACATCAATTCGTGATTTTTTTATGTCTGCTACGCCTCTTGTATCTCAGGTTGACTTACACAACCCAGAAAAATCCGAATTAATCCCTCCCCTTCTAGGTGCTTCTCTTGCAGAGTTAAGCACTTGGGTGCAGCAGCAGGGACAACCTGCTTACAGAGGAAAGCAACTGCATGAATGGATCTATGACAAGGGGGCGCGATCGCTATCTGATATTTCTGTCTTCCCTAAGCAATGGCGCAAAGAACTCGCAGAAATCCCGATTGGGCGCTCAATTTTACATTACCGCTCTGTGGCACCCGATGGTACAGTCAAATATCTTTTACGATTAACAGACGGGCAAATTATTGAAACTGTTGGCATCCCCACCTTTGCAGAAAGGGGAGAAGGCCCAAAATCTCGGCTGACAGTTTGTGTTTCTACTCAGGTGGGTTGCCCAATGGCGTGTGATTTTTGCGCTACTGGTAAGGGAGGCTACAAGCGCAACCTAGCACGCCATGAAATTGTTGATCAGGTGTTGACTGTGCAAGAAGATTTTCAGCAACACGGCAGTCGCTACAATGGGGGGAACCCCCGCAACGCGCTGCCTCGGGTTAGCAATGTGGTGTTTATGGGACTGGGTGAACCGTTGTTGAATACTGAGAATGTCTTAGCAGCCCTGAAATCCCTGAATCAAGATGTTGGTATCGGACAACGATCGCTTACAGTTTCAACTGTTGGTATTCGCGATCGCATCCGTCAGTTCGCGCAAAACAATTTGCAAATTACTCTCGCTGTTAGTCTTCACGCACCTAACCAAGCACTGCGGGAAAAACTCATCCCCAGCGCCCGCGCCTATCCTCTAGAAGATTTGCTGGCTGAATGTCGAGAATATGTAGAAATCACTGGACGCCGCGTTACCTTTGAATATGTTCTCCTTGCTGGTGTCAACGATTTACCAGAACATGCATTAGAACTGGCGAAACGCCTGCGAGGATTCCAAAGTCATGTAAATTTGATTCCCTATAACCCTATTCAAGAAGTAGACTACAAACGCCCCAACCGCGATCGCATTCAAGCATTTGTCAACGTCCTTAAGCAGCAAAATATTGCTGTTACCGTCCGTTATTCCCGTGGTTTAGAAGCCGATGCTGCTTGTGGACAACTCAGAGCAAGTAAAAATTAAACCTTTTGCAGTCCATTTTATGAATGAATTAGGACTAGCCCTTTCAAGGTGAGTCATAAAATCTTAGTTCTGGCGATAAAATCTCTACTTTATCTATGTTCTCTGTGCCCCTGCGGTTAAAAAGTAATTTATGGAATTACTCCATACGCAGAGAACATAGAGATCAGAAAAATTCTTATCCAAAAATTTTACTCACCTTAGGTAGGTGGATTACGGAAATCCGGCAAACCATGTCAAAAATTTAAATGTATAATTTAATTAAGATGAATATCTCAAAAAGGATATTTTTATGAAAAATCAAGATAATGCACTGGATATAACCTTGATTTAGGAAGCTATTCTCAATGCACTGATATTTAGAGAACGTTATGGACTGGAGACGCCGAAGGAATCGTGCAAACCCATAACGGTGAATAAAGCATTAACTTTAGTTAGCTATTTCAAGCCCCTACATTTATGTATAGGGTAATTATCAATTATTTTGCCATTTTAAGGGTTTAGCGATCGCTCAACCCAACCTATAACAATTGAGGAAATAACTGTATGTTGAATCGCTTATTAATGGTTAAAGCATGGCTACTATTGATTGTGCTTGCAAAAGCCTTGTCGATGAATTCTGCTGCATCTGCACAAGTAATTCAAACGAATCCTCAACAAACCGAGTCTTTTCAAGAAAGAATGACACAACAACAAGAGCAGCGAAATCAGCAAACACAACAGCAATTTAAGGAAACATGGCTACGGCAAAACCTTCAAGATCCACGACTACAACAACAACAGCAGATAATACAACAGCAAGATTTTACAAGACAACAGCAAGAACTGATCCGCCAACAACAATTAAGACTACAACAAGAAGAAACAAGACTGCAACAGCAAGATTTTACACAACAGCAACAACTGAGAATACAACAGCAACAACTCAGGCAAGATCAACAAATTAGACAACAGCAATTTAGATTACAAGAACAGAGACTACAGCAACAATTCAGACAACAGAAGAATAAGCTGTGAAGTGTTCAAAATTTATGATATAGCGTTTCCTAAGCAACTGAGGTACACTCAAATCTTTTTCCCCAAAATTAGTAGCTTTGAAAACGTACCTCATTAGGTTGGGAACCGCTACAAGTAACTTGTATTATTAAAAATTAGAGAAAACATTCTCCAATTTTTAATTTTTATTATCTAGCGATGTGCATAAATTCCTGGCGCATAAGCCTCAATGACTTTGCCAGTGCGAGTGCAAGTAATCATCAAGTAGTCACAACTAGGGCATTGTGTACGAGTTAATTGACTATCATAAATATAATAGCGTTCTGCTTTGCTGCCACAATTTGGGCAGTAAATCTTTTCTACTGTCTGCATTTTAAAACCCCTGGTTGTAATTATTTTTTATTTGATCAAGCTGCCAGTTAAAGTAGCAAACACTTTGGTTTGACCCAACTTAACAAACGACTTTAATATTGGCTGATTATTTTAAACAAAATTTCAAGTTTGAAAAATTCTAGATTTCTCTATGTATTTTCCTATAATTTAAGTGATATTACCCTCCTACTTTAGATACATAATTTATTTTTTCATTAAATCCTGCTTAGAGATTTACTGATCCCTATGACGAATCCTTTGAGAAAGCATTCTTTATAGTCATTTCAGACGAATACAAAAAAAGCCGTTATTGTATTCAAAAATTAAAACAAAGAAAATACTGTATATTTAGTAACAAAATTTTTATCTTAAGATTTAGTTAATATTTACTGCCAAGATTTATCAGATTAAGTTTTGGTGAGATAATTTCATCAAAATTATCTCACTTATGAGAGACCGTAAATTTACGGTTTATACACAGCTTAAATTGTCGCAGACAACTTTAATTGAATCATCTGTGAAAGTGGAACTACTATACTGTGGCGTCAGTTTGCCTACCTTTAACAAGGAGATTTTGCCACCAATACGCTTGGGTTAGCGTCAAAAACCATAAACTGCGTAGGTTGGGTTGAACGAAGTGAAACCCAACAAACTACTGAAAATGTTGGGTTTCATTCCTCAACCCAACCTACGATTCTCCTTAACCCAAGCGTATTGATGCCCCTTGTCTTAAGCTCTTATCGTTACCTACATCCGACGATAAAGGCTTATATTGCATTGAGTGGACTTCGGCTATCAGCCGGCGGGATGTCAGGTAAACACCATAGTTTGACTGTTACAAAAATATGGATAATTACAAGAGGATTTTGCCCCAAATTTTGTTAATTGAGATGGTAGCTAGATTTACGCGCCCGCTGTACTACTCTCCTCAGGTGGGATGAAAATAATCGTAAATTTCTTGAGCTAAACGCGGTCCAATTCCAGGAACCTCAGCGAGTTGTGGGGTTGTTGCTTGCCGAATATAATCAACTGAGCGAAAATGCCCTAGTAGCTGCTTTTGTCGATGATGTCCTAAGCCAGGAATTTCATCTAAACGCGATCGCTTCAATTTATCACTGCGCTGCTGACGATGGAAACTGACTGCAAACCGATGCGCTTCATCTCGCAACCGCCGCAACAACTGCACCCCTGGTTGTTCTGCATCAGTTGTCAAAGGTTTAGATTCTCCTGGTAAAAAAATCTCTTCTCGCTGCTTTGCTAAACTCACAACTCGCAAGTCTTCTAATAAATTCATCTCTTGCAAAACAGCAATAACTGATGATAACTGACCTTTACCACCATCGATCATGATTAAATCAGGCCAATCTGGATTACCCAAACGTGACAACTGTGGATCGTCGCCATACTTGCGAAACCGCCGTTGAATAACTTCAGCAAGACTAGCAAAATCATCTGAATGTCCCGCCGTCACCGTGGGATTTTTAATTTTGTAGTGGCGATAATGCTGTTTAGCGGGTAATCCGTCGATAAACACGACTTGCGAAGCTACAGCATTTGACCCTTGAATGTGAGAAATGTCATAACCTTCGATGCGATGAGGAACATCTGGTAAATCAAGAATGGCGGCTAAATCTTGCATTGCTTGGTGATTGCGATCGCCAAATTTCTGCATTCTTTGCAATTCATACTGGGCATTTCGCTCTACCATTTCAATTAATTCTGCCTTAGTTTGCCGCAAAGGAGTCAAGATTGTGACTTTTTTACCTTTGCGTTGAGTTAAGACATCCGCCAATATCTCGCTATCTGGTAAATCATGCTGTACCAAAATTTCTAAAGGTATTTCCACTGAGTCAGCAGTTTGGTAATGTTCCTCTAAAGCTCGTTGCAAAATAGCTCCCGGTTCTGCGTGAGCATCCGCCACAAAAGCCAAGCGTCCTACCAATTGTCCAGCGCGAATCTGGAATAGTTGAATGCAGGCGTATTCTTCGTTGGCTGCCAGTGCGATCGCATCCCGTGAAACTGTATCATCTGGTAAGGAAACTTTTTGATTGGCTGTCAGCGACTTTAACCCAGAAATTTGGTCACGAATCCGTGCTGCTGACTCAAAATTCAAGTTTTCCGATGCTATGTTCATCTGTTGAGTCAAAATATCAATCAGTTCCTGAGTTCGCCCTTGAAAGACCATCGCTATTTTTTGCACAATTTTGCGATATTCTTCTGGTGGCATCATCTGTTGACACACACCCGGACAACGCCCTAAATCATAATTCAAGCAAGGACGGTCTTTGAAAAGTGGTTGAGGTCGTTGTCGCTGTGGGAAGATGCGCTTGCATAGGCGGACAATTTCTCGCAATAAACCAGCGTCAGTATAAGGTCCGTAAAATTTATCCTTTTCTTTGCCGAATTGGCGTTTACGGGTAATAAAAATTCGCGGATAATCTTCTGACCAAGTGATGCAGAGATAGGGATATTTTTTATCATCTTTGAGCAGCACGTTAAAGTATGGCTGGTGCTGCTTGATCAAGTTGGCTTCTAGCGCTAGCGCTTCGGCTTCAGTATCAGTGACGATGAATTCAATTTCTGTCACCAACTTGACCATCGTGGCGATGCGTTCACTCTTGTTGTAGCCATCCCGGAAATAGGAACGGACACGTGATCGCAGCTTACGTGATTTACCTATATATATAATGCGATCGCTTTTGTCCCGCATGAAATAAACCCCCGGTTCCGGTGGAATTTCGGCTAGACGGTTTTCCAATCTTTCTGGCTCTTTAACCAGTGGTAGTATTTGAGTAGATATTGCCACAACCAAAATTAGGTAATCTTTCTCTATTTTAAGAAAAATTATTTTTTCGTGCCGATTTAATAGAGTAATTATCAAGTAAATATAAAATAGGTAGGCTTTTAGGCGGCATACAGATAAGTCTGAGACTCGGTTTATAACCTAGTACAGTATGGTCTCTACCATCTCAATTAACAAAACTTGGGGCTTAACAAGGGATTTTCCCCCTTGTTAAACTTTGGACACAGTGTACTAGACGCCCTGCTGCAAGCATCAGAACTTTGGAGCAGAGGAGAGTTTGTCTAGCTGTCGGCTGCTACTATCACAATAAAAACTTGACTTTTTGAATCTATAATTAACATTTTAAAATCGATAATGAATTCTTATTTAAACATTCATTTATTTAAATAAATTATTTTTTCATCTTAATTTTAGCTAAATTTATATTTTTATTATTAAATCTAATTAAACTTTTAAATGTTACTTAGATAAAATTTAGATAATTAATTATTATAAAATAATACTTTTGGGGTTAATTTTAACTTATAACATTAAGCGATTTAACGGATTTAGGAAGTTAAACTTACGAATATCATTAGGAATATAGCTATTACAATAATTTCAGGTACGAGTTGAACGATGAATATGCAAGACTTTGAAGCCCAATACCGGGAAGCTATGGCTGAAACGCTCAATGATTTGCAAACAGCAGTTTTGTTGTTAATGCAAGTACAACATAAAATTTCAAAAATTGGCAGTTCTGTGCAACATATTAGTGAGCGAGTTGAAGAGTTCATTGCAGACCAAAAAGCGGAATAAATGCACATCCAGTAGAAAAGTTTATCTGTGACGACAAGTCAACTCTTCTTCAATTGTAAGTATAAGAGCCTTGAGTTTTAAAGGTTTGACAAAATAGCGACGTGCGCCCAAACTCAGAGCTAGTTCTTGATCTGCTTTAAAAGCAAAGGCTGAAACCACAATGATTGGTATTTTTGACAAATCAGGTTCTTGCTGGACTTGTTTTAAGAGCGAATAACCGTCAATATCTGGCAATTTCAAGTCTAATAACATTAAATCTGGCTCAAACTTCTCTATAGTTGAGAAAAAAGTAGAGCCTTCTGATAAGCTTTGGACATCGTACCCAGAATAACTTAGATAGTCACTCAATAACATCCTATTGAGATCATGGTCTTCAACTAGCAAAATTCGTCTAAGTGTGTGTGACCGTAATGGCTGATCTATATTGAATAATTGTACTGTCATTGCTACCTATTATCTTAAGTAAAAGCCGACAATTATGACCAGAAACTAGAACGGGAGTGTATTTAAACTGTAAAACCTATAAAAACTTGACTTCTGTAATCTAGTCAAAGATATTAATAAATTATATTTAGCTGCACTCAAATACTTAATGATAGTATACTTGAATATAATTTTCATCAAATATCAAGTTTATTTTGGCAATTTTTTTAAAATTTATAGTATTAAATAAACGACTAATTTAAAAAATCGAAGTTGCTAATTTGTATTAGTAAAACTACTTAAGTAATACTGAAACTAACGTAGATTAATTGCCCTTACTATAAAATTTTTCATCTGGATGTTAGGGTAAGTAATACCATTTTCCGAAATTGCTGTTACAAATATATTGGTCGGGGCGTAGATATGTATACCCTTCCAAACGATTCATTTGTTGCAAATATTTTTATAAATAGTATAACCTAGAAGGTTAAATCATCTTATAGCTGGATAGAAGTATTCATAAAAAAAGGGAGCTATTAGCTCCCTTACTTATTTGTAGTTTTGAACCTGCAATCTTAAATAGATGCTTTTTTAAATTTGCGTTGCGTCACAAAGACGCCAGCAACACCCAACAGACCAATTATTATTGATGGTTCTGGCACTCTCTTTGGAGGAGCGGTGTATCCAGGTGTGTGCCAAGTGTAATACTGGGTGCCGGATATGCCGTCATCAGAGGCTGTAATTTCAGATCCAGTAGGGTTAAAGCTATAGGCGTAGTAAGTATTATTGTCATTAACTACCTTGGCAATTTCACTAGCTCCGATTCCGCCTTGGTAGGCGTTTAATGCAGCTTGCACGCCAAGGAGGTCTTTGAATGATGTCAGTTGATCTATTTGAGTTTGCAGCGTTAGCTTCGTAGGAAGAGAGGTTAGAGGCGAGTTCAGCGTTAGTTGAAGTAATGAAATCTGAGTTTGAACTTCTGAAGCGCTTGGTAGAATTGTTTTTCCTGGAAATAGTGATGTCAATGTTTGGGTAAGTTTAGTAGAAACTGTATCTAAGAGTTTGGTTCTTACATCCACTTGACCAACCAATTTCAGTTCCACACCCCCATTTTCTCCGAATTGGAAGCTGCCAATGTTAGGGTCTCCTATTCCTAATAAAGGGAAAAAACTCGTTACTAATGATTGGGTACTCGGTGAAAACCCATTCCACACTGACTTGAATGGAGTATAAGTAGCCAACAGATCACTCAGCCATTGCGAACCAAAAGTATTCCAGTCACTAGCAGTGACACTGGTAACGGTGGCACTGTAGTTTCCTTGTGTGGCGGTGAAACCAACGTTAGAAGTTGGGTTTTCGGTAGTATACCAAAGCTCCACGTTAGAGGAGACATTATCATCACTCAAGGCTTTGGAGGCAGCTATAGTATCATTTGCAATAAACTTGCCATTTAACCCACCAGTATAAGTTCTAATTTCATTTGGGTTATTGAAACTAAAAGATGTAGCGTGTGCTGGAGCAGTGCCAAGAGCGCTTATACCAATAGCCATTGAGACGCCAATTACAAGTTTCTGAAAAGTCATCTTCATTGTTTTCAAGTCTCTGTTAGTTTGGAAGTTAAGTTTTAAACTACTGCTGTTTTTAGGCTTGGGCTGTACTGAATACGGGCTTTTTGGCAATACGGCTGCTTAAAACCTTTCTCCGTATTATGTAATACTTTAGTATCTTAGCTGACACTAACAAGCTTAATAAACGCGGAGACCTGATTGGGTAAAGTTCCTGTTAATTATTAATAAAAAAATGAAGAATATTTTGAGATTATTTTAAGTTTAATTACTTATTTATTTAAAAGTTGGTAGTTATAAAAACTACTTTAAATAAATTTTGATCTGAGTATAATATGTATCCGCTCAGAAAACCGGGGCAGGGAGAAAAAAGTAAGTAAGTGCGTCGTAGAATATGAAACATGACGCAACAATCATCACCAGATCAA
>NZ_JBALCO010000126.1:0-16316 GCF_036919595.1 Nostoc sp. | reverse complement strand
GATTTGGCAGCAGGTGATTTTGCTCCTGTAGCTCTAACCGCTCCTGCTATCAATGGTTAGATAGTAAAGTTTAGCTAAATCAAAAAGCGCTCTCCTGGATTGGGAGGGCGCTTTTAGTCTCAACGAGAATAGTGCTTACGATAAAATATAGCGGTTCTGGTTTGGATGGAGGGTACAGCAATGCTGTGCCCCTAGCGTTTATTGTCTAAAAAAACAATAATATTCCCGACTTCTTAAAGAAGTCGGGAATATTATTGTTCAATGAATAATTTAGTGCTAATCTGCTGTTGATTTAAGATAATGCACGATCGCCTCTGCTGTTGGCAAATTAGTTGCCAGTAAAACTTGATTAATATTGCATAACCTTAGCAGTGCTTCTTCATTTGCTTGATTAGGCTGAGGTTGTAGCAAATCTCTCAGGAAAATAAATGCTAAAATTTCTCCTGATCCAACCAATGAAGCAATTGTTTGATATCCTCCAGAAGTTGGTGCGGGGGTTTCTTGACTAATAGTTATCCCCGCATGTTTTTGTAAGACTTCGCTAACAGATGGCCAGGTAATTGTAAAACTCTGCGAGAAAAATTCCTGATGTTGAGAAACAAATTCCGCAAGTTCTGATTTCTTGCTTTCGTGAGCAATTAGTACTATATTTCCTTCAATAATCATTTGAGAAGGCTCACTTACATTTGTTTCTTCTGGAGTTTCATCAGATTGAGTTGCTTCTACTTCAGAAACCTCTTCAATAGTTTCACTGATGATCTCAGGAACTTTGCTTTCTGTTTCATCAATAGCAGAACTAGGTTCTGCTTCTTCAACATCTGCGCTGTCTTCTCTTGTAACTGACGTATCCAAATCTACTACTTCATCATTGGTATCTTGTGTAACTTTGCTCTCTTCCTCTGGTACTTGATTCAATGTTTCTTGCTGTTTAATGCCCGCATCTTCAGCAACTTCCTTGACAACCTCGTCAACATCTGTATCAACTTCTGTAACTGGTGTATCTAAATCTACTACTTCATTATGGGTAGCTTCTGCAACGGCACTCTCCTGTGCAGGAACTTCGCTGAAAATATCACGCGGCTGCACGAAGGTGACTTCTGCTTCCAGTGCTGCTTCCAACTCTGCATCCTCATCGGAGGTAGATTTGGGAGCGCTACTCTCCTGTGCAGGAACTTCGCTGAAAATATCACGTGGCTGAACGTAGGTGACTTCTGCTTCTAGTGCTGCCTCCAACTCTGCATCCTCATCGTGAGTAGCTTCAGGAGTAGCATTTATATCAGGCCGCTGTACGAAAGTAGATTCTGCCGCCAGTGCTGCTTCCTCATGGTGAGTGGTTTGTGGAAGAACACTTTCCTCTTCAGGAGTTTCAATGATGTTTTCAGGTGAAGCGATCGCATCATCAGCTATAGTAGAAGAAACTTCTGAGGCTTCGTTGACTTTTGGAACTTCTACTTCCTCAACATCTGCGCTGACTTCTGCTGCAACTGATGTCCGCAAATCCCCAACTTGATCATGGACATCGTGTGGAACTTCGCTGACTGCTTCTGGTGACTGAATGATGTTTTTAGGGATGACATCATCAGGTTTAGTTGCAACAACTTCTGAGATTTTGCTTATTTCTGGGGAAGGAGGATTAATTTCAGGTGTATCTACTTCGTTACTAATTGGCGCTGGAACTTGGTTAACTACTTCTGAGGCTGGATTAGCAACATTGGAAGCACTGACATTTTCAGGCGATCGCGGCCGAGAAAATAGTGAAGGATCTATAATTCTAAAGACTGTCTCTGCTTGCTCATAGGCGGGAGTAACTCCTTCCAAGATCAAAACGTAATCTGCAATCCGGATAACGTCTCCATCACTCAAAGAATATGGTCGGTCTTTTTCAGCCTGTTTACCGTTAAATATTGAGCCATTTCTACTACCAAGGTCAGAGAAGTAGTAATTTCCACCTTTAACAAAAAACTTAGCATGTAACCGACTGATATCAGGGCTGTCTAAGACTAAATCAGAATCAGGAGAACGACCTATTAACCATTCTCCTCTGGTTGTAGTTTCTATGGTCAGGTCAACTTCATTGACTTCATTTAGATTTGGTGAGTAGCTGACTTTTACTTTCATATTATTTTTTGGTTAATTTTATTGATTTCTGCTACCCAGCGCTGACGGGTAGTATGTTCTAAGTTTAAAATATCATCTTGTGACCAGTGAAAATGATAAGCAATAAAAGCTACCTCCTCATATAAAGTATCAGAGGGGTAGCTTAGGACTCCCCCGCTAGTTCTAGCTCCACTGAAAATTGAGTATTGCAGTGGGGACATTGTGTCGGAATGTGTACATTGCCTTGCTGATTGATTCGATTGTAAAATTCTCGGAGATAAGCAATGTCATGTAGGAGAAGTCCTTCGAGTAAATCAGGACTAACAGAGTTGAAACTGCCCAAGCGAGTAATAACCAGTGCAAGCATCACCAAGACGCCGTAAGCTGGATTTTCTTGAACTCTGCGCTCTTGTTGCACCAAAATTTCATCTTTGGCGGTGGCTAAACGCATCACCCCCTGACGATGTACTCGGTTTTCACCATCACTCAACCCTCTAGGAAGAGTGAAGGCAAATTCTGTGCAGAGAGTATCCTTTTTACGGCGCATAGGTAATTTGGGGATTGGGGAATGGGTATTGGGCATGGGGCATTAGGCATGGGGAATAGGGGGATAGGGAGCGAAGGAGATAGGGGGAATAAAGAGTAATTTCTGTATAGTCTTTTTCCCCTCCGCTCCTTTGCTCCTTTGCCCCTCTGCTCCCTGCTCCCCCTGCTTTTTCATCTCCCTCATCCCCCTATTCCCCATTCCCGAACTCAATTATGAATAAGTGGTTCGGGGGAATTTATTGTATCTTCTGGTATGGAAGTTTCGCCCTCCAATCCATTGATTCGACGGTAAAAATCTTGAAGGTAATTTAAATCTTGGGCAAAAAAGTTTTCTACTATTGCTGGAGACACTTGTGGTAAAGCACCCAAACGGGTGATTACTCGCGACAAGATAATAATTGTGGCATAAACGGGATTAGCTTTAACGCGTGGGTCACGCAAGGGTGAAATCTCGTCTATCGCCGTTGATAACCGCATTACACCTTTGCGGTGGAGGTTGCCTTCAGAGTCTAGATACCCTTTAGGCAGTGTAAATTCAAACTCTGTAGGAAACATAGTCCTCCTAATTACTTCACGCGCATTCGTAATAGGTTAAAACAAAATCAGTTTTGGTAATAGTATTTACTCTACAAATCAGCCGATTAATTCAGTATCAAATTCAGCTTAATACTGAATTGTGAGTGTAAAGAATAAATGGTGCTTTGAAATATGACGCACAGGCGTAGCCAGCCTTCTCTACGAAACGCTATGCGTAGCTTGTTTTCCCGTAAAGGTACGACATTGCTAGCTTAAAAATATGTTTTTTAGCGATTTCGGCAGAATGTTAAGCACTATTGTTGATTGACAAATTGTTTATGAGCTTAATAATTCATTAAAAATAACCCATTAAACTAGGATCCTGGCGTTGAAATTCCTCAAAAGCAATCTCCATCTCTTCAATTTCTATTTCATGACTGGTAGCGTCAAAATCACTAATTTTGTAACTAGTAGGCCAAGCACCATTTAATTCAAATCTAGCTCTTTCCTTACCCTCTTGGTTGTAAATAGATAAATAAATATTTTTACGTTGTTCCTTCCACTCACCTGTTTCGACTTTTTCAAACCATTCCCACCAAGATGCATATGTGGTCAAACCTTTACGCAAAATAATATTACCACTCTTAGCATTGCCAGGAAGTTTAGTTCTAACTGGTTTACCTTTTGATGCATCTCCCCACTTTTGAGAAGTGACTTCACAAATTTCAATTACGTCCAGAGTTCTTGTGAAACCTTGGCATTCTAAAAAGTAGGTATCGCTATCATTCCAGCCTAAGTTTAGTCCTACAAAAAAACGATATTTTGTAAGAAACTCTTTCGAGCCTAACTTTGAAGCGATTTTTGTGATTACCATAGTATATATTGAGAGTTTGAGTTTTGATGCAAATCTAATTTAATTTAGCAGTTAAGGTTGCTATCTATAAGTTATTGTAACCTCCTACCAAAAACAAATAGCTAAATAAAACCGAACAATTGAATTTTACCCTTAAGTTGGGAGGGTTTTTTGACTTGATTCGATATGAAAACTCTCAATAGCTATTTTAATCGCCTCTGTTACCAGATCACTATTTGTTACATGAGAATCTCATTTGATAATAAGTTAATAGTCCAGTTCAAGTTGCTATCTAACTGAACAATTAAGTTTTACCCTCAATTACTCAGGGCATTTGTACTTCTTTCAATCTTAAAACCCTCAATAGCTATTTCAATTGCCTCTGTTACCAAATCATTATTTGTAGCATCGAATTCTGGGGCTGTATATGATACAGGAAAGCAATTTGTAAAATTTATCCGGATTACTTCAGTTGATCTATCTTGGGCATAACCAACAACTGAAACTGCTTTCCGGTTGTCTTCCCACTGACGCGCTTCTCCATCTCTGCTACACTTTAAATACCAATCGTAGATGCTATTGTCACCATTGTAATTCAAGGTAATTGTTACATTATCCGATTCCGCCTGTCCCGGAGTATTTTGACGGATTACCTTACCACTTTTGCCTGAACCTCTAATTTGTGTAGTGGCATTATTTTTCTCACTAAATGCTGAGATTGATTTAACGAATTTTTCCTCAATGCCTTCTGCATTAAAGTAAAAGACTGAAGCACCAATATATTCATTTGCCATGAGAATCTCATCTCCTAATAAATTAATAGTGCAGTTAAGGTTGCTATTTACAAGTTATAGCAACCTCATGCCTATGACAAATAGCTAAATCAAACCGAACAATTGAGTTTTACCTTCAATTACTCAGGGACTTTGTACTTCTTTCAATCTTAAAACCCTCAATAGCTATTTCAATCGCCTCTGTTACCAAATCACTATTTGTAGCATCGAATTCTGGGGCTGTATATGATACAGGAAAGCAATTTGTAAAATTTAGCCGGATTACTTCAGTTGATCTATCTTGGGCATAACCAACAACCGAAACTGCTTTCCGGTTGTCATCCCACTGACGCGCTTCTCCATCTCTGCTACACTTTAAATACCAATCGTAGATGCTATTGTCACCATTGTAATTCAAGGTAATTGTCACATTATTATGTTCTACCTGTCCTGGGGTGTTTTGACGGATTACCTTACCACTTTTGCCTGAACCTCTAACAGTTGTAGTGGCATTATTTTTTAAGCCCAATCCTGTAACTGATTTAACGAATTTCTCTTCAATACCTTCTGCATTAAAGTAAAAGACTGAAGCACCAATATATTCGTTTGGCATGAGAATCTCATCTCCTAATAAATTAATAGTGTGGAAAAATTGCAGAAATATAGTAAGCTATTACGCATTATGGGCTGTGATTAGTCATTTGTGTTTACAAAGAACTAATGATTAATGACATTCTCACAGAAAATAGTGCAATATGAAGCCGGTTAGCTTAATCAGTTATCCCTCATCAAGTGCATTCCATTGACTGATACGGAAGATCACAAACTCTGCCGGTCTAACGGGGCAAACACCTACTTCGATATACAAACGACCTAAAATTATAGTTTCTGGTGGATTCAATTCCGCATCGCATTTAACATAAAATGCCTGTGCTGCGGAATCTCCAAATAAAGCACCCTCACGCCAAATCCGCTCTAAAAAGTTACTGACAGTACGTCTGACACGCGCCCACAAATCTTGATCATTCGGTTCAAAAACTGCCCATTGAGTGCCCAGTTCAATTGATTTTTCTAGGTAACTAATCAATCGACGCACGCTGATATAACGCCATTCTGTTTTATCTGGCTCAACTAAAGTTCGTGCTCCCCAAATGCGGATACCTCGGTTCGGGAAATTGCGAATGCAATTGATACCAAGGGGGTTCAATAGTTCCTGTTCGCGGAAATTGGTATCATAACCTAAACCAATTACGCCTCTGGGTACTTCATTTGCAGGCGCTTTAAAGACACCTCTGGTTTCGTCGGTGCGTCCCCAAACACCCATCATATGACCACAAGGAGGTACTAGAATGGGATTGCCGCGATCGCGCGGGTTAGCAACTTTGATCCAAGGATAGTAAAGGGCTGCAAACATCGAACGGCGGTTAAATCTATTCAACCAATTCACTACTTGTTGGGGTTTAACGGCATCAGGTGGTGCATCAAGTAAAACCATGCGGTTGGGTGGATTAGGAATATCGCCACTGGCAGAACCTTCGCACATGCTGATCATCAGTTCCATGATCCCGTGGACTTGATCCAAGTTCAGCACTTGTTCTTGATAAGCCCGCATCAGATCAGGGCAAGCCACCATTGTGATTTCATCAATTTCAAAAATACCGCGTACCCCTGTGCGATCATCTCGTACCCCTTCTATATCTTGTGGAAGTCTATCCGGCTGAGTGGCAACAATTGGTGGCGCTAGTTCGTACTGACCATTGACCGGACGGCGAGTTAAAGGCTGCCCGCTTTGAGTAATGTCTTCTACACTGATATACATAGAATTTCTCAATGCTGTCAGCGCATAAGTTGCTACTTGAGCATTAGGATCGCGGTTCATCGTCAAGTTCTGGTATTGCTCTAAAAGCTCATCTCCCCGACGAATCTCGATTGTGAAATATTCTCCTGTATTTGGAGCAGCTTCTCCTTCAGTACCTTCAGGTAGGGCACGAGGGGAACCTTCAATAATTAAGATGTTTACTAATCCGTCTGCTGCTTGCTCAGGGCGCAAAGTAAACCGCAAGGCTGGACGATTGCCTCGAGCGTTGATTCTTAGAATAGCAGGTTCTGGAGTCGCGGCTTTGGGTGCGTTTGGTAATTGAGTGCCAATGCTTGTCACCCAGCAGCGACCGCCACCATTCATGAAGTAGCCATAGACTGCAAAGGGTAAGTAGGCGTTGAAATCAGTGAAACCATCAGAATTAAGATGGGCAAAATAGTTGAGATATTGCGTCCAATTAGTCACCAACATCGGCTTAAATAGTTCAGCATCATCTCGAATATCTTCTGTAAAGCCTACAAACCCGGCAATTGCTGTGCTAACACCTTCAATCGGTCGGCTCCCTCGGTCAAATTCTTCAATATAGACACCAGGAGCAAAGTAATCAAGTCTAGCCATAAAAGTCTCTCCAAGTCAGTAAAAACTTAATTATTCAGGAGTTAGAAATATTTCTTTGAAGGTATAACCTTGGTTATCTACCAATGCATTAACATTCTTGGGTAAATAGCCAGGACAATTTAGATTTAAAACATAGTTACCTCTCTCAAGGTTTTCAAAAAAGAACAGTCCTTCTTTGTTGCTTTCCATGAATTTTGTAGTTCCCTGCAGAGTAACTTTTGTCGCCAGCAGTGGCAGATTTGTTGTCGCACTCTTGACGTAACCTCCAATTACTACTCGCCTAGTGATAATTTGGTTGCTACCATGCCCTTCTATTCCATACCCATCCATTTTATTTCGCTGGTCAAAAATTCGTTCCCAAACCAAAGGTGTTGCGGTAGGTGGCGTATTAAAAGGCACGCTTATTGTTAAATATATGGCTGAACGCAAAGGTACATGAAGAGCGCCCCATATGCCGCCAATCTCAAGTGACGGCTGTATTCCAATTACCATACGTAAACTACCATAACCCCGTAATTCAGGAACTAAAAACTCCTCCTCCAAAGCTTGATGGCGTAGAAGTACGGTCAATGCTTCACTGAGGAAGTGATGCTCGCCTAAAGTCGTCCTATCCCAGGCTGTTAATACCACTGAAATATCAAACCAAGTAGGTTCCCAATTTACAGCGCCAGATTGTAGATGGCGTGTAATATTACGTTCAACTTGCCTTCCGGCTTGTTGAGCCTGCTTACTGTGACGAATATCATAAATATATAAATTGAGAGTCGGGCCTGCTCCCTCTTCCCTTCGAGTAGAAGGATGGCTAAAGTCAATTTGCTCCGTACTGGTAAGTGAGGTTCCTCCAGCGAGAATTTCAGCTAAAGTTTGAAGAACGAAGACAAACATGAAGGTGTTGTGCTGGTAGCAAATCCAGATGCATCTACAATATATGTATCAGCCTTCTAAAGTTAATTAGACTTTTGTCGATATTTTGGGATAGGGCATTGGGCATTGCGTATTGGGCATGGGGCATAGGCTAATACGCTTGGGTTAAGCATTTTTTCTCTCCCCCTGCTCCTTTATCCCCAGTCCCCAGCTCGTCCAGAATGATGATTGAGGGGGCTGGGAGATATTAGTTTTTCAAGAATCCGAAAAGCAGCAACTTCAGTTTGTAGATTAGTCTGGAGCAGTTATTAATTGGACGCACTACATTTTTTTGTAGGGTGGGCCGAAAAGCCCACTAGTCCACTAGACCAACTTTGATAGATCAATAAGTTCGTAATCAGGACTAAGCATTGTTGCCTTGGCAGAGTACTAAATAGGATAAGCAAAACGCCCATCCCAGAAAATTTATCGAATTATTATAATATATGAGACTGCTATATACCTATCTATACTTAGAACAGTGAGAAGCACCTGTGAATATAGACTTAATAATTCTTTGTTTGTATAAATTATCTAATAAGATAACTTAACAAAAAAATAAACATTCTTTAAACTGCATAATTTTATACTGGTCACCAGAAAAGTAAAAATATTTGGTTGCAAAAAGCGAGTTAAAGCTATGACACTAGGCTTTTCTGTACAAAAACTAGAAAATGGCTCTAATTATTTGAATTCCTCAGATATTCAAAGCTTTTGTCAGCTAGAGTCTGAGCAGCTAACTAGTCAGTATCCAATTTTTTTCGCTCGGATTGTCTATCATGATTATTTGCTAAAAAATCATCAGGAAGTTATAAATTATGGTCAAGACCAAGCTTCTTTTTCGCCAAAAATTTTAGCTTATTTACGGTCAGAAGCATGGCTTACAGACTTTCCGCCTGTTTTGACTTTACATGAATTTAGACTTAAGGACTTTTCATCCATTTCTTACATTTGCCCCATAGGCTATAGAAATCAAAAACCTGAATACATTCAAATCATTACTCACGAACCTTTGTCATCTAGTTTGCAATTATACGTAAAACGCTCTGCGATGCTCCTAAGTAAGTATACAGACATTTACTTAGACTATGGAAGACAAAAAACTGAAATTCAACTCCTAGAAAATATCTTGCATCGAGTAGGTCATCAATTGCGTAACTCTCTAGGACTTATCGGATTGTATGCACATAACTTATACTTAGGGTTAAAGGATAGTCCTTGGCAAGAGCAAGCAACAATCATTGGCGAAAGCATAGAAGATTTAGATACTAATTTAAATGAGCTTATTGATTGTGGTCAAAGTGCAAAATTAAGGGTAACATTTCAAGATTTAAGAAATTTGGTAGTTGAAAGTATCACAAATTTACAACCTCTAATTAATCAGAAGAAAATTAAAATATCGATTCCCGATACATCGACAATACTGAAAATAGACAGATTGCAAATGAAACAAGTCTTTGACAATATCCTCAGTAATGCTGTTCATTTCAGTCCTAATTCAGGAACTATTACCTGCAGCTGGCAAATTTTTCAAGATGAAGTTTTAATTAAAATCTTAGATCAAGGGCCAGGACTATCTCAAGAGGATTTACAAAAAGTATTTACCCCATTTTATTCCCGACGTAGAGGAGGTACAGGGCTGGGTTTAACTATCGCTAAAAAAATTATTTTGGATCATCAAGGAAGTATCTGGGCACAAGTTTTGTCAGAAAAGGGAGCGCAATTTTCCCTGATTTTACCTCGGCCAAGGAGTAGATAAATAATTTATAATTCGTAATGGGCTACGCCCCGCTACGCTAACGTAATTCGTAATTACAAATATGACTAATGATCATAAAAAACTTTCAGTTTTGCTGGTAGATGATGAAGAACGCTTCCGCCAGGGATTACGTACCCTCCTCAACTTTTATAGTATTAATTCTGCTTTACCTGTAGAAGTTGTGGGTGATGCTGATACTGTAGAGCAAGTTTTAAAATTAACAGCCCAGAAGTGTCCAGATTTAATTTTGCTGGATATGCAATTGAAAGGATGTGATGGGATTACAATTTTGACACGTCTTAAGGAAACTGCTTACACTGGCAAGGTTTTAGTCTTGTCGGCTCATCAAGAAGATGACTGGATTTTTAGAGCAATGCAGGCGGGAGCCGCAGGTTATGTGTTTAAAAATCGTTTGGCAACACAATTGTGTGAAGCTATTGACATTGTTACAAGGTCAGAAATTTATCTACCTTCAGAGGTAGCTAGTCGATTTTTCCGGTTTTTTCAGGCTTATTCAAACTCTAGTATGAAAGCATCTCATGAGGTGCATTTAACCCAAAGAGAGCAAGAAGTTTTACACTGGTTAACTCAAGGTGCTTCTAATGAAGAAATCGCCAAACATTTATATGTAACAGTTGCTACTGTTAAGGCGCATCTCACAAGTATTTTTGAAAAATTGAAGGTTACTAGCCGGACTCAAGCTATTGTGGCTGCTCTCAAGTTAGGATTAGTTCACGCTTGAGCGCGACAGAAGTAATCAGCGCAATTCACGAAACTCTTTGTATATGCCTTCATTTGAATCTTTTTATCAAGAATACCCCTGCTCATACAATTCTCCCTTAAATTGCGATCGCCCCTTCCAAACGGCGCAGCAAATCAAGGGTGCTAAGTTTTGCTTGGAATGTGGTTTTCCAGCAACTTTACCGCAGCAGGCTGAGATTAAAGGAAATCAGGGGACTTATCAAATAGCTAGTTTTGTTGGTGTGCAAGGTTTAGGCCGCTTATATTCAGGTATCCAACTCAAAGACAAACAGCCTGTAATCATCAAAGAATACCTGCTACCCAATCGTTCTTTTAATGAAAGCGAGACTCGAAAGCGGAAAGAGACTTTCAAACAGGTGGGTGGGGTAAGTTTAGCCGATAATAGAATTCAAAACTTCCGTCTTGTCGAAACTAAAGAAGCGATCGCTGATGAAAAAGGAGAACGCTGTTATTTAATTACTAAAGGAGTAGAGGCATCCCAAACTTTAGGAAAATATCTGATCGAGAAGGGAGCAATGACATCTATTGAGGTGCGTGAAGTCCTAAATCAAGGTCTACAAACTCTCCAGTTTCTCCACACTCAAAAGCTGCGCTTTCCCTCCAACCAAATACAACTGGGTATCACTCACGGCAACATCAATTTAGATAGTACTTTAATTAAAGTAGAAAATAATCAAAAATTTTCTATATACTTTTGTGATTTAGCTATCTGGGAAAACTTATTTCTTCCGCCCATTATTGCTAAACCCGCACCTGCCAGACTTGAGCAAGATTTAGAATCATTAGGATTGGTAGCCTTTTCTTTATGGGCAGGACGCACAACTAATTTGTCATCTAACCAGCCTCTCAATCTTAGAGATAATCAACAATGGCCAGATAGTGATAGTCATTTAAAACAGTTTATTTATCAACTAATTGGGCTGGAAAATCGTTTCGAGAGTGCAGAAGCAGCTCGTCAAGCACTGCTAAAACTTCCTAAAGAGGATCATGGCAAAAGTTCAGCGCGATCGCCAGCTTCTCAAGAAATAGAAAAGCGTTTCCCAATCCCTTTAATTCTGCTACTAATTCTGGTATTACTACTTGGGGGAGGAATTTGGTATTGGCTTTGGGGTAAGAAAACAGATAGTTCTAATCAATATATACAATGGTCGAAACTTGTGCGGAATTTCTCTGAAGTCCCCAACATTCCTTCCGGACAATTTACTTATACAGGAGAAAAAGACAGTACATGGAGCTATATTTTGACACAACCAGTGGACAACAATCATTTAGAAGATTTATTGACCAGACCAAAGTCAGATGCAACAGCAACATTTAATTATGAATCTGTTTTGTCATCAAATATAGATAATCCGATTAAAAGTATCGAAGAAGTCCAAACAAGCAAAAAAGATTTTGCAATGACTAGTTTGGTAGATAATATCACAGATAAACTTGCTAAAAAACCAGTTGCTTATGATGGGTTACTGGTTTTTGTAGCATTTAATAAGAGAGACTCAAATCTTGCTAACGCTCTTGGAGGGGAAATAAGTCTTGAGCAATTGCGTCAAATTTATACAGGTAAAATTACTAATTGGCAGCAAATTAGTCCTAAACTTCCAAATCTGACTCTGATACCTTTGGCCCCAACTGAACCGGAAGCAATCAGTAAATTTAAAGAAATAGTTCTTAAAAATGCCCCTCAGGACGAAGCTTTATTTAAAGCAAAGGTTAGTAAACTTGACACAACAAAAACCCAAAACCAGATACGCAGCGAAACTCTAAAGGGGCGAACTCCTGGTATCATCAGTTTTGGGATTATCAGTAAAACTTGGACTCAGTGTACTGGCTATCCCCTAGCGATCGCAGATGGCAACAAGTCAGCGATTCAACCTCTGTTTCAACGGCGCGATCGCCGCTCAATTACTCCCTCAGATGATTTGTGTCAACATGATGATTATTATGTTGATGTCACGACTTTCCAAAACTACGCCTTGGGATACCCTATTTTTGTAGTGTACCCTAAAGACAGCAGCCGCCTACCAGGTGGTTCTACATTTGCCCAGATGCTAACTACTCGTCAGGGTCAGTGTTTACTTAGTAAAGTAGGTCTTGTAGCTTTACAACCTATGCCTGATGATATAAATTCCTATGCCTGCAAATCGGTGCCCTAATCCCAATTGCGAATATTTTAACCGCGCCCTGCCTAACAATGCTAAGGTTTGTCCCTGGTGTTCCACTCCTGTGGGTAATGTAGTTGCCCCTGCACCACAACAACCCAGTCAACAACAACCCAGTCAACAAGAACCTAGTCAACAACCACCCAGTCAACAACCACCTACTCAGTATCAGCGGCCAGCAATAGACCAACCTAATTACCAAGTTCCCCAACAAGCCCGCATTGATTATTCAACAGTCTATCAGGAACGGGTTTCTTATCCACCAACACCGCCTGTTTATACTCCCCCACCTCAAAGGGCGCCAGTCTTAAAGTTGATTCATACCACCGGAAGAGAATATAATCTCGTTGGGGAAGGAGGTTATATTGGTCGCCGCAGTCAGAGTCCAGGAATAGCGCCGCCAGAAATTGACTTGACAGGCATCCCCAGTGAGGGAATAATCTCTCGTCGTCATGCGCGAGTCGATTGGGACTGGTCGCAAAATGCATACATGATTGTTGACATGAGTACTAATGGTATTTATTTAAACAATACTTCTCTAACTCCTGGTATGCAATATCGATTGCTTAATGGCGATTCACTGCGATTTGGTCAGGATAATCTAGTAAATTTCACTATATATATATTGTAGTAAAAAGCTTTAGCTAATGCATTAGGTTTAGCAAGAGTCACCAATTGTAGGGGCGCAAGGCCTTGCGCCCCTACAATTGGTCATTCATCCCAACGCTATGATTGTTAGCCCCTACGTCAGCTTGGGGTGTGACAGGTTTAATAAAAACAATCCCATGATAAATGGTTGGGCATGACAATCGATGCATCCAATTTAATTTCTCGAAGGATCGCACTACTGCCTTCTTGAAAGTAACTTCTGGCTTCACGTTTAAGTGTTTCGCGCAGTCTGTAGCAACTTCTGCTTTCCCTGAAGTAACTTCTGGCTTCACGTTTGGGTGTTTCGCGCAGTCTGTAGCAACTTCTGCTTTCCCTGAAGTAACTTCTGTCTACAAATAAGGAAACTCCAAAAAATAAATCATCCAATTTCACGCCCATCAAAAGGACTTTCTCTTCTCCTGCGAAAAGATCCCTGCTCCTCTACAATAAAAACGATGCGATATTTTTTTTAAGTTTACGTCCGATACCGTATGCACCTCTCTCAGATTCTTTTATGATTACCTTATCTGGGTAAGCTTTCTCTCCAGCGAATTTTTCACTCTTAGTATGAATAAATTGTGCTTCGTTCGTCAACATTAGGGTGATAATCACTTTGCGAGGACGATCACTTGCAAAGTCCCCCTTATACTCCTCTGTTGGGTCTAAAAACCACACCGCATTCTCAGTTGAATTCTTAAGCTGGCTAATTAAAAGTTTTGCTTGGGGATTACGCAAGGGTATTCGACTAATGTCGTGGGTGAGAGGTTTATGAAGTGGTTGCACCAATGGAACTGCTTGGGGTAAATGTTTATGAGGATTCTAAACCAAAGCTCGGTATTCGGTGTTTGAGAGATGGTATTGAGAAGGAAGTAGTGGTAGCTTTTTTGGACTGGTTTACATATTCTCCCATTTTTTCTCCTCATTCCCAAGCAGTAGCTAGATGAATATTTGCTGGATTGATCACATATTTAGAGTATGGCGATCGCATTTTTAACACAATTCATCAAAAGTCTAAATTCAGGCAAAGACGAAGTTCGACTTTTGGCTACTTTTGATTCTGATGCAGTACCTTTAGCCTTGATTCTAGGAGAGATTTTTTTATGGACTCAAAACAGCAACAAACTTTTTTCACGTTCGATGGAGATGTTGGCGGTACTGCTGGATACGCCGGGGTTTCAGCGTCATCTGATGCTAGCAAGGCGGTTAAAACAGCAACTAAATATCTCAACGACTCACTGCTTTTAGACCAACTTACAGAACACGTGTATAAACTTTTGTTACAAGACCTGCGATCGCAGCAAGAAAGGCTAAGTAATTATAGTTCCCAAAGGTGGTTGTGATGGTTGGAAATTCCCTTGGAAGAGCAGGAGATACAATAGGTATTCCTAACAGCCTTGCTAAAGGCGACGTTGACCACGAATACAATTATGTCACTACTAATCGTTTCTACGTAGAAATAGACAGTTCTATTGCTGCATCTTTCACTGAATGTTCAGGATTAAGTGTTCAAATTCAGAAAAATGTTTTTTACGAAGGTGGTGTCAACGACCAGCAAAGAATTTATTTAGGTCATACAGAATTTGCAGACATAACTCTTAAACGTGGACTTACCGATCATCCAGGTTTTTGGAACTGGATAAATACAGTTTTTAATGAAGAAGATGAAACATCTCGACGCAATGTCAATATTTTGATTTTCAATCAAGCTGGTGAAACGATGATGAGTTGGACTTTGATTGGTGCTATTCCTATAGCTTGGAAAACACCTGCATTACAAGCAGATGGAAACGCGGTTGCCATTGAAGAATTAACTTTGGCTTATGAAGGTTTACAAGTTGCCAGAGATTCAGGAGGAGGCAATTCTGTAGAACGAGATGAAACAGGATATTTCCCTTCTAGTTAATTGGCTATTTTTCAATTATAACTATGCAAATTATTCAATCTCCACTAGGAAATAATGTTCATTCACTGGGGGTAAGATCATCTTTATCTTATCCTCACAAAATGTTATTAAAAAAAGAGTCTAATTCCCTGAATTCACAAAGCAATATTATCGGTTCCATACAAAATAAACCACCATTAGTCACATCATCTAAATTTTTCTTATCTCGTAAACATGAATTGACGATACAACCATTAATAGATTGGGATAATGAGGAGACTCAGGGTATAAATAGTGAGTTTCCATTAGTTGAGTTTGATTCTTCTGATTCAATAAGTTTACTAAAAAATAGTAATGAATCAGTAAAGGACAGTATTCCAGAGAAAATGCCAACTCGTATTGAAAAAAATACGAGTAATGATACCTCACAAAAACTAAATAATAAAGGTAAATCTAAATCAACAAAAACAAATAAATCTCAACAGCCACCAGAAAAAAAGTCAATACCGAAATCTAAGACTAAAAAAGCAGTCAAATCATCAGCAGCTAAAAATGTTGCTCAATTTGATGAAAGCAACATTCCTATTAATCGTAATCAAGATAGCTTATTAGTATCAGATGAGCCTTTGCCTGTTGAGGCTAATTCGGATATCCCGAAATTACAACGAAATGTTGCATCAAACAACACTACAAGTGAGAATAATTCTGTTAGTAGTATAACCCCTAGCATAATGTCATCCACTTCGCATAGTGTTGAAGATAAATCGACTTTATTTAGGAATATTACTAATGATGATCTGCAATTAAATTCTGAGTTACCATCTAGTTTGCTCAGTCCAGAGTTAGAAGCGATCGCACCAAAAATGAGCGCCACATCGCCTGAAATTGGTGAAACTGTAATTGCACCAAAAATGAGCGCCATATCGCCTGAGACTGGTGAAACCGTAATTGCACCAAAAATGAGCGCCATATCACCTGAAA
>NZ_JBALCO010000125.1:0-39473 GCF_036919595.1 Nostoc sp. | reverse complement strand
CAGTCATACTCTGCGTATTTTTCTGCGCCAGCGTTTTGGTATTGATGTTCTTACTTTTGAACAGCATCCTGTGGCTTAATTCACATAAGGCGTATTATATAGAAGACAAAAACGTTCCTAGCCGCCATATCTGAGAAACATAATCGCCAAAAACAAATGCCAACAGGGTAATGGAACCAGTTTGAATCACTGTCATCCGCGCCCAGGCAAATAAAAAGGCGACTCCCTGCTTTGTTTCATTTTTCTTTTGCACTGTTTTACCTAATATGTCTATGGTTAAAAACAAATGTGACTCAAAAGTGACAATCATCAGTGGTATGTATTCAAACGGTAATATCTATCTCCCCACATTCAGATCAATCTTTCTACGAGGCTCGCTTCAATTTCTCTTGCTAGACAACATCTATACTTTTCATAATAATGGCAACTTAATCTTAAATAAGGAACCATGTCCAAGTTCGCTGTTACAAGTCATAAATCTGAACCTTAGACACTTATAAGGTCTGTGGCAACAACTAGTTAAATCGTCAATTTTATACTTAGTAATTTAATTTAACTTTGTTTGATGCGATCACTTATAGCTTAAAGTTCAGACAATCAGACTTATTCAACAATAAAAATATATTAATTAACCGTATATTTAATAAACAAAAGTTATATTTAATACAGTATGTTCCTCACTTAAGAACAAAATTACTAATTTTTTAAACACTAAGGATGTATAAGTAAATTAATTTTGACTTTCAGCTATTTGCCATGAAATTTAATGAAGAGGTGGTTACAATTCACGGTGTACAACTTTGACAACTGTCCACAATAGTGTTGCATGTCTCAAGCTCATGGTAATATTATTTTACTGTCAAGATATATTATTTTATACATCAAGTTACAACCATGCTGAAACAGCTAGTTAGGTGTGCTACCTCCAGAAAAAAAAGTTATTCAATCCACCCAGGAAACCAACAAAAGCGCTAAAGTACAAAGCACGGAGCTTTTGAAAATCTGCTTATATAAGGCACTAAATAGCTAACCAAGCCCTTTTTTAGGAATCATGATAGCCGGCTAAGAAGGTATAAAAGCCTCTCATAATGGCAAAAAGTTAATAAGGATAGATAGAAAAATTTTGACACAATGTCAATTGTTTTTTGTATATGTAAAAATATCAAAAAGCCCAATTTGTCTTGTCAATAAGACATTAATGTTGTGTGTTTTATTTAAATATTTATTCTCTTTGTGCTTAGTCACCTATATATAAAAGTCCTATTTGATTGGTGAAAACTTAAGCTACCCTCGACCAAATGAGGCAAACCTTTAATTAAACAAATGATTTAGGACTACTAAATCAATTCTGATTTAGTAACAACTCGATTATTAACAACTTAAAAGAGTAATAGGAAAAATATGAATATCATTGTTCGTTTATTTGGAGTGATCGCTCTCCAAATATCTGCGTTTGCTGCGATGTCTAGTATGGCAATGTCTGATAACAAGCCCCTCCTGCCTGTCTATACCCAGGAGGCTCCTGCTGTTTCTCAACGGAAAACAACGCATAGGATTTGCTCTTTAGATCCCATTGAGGATTTATTACCTCCACCACAAACCAAAGCAAGTAATTCTTTGCTTTCTTATCTTGCTGAACAGGGTTTTACACAGAATCAAGAGGGTTCTTGGGTCTGTTATGCGAACGACCCTAAAAAAGAAGGGCGTTACTTTACTCTATTTAAGGTTAAACAAGTTGATGGCAGGCTCATAGCAAGTTCTTTCCTAGATGAGGGCAGTCTGATT
Source organism: Nostoc sp. (assembly GCF_036919595.1). Taxonomy (GTDB): domain Bacteria; phylum Cyanobacteriota; class Cyanobacteriia; order Cyanobacteriales; family Nostocaceae; genus Nostoc. Next base: position 37,688 of record NZ_JBALCO010000125.1, on the reverse strand, counting down.
CAGGGGCAGGAAAATCGTAGCTTGAACTTCTTTATGATGCTGATTGAGCGTCATATGAATACTACTCAAGAGAATCGTCAAGGTATACGTAGGTATTTAGAAGCCTTCGTTTCCTTAGTAAAGCAAGGGAAGATCAAACCCACACGTCGTGGGTTTCTTTTCGATCAACCAAACCGGGCATTGGTCTTATATCACACACTCTCATCAGGAAATCTCAAAGGTACCGGAATCACGATCAATATTTCTTTAGCTAAGAGTTGAACTGGGGAGTGAAATGGGTATAGATGGGGATTCAAACCTCACTCAACTCGGAAAAAATTTTCTCCCAATCCCCAATCCCTATTTACCAAGGATAGGAACGCTGTTCACAGACTCGATGAGTCTGCGGTATTGCTGTGACCCGTTGAATTTCCGGAGCTATTAATATCGACTTCTCACGGACTGAAAGAGGGACGTGAACAACCAATGAAATTGCTGTCATTTAGTGGAGGTGCATTTATGCCTAAATCAATTGTTGAGAGAATTGCAATGCTGTTCGCGGAGCGTCTCGTAGAGAAGACGGTTCGCTTGGCGACCATCGCATTCTCATCTGTTGCAGTAGTACTCACTACGTGTCAGTCTGCTTTTGCACAGCTCAATATTGGACGCTATGGTATCCAACAAGGACTGGAGTCTGAGTATCTCCAGTACCAAATCAATAACCAGAATCTGAGCCAAATGCGAGTTATTCCTGGATGTGATGTGGGATTTGGTCTGACCTGCAATAAAACTGGATCGGTAATCCAACGATTAGTGGAGTTAAATGACGGGACTAGCTATCAAAACCTCCTGATCCGAGCAGCAGGTGGAGAGAAAAACTTTCAGAATTTCGCTAGCTTTTACGGTAACAATCCTAATCTCTCTGCGGTGCCTTACGCCTCATTTTGGAGAAACCAATCCCCTGCAATCATGGATAGCTCTCAATACCTTCTTGGACAACCTGTTGGTCGCAACCCAGTAGAAGGACTCGGACTTGTAACCAAGCAGTTCTACTGGTCACCAGACTCAGGAGTCAATAACTCGGTCAGCCTCCGTAATGGATTATTAGACTTGAAATTCTCATACGGACGACTGTTGTTTGAGGAGGCCTCAAAAATTTCCAACATTAAGGAGCAGATTCAGTCTCTAGGTCTGTCGCCAGAGATGACGAATTTCTATTTAAATAAAATTTCAACAGGCTTGGATGCATTGAGTTCTGGAGATCAGAACCAACTCCAACAGAAGATTTTTGAAGTACTATCCTTTCCATACTCCGAAGATGGTGGGGAACTTGGACGCCCCAATAACGCGATTCCACAGGAATTGAATCAGCTGTTGGGAGAAGATATCCCAGGAGATATTTTACTAAGTGACAATCCACTAGCGTTGGAGGGAGAAGCTATGGGACTCGATACTTTCCCTGACGCTATGGGAGATGTTTTGGTACAAGACAGTTCTAATTCCTTTCCACTCTGGCCAATAATCGGAATTGGGGGTCTTGCTTTAATTCTGCTTCTACTACTAAATGGGGATAGTTCTTCAGCTCAAGCATCTGTTTCTTCAGGAAATACACTTACACCTTTGTCTCTCACGAGCAAAGGCGAATGTGATCTGACTCCCAGTGGTAATGGTTCTGATCACACACAGATCATTGAGATTCCATGTAATGTTACTCCTAAAACCCCTACGGAAGTGAAGAAGGTAGTAGAGCCATCAATGATCAAAGCGCTTGTATTGCTAATTGTTCTATTATGCATAGTCCGTTACAAACACCGATCTTTAAAAATCCGTAATTATGTTACATAAGGGGATTTATACCCCACCTCAAACAAAGCTACCTCTACAGGTAGCTTTGTACAGATTTATATGAGCGGTTTGATGTTCTTGATAGTATCGTTAACGAGGTTGTTGTGATAAAAGTTGCGATCGCCTGTTAATCTGCGGCCAATTCACCACATTCCACCAATTAGTCAAATACTCAGCCCGACGGTTGCGATATTTCAGGTAATAAGCGTGTTCCCATAAATCATTACCCATAATCGGATATAAACCGTCTGTAATCGGGTTATCCTGATTTCCTGTGGTCACGATCTGGAGTTGATTTTGAGGATTGCGTACTAGCCAAACCCAACCACTACCAAAGCGAGCGGTACCCGCTGCGTTAAACTGTTTTTTAAAAGCATCAAAACTGCCAAAAGTTTGATTAATTTATTGAGCGATCGCTCCCGATGGTTGTCCACCACCTTCGGGACTCATAAGTTGCCAAAAAATTGTGTGGTTGAGGTGACCACCACCGTTATTACGTACCTTTGTCCGAATATCTTCAGGTACACTGTTCAAATCTAGTAGTAAAGCTTCAACACTTCTTTTTTGCAAATCTGGATACTGCTTGAATGCATCATTTAAGTTTTTGACGTAGCTAGCATGGTGCGCGTCATGATGCAATTTCATTGTTTCAGCATCAATAGCTTTTCCTAGTGCCCCATAAGCATAAGGCAATGGTGGTAGCTGTGCGGGGAAAGCATTTGTTCTCACAGAAGAAGCGATAAATTGTTCTGAATACTCACCTAGTAAGAAGAAATTTTCCTCCAAAAATCCCTTTGGCTAGGCAAGACAAGTCTATTCGGATTTAAAACCCGAAAATAGAATCTAAGCGAAAACCTTACATATATTTCTCTCTTGATAAAGTAGTTTTTAATATTAAACATCTCCCCAAAAGATCTAGAGACGCTCCGCTAAAGCGTCTCTAAGTGCAATTTCGTTTCTCTACAAACAATTTCGGATAAATTTTCCATTATTCAGCTTAGTTTTTTAGTTTTAATCTGTCTGTAGATAGCTGCAATGTTGCGGGCATCATCAATGCCACGATGGTGTGTGCCTTTCAATTCTATCCCCAACTCATTGAGAGCTTGTGCCATGCCAAATTTTTTAGACACGCCAAGATATTCTGAAAATTCCCCTTTGACATTTATGTGTTCTGAAATAAAAGGATAAGGAAAATTATGAAACGCGCAATCTTGAATAAATTGCTTTTTGTCGTAATTACCCCAAGAACAAAAAATATGATTGGTGAATGAATAAATCCATTCTTTGAAGCGAGAAATTGCCTCTATAAATTTTGGTGCTTCGTCAACATCTTGCTGTCGAATACTAGTCAATTCGGTGCAAAAACCTGTCAGTTGTGGATGTCTCACAGGTTGAATGAATTGCTGAAATTCGGAATCAATTTCCCACGTAGCTCGATTAAGCATCACTGCACCAATTTCGATGATTTCCATTTCGTGATGAGGAATAGTCCTATTGTCACAGCACGTAGCCTCCAAATCGACTATCAGATAATAGTGGGATATTTTCGTTTTCATATTAATTAATAGAGATTGTAAATTAGGATCAATAATTAACACCACCGGCTTTGAGTTGAGGATTTTTATCAAAGCGAATGATATAGTCGTAGGTAACACAAAATACGAAACCAGTAAAACTTGCAACTGCACCACTCACCCACAAATGCCAGTTAAGATCACTTTGCAGACATGCGAGTGTCTGAAAATACTTTGCCAGTACTAAAGTATTCAACAGACTAGCGTTCGCAAAAGCGAAACATACAGATAATCCCCCAATTATTCCAGCCTTGAGGGATTCTATGCGTTCTGCCATTAATTGAGAATCTAAAATTGCGTTCACTCTATATAGAAATTAAGAATTGGGTACTTGTACTGAGCGTTGCCGTTGGCGCAGCCTCTCGTAGAGAAGTATTGGGAAAATTTTTCTCCAGTCTTCAGTATGATAAATGCTAGAGCAGTTTTGTAATTAATTAAATGCTGCTCTCATGTGGGAATTTTGATGATAAACTCGGTTCCCACACTAGGTTGAGAATTCACATCTAATACACCGTTGTGTTTCTCTACAACTATTTCATAGGCGATCGACAAGCCAAGTCCAGTACCTTTCCCAACGTTTTTTGTGGTAAACAACGGCTCAAACAAGCGTTTTTTAAGTCGTTCCGGAATACCAATTCCATTGTCAGCAATCCGAATTACAACTAATTCTTCAGAATCTATTTCTGTTGCAATTTTGATCTCAGGAATCAGATTGCTCATTTGACCTTGTGTTATAGCTTCATCAACAGCATCAACTGCATTTGCCAGAATGTTCATAAATACTTGATTCATCTGTCCAATATAGCACTTTACCTCTGGTAATATTCCATAACTTTTAATTACTTCAATGCGGGGACGAGCGCCATTAGCCTTAAAGCGATGTTGCAAAATCATTAGCGTACTATCTAGTCCTTGGTGCAAATCAGCAGATATTTTGGTATCCCTATCTGAGCGACAGAAGTTGCGGAGTGAATTAGAAAGGTTGCGAATTCGTTCACTTCCTAGTTGGAGTGAGTTCAAGATTTTTGCCATATCTTCGAGAACGAAGTTTAGATCCAAGTCCTCAATAGCAGTAGTAATTTTGGCTGTTGGGTTTGGATACTCTTGTTCATATAGTAGAAGCAACTCAGTTACTGCTGCAATGTATTTTTGCAAGGGGGAAATATTGCTGGAAATAAAGTTGATGGGGTTGTTGATTTCATGTCCAATACCAGCGATTAATTCTCCAAGTGTTGATAACTTCTCTTGCTGCACCAGCTTGACTTGGGCTTTTTGCAAAGCCTTGGTGCGATCGCTGACTTGTTGTTCTAAAGATTCAGTCAATTGTTTAAGTTGTAAATGCACGCGCACTCTAGAAATGACTTCCTCTTGTGCAAACGGCTTAGGGATATAGTCTACTGCACCAAGGGAAAATCCCTTAGTTTTGCTCTCCGTATCCGCTAAGGCAGTGGTGAAAATAATTGGGATATTTTGGGTAACAGAATTGGCTTTGAGGCGACAACAAGTTTCAAATCCGTCAATACCCGGCATTTGTACATCCAGCAAAATCAACTCTGGTTGATTGCGTTCAGCTTGGGCGATCGCACTTTCTCCATCGACTGCAACACGGAAACGAAAACCCTCACTATTGAGCGCTTCGCACAGGACAGATAAATTTGTCGGATTATCATCCACAATCAAAATAAATCCGTTATTTTGGGTTTTGTTCATGAGGGATTTAAAAGTTAAATTTAACTCCAATTAATTAAGATATTGTTGAATAAAAGTTTCCAAACGTTTTAGTTGAAAATTACTAGCGAGCTGGGTTATTTGCTGGGCAAAAGCGCTTAACTGCTCATCAGCTACAGAAAGTTGCTGAGTTATTTCTAAAATTATTTGAATATCCCCGTCTTGTGCCAGATCGAGTAACTGTTGTAAAACCTCTTTGGCAGGATAAATCATCTCATTTGGTTGATCCAAACCACTTGTATAGGTTTTTTTAATTGCGTCTACCTTACTGTCAAAAATCCATTCTACTTGCAAAAATTGTCGTAGCATTTCTAGAAGTGTTTCCGCTTCTACAGGCTTTGGTAGAAATACATTTGCACCGACATCAATACTCTTGTGCTGGTCGATTGCAAACACACTTGCTGACGAAGCGATGATCGGAATCTCTTTAAATTGCTCAGACTCACGCAAACGATTTATCAACTCAAATCCATCCAATATAGGCATCACTAGGTCAGTGATAATCAAGTCTGGTTTGTAAGCTAGAGCCTGTTCCCATCCTTCCTCGCCCTGACTAGCTTCTACAACAGTAAACCCAACTGGCTCTAGTAAATTTACAATTACTGAGCGGTTTTCCCATCTGTCATCCGCAATCAAAATGGTGCGCCTTTGTCCTTGATAATCAATAATGGTTCCCTGCTCAACCACTCTAGAAACCTTTGCCCAGTCTTTAGATTCTGGCAATTTTGCCTCAAACCAGAAAGTGCTACCTTTGCCAAATTCACTTTCTACCTGAATTTGACCACCAATCAACAAAACAATTTTTTGGCTGATTGCTAATCCCAAGCCTGTACCTTCAGATTGTTGTTTTTGATTTCCCACTTGCTCAAAGGGCTGGAAGATTTTCTCGGCTTGTTCAGGGGTTATACCCGTGCCGGTATCTATTACTTGAAAGCGAATTTTGTAGTTAGTCTGTCCATTGGCATTTGATTCTTGGTCAATGACCTGAACTTTGAAGGTGACACTGCCTTGATGAGTAAATTTAATGGCATTACCAAGCAAGTTAATCAGTACTTGCCGCAAGCGTTTTTCATCAGCATGAATGCCCGTTGGCAAATCAGGATCGAGTTCGACGTGAAATGCGATGACCTTTTGTTCTGCCTTGATGCGGCACATTTCAGTCACACTATCTATAAAGGCAGGCAAGTAGAAATCAACAGGATGCAATTCTAGTTTGCGGGCTTCTATCTTGGAGAGATCCAGGACATCATTAATTAGAGTTAGTAGATGGGAACCACATTGATAAATAACTCCAACTCCTTTGCGTCCTTTCTCGGTCAAAGATTCTGTGCGTTGGAGGATTTGTGTAAAGCCCAAGATGCCGTTAAGGGGTGTGCGTAATTCATGACTCATATTGGCAAGGAATTCACTCTTGGCTTGACTGGAGTTTTGAGCGACTTCCTCTGCAAAGCGTAGTTGTTTCTCGATGCGCTTGCGCTCGACAATTTCAGTTGAAAGTACTCGATTGATAGCTTCTAACTGGGCTGGGCTGGGTAGTGTTAGAGCTTGAGGTATGAGATAAAATAGCGCAAATGCCGTATATATCGAAATAATGGCAGTTAAAGCTTTTAAACCACCTGCAATCCAATAGTCTGGATGCCAAAGCGTCCAAATGTCCATCAAGTGTCCAGTACCACAGGCAATGATAAAAGCACCAAATAATAAAAAGACTCCATTGAAAGGAACGTCTTTGCGCTTGGAAATAAAGTAAATCAGTAGGAAGGGAATAGAATAATAGGCAAGAGCGATCGTGGCATCAGAAATAATGTGGAGCCAAACTAATCCAGTTTGCCAGAGATAACAATGTCCGTGGGGAATAAAACCGTTAGAGTGGAAAGGATAGTTGAAAAATGTCGGCATAATACTAGAGGTTGCTGGATTTGAAATATAGACCCATAACCTTAGTATTCCCAAACCATCAATGACAAAAGCGCGATCACTACTTTTTTATATTAGTTTTTATTATTATGTAAAGTACTAGGGTATCAAGAAAAGATGATCTTTGGTTTGCGACGCCGATAGCGTTCGCGCAGCGTCTCGTAGAGAAGCGTTAGCGAGTCTTGTCTGCGACACGCTCTTGCGTTCGAGCGTCATAGCCCGTCGTAGACATCACTCGCAAAACTTACAATGTTACTGATAAAAAAATCTCAGCCTGCCCAATCCCTGTATGATAAATATTAGAAACCTTTTGTAATTATTTGAAAACTGGGACTATGGAGATTTTGACACTAGGTTGGGTATCACTGTTAGTTGTGTTCACTTGGTCAATTGCAATGGTAGTCTGGGGACGTAACGGACTGTAGAGGCATGGTGGAAAGTCCATTCTTGAGTATTTTGGCTTTATTTGCTGTAGTGCTGCTGGTAGTAGTCACTGGTGGTATTGGTTATTTGACCCTGGCAGATTGGCGCGATCGCCGTCGCCGAGATGAAGAAAAACGCACCAGCCGCAGCGCCACTCCCAAGCGGCGATAATTTTCTCGTGGTTGAAAAATGTTTTTGTAGGGACACGATAATATCGTGTCCCTATACTGTTTTATATGACATTCAAAGGAAATAACTGTTATGTTTGCGATCGCTAGGGGAATCATGAGATAGAAGACTTTCAATATTTAAAGTCCTACTGGGAATGGAAAACTCCTCTACTACTCAACCCATAGAACCAAATTCAGAACAGCAAGAATCTGATTCAGATGTGACATTCTCCTTGCGTCAGAATGAGCAACAAAAAGCCTTGTCTGGAGTTATTACCCACATTCGCGAGTCTCTGGATATAGATGTGATCTTCCAAATTACAGTCACTGAAGTCCGCCAACTTCTGAAAACTGATCGGGTTGGCGTGTTTCGTTTTTATCCCGATTTGGGATGGGAAGGGGAATTTATCTATGAAGATGTGGGAGGAGAATGGGGTTCAGCACTAGCAGCCAAACTGCGCGACCACTGCTTTGCTGCTGAGTTTGCTGGACTATATCAGCAAGGTCGGATTAAAGCAATGGCTGATATATATCAAGCTAGTATCAGTGATTGTCACGTCCAGATGCTAGAAAGATTCCAAGTACGTGCCAATATAGCTGCCCCCTTGATCAAAGGTAAAGATTTATGGGGATTGCTGTGTATTCATCAGTGTAGTAGTCCTCGGCAATGGGAAGTATCAGAAATTGAGTTTGTGCAACTTATTGCTGAACATTTAGGAGTTGCTTTGCAGCAAGCAGATTACCTGGAACAAGTAAAACTACAATCGGCACAACTAGCACAAGCAAAAGCTAGAGAAAAAGCAGCCGAATGGCAAAAAACCATAGCCATAACCATTGAGAAAATTCGTCAATTCCTAGACTTGGAAAGCATTTTCCACACAAGCACCGCAGAACTTAGGCGGTTACTAAATGCTGACCGCGTGGGTATTTATCGCTTCAATCCCGATTGGAGTGGTGAATTTGTGTTTGAATCAGTGGCAGAGGGTTGGATCTCCCTTATGCATGAGCAATTGCAGCGGCCGGAATTGAATGAAAACATCAGCGAATGTAGCACCAAAGATTTAGCTAAACCCCCAGTCGCTGATACCTACTTACAAGATACCGAAGGTGGTAGCTTCAGCAGTTGTGAAGTATACCGGATTTGTAATGATATTTACAGTGCAGGCTTTAGCGATTGCTACATTAAAATTTTAGAGATATATCAAGCAAGAGCTTATGCGATCATTGCCATTTACCACGGTCAGAAGCTCTGGGGTTTGCTAGCAGTATACCAGAACGCCAGAACTCGTGATTGGCAAAAAGATGAGGTTTACTTGCTTACCCAAGTTGGCACCCAACTAGGTGTGGCCTTGCAGCAAGCGGAATTTATCCAACAAATGCAAATCCAAGCAGCAGAGATCAGCAAAGCTGCCCAAAGGCAAAGGGCGTTGGCAAACACAGTAGAAAAAATTCGTCAGTCACTTGAAATTGAAGCCATTTTTAAAACGACTACTCAAGAAGTCCGTCGGCTATTAGAAGTGGAACGAGTCGCAATTTACCGCTTCTATCCTGACTGGAGTGGCGAATTTGTGGCAGATTCCATTGTTGATGGCTGGACACCAATGGTTAAGCCCCAGCCTCTGACACAAGGCGTTCTTGTGCAAGGAAAGCAAGCGGGTAAGTATGCACGTAATGAAGTTTTTGTCCCAATTTCTCAGGGCGAAAAGCTGTGGGGATTGCTAGTCGCTTATCAAAACTCCCAGCCCCGTTATTGGCAAGATGAGGAAATTAACTTATTGGCACAAGTTGGTGTCCAATTAGGGGTAGCATTACAGCAAGCTGAGTCCTTGAAACAGATGCAGGCGCAGACCCAAAAACTGGCTCAAGCTGCTGCACGAGAACGGAAAGCAGCCGAAAGAGAGAAGGCTTTAGCCGTAACCGTGGAGAAAATTCGCCAGTCTCTTGATATTGATACCATCTTTGCCACCAGTACAGAAGAAGTCCGGCGGTTATTGGAAGTTGAGCGAGTGACAATCTATCGATTCCGCGCTGATTGGAGTGGCGAATTTGTTGCTGAGTCTTTAGCCCAAGGTTGGACACCAGTAAGGGAAATTGTACCTGCGATGTCTACGACGGGCGTAGCTGCCTCAGGTAATTACCTGCAAGAAACACAAAGGGGAGATTTTGCTAATAGTAAAACTCTTGTTATTAAGGATATTTACAGCAGCGATGATTCTATTCCTTATATTGCCCTGATCGAGCTAATGGAGGCTAGGGCATATATGATTGTGCCAATTTTTCAGGGTGAGAAACTTTGGGGGTTACTAGCAGCTTATCAAAATATCAAACCCCGTGATTGGCAAGAAGATGAGGTAGATTTGCTGATGCAGATTGGTATTCAGTTAGGGGTAGGACTTCAGCAAGCGGAATTACTCGAACAAACTCAACGTCAAAAAGAAGAACTCACCCAGACTCTTAAAGAATTACAGCACACTCAGAGCCAGTTAATTCAAAGTGAAAAAATGGCAGGTTTAGGCCAGTTAGTTGCTGGTGTATCACATGAAATTAACAACCCGATTAGTTTCATTTACGGCAATATCACTTATGTTACTGAACATGCCGAAAATTTATTGAAAATACTGCACCTCTATCAGAAACAGTATCCTAAGGCAACAGGAGAAATTCAAAAGCAAGCAGCAGCACTGGATTTAGATTTTATTAGTGATGACTTGCCCAAAATTCTTACTTCAATGAAGATGGGGGCAGATCGGATCTCTCGATTAGTCTTGTCATTACGAAGTTTTTCTCGACTTGACGAAGCAGGAATGAAGCCTGTTGACCTTCATGAAGGCATCGACAGTACTTTGCTAATTTTACAACATCGACTGCAATCACAGACTAATTATTTTGCTATTGAGGTAGTTAAGCAATATGGTGAATTGCCCCCATTAGTCTGCTATGCAGCCCAGATAAATCAGGTGTTTATGAATATTCTCAACAATGCGATTGATGCACTGGAAAAATTAGTAAATAGTGGAAAAATAATTGACAATCCTAAAATTTTGATACGTACAGAAGTCATTGAAGGGAATACTATTATGATTTGGATTGCCGACAATGGTTGTGGGATTCCAGAGATTATGCGATCGCGCATTTTTGAACCTTTCTTTACTACCAAAGAACCTGGTAAAGGTACTGGTTTAGGTCTATCTATTAGTTATCAAATTATTGTAGAAAAACACGGCGGTCAACTCAAGTATGTTTCTGAACCTGGTAATGGCTCTGAGTTCTGTATCCAAATTCCGAGCAAACTATGAGTTAGCTTGAAGTTCTTCAAGCCCAACACAGCACTGTCAGACAACGATAATTTTTTTATATTTCGCTCAAAGGTAGAAATATTTATTAATACTTTTACACCTATGCTACAATCAGCCCCAGCTTCGAGAACAGCTACTCTGTAAGAAAGCTTACAGAAAAAGTGAATGAATACTACTTGTCGTTGGGCTTTCACTAAAGGTCTGAAAAGTTTGATTCCTATTAATATACATAATTATAGATTTATATAGTGCGTAAGTCTTACCTAAGAATGAGGGCAATTCCGTAGAGTCTTTATAAAGTGATACCTGTACACTATTTAATTTTGTTACGGAAATTACACCATGAGTTCTCAACAAAAATCCAATAGTAAACAAGGGGAGACTGCTGCCAAGAAAGAAAGCACAGCAGCTAAAAAAGCTGATAAAGCTGATAACTTGGATTTAGATTCACTTGTTTCTGCACTAGAAGGAGATTTGACTGCTCTTGATAGCGAAACTGCTACTGGCTTAATTGATGAGTGGTATACTTATTTACACAAAGCTAAAGAGCCAGAAATCAAAGAAATTGCCGATAACCTCAAGCAACTCAAGCAACTGGTGAAAAGTGGTAAAGCTACAGGTCATGAAATTGGTGAAGTCCTAACTGAAATTGGTGAGCAAACAGATAATGTTGCTTCTGATAGTGATAAGGAACTAAAAACTCCGTTACAGAAGTTGGGTAAGCAACTTCGCAATATAGGTGTTTCACTAGGTAAGACGGAAGACCGCGAACAGATTGAACACATAGAATCAGTAATAGAAACCCTTGAAGGAGACTTGACTAAAATTGAACCTGAGGCGGCGCAAGGTGCGATTGATACATGGTATACCTTATTGCATAAGTCTGAAAACGAGAATCTCCAAGAAGTTGCTAATGGACTTAAAGAACTTAAGCAACTTTTGAAGCGCAAAACTGCCAAAGGTGCTGACTTTGCCGAGGTGCTGACAAAACTGGGCGAACAAACTCAACAAGCTGCAACTGAAGCCCCAAGGGGATTTAAGGGACCAATTCAAAGATTGGGTAAGCTTCTAAGTAAAGCTGGCAAGTCATTGGATTAATTTTAAAGTCTGTTTAATTACCGATAATAAAAGCACCTCATTTCACTTTGGCTGAGGCTAATGTGGAGTGGGGTGTTTTGTATAATCACATCACTACGTTTTCGTGTTTTACAACTGGTTTATCTCAGTTACCAAATTATTTGTTAACGAACTATAAAGAGACTAAGACACAAAGGAAGAAGAGGCGATCGCACTGTGGAGATTTTACAGGCGATCGCTTTTTAACGAACCACAGAGGCGCAGAGGACACAGAGGAAGGAGATAAGGGGCGATCACACGGTGGAGATTTGGCGATCGCTTTTTTAACTAACCACAGAGGCGCAGAGGACACAGAGGAAGAGGAGGCGCGATCGCATGGTGGAGTTTGGCAGGCGATCGCTCTTTTTAACGAACTACAGAGGCGCAGAGAACACAGAGGAAGAAGGGGAGCGATCGCATCGCACTGTGGAGATTTTGCAGGCGATCGCTCTTTTTAACGAACCACAGAGGCGCAGAGAACACAGAGGAAGAAGGGGAGCGATCGCATCGCACTGTACAGATTTTACAGGCGATCACTTTTTTAATGAACCACAGAGGCGCAGAGGACACAGAGGAAGAAGAGAAGAGAGCGATCGCATAGTAGAGATTTTGCAGGCAATCGCTTTTTTTTTAAAGAACCCCCAAGGACGTTATTGGCGTACTTTTTGAAGACCAATTTTTTGAATTATTATCAACTCTTAATTTTAACTTAAATCCTTGAAATGGGGGATCAAGATTATATTCTAATGTAATAGCTTTGATAAATTCTTCAATTTGTACTTTTCTGTTTTTTGAAACTATATCACGGTTTTCATTAGGAACTGATGCTGCAAAAGTGAAAACTAGCCAAGCTTTATTCCAAATAAATGCTCCTAATTTTTCTGTCAACAAGCTTATTGTTCTTTTTTCTTCTGGACGGAATCTTGTTTCATCTAAGCGGGAAACATAAATTAGTGTATCGATTGTATTCAAATCAACACTATTAATAATTAAATCTAAATATTTTTTGTCGCACTCTATATCATCTTCTGCTAATCCTGGCGTATCAATCAGGCAAATATCACCTAAATGGCTAATATGATCATGATGCCTAATTATTTTAGTACAAGCTTCATATTTTGAGGTTTCAGCAATCGATTTGCCAACAACTGAGTTAATGAAGCTTGATTTTCCAACCCCAGTACGTCCAACAATTAAAAAATTACGCATTTCTACGACGGTCTAGCTCCATCCATAGTCCCACTGCGGAACCTAGTAAACCACCAACTATTATTCCTCCTGATCCAAATATTTGACCAACAACTGACCCACCATAAGCCAACCCCCCAATCAAAAGTTTATTAATCTTTTTGTTAACTTCAGCCTTTTGCTTATCATCAAGATCAATTCTTGCTTCACCTGAAGATGAAGTTAAGCTGTCTTTCATTGCTGCTGCTAAGGGTAAAGAACCCGATTCAGATGCTCTAAGAAAAACTTTTGTAAAAAATTCTCCCAGCCATGTTTTTCCATCAGGAGTTGTCTTACTTTTATTATCTACTGCAACTGAAGGAATTTTATCAGCTTTCTCTTCTCCAATGTATTTAGCAATTTCACGTCTAATTAATTCTGTTCTTTTATCTAAAGCTTCTTGATATCTTGATGCAGTTACAGAGTTAGCAAATGTAAATACAATAACAGAATACTCCCATACTTTTGTTCCCAAGTTTTCTGAAATTAGTTTAATACCTCGTTTTTCATCACTACTAACTCTTGTTTCATCCAAACGGCTTACAAACAACATTGAATCCATTTGAGTTTTTTTTGAATTAATTAGCTCCAAGTATTGTTGGTCATTGCCAACTTCTTCTAGCTCATCACATAAACCCGGAGTATCAACTATTGCAAATTTTACTCCATTTATTTCATGTGTATGTAATGTAGCTGACATGGTTGTTGCTTCATAGTCACCAACTTTAGCTGCTTGGCTATCCAAAAGGTTATTGATAGTACTAGATTTTCCAACACCTGTACGACCCACAAGTACAAATAAAAACTTCTTCTCAATTATTCTTTTAACCTTATCTTTTAATTCTTTGTTGATTAGTGGTAAGCCATCAATTTCTCGACAGAGATTTTCTACTGATTCAGTTTTAGTACGTTCTTCATATATCCTCATGAGAAAAAGTTCCAAACCAATCTTAGTAAGAAGATCCCCTAGAACTCCAGTAAATCCAAGTACTGCAATACCTCCAAGCATACCAGCTGGACCACCAAGAAATGCTAATGCTGATACGATAGCAGCCCCGCCAGTAAGACCTGTAGTTGCCATCACAATCACAAGTATTACACCTGGTAATCCCATAGCAACAACTTTTCTGATAACTTCATCCATAATGCTATATTTTTGATAACGGAAGGTCAAGTATAACTTATGACTTTTATTTTGCCAAGACTAGTTATTATTATTTAGTAATAAATAATACTTAATAGCTTATAAAAAACTTGCCCCAGAAGCATCACACTCCCAAGGCAAGCAACTCTCTAATTCTTTTCTTCCTTTGCGTCCTCTGCGCCTCTGCGGTTCGTTTCTCTTAAAGTTGTTTCACTTCCGAAACCAACTTCGCCACCATATCCTTAGCGCTACCAAAAAGCATCGTAGTTTTATCCTTGTAGAACAACTCATTTTCTACACCGGCAAAACCCGTACTCATCCCGCGCTTAATCACAATCGTCTGCTTTGCCCGATCTACTTCCAAAATCGGCATACCATAAATCGGGCTATTTTTATCGCTCCGCGCCGCCGGATTTACCACATCATTTGCCCCAATTATTAAAGCTACATCTGCTTGTTCAAACTGGGGATTAATATCATCCATGTCGTACAACTGGGTATAAGGCACATTTGCCTCTGCCAGCAACACATTCATGTGCCCCGGCATTCTCCCAGCAACAGGGTGAATGGCATACTTGACATCAACGCCCATCCGTTCTAGCTGATCTGACAATTCCCGGACGCTATGTTGCGCTTGGGCAACTGCCATCCCATAACCAGGCACAATTACCACAGAACGGGCATAACCCAACATCATCGCCCCTTCTTCAGGATCGATGCTGCGGACGGTTTGATCAGTTGCACCACCACTAGCAGCACCACCACCAGAAGTAGCTCCTGTACCAAAAGCGCTGAACAGCACACTAAATAAGGAGCGGTTCATCGCCTTACACATAATCTCGGTGAGGATTAAGCCAGATGCTCCTACCAACGCCCCAGCGATGATTAACATATTGTTCATCACCACGAACCCAGCTGCCGCCGCCGCCACACCTGACAACGAGTTCAACAGCGAGATTACTACTGGCATATCGCCGCCACCAATGGGGATAACGAACATCACGCCCAACACCAATGAAACGCCAACCACTCCCAAGAATATAGGTAAGCTATCTGGTGTAATGATTAAATAGACACTGCCCACTACATAAGCAGCCAGAAGCAAGAGATTAAATGGTTGCTGGAAAGGAAATGTAATCGGGGAACCGCTGATTAAACCTTGCAATTTGGCAAAGGCTAGAAAACTACCTGTGAAGGTAATACCACCGATTAACACGTCCAAAAGTATGGAAATGTTGACATCTAAGGGTATTGGCTGAGAACTATCTAACAACCGCCAAAATTCGGCAACAGCTACTAAAGCCGAAGCTGCACCGCCCAAGCCGTTGAGTAAACCCACCATTTGGGGCATTTCGGTCATTTGGACTTTGTAGGCTACGATCGCACCAATTCCTGAGCCAATCGCCAAGCCCAACAATATCATCTCGTAGTTCAACACATGCTGATCCAGCATTGTTGCTGCGATCGCCAGCAGCATCCCTACAGAGGCAACGAGATTACCGTTCCTCGCTGTAGCAGGTGATCCCAGCTTTTTCAAGCCTAGAATGAATAACGATGCAGCGACTAAGTACGTCAGCTGAATGCCAGTTGGTAAAAAGTCGCTCACGCCTTAATCTCCTTCTTCTTGAACATTTGCAGCATTCTATCTGTGACAAGGAAGCCACCTATAACGTTGACAGTTGCCAATACCACAGCAATTAAACCGAGAATCACTGAGACACTTGTTTCCCTAGCACCTGAAGCCACTATTGCCCCAAGTACCGAAATGCCAGAAATCGCGTTTGAGCCTGACATTAAGGGCGTGTGGAGAGTCGGTGGTATTTTGTTGATAACTTCAAAGCCGATAAAAGATGCCAAAACAAATACAAATAAAGCAGCAAGTAATGCCTCTGTCATGAAATCAAAACTCCTTATGGTATATTTGGCTACTAACCTGCTCCAACGCTGCTTAAAGCTTGTAGTGCATCCCGCACGCGTTGATTGCGAATTTCACCAGCGTGGGTAACGCAAGCTGCATCAACGATGTCGTCACTAAAGTCTACCTGCAAAGCTTTGTCTTTAATTAGCAGTTGCATCAACGAAGTTACGTTCTTGGCATACAATTGGCTGGCGTGAATTGGCATCGATGATGGGAGATTGATAGGGCCGATAATTGTCACGCCGTTCCACACAATATCTTTCCCGGGTTCAGTGCAGGCGCAGTTACCACCCTGGTCAGCAGCTAAATCCACAATCACTGAACCTGGTTTCATTTGTGCCACCATTTCTTCTGTAACTAGCCGTGGTGCTTGTCTCCCAGGAACTTGAGCGGTGGTAATTACAACATCAGAATTTTTGACGTGTTCGGCGACAACTTCTTGGGTACGTTGTTTGCTGGCTTCAGAAATTTCCTTGGCGTAACCGCCAGCAGCGACGGTTTCTTCGTCTAATTTGACTTCAACGAATTTTGCCCCTAAGCTTTGCACTTCTTCTTTAACGGCGGGACGAATATCAAAGGCTTCTACCACTGCTCCCAAGCGTCTAGCTGTGGCGATCGCTTGCAATCCAGCTACACCAGCGCCCATAATAAATACTTTCGCTGGAGCGATCGTACCTGCGGCTGTGGTTAACATGGGGAAATATTTCGGTAATGCCGCTGCGGCAATTAATACTGCCTTATAACCTGCTAATGAAGCTTGTGAGGACAAAGCATCCATACTTTGCGCCCTGGTAGTACGGGGAATCATTTCCATACTCAAGGCTGTGACTTTCCGATTTGCCAGTTGCTGCGCCACAACAGGATTTCCCAAAGGATTGAGGAAACTGACTAATACTGCTCCTTCTTTTAACAAGTCAATTTCTGAGCGTCCATCTTCTCGCTCTTGCGGGGGGCTGACTTTCAGCAGAATATCTGTTTCGCCCCATAATTTGGCAGTATCGCTGATTATTGCGGCTCCTGCGGCTTCATAGTCAGAATCGCTGAAAAATGACCGCTCTCCTGCACCTGTTTCTACCCAAACTTCCAAACCTTGTTTTACCAATCGAGCAACGGTGTCAGGAATTAATGCTACGCGACGTTCACAAACTTCAATTTCTTTAGCAACTGCTATTCTCATGAAATCTCCTGAAGATAAATACCTAATCTTTGCGAAGTAAGCGATTGTCTAGATGAGGGATATCCCGCACTCTATAGTACTTAGGCAGGAACATCAGCTATGACTTTTACTTGTAGATTGAACCTTGAAACTTTCCTCTCCCACTCTTAGCTATCCAGGCAAAGCATGACTTTGCCGCTTGCAGATGTCATATTTTCAGATAGTTGCAAACAGGGTTACGTATTGCACATCCTAGATTGATTCCCAAATTTTGCATCTTTATCTTCAGCTTATTTTCGGGATTGATAAATTTTGGTATTCCTTTCTTATAGAGTAATATTGACCCAATTTTGAAAGCTTTATAATTTCCAAATCAAATTTTAATGATTACGACTTTGATTCAAACTCATTTTAATCAATTTAGCCCAAGTTAACTGGCGATCGCTGATGGTATGCCTCAATTTTTATCACAAAATTATCAAATTTAGATACACTTATACATATTTGGAAACACAATCCAATCCCAACTGTGTTTCTATTTAGTTCAAAATTTGACCAACCTAGTCATCAAATCAGCACTCTGTAAGGGTAATAAAGT
The DNA here is from genome assembly GCF_036919595.1 of Nostoc sp. Lineage (GTDB taxonomy): Bacteria > Cyanobacteriota > Cyanobacteriia > Cyanobacteriales > Nostocaceae > Nostoc. The sequence goes on along the minus strand of NZ_JBALCO010000125.1, from coordinate 19,597 downwards.
AAATTAATTATATGTTAACTTTTTAACTAAGTAATTTCTCTGCCACCCAAACCTCAGGGAGGATGGCACTTTTTGTTGTTACTGAACGTCAATTGTCAGGAAGTGAGTAGTAAACTTTAGTAACGAGTACTAACACACGGTTATTTAGATAACAGATTTATATTTTGGTAGAGGAAGCCTAATTATGCGACGTTTACTTTCCGCTTTAGCCGTGACTAGCTGTTTAGTGACTGGATTTCCAGCCCTGACTTGGGCACAAAGTTTACCTGGATTTACGCTGTTTAGCGGCGTCAAAGCCGAAAATCAATTGCCCTTTAGGTTAGATTTTGGTGGACAAGCTAATGGTTGGGATCGATACATATTGAGGATTCCAGCCAAAAGAATGAAATTGGCAGTTGGTCAATTTGCCATTACCTACCCTGATTATTACAAAGGAACTTTTGACCAGAAAGAAATTGAAGTCCGAGTCAAAGGCAAAGCAGTTCCGCTTTCTGAGGTAAAGTGGGACAAAGAAGGTAAGCTGATTAATATTTTTCCTCAAGACCCAGTGCCAGCAGGTAGCGCAGTTGAGGTAGTCTTATCTAACGTGAAAAACCCAGCCTTCGGCGGAGTTTACTATTTTAACTGTCAAGTGCTCTCCCCTGGTGATGTACCACTACTACGCTACATGGGAACATGGATTTTGAGCATCAATTAAGCTTGGGAGTGGGGAGTAAGAATTTTAGATTTTAGATTGAAATTTAATCTAAAAGAAAGACGCTCGATAGCGAAGAGGAGAGTTCCAAGAGCATCTTACTCGCTATCGTCAATCCAAAATTGAATTGCCTAATCCCTAATTCCCTAATAAAGTGATATAATTAGAGATTGTGAGTTTTTTATAAAAATCACCTAAAAGGAGAACAGTATGAAAAGAACACTAGGCGGTACAAGCCGCAAGAGAAAAAGAACCTCTGGTTTTCGCGCCAGAATGCGGACACCAGATGGCAGAAACGTGATTAGTGCCAGGAGAAGAAAGGGACGTCACCGTTTGAGCGTTTAGGCCATATTCAGCTAAAAGAGCATCTGTGGCTTTGCCCAAAGCAAATCGGCTAAAATCTCGCAAGGATTTCCAGGCAGTTTTCCGGGAAGGGATTCGGCGTCATGGCTTTTATTTAACATTGAGAGCCTTAAAGCCGTTGTGTTTAACAAAACCTTCTTTGGCCACTGCCACCCAGACTACACAAGCAACTGACTCAGCACATCTTGCCACCACGCGAATTGGCATTTCCATTAGTACAAAAGTCAGCAAAAGGGCAGTGGTTCGCAACCGAATTAAACGGCAAATTACTGCTGCTTTGCACAACTTGCTGCCCAAATTATCACCAGGATGGCGGCTAGTGGTCATTGTCAAACCCACAGCAGCAGAATCTAAGTGCGTAAGCCCACAATTTCTGCAAGAATTAGAGCAGTTGTTGGCACAAGCCGAGGTGTTCGATGGGAATTCGTGAAGATGTTTATTATGAAGGTGGACCCCATATTGGGGATTTGATTATCAACCTGCTGATAGGGTTAACTATCGTTGGCATACCATTAACAGTTGGGGCAATTGTCAGGGCATTGTGGCTGCGTTTCCGCATCACCGATCGCCGAATTACCGTGACGGGAGGTTGGCAGGGGCGTGATCGCACTGACATAATTTACTCAGAAATTGTCAAAGTCGTCACAATCCCCCGTGGCATTGGCTTATGGGGAGATATGGTGCTAACCCTAAGAAATGGGAGTCGTCTAGAATTGCGTGCAATTCCCAAATTTCGGGAAGTCTATGACTATATCAATGAAAGAATAGCTGCGAAAAATCCCGAATATAGCAGCACTGCCAATAAGTGATGGGATTAGGGCAAGCAGGGGAGGCAGTGGGTTGCGCGGGTTCCCCGCGTTGTAGCAACTGCCAAGAAGCAGAAAAAATGAGAGAGAAGAACCATACACCATGCCCCATGACGCCACTTGACGCCAGTCCGCTCAAGTCGGGATACCCTTTCGGCAGCTCCTCCTGGGGGAAACCCCCAAGACCGGACTGCCTCACCACACGGCTGGCTCATCCACTTGGGGAGACCCCTACAGCCCTTCAGGCATCCTACGGCAGGTGCTAGCCTCTCACAAATGGGAGAAGACCGCAGTGGCTCCCCCATGCCTCATTTAAATGTGCGGCTATCCGTAGTCAAGGATAGTCGCCGATAAATGATGATTTAGATAAATTAGATTCAGTCAGTTTACAGTACCTCAGGTTGAATTCAGAATAATGGATTTTGGTATCGGCTTTCTCTCGAACAACGTGATGCTGCCAATCATAGATTTTTTCTATGGTATTGTGCCTAGCTACGGATTAGCGATCGTTGCTTTGACATTGATAGTCCGCTTCGCGCTCTATCCCCTGAGTGCTGGCTCAATTCGCAACATGCGGAAGATGCGGATTGTACAACCTCTGATGCAGAAGCGGATGGCAGCAATAAAAGAGCGCTATAAGGATGAACCGCAAAAGCAGCAGGAGGAAATGGTCAATGTCCAAAAAGAATTTGGCAACCCCTTAGCAGGCTGTTTTCCATTACTAGTGCAAATGCCGGTCTTATTAGCGCTGTTTGCCACTTTGCGAGGTTCGCCTTTTGCAAGTGCGAACTACAGCGTTAACCTGCAAATCTTTCCTGCAGAACAAATCGAACAAATTCAACCGCAAGCCTTTGCCACTGCTGCTCAAAATATTTACGTTGCAGATGGGGAACACGTTAAAGTAGCTGCAATTCTTCCTAGTGGTAACAAACTAACAGTAGGAGAACAAACTAAGATCCAATATCAGACTATTCAGGGCAAACCATTTCAGGTACTCTTAGCAGAACACCCAGAAAATAAGCTGATTCCTGATTGGAAAGTCACCAAAGGTGAAGATCGGATAAAAATTGATACCCAGGGCAATGTAGAAGCCTTGCAGCCCGGAGAGGTCACCATTCAAGGAACAATTCCTGGACTAGCAGCAGAAAAAGGCTTTTTATTCATTGATGCTTTAGGCAGGGTTGGTGCAACTGATCCAGATGGCACAATCCACTGGGATATTGTCGCCATGATCGTCTTCTTTGGAATCAGCCTTTATGTTAGCCAAATGCTTTCTGGGCAAAATTCCAGCGGTGGCAATCCGCAGCAGGATACAGTTAACAAAATCACCCCAGTCATCTTTTCTGGGATGTTTTTGTTCTTTCCCCTACCAGCTGGGGTGCTGATGTATATGGTGATTGGTAATATTTTCCAAACCGCACAAACTTATCTTCTTTCCCGCGAACCTCTATCAGAAGAACTGCAAAAAATCGTAGAAACTCAAGAGAAGGAAGCAGCAGTCAGCGAACAAAAGGCATTGCCATTTGAACGGAAAAGTTCTAAGAAAAAGGCGACAGGCGGATCATGAGCAACATTCCGATGCAGCGAGGTCAGCAGTGGTTAAAAACCCTGCTGGAACTCACTGGAATACCTGCACAGATTCAGGGTCATTTAGAAACTACCCAATCTCTTGACGACGATTCCCCAGAACCAGATAACTACTGGTTGACAATTGACAAAACTAATTTGACGACAGAACAAATCCAGGTATTAATTGGTGCCGATGGTTCTGTACTAGATGCGATTCAGTATCTAGCAAATTCGGTTCTTAACTTAAGCCAACCCCAAGAGGAACAAGCCTCTTACACCATTGAGTTAAATGGCTACCGGGTCAAAAGAGAAGCAGAAATTCGCGCATTAGCAGAAGCAGCAGCCGATGAAGTGCGCTTTTCTGGTAGAGAAGTGGAAATTAAATCCCTTAGTTCTGCTGAAAGGCGTCAAATCCATACCTTCTTGAAGGAATTTGGAGATTTGGAAACCTTTAGTCGCGGTAAAGAGCCGCATCGTCATCTGGTTGTCCGTCCAGCTTCGTTGGAAGAAGTTAGGGGTTAGGAGTTGTTCAATTTTAGATTTTGAATTTTGGATTTTGGTGAAGCAGCGCGGTCTTCTCCTAAGGGGAGACGCTTTAGCGCATAGCGCTGCGCCTGTGGCATGGCTTCTCTACGAGAGGCTGCGCGAACGCTTAGAGCGAGTCCTTAAGTGTCTGGGGGTTTTCACGCCACTTGCTTTATGCCTCTTAACCCGTCCACCGCAGTGGCTCCCCATGAGTGACTGCACCAACCCGAAGGGATTGAAGGGAAAATCTAAAATCCGAAATTGGCAAAGTTAGGAGTTAATTGAAAGCTCATAACTATATAATTTCTAAATTTCTCTTGTTCCTAAAAGCTAAAATAAAGATGTACCATCAGTATAATTGCTGATAATCACCATTAATTTTCGTGAGGATATCTCACAAATCCTATGGACGCAATTTATATTCCGCAGCTAACTAGAGCATCGGAGCGGACAGAGGAAGTTCAGGTTCAGGAATTTCTGCCTGGTCTGGAAACGTTGACACCAGTTCGCGGTCATGTGCGCGTGCAGCATCATGGCAATTACTTGGAAGTGTCCGGTCAGGCAGAAACAATTATTACTTGTACCTGCAACCGCTGTTTGCAGCAATACAATCGACGTTTAGGGCTTGATACGAAAGAAATCATCTGGTTAGACGAAACTGCAAATCAGCCAAATGACTTGCCTTTAGAACGGGAAGTGATCATGGAAGATTTGCTTGAAACCCTACCACCCGATGGTTATTTTTATCCCAACGAATGGCTGTATGAGCAGATGTGCTTGGCAATACCCCAGCGCCAGTTATGCGATCGCAATTGTCCAGGTATTCCTGCAATTACTGCTGATAGTTCTGATAGTCCTGAAACTCCAGTTGATCACCGTTGGGCTTCTCTGAAAGCATTAAAAAAGCAACTTCCGGGATAAATATTAAATGCGCCGTTTGCTGTATTACGGCGCAATTAATTATCTATTTGTAAGTATGAATTGCCTAGAGTACCTAACGCACCTGATAAACTCTATTCTTGATTAAAAAATCCTTTTTTGTGCAGCAAAGCAGCAACTTTATCAGTACACTCTATAGCTAATTCTGATGCCATTTCTTTAGTAAAAACTGTATTTTGTGGCATATATTTGAAGAAGTTTTCTATAACATTTTCAACTTGTTTACTGAAACTTTCATAAAATTGCTTATCATTTATGACGTTAAATAGGCAACTAATGGAATTCTGAAAAAGATGATGATTTAAGCCTGCCTCCTATTGAATTGAGTATTATATGTTCTTTGTAAGTATTGTCTGGACTAATTTCGCATTCGCAAATGTAACATTTAGACATATATTTTGCTAAATTCTTAAAATAGTCAATATTTAGAAATTTTAGCGAAACTAGTCTTAATTTGCCGATGAGAAACAATGTTTACATCCAAATTTTAATAATTTTCTGGCAATAGTCTATAAAAAAGTGAACAAATGGAATAGTTTTAAGCACCTGATTATCCTGACAGGTGATTCAACTATACTCACCACAAAAGAGCGCTCGCTCACCCTTAAGGAATATCTTACATAGAGCGATCGCACTAGCAACCGCTGTGAACTGGTAGATGTTAATTTTTTAGTTGTTAGAGGTGATACAAACCTGAACAATGAGAGAAGAACTAATAACCACAGCTAGATATGAACTTCCGTGAAGAGTTTAAACTGCTGCTACGCGCCCGCTACCCTTTGATTTATATTCCCACCTATGAAGAGGAGCGGGTAGAAGCAGCGATCCGGGAAGAAGCAACCAACCAGGGTAATCGCCCAGTGTATACTTGGGATTTTGTCGATGGTTACCAGGGAAACCCCAATGATGTTGGGTTTGGGCGGCGTAACCCGTTGCAAGCTTTGGAATTTATCGAAAAATTACCAGCTTCTGCGCCAGCAGTTTTGATTTTACGAGACTATCATCGCTTTTTAGATGATGTAGCGATCGCCCGCAAACTCCGCAACCTGTCCAGACTCCTGAAGTCGCAACCAAAAAATATTGTCCTACTGTCGCCGCGCATCGCCATTCCTGACGATTTAACCGAAGTGCTGACAGTCGTCGAGTTTCCCTTACCCGCCGCCCCAGAAATTAAAACTGAGGTAGATCGCTTGCTGCAAAGTACTAGGAACTCCCTTTCTGGCAAAGTTCTAGATGACTTGGTGCGCTCTTGTCAAGGACTTTCAATGGAACGGATTCGCCGGGTCTTGGCAAAAGCGATCGCTACCCACGGTGAATTGCAACCAGAAGACGTAGATCTAGTTTTGGAAGAAAAGCGCCAAACTATCCGTCAAACCCAAATCCTGGACTTCTACCCCGCCACTGAGCAAATTTCTGATATTGGCGGACTGGATAACTTGAAAGACTGGCTGATCCGCCGGGGAGGTTCATTTACTGATCGAGCACGACAGTACGGATTACCGCACCCCCGTGGTTTAATGTTGGTGGGTATTCAGGGAACTGGTAAATCGTTAACGGCAAAAGCGATCGCTCATCACTGGCATTTACCCTTGCTACGTCTGGATGTGGGAAGGTTATTTGGTGGTTTGGTAGGTGAATCAGAATCTCGGACTCGGCAAATGATCCAAGTAGCTGAAGCCTTAGCTCCCTGTATTTTGTGGATTGATGAAATAGATAAAGCCTTTGCCGGACTTGGTAGCAAAGGTGATGCAGGAACAGCCAGCCGTGTGTTTGGGACTTTTATCACCTGGCTAGCCGAAAAAACCTCACCCGTTTTTGTTGTCGCCACCGCCAACGACATCCAAGCCCTACCGCCGGAAATGCTCCGTAAGGGGCGATTTGATGAAATTTTCTTTGTGGGATTGCCCACTCAAGAAGAGAGAAAAGCAATTTATGATGTTCATTTATCCCGATTGCGCCCCCATAACTTAAAAAGTTATGACATCGACAGGCTAGCATATGAAACGCCCGATTTTTCTGGGGCAGAGATTGAGCAAACTTTAATTGAAGCGATGCATATTGGATTTAGCCAAAATCGCGACTTTGCTACTGACGACATTTTAGAAGCAGCCAGTCAGATCATACCCTTGGCGCGAACTGCCGTAGAGCAAATTCAGCAACTCCAAGAATGGGCTGCTGCTGGGAGAGCGCGTTTAGCATCTAAACACAGTCCTTTGAGCGAACGCCTCCGGCGCACTACGTGAACGCATTCAGCAGTAGCTACAATTTAGTCAAAAGATCATAGTCAATAGTTAATGATCAATTATTATGGACTATTGATTCTTGTATGGATAGGTTACATTGCTTCTCTACTCGTAACCCTTGAAAGCCAGTTCAACGCCACTCCCCTCAATGGAGCAAACTTCCTCCCCACAGAGGTGGCTCCTCAACGGGGGAAATACGCACATGGCTGGCTTCCCTTGAACGCCACTTGACTCTTAATAATCAGGGTTTTAACTATGTTGTCTAGCGTAACAAAATTTCTACTTGGGTTTTTCTTAGCGATCGCTGTGCTAGTAGGTGGCGGTGTTGCAATTGCATTCTATTTCGTGAATCGCACCGGCATACCTCCTGCCAAACCCGTTTTTTCTAATGATAGCCCCTCGGTGAAAGCCCAAGCTCCAAAAGCAACTGAGCCTGGAGGAGGTAAACCCAGCCTTAAATCTGGAAATCAGGCTCAATCGTCTCCAACCTCCACTCCCACAGAATCATCAAAGGCTACCCCGTCACCAAAACCATTGCCATCGGGAGCTTACCGAGGGCGTGTTAGTTGGGCTGAAGGCTTGAGTTTGCGATCGCAACCAAATCAAGAAGCCGAAAAAATTGGTGGGGTTGGTTTTAATCAAAAAATTATTATTTTGTCAGAAAGCGAGGACAAATCCTGGCAAAAAATCCGTTTGGAAGGTAGCGAACAAGAAGGTTGGGTAAAAGCAGGTAATACTGAAAAAGTTGATCAATAATAGCCTAAAAAATTAGAGCAAATGGAATAAATACAACATTTATCACAAACAGGAAAACAAGACTAAAAATAAGATGCATCTACTCAATATCTTCATCTGGAATTAGTTGAGATTGCTTTCCCAAAAAACAGGAAGTATCTATCAATGTATCAATTGGAAGCTCAATTTGAAAAGTAGTTCCTTGCCCCTTGGTAGAAAGACAGTTGAGCCTACCACCATGTGTTTGAACGACAATCTGATAGCTAATTGATAATCCTAATCCAGTTCCTTGTCCAACTGGTTTAGTTGTGAAAAAGGGATCATAGATTTTATTTTGTACGTCTTCACTAATGCCAGTTCCATTGTCGAAAATTTGAATGTTGATCCAACCGACTTGATTAATGGTTGTTTTAATCCGAATTAAAGGTTTAAAACTGGACTTTGATTTTAAGTTACTCACCTTCTCTTCTAACACATCAATAGCATTTGCAAGAATGTTGAAAAATACTTGGTTTAACTGTCCAGGATAGCAATTTACTAAGGGTAAATTACCATATTCTTTAATGACAATAATTTCTGGACGATTGTTAGGCGGATAACTAATACGATTCTGAAGAATAAGCAGTGTCGAATTAAGTCCTTCATGGATGTCCACAGCTTTCAATTGTGCCTCGTCTAGACGAGAGAAGTTACGCAGGGATTCCACAATATGCTTAATACGTTCTGCTCCGGCTTGCATTGAGTTGAGTAGTTTAGGTAAATCTTCTAGCAAGAATGGTAAATCAATAGACTCTAATTTCGCTTGAACCGCAAGCTCTGGTTCCGGATAATGTTGCTGATAAGTGTTGATTAATTCTAAGAGTTCCCGCAGATAAATTCCCGTATGAAAAAGGTTTCCATAAATGAAGTTAGCAGGATTGTTAATTTCATGAGCAACTCCCGCTACTATTTGTCCTAAAGACGACATTTTTTCTGCTTGAAGAAATTGCAATTGAGCTTTCTGAAGTGCCAACATGGCTGTCTCTAATTCTTCAGACCGAGACTTAGCTAGAGCAGCTAACGCTTCTTGGTTTTGTAAGGCTTGTTTGAGACGTTCTTCGTTTTCTTTAAAATCAGCTGTTTTGACTAGTTGAACACTTAATTGTTCGTTGAAAAAAGATGTGATCAGCGTCCATCCTAGAAGGAGTAATGTGAATAAGCCAATAATCGCAGCCATCCAATTGGTTGCAGCGCTATCAACTGCTGAAAAATCGACCAATTCGACGACTGAAAAATGGGTAGCCATCATCCCTGTGTAATGCATTGAGGGAATGGCAGCACCCATAATAATTGCACTGCCAATCCTCAAAATGCGTCCTGTTACTGTACTATTAGCTCTGAGGTTAAACCCCAGCCAGAGAGCAACCAGTGAGACGAGAATGGCGATCGCAATCGAAAGTGCAACCACACTCAAGTCATAGGACATTTTGGCTGGTAAACGAATAGCAGCCATACCCGTGTAGTGCATTGCACTAATCCCTGTGCCCATCAGGATGCTACCACTCAACAACCGCAAAATACCAAATTCTGGCTGGCTAACTAAGTACAGGGCTAATCCAGAGGCGAAAATTGCAGGTAGCACCGAAATCAAAACTGTTAACCAGTCATAGTCAATCGGAATCGGCAGACTGAACGCCAGCATAGCAATAAAATGCATTGCCCAAATGCCGATTCCCATAGCGATCGCTCCCCCTAGCAGCCACCGCCACCTTGACTGCGATTTAGCGTCTGTGACTCTTATAGCTAGATCAAGTGTGGTGTAAGCCGTAAGTATGGCAATGGCAACGGAGAATAAAGTTAAACGAATATCGTAGATCCCGTGGAGCATTAGGTTGAATATTATCCGCAATTCAATGGAAGACTAGACCCACTATTTGTCTGCGTTGCTCATTCTCTAAACCCAAATGGGTATAGCAAAAATTTTGTCAGGCAAATAGAAAACAAGCCTCCAAAGCTTTACATTGTTTATTATTCCCCCTACATAAACTTGTGTATCATATAAGTTGGGGAATTTTTATGTAAATAATAATACTAAAAAAATACAGTAGAGATAAAGTGGTAGAATCCTCTGTATCTATAACTTGAAAAAAGCAAGTGAAAACAGGGGTAGATAGCTATTTAACCAAGCTTGCCTCATATACTGAGGCATCCGAAAGCATCAAGGTTGTTTCTACCGTAGCTAATTTCAAATTTTTGAATTGGAAAAATTTATATAGCGGTGCGGTGATACGTCTTTTGTCTGTGGCACTGGTTACGGGGCTTGTGAGTATAGCTGGGCAAGCTTTAGCACTTCAGAAAATAGGAAGTAATGGGGCTGAAGTTAGCAATAGCCAGAGGTGTTTAAAAAAGTTAGGCTACTTTAACGGCCCGGTGAGTGGCAAGTTTGCTAGTTTGACTCAGAATGCTGTGATCAAATTTCAGCAAGCCAATAGAATACCTGCTAATGGGGTTGTGGGTACTAATACTCAACGAGCCTTGCAACGAGCATGTCAGAGTAGAACTTATAGTAGGAATACCAGTGGCACATTGCGCTCGCCAAGTGATCAATATCCTGTTCTCTCTCAAGGCAAAAGTGGTGCAGCCGTGACAAGGTTGCAACAGCGTCTACGACAGTTAGGCTATTTGAATGCTAATCCCAATGGGAATTTTGGCCCAATGACCAGAGATGCTGTAATTAGATTCCAGCGAAATTATCGCATAGCTGCTAACGGGATTGTAAATCGACAAACTTGGAACACACTGCTGGGTTACTCTCCGACTCCAACCAGATCAAGTTTCTCTACTCAACAAGTGAGAGAACTACAAGTGCGTTTGCGGCAGCTAGGTTATTTTAAGACTAATCCCACTGGAAATATTGGCCCAATTACTAGAAAAGCTGTCATTCAATACCAGCGAAATTATCGCCTACCTGTTAATGGTATTGCCAATGCCCAAGTCTTGGAGTCAGTGCGTAGAACCTCCACAGGTGGATATACTACTCAACAACCAGGCAGAAATTATCTGACTGTAGGCGATCAAGGAGATAATGTCAGATTAGTTCAAGAGCGTTTGTTGCAGATGGGTTTCTCTAATACCAATTCTGATGGCATTTTCAACGATTACACCAGACAATCTGTGATTGCATTCCAGCAATCTTCTCGACTTAATTCTACTGGAAATGTAGATTGGCAAACTTGGCAAGCATTAGGGTTGAATAGCTCAACTGTGGGCAATTCTGCTGAGACTAATGGTTATGTATTAACTGAGACTAATGGCTATGCATTACCTCCTACTAATGGCTATGTAGTACCTGAGACTAATGGCAACACATTAGTTGCTAATAATCCTTACAGAGTAATAGTGCCAATTTCCAATGATGATACTTTGAGTAAAGTGCGACACTATATACCCAGTGCTGTCGCGGAGCAATCCAATTTAGGGGATTATGTGAATGCTGGGGCATTTAGCGATCGCGCACAAGCAGAAACGTTATCAAAAAAGCTCCGCTCCTATGGTCTGGATGCACGGGTAAAATACAATTAAATTGACAAACTCAACTGCGAACCTTGCTGAGTTTTATTAACTTCAATCCTAGCTTGGAAAGCTTCTTTGAGGTGGGGCATATGGGTGACAGTGAGGATACAGGCAAAATCAGAGGCGATCGCATTAATCGCTGCAATCAAGCGATCGCATCCTTCAGCATCCTGTGTACCAAAACCTTCATCCACAATCAACAATTGTAACGCCGCCCCCGCCCGTTGCGCTAATAATTTCGCCAAAGCCAAACGGATGGCAAAGTTAATTCTAAAGGCTTCTCCACCAGAGTAAGTTTCATAAGCTCGCGTTCCTCTAGAATCGGCGATTAAAATATCCAAAGTGTCTATCAACTTGGCATTTTTCTTGGTTGATTTAGCACTGCGTCCAGCTTTTTGAGTAATAAATTGTACATGAAACTGATTTCCACTTAGCCGCGAAAGTAATTGATTTGTTTCGGCTTCCAGTTGCGGTAACACATTCTCAATCATCAGTGTTTGGATGCCATTTTTACCAAAAGCTTGCGCTAGTTCCTGATAAACACGATATTCCTGCTTGCAAGATTGTAGTTGCTGCTGTTGTTGTTCATACTGAATTTGCAGTGTTTCCAATTGGTGCGCCAACTGTTCTAAACGCCCCAACTTGGCTATTTGCTCATCGAGTTGCCGTCTACGTATTGCTAACTGCTGCTCTAAAGCTTGAATTTGGATAGATGGATTAGCTGTTGCTTGTAGTTGCTGGATAATGCTTTCGATTTGTCCGCCGAGTTTTTGCCACTCCGTTACTCTGGCGTTTCTGGATTCCTCTAACTCTTGCAATCTCGTCTGGAGTTGGGGATACTGCTGCTGGGCTGATAGCAGTTGTTGATAGCGCAAATGCCAAGATTGAGCTTGGCGGACAGCTAGACGCAGATTGTTGTGCTGCTCGGAACTGTAGCCAATTTCGGTAATGTGACGTTCAAGAGCCGCGATTTGTTTAGCACATTCAGAATCAGTCTGATCCTGCTGGATTCTGGCTTGTAATTGAGCAATTTGAGATTCTAATTCTGGTTTTCTGGCTAATAGTTGCGCTTGTCGCTTAGTCGCATCTTTAATCTGCTGGAGTTTAATTTCTGCCCATCGCCACCGCTCAACTTCGCTCCGGGCAAGGGCGTGGTCTTGTTCATTATAATTAACTTGTTGCAGATATTGATCTAGCTGCCGGAGTTCGGCTTGTTTATCGGGAGCATAATCACCAGCTTGGAGCGATCGCTCTAAATGTTGTTTTTCAGCAGCAATTTGTTGTAACTGTTGTTGGACATCAGTTGTAGCTTCCAACTGTGCTGCCAACTGCCCCCGTTGTTCGCGTAACCCATCGTAACCCGCCAATTGTTGGGAAATTTCTCGATATTCCTGCCTCAGTACCTGAATTTCTCTGTCAGACACAGCCATTTGTTCCCGAACTACCCAAAACTGCCCTTGAGTATCCTCTATCTCAGCCTGGGTTTTTTCCACCACCCGACTCCAGTGATGTTCGTCTAAAGGACGCTCACATAATGGACAAAGTGCTTCAGGATTTTGGAGCATTTGCAATTTCTGCTCTAATTCTCCCAGCATTTTTTCATAGTCGCGTTGATGAGCTTGCAGACGTTCGATAAAATGCCGCCTTTCTTGCCCTTTTTCCTGCACTCGTTGCAGATAAACCCGCTTTTTCTCCAATTCCTCAATTTGGATTGCCACATCCATCACCGCTTGTTGCAGTTGCGGTTGGCGGCGGTGCTGGCGTTGCAATTGGTTCTCAGTACTTTGCAGTTGTTCGAGTCGCGCTACTAAACCAGCATGGGTGCGATCAAGTTGGCTTTGTAAAGTTGCTCGTTGTTGTAACAAGGGAGTAACTTGCATTTGCAGTTGATCTAAGCGAGCAATATGGTGACGGGCTGCGGTTAGTTGTGACAAAGCAGCTTCTACTTCACCTGATTTAGTCAGAGTTTGCTGAATTTCTCGCTCTTGTTGCTGCAAAGCTTCAATTTGGGCTTGGGCCTGTTGCAGTTGCCGTTCGATTTCGTGAATTTGTTTGGTAAGCTGTTGTTGCTTTTGTTGGCGAGTCTGCCCAGCGCGGGTATATTCTTCAAATTTGGTAGCAAAGGCTTCTTCTTGAGATTGGAGACTTTGATATTGGGCGTATCCAGCTTTAATCTCAGCTTCTTGATGTAATATTTTTTCTAAATCTGATAGCTGAGAGCCAATAGCTGATTGTTCTTGTTGGAGGCGATCGCAATCTTGGGTAAGATTTTGGTATTGCTGCTTCACAAAACTGAGTTGTTGTTCCCAATTTTGGCGCTGGTGCTGGACAACTTGCAAACTTTGTAATTGAATATTATCAAAAGCTTGCACCTGTTGCAGTTGGTTTAGTTCGGCTTCTAACTCCACTCTTTGCGCTTCGGTTGTCTGGCGCTGTTGCAGCTGAATTTTTATCGACTCCAAAGAACGCTCTAGCTCTACTGCCTGTGCTTTGAACTGACGAGAAGATTCCTTTGCCCGTTCTTCCAAATCATCGTACTGATTGAGTTTCAACAACTCTGCTAAAATTTCTTTGCGTTCTGTCGGGCGCTTGAGCATGAACTCATCTGCACGCCCTTGACGTAAGTATGCAGAATTAATAAATGTATCATAATCAAGCTTGATGTGTTCTAAAATCAAATCTTGGGTTGCTCTTACACCTTTGCCAGTGAGTGAGCGAAACCCAGTTGGTATTTCAATTTGAAATTCCAGAACGCTAGTACCTCCCCGAATTCGGGTACGAATCACCCGATATTTTTGCTGGTTGCTTTGGAAAGTAAAATCAACCCGAACTTCTTTTGCGCCAGAATAGATGACATCATCTTCAACATTGGCACGGCTTTCACCCCAAATTGCCCAAGTGATTGCTTCCAAAAGTGAAGATTTACCCGCACCATTGGAACCCGAAATACAAGCCGTATGCAAACCGCCAAAATCTAAAGTTGCATCACGGTAACTAAGAAAGTTTTTGAGGATAAGTTGTACTGGGATCATTCACGCTATAGCGCCACATCTACTTTTAATAAATAACAGTACAGATGCACTGTTTGTTAGTTTAGCTATCTAGATATCAGGTTTCTAGTCTTGAAGACATCAATTTTACAAAATTTAACAATAGGATGAGCAAATTTTTCTTGTTGCATGAAAAAGTTTTGCTGTCTTTGGAGAAAAATAAAACTTATGTGGAGGTTTCTTGTTATTTCTGCCTCTTATCTGAGAGAAAAACATTCATAGAAGAGTGGCAATACTGCGTAGGTTTTGCCTAAAGAATCACTTTGGTGTAGGTTGGGGAGCCAGTGCGTTGGGCGGCTCTGCCGACTTGAAGCAAGTGGCGTTTGAGGAACGTAGCAAGATCCCGCAGGGTAACCCAACAAACCATACAAAATGTTGGGTAACGCATTGCCTCAACCCAACAGATGATATCAGGCGATGGCGTAGCCCAGAGCAGGCATCGCACTTTTGATCTCAATGTCTGTGTCTGAGCCGTCCCCCCTTCTTCATCGGGGAGACTACAGGGGGGTTAAAACGATCTCAAATTCTCACGAATGATTTAGGACTGCTATATATCCTTGGACTCCATAAACCTGTCAGTTCACAGATAAGGGCACTCTACTGCCGAGGCAAGGTCGGATCAAGTTATCCGGAAACTTCTCAACGTCTCCCCTCTATCAGGTTTCTGCGATGCGATCTGCTTTGCAGCAACGCTTCGTGATCGCTTTCAGCCCCGAATCATCCCTACTCAATCTTCCAATTAGGCGTATAACCAGAAGTAACTTGGCTATACATTTGCAAGACCGATGCAAAAATACGTCCTGAGAGTTTTGCGATCGCCCATAGCGCTCTTGTAAAATCATTTTCAATTGTTGAGAATTCGCCTAGGAAAAAGTTTATGGCAGATAAGTCCGGTCAAGACCCCTCGGAAATCACAGTGGCAACGGTTGATGAAGAACGAAAAGGCGCAACTTTCAGCGGTACGGTCATCCTTGGTATAGATCCTGAGGGTGGGGCAGTCGTTTTCTTTAGAGACTTTTTAATTGAAGATTATAAAGGCGAACTTACCGCTTATCTGGCAACAGATGGCGATATAACGAAAAGCATTGATTTAGGCGAACTCGATCATAAAAGCCCCAGTTTTAAGCTGCCAATTCCGCTGGGAACGGATACATTACCCTACAATACAGTCGTGTTGAGCGACAAAAAAAGCAAGAAAAAAATCCTGACGATCAATCTATAAAATTTGTAACTTAGCTCGTAGTTCAGCCAAATTCGATTGCCCTCCTGTATAGATCTCAAATGGGTTCTATAAGCAACAGATACTTCAAAGTCGTTTTGAGGTACTTCAAAGTCGTTTTGAGGTACTTCAAAGTCGTGTTGAGGTACTTCAAAGTCGTGTTGAGGTACTTCAAAGTCGTTTTGAGATACTTCAAAGTCGTTTTGAGATACTTCAAAGTCGTGTTGAGGTACTTCAAAGTCGTTTTGAGGTACTTCCAATACGGTTCGGTTAAGATCCCCCCGCCTGCGGCGACCCCCTTAAAAAGGGGGTAAAAGAGGATGAGGATTATGAGCAAGCCTTTTTAAGGGGGGTTGGGGGGATATCCAGGGCAAAATATCACTAACCGAACCGTATTGGGAGTACTTCAAACATTGTCGCACCGCGATCAAGTACACAGGTGCTTACGCTTTCATAAATCTCCACAAACAAAGTGATGTCTACAACGGGCTACGCCTACACTTGACTTTTAAAACAGTCGCTACAAATCTTCAAAATTTACGCAGTATTGAGATGATTGGGCTAAATTTTGCCTCAAGGTAAAAGAATCAAGGTGATAGGGGAAAAAGCGTTAATATACTTAGTAAAAATGTATGTACATTTCTGAGATAGACATCATAAACCAATGGATATAGCTCTACTCGTTAAATTTCTCGCTCCCTGTCTGCCATATCTGTTGAATGTAGGTAATAAAGCTGTAGAAGGGGCATCTAAAAAAGTAGGTGAGGATGTTTGGAATAAAGCCAAAGCTATTTGGGCTAAGTTACATCCCAAAGTAGAGGCTAAGGAAGCAGCGAAAGAAGCAGCAACGGATGTGGCGCAAAAGCCAGAAGATGAAGATTTACAAGCAAGTTTGCGAGTGCAACTCAAGAAGATTTTAGAAGCGGATACAGCACTTGCAGAGGAAATAGCTAAGATTTTGCAAACATCGACTGACAAACCCGGAGACAATATTCAGGTCAGTGCTAATGCTTACGACCAAAGTAGGGTGAACCAAGTTGGGAAGATTGACGCAAACCAAGTAAGTTTTTAATTGAGTAGGGTGGATAAAGTACTGCCCACCCTACAAATTTTGATGTTTCGAGTTCTGAGTACGAACTTCCGAGTTCTGAACATGAAAGGCCGAGTTGCAAACACGAACTTCCGAGTTGCGAACACAAACGGCCGAGTTCCGAACACGAACGACCGAGTTCCGAACATGAACGACCGAGTTCTGAACACCAACTGCCGAGTTCCGAACACGAACTTCCGAGTTCCGAACACGAACTTCCGAGTTCCGAACACGAACGGCCGAGTTCTGAACACCAACTGCCGAGTTCACAGCCACAATATCAAGCAAAATTTTTACCTGCTATCAGCAATGGTAGAAAAACCCAACCCTAGTAACTCAAACAACATCGAAATGAATGTCACTGCTTCCGGTGACAGCAAGGTGACTCAGGTAGGACAGATAAATGCCGCCGAAGTCAAGATTATTGTTGAGCGAATAGAACCAATACTAGAGCGATTGCAACAAATCTCTCCACCAGAATCGCCGGGGGTTCTCAAAGCAGGGAATCCCGGTAAAAGTTTGGCTTACTGGCAAGGAAGAACAGCAGAAATCGCCCAAATACAGCAATGGTTAACTGATGAAAATACTTTTTTAATTGGTATAGAAGGCATCGGTGGCACAGGTAAATCGATCCTAGCTGCTAAAATTTACGAAGAAATTGAGGGTTTCCCCAAGCAATTTTGGGCTGATGTCAGTAATGGGGCAGGTTTTAGCGATTTAGCCCGCCAAGTCCTCAGTGAATTTGGCTTTCGGGTTCCAGAACAAGAAGCGCAGTTAGTAGAGGCGCTAGTTAGATGTTTACGTTCTGGGCAATTTTTACTGATTATTGACAACCTGGAGAGTTTATTACAACCTGATAGACAGTGGAGAAGTCTATTTTACGGCGACTTTTTCCAAGCATGGATAGAACATGGCGGTAATAGTAAGGTAATAGTCACCACCAGGGAAAGACCAGAATTAAAAGGCTTTGAGTGGCTACCCCTGAAAGGTTTGCAAGTAGATGAAGGGGTAGCACTGTTAACTGTATTAGGCATTCGGGGAGATTTAACGCAGTTTGTGGAATTAGTAGATGGGCATCCTCTACTGTTGAGATTGTTAGCAGACTTATTAAAGGCAGAATATTCACAAGACCCGGACTTAAGTAGGTTAGCAGATTTAGGCTTAGGGAATTTGCGGCAATTCTTGACAGATTCCCAAGTGGTAGGTATCCATCACCGGGAAAATGTGGGGATGGTGTTGGTGTTGGATGCCAGTTTTAATCGGTTGAATGAGTTACAAAAGGCGTTATTGCTGAATATTAGTGTTTATCGTGGTGCGGTTGACAGTGCAGCAGCAGTGGCTATGTTGCCGGGAAGTTCAGCATCAGAGATTGAGAGAGAATTGAGGAATCTGGTTAAGCGTTCTTTGTTGGTGGACAAACTCAATGGTAAGCGGCGATTTGATTTTCAGCCCGTGATTTTGGAGGATGTGCGGTATCAGGCTGGCGATCAGAGTGAGGCGCATCAAAAAGCCATAGATTATTATCGCTCAATTGCTAAACAACCGCCTTGGAAAACAAAAGATGATGTTAAAGAATACTTGGAAATCTTTGATCACTTTTATCAGTTACAAGATTATAACTCTGCCTTTGATAGTATTGGGATTTGCAATGATTTTTTAACCTTGCGGGGTTATTATGCAGACCAAGTAGAATTATATGGGCAATGGGTAAGTAAATGGGAAGAAATTGGCGCTAAAGAAAACTGGAATTATCAGGCTGCTCTCATTTTATTAGGCAATGCTTACTACTTCCTGGGACAGTACCAACGGGCGATTAAGTACTACCAGCAGTCTTTGGATATCAGAAGGGAGATAGGCGATCGCAATGGCGAAGGTAATTCCTTAATCGGTTTGGGCAATGCTTACAACTCTCTGGGACAGTACCAACGGGCGATTGAGTTGTTGCAGGAGTCTTTGGAAATCACAAGGGACATAGGCGATCGCAATGGCGAAGGCTTATCCTTAATGAATTTGGGCAATGCTTACAACTCTCTGGGACAGTACCAACGGGCGATTGAGTTCTTGCAGCAATCTTTGGAAATATCTAGGGAGATAGGCGATCGCAATGGCGAAGGTAATTCCTTAATGAATTTGGGCAATGCTTACAACTCCCTGGGACAGTACCAACGGGCGATTGAGTTCTTGCAGCAGTCTTTGGAAATATTTAGGGAGATAGGCGATTGCAATGGCGAAAGTAATTCCTTGGGCAATTTGGGCATTGCTTACGGTTCCCTGGGACAGTACCAACGGGCGATTGAGTTCCACCAGCAGTCTTTGGAAATATCTAAGGAGATAGGCGATCGCAATGGCAAAGGTAATTCCTTAATCGGTTTGGGCAACGTTTACTACTCCCTGGGACAGTACCAACGGGCGATTGACTTCCACCAGCAGTCTTTGGAAATATCTAGGGAGATAGGCGATCGCAATGGCGAAGGTATTTCCTTAGGCAATTTGGGCAACGCTTACTACTCTCTGGGACAGTACCAACGGGGGATTGAGTTCCACCAGCAGTCTTTGGAAATATCTAGGGAGATAGGCGATCGCAATGGCGAAGGTAATTCCTTAATCGGTTTGGGCAATGCTTACAACTCCCTGGGACAGTACCAACGGGCGATTGAGTTGTTGCAGGAGTCTTTGGAAATCACAAGGGACATAGGCGATCGCAATGGCGAAGGTATTTCCTTAATCGGTTTGGGCAATGCTTACAACTCCCTGGGACAGTACCAACGGGCGATTGAGTTGTTGCAGGAGTCTTTGGAAATCACAAGGGACA
>NZ_JBALCO010000124.1:0-1883 GCF_036919595.1 Nostoc sp. | reverse complement strand
TTCATTGGGAGACCTCAAGCTTTGGTTTCGTTACCTTTATCTTGTGGTTTCCCTTTCTTTTTTGCTACCCCTTCTCACTCACATAAGGCGTACAGATTTAATTCAGCCGGATTTTGTAGATGAACACTGAAAATCAGCAGCGCAATCCCGTGTTATTAGTACACGGGATTGACGATACAGAGGCAGTTTTTTATAAAATGAGGGCGTACCTAATACAACGGGGTTGGTCTGTATATAGCTTGAATCTGGTTCCTAATAATGGTGATGTGGCTCTTGATGAGTTGGCAAAGCAAGTAGCTGATTATGTCACGGCTAGCTTTGCATCAGAACAACACTTAGATTTAGTAGGCTTTAGCATGGGAGGAATTGTCAGCCGTTACTATGTTCAACGATTGGGAGGAATTAACCGCGTACAGAGGTTTATCACAATTTCTTCGCCCCATCATGGAACTGTGGTTGCTTATGCTTCCCAGCGTCCTGGTTGTATACAAATGCGCCCCAACAGCCTTTTTCTCAAGGATTTGAATTCTGATGCTGATATGTTAAGACAGCTAAACTTTACATCTATCTGGACACCTTATGATTTGATGATTGTCCCAGCGAATAGTTCACAAATGCCCGTAGGAGAAGAGGTAGTTGTGCCAGTTTCTTTCCACCCTTGGATGCTGACAGACTCCAAGAGTTTAACAGTAGTCACAGCAGCTTTAGCAGAACGGATTCAATATAGTTCGGATAAGGCTCCATCGCCTCAACCCCCGTTAAAAAAGCTTGCTCATAATGGCTCTATTTCCCCCTTTTTAAGGAGGATTAAGGGGGATATTTAAAGATTGTACAGCTTAACCCAAGCCGATTGAAAGCGGATTAAACTACTCTTCCTTAAGAAAGCATCCAGTTAGTACCAGGATATTTGTTACACTTGCATTCTTTTGTTTTTAATTTGAATTGCTTAAGTCCTATCACCAATTTGTGTATGTTCGTAACTCCCAAAAATTGCCTCTGGATGACGATAATATTTGAACTCCATTAGGTTATAAAAAGGATCTTCTAAAAAGAAAGTACGATGCTCAAGAGGAGAACCAACAAAGCGGTTTTTGGTTGATTCGCGAAAAAGTAGCTGTTGCTGTTGTGCCCTTTCTAGTAAATCCTGCCAGTCACGTTCTTGAGTAAAAATTAGCCCAAAGTGTCTAGGATAGATAGTGCGTTGCGGTGCCAAGGTTTCTTTGGTGACGTGAGCCACTAGTTGATGACTGTAGAGATTGAGAATCAGGGCGTGCTGGTTTTCACGACCAGGAATACAGCCCAAGCCATCCACGTAATATGCTTTTGTTTGGGCAACGTCAGTCACAGGGAAAGCAAGATGGAATAAAGTTTGGCTCATAGCTTGTGTGGAAAAGACTAGTAGTTGATGCTATCTACAATTTATGCTGTTAAGTCCTGATTGTGGTCAACTTGAACACAGTTTTAATTGACATTAACTTATATTCTTTATCCTGATGACTAAGATTGGGAACTGAGTACCACTTCAGCCGCTGCACCATGCACCTATACTAATTTAGGTTTGCATGAGCACACACTTAGGACGTAGATTTAATAACTTAAAACTTTCTTAGGATGTGTTGGGTGCGTTACGCACTTGAAGAGTCTACCTAATTAAACAAAAGTTTTGCATTTTGTTTAATCCAGGTTCTTTAGTCAATATTGCAGTGTATATCTAAGACATCGTTTGTAGTTTTATACTCAGCTTTCAGAGTGATACTTACGCAATTTAGGTAATAATACAAACATATTATGTAACTGCCTAGCTAGTAGTAATAGAGGAAAGGAAAACAGAGACATTACCTTCTAAAGCATCAGTAATAACTTCGAGGAGATTAAGACCATGC
>NZ_JBALCO010000123.1:0-2553 GCF_036919595.1 Nostoc sp. | reverse complement strand
TAATCTGTTCTTGTACTGAATATCTAGTCAGTATCCAATCGTACTTTTATCATAGATTATATTGTGTGTCCTAACCATCTTGGCGGTTGCTATAATATTAGCGACTACCAGCCGGGTAAACCATTTGCGATCGGCAGGAATAATATACCACGGAGCCGATTTCGTACTAGTGTGATTGAAAACTTCTTCGTAAGCATTCATATAATCGTCCCAAAAAACTCGTTCTTGGACATCGCTATCTGAAAACTTCCAATTTTTTTCAGGAGTATCAATCCGTTGTAAAAAGCGTTTTTTCTGCTCTGATTTCGAAACATTGAGAAAGAACTTCAGGATGATCACACCATTGTCTACCAAATATTTTTCCAACCCATTAATTTCTTCAAAGCGTTGTTTCCATATCTTATTTCCCTCAGGGAAGTAAGGAAGTTGTTGCTTTTTCAATATTTCTGGATGGACACGAGCTACTAGCACCTCTTCATAATATGAGCGATTAAATATTCCAATTCGACCTCTTTCTGGCAAAGCCTTAGTTGTTCGCCACAGGTAGTCATGGTCTAATTCTTCCGCACTGGGACTCTTGAAACTAAACACTTGAAATCCTTGCGGGTTAACACCAGATGTCACATGTTTAATTGTGCTATCTTTACCAGCAGCATCCATTGCTTGAAAAATAATCAATAAGGCATAAGTGTTTTGAGCGTAGAGAATATTTTGGTAATTTGCTAGTCGTTCAATATCTGCCTGTAATTTGATTGCAGCATCAGCTTTTTGATTAAAATCAGTCTTATAAGCTGGGTCATAGTTTTTTTTCAGAGAAATCTTTGAACCTGGTGGAACAATGAAAGCATCGTAATTCATATATAATAAAATTTCCTGACAGCTACTTATACCCAAGCATATTATGAAGTATTAATTTATGACAATTATTATTTCTGAAAATTCCTCTTTTACCTCTTCTCTCTGTGCTGTCTGTGCCTGGAGCGGTTAAATAAATTACTTTTAAACCGCTCCAGGCAGAGAGAGTGCTGAGAAAAAAATGAGAGATTTTACGAGTCACTTTGAAAAGGCTAATCCTAAATCCATAACTTTTAATTTAGCTGAAATAGCAAGAAGCCTCTCGCTTACCCGTTCGCGGAGCGTCTCGTAGAGAAGGGAAGCGATGAGATGAATTGCACGTGAGTTGACAACAGTCCTCTGACTAATGTGATAGCGAAAAAATAATTTTATGAGTTTTTGATGCAGAAGTTGATACAGCTTGGAATATGAGTTGTTAAAAGAGCAAGGGTTACGTTAAGTTGGGTTAATTTGTTTTCTTACCCATTGACGAAATGCTCTCAGCGTTGGACTTCTACCTAAAGTTCGGCTCTGTTCCACAAACTGGGGAATTGCTTCAACAATGGGCAAGTTGGAAAAAGTAGAACTAATTTCAGACTCAATGTATTTGCCATTCTGAAGAATATTAATTTGTAGCTTCCTATCTTCATATCGCCACAGTTCAGGAACTCCTAACGCTTCGTAAGCATCCAGCTGAGTTTTGGAAGTAACATCAACTTCAATTGCTAAGTCAGGTGGCGGATCAACCCTCAAGTCTATTCGCTCTTTACCAATCATTTGAGCATGATTTTGAATGTAGAAAGAATCATCAGGCTCTACACCAAAAGCCATATCTTCACGTTTGAAAGTGGTTGAGCCAAATGTTTCACAGTCAATCTCTAACTCTTCCAACAGAATTTTCACCAAATCCCCAATGATGACTTTGGCTTTCTCATGCTTTGGTAATGGCATTCTCATCTCCAAAGTTCCCTGGCTGTAAGCCAATCGAGTGGCTCGATGATCGCCAAGTTCTTCTAAAATTGCCTCAAATTCTTGCCAGCTAACATCGTGGAGTATTACTCTATGTCCCGGCGGAACACTTAATTGTCGTAATTGAAGTGTTACCATTACTTACCATTTAAATTTCAGGTTTAGATTGTAAAAGCCAAGATGTAACTATCGTAGCAAATTTTGTTACTTTAGCGATATTTCAGGGAAAACTATAGGTTCTCTATTAAAACAAGAATGAGAAATATTTATGGATTTAAATGGATTAATTTGGACTAAAAATGTAACACCTATAGATGGTGAAATTTGGGCTTATGAAAACATAGATACTATATATCCAGATTTAAAGATTTTGGCTTTACATTGGAGAAAGTTAAAAGGTAGAGACGAAAATAATGCCAGATACCCATTAGAAACGGAATTGATAATTTTAAGACAACATGGAAAAATAACGCATATTGTTAAAATGCTCAACGATCAGCTTTATCGCGACACAAATGCTAAAGATGAATTTAATATTTATCGTATTGTGCAGGTGGTTTGGATGACCGATAATTGGGAGCATCCCCCAGAAAATGACAAAGTATTTGATTGTTCTATTCATTTTCCTCGATTTGGGAAAGCAATAAAATTAGAAAATACGCCTTATGTGAGTGAGAAGGGGTAGCAAAAAAGAAAGGGAAACCACAAGATAAAGGTAACGAAACCAAAGCTTGAGGTCTCCCAATGAAT
>NZ_JBALCO010000122.1:0-23083 GCF_036919595.1 Nostoc sp. | reverse complement strand
CGAGTAAAAAGGCTCAACTGCCGAGTAAAAAAGCTCAACTGCCGAGTAAAAAGGCTCAACTGCCGAGTAAAAAGGCTCAACTGCCGAGTAAAAAGGCTCAACTGCCGAGTAAAAAGGCTCAACTGCCGAGTAAAAAAGCTCAACTGCCGAGTAAAAAAGCTCAACTGCCGAGTAAAAAGGCTCAACTGCCGAGTAAAAAGGCTCAACTGCCGAGTTCAGAGGTGGTAATGAATACAAAACTCACCTTGATAGCGCTAGGGGTTGGATGGGTATTTTCCAAGGTAGGTTGAATTATGCGATCGCAAATACATGAAACAAAAAATGCTCTGCCGATTGTGATTCTCAAAGGTGGTTTTGCAGGATTGTTTACAGCACTCCATCTCAGAAATTTACAGAGTTCCGTCCGATATGATTAGTAATTAGCTGTATATTCAATCCAAATATTGTGAGATTTCTTTTTCCCAGTGATTACTTCAATCCAAAGAAAGCCGATTCAGCATACTTGGAGCAAGTTGCTTGTATGCAAAATGCTGGGTTTGCAACTTCCGTTATTTCTTTGGAGTCGCTGAAATCTGGTTCATCAAAGATTATCCCACTCCCTACTCCTGATTCAAAAGTGGTCTATCGGGGTTGGATGCTCTCGCCCGGAGATTATGAGTTATTAGTTAGTGTTGTAGAGAGTACAGGGGCAAGTGTCTTAACTTCTAAGGCTGAGTATCTAGCCACACATTATCTGATCAACTGGTATCCCCTGATTACTGATTTTACTCCAGAGACTAAATTTTATTCCGTCGATGATGATTTAGAAAGTGAGTTGAATCGACTTGGCTGGAATGGATTTTTTATCAAAGATTATGTTAAGTCTCTCAAAACCTCAGTTGGTTCGATGATTGATAAACCTTCGGAAATTAAAACAGTGGTTGCCCAAATGCAGAGGTTTCGGGGCAGTATTGAGGGAGGTATTTGTGTGCGGCGGATTGAAGATTTTGTGTCTGAAACCGAGAGGCGTTACTTTGTCGTATATGGTAAACCTTTTGCCGCTTTACCAGATGAAGAAATTCCAGAGATTGTTTCTGAGTGTGCCAAGCGGATTAGAAGTCAGTTCTTTTGTGTGGATGTAATAGAGCGTAGAGATGGTACTGAGCGGATTGTAGAAATTGGTGATGGCCAAGTATCAGATATTGTTGGATGGACGGCTGAACGTTTTACTCAACTGTGGGTATGATGATTGAAGTTTTGCGATCGCTATGCGTTTACAACTATTTTCATGTATTTGAACTATATCTGTCGTCAGGGCACAGCATTGCTGTGCCCCTACCGCGTAGTCTATTTACCTGAAAATAGCTGTAACCGAAGGATATTGGTTTAAAATCCAATTTCAATGGTCAAGCTGCGAATTTTTCCTGTATCTGCGTCAGCTTTATCTGCAACTTGAAGAGTCCAGGTTCCTTGGGGACTTTTACCTTTGAAGGCAGCAAGTTTAAGGGTGTTTACCTCGTCATAGGTTGTTTTAATATTATCTGTAGCTCCGCCTTG
The DNA here is from genome assembly GCF_036919595.1 of Nostoc sp. Lineage (GTDB taxonomy): Bacteria > Cyanobacteriota > Cyanobacteriia > Cyanobacteriales > Nostocaceae > Nostoc. Next base: position 21,547 of record NZ_JBALCO010000122.1, on the reverse strand, counting down.
GCGATCGTGCAGAATGATCGGAAGTATGCCTATTTGGACTGGGGGAAGGAGAGTAACTACAAGATCCCCAATATAAGTATGCTCGATGTCTACATTAACTTTGATGGATTTCATTAGGCTGGTATTAGCAATCGCCACCGACAATGTTGATGTTTGCAAGTCGTTAATTGGGATATCTTGCACTGCCTTGAATACGCTAATGGGCGATGTTTGAGCCGGCTTGGCTAATTCCACAGCTTTGAGAGCATTGATTCGACCGTAACCGTAGAAGGGGCTGCGACCATTGGCATCATATTTACCTTTAGATGGATCAATGCGATCGCTGGAGCGTTTAATAATATCTCGCACTTCGTCCCAGCGCAGATTTGGATTTCTGGCAATAATCAGGGCTACTACACCAGCTGCACCTGGACAGGAACTAGAAGTACCGCCGAATTCGTTCGTGTAGTTGCCTGCGGCGTCACCCAGATTCCGATTAACCGAATTATAGCCAACTACACCAGAGCGATCGGTTGTCCAAATGCCAGGGGTTTGAGAACTGTCACCATTGTTGCTAGGGAAGGCACACCAGACCGCCTGACCAAAGTCGCTGTAAGCGCTTCTGGTGCCAAAGTCGTTACAAGCTGCCACAGCAATCACCTTTTGGCAGCTGGCGTAGCCGTCATTATCCACGCTTTCGTTACCATTGCCAGCCGCAAATAAAATTACACATCCCTTGCCGTTGCGTCCTTTATTGATTGCAAAATCCATAGCAAGTCGTGTGGAGTCAGGTAGAGGTACTTTTTGGTTGTGTAGAGGATCGTTTGGCTCAAACCAAGTCCCATCTGCTGGCCCCCAGCTACAAGAAATAACATCAGCACCATTTTGAGCCGCCCAAATAAAAGCATCTGCTTCGTCTTGTGACCCCAGCGCCGAAGCTAAACGAATTGGCATCAGCTTTGCACCTGGTGCCACACCAGATGCACCAAAGTTGCCGTTTGCACAAGCTACACCTGCACAGGCTGTGCCGTGGTTATTGTCGTTTCCCGGTCTGGGATTGTTAGTTTTACGTGTGACATCACGCGGGGCAACAATCTTTCCAGAGGAACGGAACTCTTCATGGTCGAGATCCACACCGTCGTCGATAATTGCAATAATCGTCCCTGTGCCATCGCTTAACTTCCAAGCTGCCTCAACGTTGGCATGGGCGTTGATTATTTTACCATTAATTGTTATTTGCTTTAAGTGCCACTGCTGCGGGAAAACCTGACGTTGGCGTGATTCACGTGCTAGTTCAGGATGGCACAGTTCGACTGATTCCTCATTCAGAAGTCTCTCGGCGATGTCAAAGATGGCTATACCAGTATTTGCAGGAGCGCTGACAAAGTAAGCATTTCGTGCATATTCGAGTTGGCGTTTAATTGTTAAGTTGTAACGTCCTAGTACTTCTTGGCAAAGCCTTGACTCTTCTTCGTTATCGAATTTAACGAAGAGGTTTTCGGTGTAGACTATAGGTTGTTTGGATACTGGATCGACAAGGACACGTCCGGCAAATTGAACTTCAGACTCTTTGTTGAGAATTTCACGGGCGTGATCGCGCAAACCGACACCCTGAGTCGGAACTTTCGATCGCAGAATTTCTACACCCGCTTGCCGAAACCGCGTTACTAACTCGAATTGATTGAGGATATTGCGAGCTGTGGGTGATACAGGTGCGACTTCAAATGGTCTTGCACCGACAAGAGTAGTGCGGCTTTCGGTACGCACTACAACGTGTTCGTTACTGATAGCAAGTTCATACTGTTGACCGTTCTGTCCACCATAACGAACCTGAACCATAGTTTAATCTCCTGGGATATTGAATGTCTATTGGGCATTGGGCATTGGCAAACCCTATTATGCCCAACTTTTAAAGCTTGTTACACGCAGTGTGCGCGGGTAGCGTTTTTAATGCAAGCCGATGCATTAACAATGTAAGCTGACGCATTGGCAATGTAAGCCGACGCATTGGCAATGTAAGCCGACGCATTAACAATGTAAGCTGATGCATTGGCATTGTAAGCTGACGCATTGGCATTGTAAGCTGACGCATTGGCATTGTAAGCTGACGCATTGGCATTGTAGGGTACGAAGTGTTCGCGGTAGCGTCGTTTAAGAGTTGCAATCTTAGTCTTTGTGATTACAAATCTTAGAGATGCTACGCGAACACTCCACTGCGTTACGTACCCTACAGTTAGGCTTACGCACAGGTAACGGAAAACGAACCACAGAGGACGCAGAGGTCACGGAGAAATGAGAGTTTGAGAGGGTTTTTGCGTAAGTCCTATTTATATTTAATTTCGCCCAACTACTTACCACTGAAAAACGTTATAACATCATTAGAACTTGAGAAAGATGTTTTACTTTCCGGCTGAGTATTTTCTACAGGTGTACTTTTTACCCCTGATTGCTGAAGTGAGATTTCAAAAAGACTACTTTTCTGAATATCCTGAACAAATTCGCGTTGGCAGCGATGCCTACGGCGGGCTACGCCTACGCACTGCTGTATCCTACACTCGTAAGCCTGGGTACTATGCAATACATTACAATCAACCCAATACCGTGGCATCAGGAGCAGTTTTACAACTTAACGATGGTGCGATCGCAGTTTTTCCAGGCGAACCCAATCAATCTGAACAGGGGACACTAAGCCCAATTTACACACTACAACCCAATGGTTCTTTGGCAGTACCAACTGGATTGGTTTTCATCCGCTTTGCTGAAGGCGTTGATGTGGAGTCCCAGCGCGAAGTAATTAATCGAGTGGGTTACGAAGTAGCGCAAAGTCTTGACTATGCACCGCACGCCGCTTGGTTGCGTGCCCAATCAGGTAATATTGCTGATGCGATCGCCGGGATTCCTCAATTAGAAGCGATACCTAAAGTTGAGAATATCGAACCTCAAATGCTTATGGAAAAAGGTTTGAGACTAGGGCATTGATTATCACCAGCGATCGCTCTTTCGCGTCAAGTTTGTGATCTACTGACTTTATCCTTCCCCACTCCCCACTACTGAAAGGCGATCGCACTCAGCATCAAATCAGTTCCGATTACCCAGACTTGATATTAAACCGCGTCCACCTTGAAAACTGTAGTTCTTTCCGTATGAAAAGAAAAAACCCTCATCCCCCAGCCCCTTCTCCCAAATTTGGGAGAAGGGGAGCCGGAAAGAAGTCCCTCTCCCAAGTAATGGGAGAGGGATTTAGGGTGAGGGCAAAAACTACGGTTCTCAACATAGATGAGGTTTATCTATAATCTTGCTTTTGAATACTTCCCAAACGAGCAGCATCACGAATATTGTAGTCGGATCGAGTAAAGCGATTTAGCTGCATCTCAAAAAAATCTCGATTGGCTTCTAAATGCTTGGGATTTTGGTCATCTAAAGGATATAAAAGTGCAGCTCGCAAGGCTTGGATTACCGCAGAAGTTACACAGTACATTGACCGTTGAAAACTAACTCCCAACTGAATCAACATATCTTCTTCACCCCGGCAATGTTGGCTGTAATAATCAACAAGATATGGTGGCAAAAAATGCAACATATCTTGCATTAGCAATGTAGGGGGAATGCCAGCAGTACCCACTGGAAATACATCAGCGTAAAGAATACCATAGTGAAAGTCTTTCTGCTCTTCCGGTACTTGACGCGCTTGAGCATTATAAGATTTTGTGCCTCGGAAGGGTGCGGTACGGTAGAAAACAGCTTCTACGTAAGGTAATGCTGCTTCATATAGCCACATGAAGCCCTTGGATTTGGGGACAATTTCGTAGCATTCGCCACGAATATAAACATGATGGTAAATGGGACGACCTGCGATCGCAAATATACCATTAACTAAGAAACTCATCGCCTCTGGGACACTGCTAATGGTACCTTCATCATAGCGATCGGACATTTCAAAGAATACTGGGGCCATGACTTCCCAGAATAAGCCCAGATTTGCGTAGTATGACATCTGGCGGCACTGCTCCAAAAACATCTCTGGAAATAGCTTGTAAAGCCCCAGCATTACGGGGTTCCCTTGGAAGTAAGCTTTAATTGCCCTATCGGCGTTGGCTTTGTATTCTTCAGAATCTAGGTAAGGGTCAAATTGTCCACCCATCCCTCTATGCCACAACATCGCTCGCATACAAGCTTCAGCAAATTCCATGTTAATGCGATCGTGAAACAAGTGATGCAACAACTTCGGCATTTTGAAGGTTTCACCTTTCTCAATAAATGCCAAAAGTTCTGGATGTGCAGTTGCTTCGCCGCGCCAAATTCGTAAATCAGCATCATCGCCAGCGTAATGGTTATGCCGTTCTAAATACTCTTTGGGTAAGAAGTATTTAAATAAGGGAAACGGATTTAAAAATTCTTGTTCAGCAATATAAAGTAGGTCACGCCAGTAAAAATCCATCGGTACAGCATAAGCTTTGTACAAACCGATGATTTGCATCAAATTTTCTGGGGTATCGGGTAACATTGCACCGCCTGCTTCTAGACGATGAATTACTTCAGCAAATTCATGCTTGGAAGGAGGTAATTTAGTAGGTGTTTTAATTCCTGTCATAGTGATGGTGTTTGCTAAATTGCGTAAATTTATAGCGAATAAAATTCCCAAACTCTGCGTTTAAATTCCAACTCTCAATTATTTGGTACTTCAGAGATTACGGTTTTTTCCAAGGAGGGAATTACAGCCACCATTGCTGTAGTTGTGGATTCACTCCAACGCACTAACCAAGTGGGTTGTACTCCCAAAAAGATGATAAAAGCTGCCAAAATTAAAGCTGGTATTTTCTCAGACCATAGGACTTTGGGATAGTAGGCTAAGTTATCGAGTCTGCCAAAACAAGTGCGGTTGAGAAGGATGACGAAATAAACTGCGGTTAATCCACTAGCTATTACACACAAAATAGTCGGAATGGGAAAGGCAGAGAAACTACCTTGAAAGACGATAAATTCGGCGATAAATCCTGTTAAACCGGGAATACCAGCACTAGCCATCCCACTTAAAACCAGTAAGGCACTAATTAGAGGTAAACCACGGATAGGACTCATCAAGCCATTGAGTTTATTTAATTCGCGAGTGCCAACTTTGGCTTCTACGACTCCCACCAAGTGGAAGAGGATTGCAAGGATGATACCGTGGCTAAACATTTGGGCGACTGCACCCACAAGTGCTAAGGAAGTACTGGCGGCACCAGCTAGCAAGATATAGCCCATATGACCGACGGAACTGTATGCTACCATGCGCTTGATATCATTTTGAGCGATCGCAATTACTGCCCCATAGATAGCGCTGACTGCTCCCCAAATTGCCAGAGTCGGTGCAATAATACTCCAAGCATGGGGAAACATACCCAACCCAAATCGCAGCAGTCCATAGGTTCCCAGCTTTGCCAACACACCACCGAGAAGAATGGCAATTGGTGCTGAAGCCTCAACGTAAGCATCTGGTAACCAAGTATGGAAGGGAACTAAGGGAATTTTGATCCCAAAACCTAATACTATCCCTGCTAGTAAAAGGATTTGCTTTGCTGTTGACAGATTTTCTGTAGAGACTGCATCAAAAGCAAAATTGGTAGAACCACTCAGCCACACTATACCCAAGAATGTTGCCAGAATCAATGCTCCCGATACAGCAGTATAAATCAGGAATTTAATCCCAGCATAACCCCGTTTTTCCCCTCCCCAAATGGAAATTAGTAAGTAGAAGGGGATTAATTCTAGTTCGTAGAATAGGAAGAATAGCAGTAAATTCTCTGCTAAAAAAGCACCTGCAACTCCTCCACTAACTAATAAAATCATCGAGTATAACAGGCGGGGACGTTCAGTTTCTTTACTACTGCTGTAAATAGAAATCCAGGTGAGCAGGCTATTTAACACCAACATTAATATAGAAAGTCCATCAACACCTATTTGATAACTCAAACCGAGAGTTTCATTCCAGGGAAGATATTCTTCAAATTGCATCCCCGGATTACTGATATCAAATTTCAGCAGGATAAAAAGGTTCCAGATAAAAACTATCACCGAAAAAATTAATGCTGTCAAACGAATGCGATGATTAGGGATACTTACAGGTAATATTGCTATGATAACAGCAGCGAAAATTGGAAGCCAAATCAAAACACTTAACATGAAAATTTTGTCCTTTTTCCTTTATCCTTTATGACTCAATACGCTTGGTTTAAGAAAATAGTAGGTTAGGTTGAGCGATAGCGTAACCCAACAAAGTCTTGAGGATGTTGGGTTACACTGCGGAATCTTGCTACGTTCCTCAACTCAACCTACGTCTTCGTCCTTTATCTTTTGTCCCTTATGACTTACTCTTAGCCAATGACCAATGACAAAGGGCAAAAAAGCTAACTTACTATACTAATTTCTCCAGTGTCTAAATCGTAATAACCACCGACTATTTTCAGCTTTTCTGCTTTGATTAACTCAGATAAAACTGACGATGATTGCAATCTTTTAATTTGCGCCAAAATATTTGCTTTACAAACATTTTCTACCATATCTCCTGATTTTCCTTTTGAACTTTCTACACTTGGTTTAATTGCTTCAAGCAAACTTCCAATATTTCCAGGTACTGGAGCACCTTTAATCGCCGCTTGTATTGCACCACATCTTTCATGTCCAACGACCATGATGACTTTGGTGCCTAATACTAAACTACCAAATTCTAAGCTACCAATTTGCTGTGTTGTGGCAATATTACCAGCGATACGGCAAACAAATAAATCTCCCAGTCCTTGGTCAAAAACAATCTCTGAAGGTACTCGTGAATCTGCACAACCGAGAACAGAAGCGAAAGGCTTTTGACCTTTAGCAACTTCAACTAAACGTGAATAGCTTTGGTCAGGATTACGACGTTTTCTTTTGGCAAACCTTTCATTCCCATCTAATAACTCTTGCAGTGCTTTATCGGGCGTAATATCTTCTTCTACTGGGGCTTTGTTTTCGGCTGCAAGTAAGTTTGAGCTAAGTCCGGCTGTCAATACACTTGTACCGATCGCACCTGCACCAAACTTGAATAAACTTCTTCTGGAAAGATTTATCTGCGGATGTCGTATGCTCATGGAATCATCCTCACAATATTAAACTGTTAACTTTTAGTCGGATAGCTACTGCTACTTAAGTGTCGAGATTTGAAAAACAAAATTTAAAAACTGTACTCCCCAAAATGGCCAAGTTACCCACATTCCTAAAAGACTCACTCCTAAAAGAACAGTGAATGCATAAAATTGGGTTTGTCCAGAAGTGCTGTATTTGAGACTTTCGCCACCTAATAGGGAGAACAAACCAACTAAATTAACGATACCATCGACTACAAAGCGGTCAATCATATCGGCAAGTTGGGAAACTTTGGCAACTCCAAAAATAATGGTCATCCGATAGAGTTTGGGGGTGTAAAAATCGTATGCGATTAAGTCTTGTAAACCTTTCCAAGGCAAACGAATCGGTTTGGGAATATTGCTTAAATAAATCACACCAGTGATAGTGCAACCAAAAATACTCGACCAAATTAAAAGTAGTGCAACATCTTTATTTAGGTTTGCCCAATCTGGTAAAAGTGATAAGTTTTGCAACACTAAAGGAAGATGTAAGTTAAAGCCAAGTAAGATTACCATCGGCAGAATCATCGGCCAGTGAACTTCAGGCGATCGCTGGGCCATTTGTCTAGCTTTACCGCCAAAAATTAAAACGAATTCTCTTGTCAAACTCACAGCTGTCAAAGCATTTACAGCTATTAATACTCCCACTAACCAAGGTTGGGTTTCCCACAACTTATCTGCTAATTCTATCAGCGCCCAAAAGCCACCCAATGGTGGAAAACCAATTAACCCCAAACTTCCAACGATAAAGGCGATTGCGGAAATTGGGCGGCGTGTCCACAGTCCACCAAGTTGGGTTACGTCTTGGGTGATGCTATTCCAGATAATTCCGCCAGTACTCATCACCAACAATGATGCGGATATGGCGTTGCTAAGGACTAACGCCAGCGCTGCTTCGTCTTGCTGCACTCCCACAGCAATGAACACTAAGCCCATGTATGCACAGACAGAATAGGATTGACAGCGTTTTAGGTCAATTTGAGCGATCGCAATTAAAGAAGCACCCAATGCTGTCACTACCCCAATCCCCACCATCGCCGAGGAAACTATGGGCGACAGGCTTAACACAGGTTGCAGTTTAATCAGCACCCATGCACCACTAGCGACTACTACCGAGTTCCGCAAAATGGTACTGGGAACAGGGCCTTCCATTGCCTCATCCAACCACAAGTGCAAGGGAAACTGGGCACATTTGCCCATCGGTCCGGCAATTAAGGCTAAACCTACCAGTGCAATCGTTGTGGGGTTAACATTTGCAGTAGCCGCCCATTCAGCTAGTTCTGCATAATTCCAAGTTCCAGCTAGGGGCCATAATGCCAACACGCCCATTAGTAAGAATAAGTCTCCCACCCGCTTGGTTAAGAAAGCATCTCTTGCACCTGAGACTACCAACGGCTGGCTAAACCATAAGCCGACTAGTAGGTAGGTTCCTAGTGTGAGGATTTCCAAAATTACATAGCTGAAGAACAAGTTATTACACAGAGCAAGGGCACATAGTCCTGCTTCAAATAATCCTAATAAAGAATAGAAGCGTCCCCAACCCCAATCCATTTCCATGTAGCCGATCGCATAAATCTGCGCCAGCAAATTCAAGCCAGTAATCACAACCAAAGCGCCGACACTCACCGAGGATATTTCCAAAGCAATGGTGAGGTCTAAACCAGCCGTAGATAACCAAGGAATAAATACTTCTTGGGGTGGCTGATTCCAAGTTGCTTGTAAGGCGATCGCACTATGTACAAATGCCAAAAATGTCATCACCAAGTTTACATAACCCGCCGGTCTTGGCCCGGTTTTCCGAATGATTCCCGGTGACCAAGGCACGGCTAACAAGCCACCTATTAAGGCATAGCAAGGAACTAGCCAAACAGTCTCAAGTAGAAACTGAGCCATCAACTTACCTCTATATTGTGATCAAAAATTTGGGGTTTTGAATCAACTTGTGTTGATCCCTGTTAACCCAGCGATGCCTACGACGGGCTATGACGCTCTCTTACGAGACGCTGCGCGAACGAAGACTCGCTAACGCTTCGCTATCGGCGTTGCAGATAATGCAAATTTATTTTTGCTTTATTTTGTTAAAAATAGCTTACCGTTATATTTGTCAAAATGGAATTAATTAATTAAATAAATTTCCGATAATAACTCTAATTATTTCTTATCAAATCAACTAGTGGACTAATCAATAATAACTATTATTTTTTATCTATGAATTGACTGTGGTATTAATCAATAGTCATCATTAGTTTTTATTTATTGACATAAATCATAAGAGACGCAAGTCCCTTGCGTCTCTATAAGTAAGCTAAATATAACTTACATTTCGGCAATTCTGTCAATCTGCCAACAATTAGAAATAATTGCAGGCGCTTGGTTAAATTGGCTGATAGGAGCGGGTTTCATGTCCCGGTAGTCTAGGAGTTGGACTAGGATCAGGTAGGCGATCGCTAAAGTGATCGAAATCACACCTGTAATAATGGCAACTAATTTTGAACGTTCCATCAGTATTTCCTGTAATGCAAGTTATTGTGCAGTGTCTATATCTACATTAATACTTGAGACACACTTACCGATATACTCGCGGTTGCTCAAAGCAACGGTTTAGACGTTTTGCTAGTGATGCATCTACTTGCTGATAAAACTTATGTACTTTGCGAATTAATACTAGCATCTACGTTTAGCCAATTATTGCTGCTTGGTCTTTAACTTCCTGTATTTGTCTGCTGTTTTAAAGTAAAACACAAAGTTCGTCTTGCTCATAAGTTATAAATATACTCAAATGAGCGGTTGTATTTAAGTCATCTCAGTAAATGCATTCGACTTATTTATATTTACATAGTTTAGTTTTTTCGTGCCTACCCACTTATTAAAGTAATATATGAATATGGAGTTTTGCTTGCAATGTAAACATTTGCAAGTACTAAAAGGTCTGACAGAATATAATAAAGTTAAGATTACAGTTAAGTATTAAGAGACTCATAGCTATTTACCATTATAGTTTCTTTACAGTTTCTAAACATTATCAGTAACAAAGAAGCTACATAGTTACTGTTATCTTGTTAGGATATTAACTACTGCGGTATAGTCACAGTCACTTATATTTAAATTAAAAATTATATGATTCGTTTTGCTCAATTAACTAAAATTGACTTTTTAGTTGTGATTGTCATTGTCATGATTGGTCTTGTACATTTACCTTTTCCATTTGACGGAGATCAAGCATTCTTTAGGCTAGGTGCTTTGGAGATGCAACAAGGAAAGGTACTCTATCGTGATTTTTGGGATATTAAGCAACCGGGGATTTTCTACTTTTATTTTTTGGCAGGAACTTTGTTTGGTTTTAATGAGATTGGCATCCATGTATTTGAACTTATTTACATGGTGTTTTTTTCGATAATATTGCTGCTGACTCTAAAAAGTTATTTTCAGCATCAGATAATCGCAAGTCTAGTACCTTTGTTAACGGTTGGCGTTTACTATGTTGTTTCAGGTGCTTGGCACCTTACTCAAGTAGAAGCACTGGTTGGTTTTCCTTTATTCCTTTGTCTTTGGCTGACTTTTAACTCTTTTAAATATGAAGGAAAGCAAAGATTTTTCCTACTTCTACTATCAGGCTTAATTGGTGGAATTGTCCTCCTATTTAAATTTGTATTTCTGCTTATCTTGCTTTCGTTTTGGCTAACTATATTAATGTATTTTATATTAATAAATCGACAGGGCATTCAACAAACTATTATTAATATTTGTCTCCCAATTTTTATAGGAATTATATTTCCTCTTTTAATTTTTGCCAGCTACTTTATCTGGCTTAATAGTTTTTCAATAGTGTATCAGACATTTTTTATAGATCCACCTCGGATTATTGCTAATACTAATTCTGTATTGGATAAAATTGATTTGATTTCAGGAATAAAATGGTTCATACAGAATTTTTACCCCTTAGTGTTACTGGCTTTTGTTGCAGTATATGTATCCTTGTATAAGTTTAAGAATATATTGACTTTGCTACTTGTTATTTGGTGTATTTTTGGTTTAGGTATTATTGGTATTCAATATACAGCATTGTGGGAATACCATTATTTACTGTTGTTTGTACCCATAGGTATTTTAGCAACGAAAGGATTAGACATATTATGGGATTCTTTAAAAGAATTAAATTCCTCACTCCCGACAATTCTACTCATATTTTTATTGTTTTTCCCCTTATCATCCACTCTGACAAAAAAGAGTATTACTCTAGTTAATAATAACTTTGCTTTAACTGAAGATACACGATTTAAATATCAGACTGTCTTGAGAAAAAAATATCCATCCCTTCGTTCAGAGGCTAACTTAATCTCTCAACCAGGAAGTCTTCCTGGTGAGATTTATGTAGCTGGTGATCCATCTATTTACTACTTCTCTAATCGGACTCAAGCAACAATACTACGTGGTTGGGCACTTGAATATTTTCTGCCTGAACAATGGCCAAAACTTTTAGAGCAGTTAGATTCATCAAAGCCTCCTTATATTTTTATTGATTATAAACCCCAGGCTATAATCAAAGAAAATTTTCCAAAAATGCTGGAATTTATTGGACAAAAGTATTGGATTTTACGTCAAAACAATAACGGTATTTGGTATATCATCAAATGAGCTGTTTATAGTGGAACGATGATAAATCATTGACAGCCATTTTCTAAACTTGAGTTGAATATAGGGCATTGCAATGCCCTATATTCTAACTGATGGGGGCGGGTTTCATGTCGTGGGAGTCTAGCATTTGAACTATGATGAGGTAGGCGATCGCTAAAATAACCGAAATCGCACCTGTAAAAATGGCAATTATTTTTGAGCGTTCCATCAGTAGTTCCTGTAATGCAAGTTATTGTGCTGTGCCGAGATCCACAGTTTTCGCTATAAACTTGTAAAATCATCTACTTAGTAATGTATAATAAAGCCCAATAGTTCAGGGTGCTTGTCAAATATTAAACTACTTGCTAGTACTGCCAAAGTATATTGTATGTCTAAATCTGCAATCACCGTTACCGTTAAATTATTTGCTGCTTATCAAGAAGCCTTTAGGGTTTCGGAACTTGTACTAGAATTTCCCAATAGTATGCCAGTCAAAGCAGTATGCGATCGCCTCATAGCTGAACACCCCAAACTCTCCCAATGGCGTGACATCACCCGCTTTGGGATTAATTTAATATTTGTCGAACCAGATACCCTACTACAAGATGGGGATGAAGTCGTGCTGATTCCACCAGTGAGCGGTGGTTAGTAAAACAGTTATGAGTTAGGAGTTATGAGTAATGAGTTAAAGATTAAAAACTTCTAACTGAACAAGGCTTGCGATGGCGTACCCGCTCTTTCCGGTGGCGAACGCACCCTTTGTTTGGCTGCAATTTTTCCTCCCGCCTAAACTTGAATAAATGCAATTTTGCTTAATAACCCAAGATAACCCGCAACTTTGGTTAATATATTTTTGCCAAAGTGGGATGCTCCCGCATTAACTTTAGTAGCAGCACCATAGGCGATATAGTCAATAATTAATCAACCACCATCTCATGTAAATAATTCATTTGTTCAATATTATATTAATTTGCAATTAAATAATTATTTAATTCAGTTTGCCACCATTCTTTTTTGAGCTTGGATATCACGCCTAAACCAAAATATAATTAATGCTAAAGTTGGGATAACCGTTACAACATTGAAAGGTGGGAAACCTTGTATTAGATAGTAAGCAACAGTACTTGTAGTACTAAATACTATACTAGTAATCGCAAATCTTTTTGAATGTATGTTTAAAGCTACGACTGCCAGCAGCACAGAGGAATACCAAGAGCAATACCAAGGGGCAGCAAACAGAAATAATATTAAGGTAATCCATCCAATATTTATACTAAGATTAGTTTCAGAATAATTTTTCTTAAAATATGGTTTTAGCAGAACAACGAAATAAGAAACTAGAAATGGAAAAAATATTATAGGTTTAAATATCGAGAATATAGTCTGTTTAAAACTTAGAGAAAAATTTATAAATTTAAAATGTAGTACTTGCGTAAGCAAAGCATATAAGGAACCATTTACTCTGTTTCCAACCCCAGGATTTAAAAGGCTTTTCCACGCCTCGACTGTATGTAAAGCTATAATATCAACTGCAAAAATTATAACTACAGAGATACAAATAGCACTGAATAAGCTTTTCCACCTTTGTTGCTTAATCAAATAAACAAAAATTAAAGGCAACCAAATAATTGGTAATGTTTTAATTAAAAAACCAATCCAAACTGTAACAGTCGCAGCTATATAATTATGGTTTTTCAGGCAGATCATTAAAGTAATTAAAATTGTAGAAATTAAGACATCAACATGTGCATTTGTAACCTGCTCAAACAGCAAAATTGGGCTAACTAAATATGCAATTGTTACATTGATTTTTTGAGGAGAGTTTTTTAATTGCCCCCAGATTAAGTAAGTATTTAATATATGGAATAAAAGACATATTAATTTAAATACATAAATTCCCAAACTAGGAGCGATTGCAACGAAAGCAGCGGAAATAATAAAAAATATTTGAGATACAGGCCCATAAGTTGAAGTCTGTTTCCAGACAAGAAATGAAGACAACTTTGAGGTAAATGTACTTGCAGGATTAATAAAAGGATTAATTCCATTTAAGTCCATCAAACCATAATGCACATATAAATTAATATCAGTAGTTATGGGATAACTTATGAGGGCGATTAACAAAAAGAATGAACTATTCCTTAGTATTTTTATAAAAGTTATATCTCTTTTTTTGTTTTTGTTTTTATTTATGATTAACCAAACAATATATATAATATTTAACCCAAGGTATTCTACACCTGTTCTTACTTTATCAAAACGGCTAGAAAAATCAGGTAAATATTTACCTGTATGATTAGTTAAAGCTTCAACATCAAAAGAATAAGCTCTAATTGCTAATTCTCCACATAATATTAACGACAAAGTTATGGCAAGCCCTAACAATATTTGGTTTTTTTTCTTGAAATTATAATCATTCACATTTAGCATAATTATATAAAAATTAAATTAATCAATAAAATTTTCACTTATATTATAGCAATCCAAATTTAATCGTGAGAAAATATGAAAATTAAAATTACATATTTATAGAATTTTCAGTCTTTTACTTTCTTACAAATGATTTAGGATTGATATATCATAATGAACGTTTCTTTTTCATAAATTTTTATATAATTAAATGCGTTTTAGTTAAAAGTACTGTAAAGTTACACAGTAAAACTGAAAATTTTCAATTACTTCAGCCTCTATTTTTGGCGAAGATGTTGCTTATGGATCACTTTTAAGATGGTGAGTGGTGTAGTTTAATTAATTGAAAAAGGCACTCAATAATTTTTGCGCTGGTTACCATTGGCAGGATAATCCTCGTGCTGTCCTTACTCGTCTGAAATCAAGTTGGTTAAAAGTTGTCGGTGCCAATTATACTCAATACCTTTAGGACTTAGCAGTTAGCTTCACTAAGTTATCTAACTCTTGCTGCATCTGATTAACAACTAATTCATAACATTCATTGACATAATGGCGATCGCTGGCTGCTTGGCGACCGTAGCGTTGAAATACAATTGGCGGACAAACCCGCGTGTACATGGGCACAGGTAATGGAATGTTGGGCAACGGACCAATTGCTAATCCCCAAGGCAGTCCAAGATAGATCGGAAAAACTTCCGGATCAATCCCAAACAGCCAAGGCATTCCCCATTCATGGAGTTGCTGCACAATTTTGTAGCAGTCACCCAGTATAATCAGCGTATCGTGAGCACCCCAGGAAATCACAGGCACAATCGGCACATTTTCCCGTAATGCTAACTTGATAAATCCTTGCCGCCCCGCAAAGCAGATTTTATTACGTAAATAATGCGGTCGGAAGATATCTTGCGCTCCACCTGGATAAACTAGGACACTAGCTCCAGAGTGCAAGGCAGCATAAGCCATTTTCGGATGAGCGATGATTGCTCCAGCCTTGGCAACTAGTTGCGCTAGTGGCGGGCTAACCTGCCAAGCGTTGGGATGCATTAAACCATAAACGGGTTGCTCTACACCAAATCGTCGGAACCAGTCGTACATCATCATTGTCATATCGGGTGCAGCGAGTCCCCCATTATGCGAACCGACAAATAGGACTTTTTCTTGGGGTCTAATATTATCCCAGCCACTAGTTTGAACTCGGAAATAGTAGTGATATAAAAAGCCAAACAAAGGCATCAAAAATTCTATGAACTTTGGATCTCGCTCATCCAAAGACCAACCGGGTTTTTTGTTTAAGAGATGTTGCTTTTTTGATGACATCGATACATTCTAATCCCTTGCTCTGCTCTTGAGGCTGTGTGTACCTTAGCTTTCATCGCTGTTTTGCTTCTGCTTGACTAACCAAACAGAGAGCAGAGCGATCGCTACACCAACCACAATAAAACAATAAATGTAGCCGAAGTTATCCACAATCCTACCAAATACTGCCGCGCCAATGCCTTGACCGACAAACAGGTTGAAGGCGAACAGTGAAACAGCAGTACCTCGTGCTTCCGGTGTTAGCTCAGTGGCTTGGGTCTGGAGGGTGCTGTGCATCATATAAAAGCCCAATCCCATTAAAATATTCAAGGGGATAAACAGCATCCAGTTATGGAACAATGCGATCGCTAAGAAGCTGATACACATTAAGCCTCCTCCCACCCCCATTAAACCAATTTCACCCAGTCGCTTGACTAACCATTTAACTAAGCGACTGTAAATCAGTCCACCCAATCCAAAACCACTGAGCATAAACCCGATCGCTACATAACTTAGACTATAGCGATCGCGCAGAAATGCGCCGATGTAAGCAAATGCCCCAAACACGCAAAAGCCTTCCACAAACACCCCGATAATTACAGTCCGGGCGATCGGTTGGGTCAATAGTTGGTAATAAGGTCGAAATGTTATCCTACCTACACGACCTTGGGGACGTTGAACATCGCCCAGGTGGCGCGTCCCACGCCACAAAAGTCCAGTAATGGCAAGGGAGACGATGCCAAATAGGAGAAAGATGTCACGCCAACTAATATATTCCCCAAAGATGCCGCCTAAACTACCACCGAGAATTTGACCTAGCATCAGGGCACTTAAATACTTACCGATCGCAGCTTGGCGTTTTTCATAAGGAAAGTTGTCACCAATATAAGCAAGGGTAACGGGGATGACCCCAGCAGCAGCCATCCCTGTGAGAAACCGCAGCAAGGTAAGTAAGAGGATGTTTGACACAAAAGCACAAACAGTAGTACCCACAGCAAATGCCGCCAGTGCTACTGTAATTACCTTCAGCTTGCCGATGCGATCGCCTAGTGGGCCATAGAATAACTGAAATAGTCCGTAGGGAATCGTATATGCCGAGATAATCACCGCAGCACTGCCAACACCGACTTTAAACTCGTCGGCGATAATGTGCAGCAGGGGGTCAATCACCCGTGCATCAGCAACTACCATGAAGGCAGCAGCGCCCAATAGTCCTAATGAGACAGGTGTTTTGCCTGCTATATCTGTTGCTAGCCTACCCATTGCTATGTTCTCCTATAGTTTGAGTTTTCGCACTTCTAGAATAGACTTTTTGCAGAAGGGCAAGGGCTGAGGAAGTAAGAGAGTTACTGTTCAGTAACTCTTTTACTTTCCGTTCTTCGGTAATTTATATTTAGAAAAAAAGCGTACGAGTCGTCATGCAAATAGAGCAGCCTTTTAGAATTAATGCTGCCCAACCAGACAAGCTAAAACAATTCCTTCCCAAACCTTTAATTATCCTCAGCCCAGTCGCCGGCTGGAATGGTTTTTATTTTGCCTATCATCGCCAGTCGAACTATCAACTCCCTGAGACATCGCCTTTTCAGCACATTATTACCATTTACACTAGAGAGTTTGAAGCAAAATTAAAAATTAACGGACGCTGGCAAAGTAAATTCTATGCAACAACTGATGTGGGTATCTTTCCTGCTCACCAAATTTTTCCAACAGTACAATTTGAACAGGAATTAGGGTTTATTCACGTCGGTCTTGAACCAGCGATGATTACTCGTGCTGCCTACGAGTCAGTAAATGCTATGCAGTTGAAATTGTCCAACAACTGCAAACCCACGACCCACTGATTCAAAAAATTGGACTGACACTCAAGCAAGAAATAGAAACTAGCGTATTTGATAGTTATCTGTATATAGAGTCAGCACTTATATTTTTTCAAAAATCAAATCGGATTGCTATTTCAGGAAATACCTTTGGTTGTTTTAACTTGATTCGCTTGCATTTTCCTGGGTACTTTCAACAATTCCCCGTAGCAAGCTGCCACACTTACTCTAGCCATAAGCTAATTGGATAAAAAGATTTAATAATATCTGTTGCTAACCTACTCACTCAGTTTTTTATTTGTTAAGCACAAATTGCTCCAGATCGTGAAACTGCCCTTTGAAGAAGCCATACTGTTTCAGTATACCCTGACTGTGAAAACCTAACTTTTCTAGCAACTTTTTAGAAGCTATGTTGTCCACCATGACTTGGCCAACAATGAAACGCAAACCCATTTTCTCAAACCCAAATTGCAAGATACTACGCACCGCCTCAGTCATGATGCCTTGTTTCCAAAAAGTACTAGCAAGCTCATAACCGACTTCAGCAGAGTGTTTTTGTGGGTTCCACGTAAACCCACAAGAACCAATCAAAACGTTGTCTTGCTTACGAGCAATTCCCCAGCGAATTCCATCTCCTCGCTCAAACCGCTTGGCTCTACGTTCAATGACTGCGATCGCTTCTTTAATAGAAGTGAAAGTATCAAGATCATGAAACTGAGTCACGCCTGGATCACAGAAGACAGCAAAGATCCCCTCAGCATCCTGCAACGTTGTCTCACGCAGAAGGAGTCTTTCTGTTTCTAATTGAGGAAAGGAAGATAGTGAGAAATCTTTGCTCATAGTTGCAACCGATGATCTGGGGTTAGAGCTAACTTGGCGATCGCCACAGTCACAAGACAAATCAAAACGCTCAAGGCTGAATAGTCTTCGCCGACTGGTTAAATAACATATCTCGTGATTTATCTGGATCAAGCGCTTCAGTTTTCAATGCTTCGGCTTTCTCGTAGGCGCGAATTGTTGCTGGACGCGCTTTTATTGTCTCAAACCAGCGCTTGAGATGAGGAAAATCGTCTAGGTTTTGACTTTGGCGCTCATGGGGGACAATCCAGGGATAAGCAGCAATATCTGCGATGGAATAATCGCCAGCCACAAATTCTCTATCTGCTAGTTGCTTATTCAGCACTGCATATAAGCGTCCCGTCTCATTCACGTAGCGGTTAATGGCATATTCAATCTTTTCGGGAGCATAGGCGCTAAAGTGATGATTTTGTCCCGCCATTGGCCCCAGCCCTGCCATTTGCCAGAACAACCATTCTAAAACTTTAGTGCGTTGGCGTAAATCTTGGGGGATTAATTTCCCGGTTTTTTCTGCCAAATATAGCAAGATTGCACCAGACTCAAATACCGAAATTGGCGCACCTCCATCGGCTGGTTCGTGGTCAACGATCGCAGGCATCCGATTGTTAGGAGAAATCTTCAGAAATTCCGGCTTAAATTGCTCCCCAGCCCCAATATTAACAGGATTTATGGTATATGGTAAGCCAACTTCTTCCAAGAAAATTGTGATTTTATGACCGTTTGGAGTTGGCCAATAATAAAGATCAATCATGGTTAGTTTTCCTTATATTGAGGGTTAAAATTTAAACGCAAAAGGGCACAGAGAATTCGCTACGAATTAAAGAAATGTTGTATATTGCGGTGATTTTGCGACCGCTGCCCAAACTCTGTGGTGAACCTGAAGAATTGGTGTGGGATATTTTGCCTCAAGTAATGTTGCCAATTCTTGGTCAAATATTTCTACCAATTCTTGTGTCAAGCTAGCTCCCACACCAGCACTAGCCCGAATTCGCCCCCGCCAATCTTCGTGTGTATAAGGTACAAATACATCGTAAGAAAATGTGCGGATTTCTCGGAATCCTCCTTCGCCAATGTCTTGTAACCACAGGGGATATAATCCATTACCGCCGTCCAGATTCCACGCGGGATTATGAGCCTTAATCAGTTGTTCTGTTGCTTCAACTACATTACCTTTTAAGGGTATCCAATCAAAATGAGCGATCGCAATCGAGCCATTTCTTCTCAATATGCGAATAATTTCCTGGACGACACGCGAACGGTCAAACCAATGCCAACACTGTCCAGCTGTTACCACATCCGCACTTGCGTCTGGTAACTCGGTATTCTCGGCAGTTGCGATTCGATAATCTACTTTGATTTGGGTTGATTCGCTTAACTGTCTGGCTTGTTCTAAAAGTGATGCTGATGGATCTATGCCAATTACATAAGCACCTCTATCCGCAAAGCCCCGCGCTAGTGTTCCTGTTCCTGTGCCAAGGTCAACAATATTTTGCCCTGGTAAACCTATACCATATTCAGACAGTTTGTTAAATAATGAACTGGGAAAGCCAGCGCGGTTTTTTGCATAATCAGTAGCAGTTGCACCAAAATCAATTCTCATACCTGCAAAACTATCTTTCTAACAATTGTCTAGGCTAGAAGTTCTCTACCCACGGACGTAGTTCTATTTCCCATGTCCAAGCACTGCGGGGTTGACGGAGAATACTGAGATAAGTTTGAGCGATCGCATCCGGGTCAAGGGTACTATCAGGTTTATCTGCTGGATCTTGGCGGACTGTGGAACGGATTCCACCATCAATCACGAAATGCGCCACATGGATATTCTTTGGTGCTAATTCTCTGGCAATACTCTGAGCCAAACCACGCAGTGCAAATTTACCCATTGCAAAGGGAGCAGACTGAGGATAACCCTTAATACTTGCTGAGGCTCCAGTAAATAATATAGCACCGCCGCCAAGTTGCAAAAACCTTTTGGTAGCAGCTTGAGCAACCAGAAAGCCACCATACGCAGTTACATCTAAGGTTTTTGCCACCTCATTAGGGTCTAGATCAACAAGAGGCCCTACGACCCGAAAACTGGGATTATAAACGACAATATTCGGAGAACCGAGTTTATTTTCAACATCAATAAATAACTGTTCTACTTCGTCTGGCTTTGAGACATCAGCAGCGAAACTAACTGCGTCAATTTCACTACTCAATTGAGTGAGTTTTTCAATTTGACGAGCCGCTAAAGCTACGGTGAATCCTTCTTTGGCAAATAGGCGGGCTAAAGAAGCGCTCAGTCCACTACCTGCACCGACAATTAAAGCTGTTGTTGCCATAAATTTAATTTTCCTTGTTAGGATAAACGATTAAGAGAGGAAGCAGAATAGCTAGAGAAATATTTAATATATTGATAATAATCAATATAGGGACGGTTAGAAGATTCCCAAAAAATTAGTTAGCCTATTGGTAATTAAGCACAACTCTAAAACCTATATCACCGCCGCAGGAGCATAGACATTGACAACCTCGGTATGTACATCTCGGCCAGCCAGAACTCAACAGATTTCCACCTCGATATACTTTATACTCCAAAAATGAATCTACCCCACTTGGGCTGAAACCTAATGTCTGGAGATGTCTTTTTAATTCTTCAAATGTAACCCCATGTGGATTAACCCACTTTGTATTCGGGTCATGGTAGTATCTACCTGTGATATCGTACCAGTCACTGCACCATTCTGATACATTTTGCCACATATCCAAACACCCATAGGGGCTTTGTTTTTCAGGGCAATATCCAATAGGTTGATTAGTCTTAGGATATGAGCCTTTAGTACTAGGATATGAGTATAAAGCTATTTCTTCAACCCAATCCTCTTGATTTCCCCAAGGATACAATTGTCCATTTTGTCCTCGACATGCCTTTTCCCATTGCGCCTCTGTAGGTAAGGCATACGCACCACCTAAAGTTTCTTTCAGCCATTGAGTGAAGTGGTAAGCATCAAACCAAGAAACAAAAACTATTGGGTACATCTCTCCTGGGGAAAACTCAGCTACTAGGTTAGGCAATGACGAGTAAAAATCACGGGCAGATGCGCTTAAAGTTTCATTATCATACGACCAGTCATAACCAGTATCCCTCAAAAATTCCTGCCACTGACCCACTGTGACGGGGGTTCGTTGAATTGCATAAGTTGATAGCCATACTTCCCTTTGAGGCTGTTCTTCATACTCAGCATTAACCTCAACTTCAGGGTCAGCGCCCATAAGGAAAGATCCTTCTGGAATTACTACCATATCAAGTATTGAATTCATTACAAGACCTATGCTTAAAGTGGTATTCGATTAATACATACGCCTTATGTGAATTAAGCCACAGGATGCTGTTCAAAAGTAAGAACATCAATACCAAAACGCTGGCGCAGAAAAATACGCAGAGTATGACTG
>NZ_JBALCO010000121.1:0-66501 GCF_036919595.1 Nostoc sp. | reverse complement strand
ATTCATTGGGAGACCTCAAGCTTTGGTTTCGTTACCTTTATCTTGTGGTTTCCCTTTCTTTTTTGCTACCCCTTCTCACTCACATAAGGCGTATACTAATAAAATTGCTTGAATGGAAATTACAGCTATTTTCAGGTAAATAGACCACACAGTAGGGGCACAGCATTGCTGTGCCCTCACGACATATGTGGTTCAAATACTTGAATTCTGCTGTAAGTAAACGATTTAACCAACCGCGATCGCTGTAGATAAAATTAATTTCACCGATGGATGAAGTCAATCTAGTCGAATATGACCCATGTTGGCAGACCTTGTTTGCACAAAAAGCCGAGCGTATTTGGCAGGCACTAGGCAATAACTTAGTTGCGGAAATTGAACATATTGGTAGTACGGCAGTACAAGGAATGGCAGCAAAACCAGTTATTGACATTATGGTAGGAGTCCATTCCTTAGTAGATGCGAAATCTGCTGTTCCGATATTAGAATCTTTAGGATACATTTATTGGTGTGAAGACCCGCGTCCTGGACGGATGTTTTTTGTCAAAGGAATGCCACCATCCGGAAAGCAACGGACTCATCATGTTCATATAGTCGAGGTTAACAGCGAATTTTGGGAACAAAAGCTATTTTGCGACTATCTGAGAAAGCATCCTGAACAGGCGAAACGTTATGAAGCTTTAGTTAGAGCAAGATTAAAATAATTCGTAATTAATAATACTAGCCTCTGGCAAGTATTACAAATGACAAATGACAAATTAGTTAATTCTCTGCTGTTTAGGCTTCTTGATAAATTATTTCTTGAAACTGGATCATATCTTTTTGCGGATCGGCGTGGCTAACTTTCACTAATATCTGTTCGCCCAAGTTCACAGAACGTTTGAAAGTCATTGGCAACTGCAAGCCCAAATCTTCTAACAAAATTAGTGCCAAGTTGCTGTCTTCCCGCAGCCACATCAATACTGTCACATCCCAAGTTTCCTCTGGATGACGACGTAAATACTCTAGAGCATAATATCTATTAGTTTGCCGTTCCACCATTGTCACTTCTTGGGTGATACTGGCAACAGTCATCATTACTTCTTTTAGTTGTTCTGCGGAAAATGGCAGAACTTCACCCCGCAAATGAGCTTTAAGTTGAAAGTGGGTGAGTAAGTCACTGTAACGGCGAATGGGAGAGGTTGCTTGGGTGTAGGTATCCAAACCTAAACCAGCATGACGCAAAGGCGTGATGCTCATTTCACTCTTGGGCATACAACGACGCATGGCGCAGGCGCGAACGAATCCAGCCGGAAGTAAAAGCAATTCCTCATCTGGAGGTAATTCTGGTTGCGGTTGACCGCGAAAGGGCAAAGGTATGTTATGAGCTTTACCATAACGAGCCGCAACTTCACCGGTAAGAATCATCATTTCTGCTACCAGTTGCCGCGACGGGGAATCGTCCAAAATGTCAATGTTGATCTCGTCACCTTTGACTTTGATCGTCGCTTCCGGCATAGTGATGCTAATTGCCCCTTGGGCGTAACGCCAAGCCTTGCGCCGCTGTGCCCAAGTAGCGATCGCGGCAATTTCTGGTTCTGCTTGCACCCTTAATTGCAGCATTTCATCTACATCTTCGTAGGTGAGGCGATAAGTCGGCTTAATCGAACTGGTATGAATGCTGTAATCTTCTACTGCTCCAGTTGTACCTAAAACAATCCCGAAACTGAGGGCGCAACAAACCCTTCCCTGGATCAGACTCATTGGCCCAGTTGCCAATACCTCTGGGAACATGGGAATCATCCCCGTAGGTAAATAGACTGTACTACCCCGCTTTCTGGCTTCCAAATCTAATTCATCTTCCGGCACTAACCATCTAGTGGGATCGGCGATATGCACCCATAGGCGTTCCCGTCCATCAGCGAGTACTTCCCAACTTAGACCATCGTCGATCTCTGTGGTAGTTTCATCATCAATGGTGTAGACCTTTAGGTGAGTCAGATCCAAACGGTTTGTATCTGAGTCAATCGGCGGGAAATCCAAACGCTGTTGCGCCACTTCTAATACCTTATGAGGAAATTGAATTGGAATTGAAGAACGACGCAGGAACAAGTTTTCATAGGGACTCCAGCAACCCAAATCCACTAACAGTTGAA
This sequence comes from Nostoc sp., assembly GCF_036919595.1. Taxonomy (GTDB): domain Bacteria; phylum Cyanobacteriota; class Cyanobacteriia; order Cyanobacteriales; family Nostocaceae; genus Nostoc. The sequence continues at coordinate 64,369 of NZ_JBALCO010000121.1, read as the reverse complement.
AGGCTCCTTGGGGTGTTGTGGGTCGTCCCAGCATGGTCATAGTTTCTAAAACTGGAGCGCTGGGCGGATAAGCGCGAGCCAAGGAGTCATAATTAACCCCCGTCCGCACGGTGTCAGCTATCAGCGCTGCGTATTTTTCTAGTCCTTCTAAGCGTTGGCGATCATGGCGGCCCCACTCTACCACTTCACCTTTGAGCGCCTGCTCTATACGAGTTAAAAATTCCTGCTGTCCCTTAGCTTTTAGTGCCTCTACTTCCAGCTGGTGCTTCCGTTCTGCCACCTGAGCAGCAGTTCGCGGTTCGTAAGCATCTCCTTTTTGCTTGAAATAAAGTTTGTCGTCTGATAACAAGCAATAGGCGGCGTAACAATGAGGCGCGGCTGATTCTGAAAATAGCAGATTCGCCATTTGGTCTGGGGTGACTGTTTCCCCATCTTCAACCAGTAATTCCCAAGCCACTTCTAAGCTAGATGGATCTAGATAAGGCTTAATCTGTTCCAAAAAGCTGGCAATCTCAGAGGGCTTGTAAGTTTGTCCGGTAACTGTATAGGTTATTTGTTTAGGCGCGAGGCTGTGAGATTGACCACGTTCGTCTACCACAAACCAGCGGGTTTTTCCGTCTGGACGTTCTACGATGCCCAGACGGCGATCGCCTTGAACCCTAAATTCAACTAGCGTCCCCTTCTCCACAACTCTCGCACTTTAAATTTGGTGAACAGTTTAAATAGTTTTAAGTTAGGAGTTAGGAGTTTTGATTCTTAACTCATCACTCATAACTCATCACTCTTTTTAGCCTTCCGCATTGATAAATGGCAATAAAGCCACAATCCGCGAACGTTTAATTGCTAATGTCAACTCTCGCTGTTGCTGAGACGTTAGCCCAGTAATCCGACGTGGCAGTATTTTACCCCGCTCGGTGACAAACTTACGTAATAAATCAACATCTTTATAATCGATTGGTTCTCCTGGCTTGATCGGAGAAAGACGACGACGGAAATAACTCATCTCTATTTAATTTCCTTGTGAACGGTATGTTTGTTGCAGTGGGTGCAGAACTTTTTCAGTTCTAGCCGATTTGTAGTGTTGCGGCGATTCTTGGTACTGGTATAACGTGAAACACCAGCAGAACGCTTATCTAAATTTGTCCGACACTCGGTACACTCTAGTGTCACAATTATGCGGGCACCTTTACTCTTAGCCATAATCTTACAAACAGTGAAGCCTGAAGAGAATTAACACAAATGACTATCTTCTCACATTCCGCCGCATATTTTCAACTAATCTTTTGACTTTTATATCGAGCGAGTAGCCACGACGCGACGAAACTATGAAAGTTCCGCAGTAGCGATCGTGTAAAGCCTGCTGCATCTGGGCATCATAGAAGGCAGTCCCACAATCAATTGCTAAGGGAAGTACTAGCAGTATAGCAGTGGGATTGGCTCTAATATTGGTCAGGGCAATTGACACTAAAAGGGCACCCAAGCCGATGATTGCCTCTCGCTTCAGCAGTGAGAGCAAATCTGGAATTCTGCCCATCACTTGCCCATCTTCGACTGACAACACCTTTAAATCGAACGCCCAACGCCCTAAACTTTGCCCTTGATTGTTGTATACCAGTAGCACCCGCAAAACTAGCCAAAGTATTACGAAAACTAAGATTTCAACAAATTGAATACCGATATCGCTGCCTCCCAGTAGCGAACTGACTAACCAGACACCAAGGAAATCAAGCCCCAATGCCATACCTCGCCGCCCAATATCAGCCTTGGGATAGTGTTTTTGGGAAACTCGTTCGATTGTCATACAAAATAGGTATTTTTATTTAGGGGTTGGGGAATAATGATTGCTCCTATTTTTTATATTAGGATGATGACTTGGCTACTTGCTGCGCTGTAAACGAACAAAAACCAGCCAACATGAATTTGTGCAACTGCCAACTGCACGACTCAAGAATAGGATTAAGCAGATATAGCGATTCTCATCCCCTGCCGGTTCGCCTTTGGTGTTCTCGTAGAATAGCCGCTACGCATCATGGATGCAAGATACAGTAGGAGCGTACTGCTAATCCCAGAATGACTTAAGCTTTAATTCTGTTTTTGGGAAATATTGTATTGTTATAGAAACTTTATTTTAATTTGGAAGTTGTATCCATGAAACATCTGTTTACTAAAACAGCTTTTAGGATTGTGAGGACTACTAGTTTAATATTAGCGATCGCCATAACCACTAATGACATAGCTGATGCTGTTGAGTTCAACTTTAACTGGAAAGGAGACTCCGGTTATTCAGCTAAAGGTTCATTTAATTACGATACAACAACTGCTCCAAGCGTTATTTATGAAGCAGGTTTGGGGGATACGAAAAACTTGCAGTCTCTCTCAATTTCCTTCTTTGATCCATTGAATACTTTCATAAATAGTTTCACTCCAGTGGTTAGTGGTGTATCTAACTACAGGTATTTGAGATTCAACTTTGATAGCACTACCCGGCAAATTGGCCCCTTTGATGTTGGCAAGGATAATAGCCTTCCTGGTGACACATGGCTTAATAATAATCTCGCACTTATAGATGAAGGCTTTAGTGATCAGGTTCTAGCTAAAGAATTTCATTTGATCAAGAGAGATGCAGCAGGCAAAGAGCAAATACTAAATTTAAGTAACAATTCAGTTCAGGTATCCAAAGTCCCCGAAGGAAGCATAATTATAGGTTTACTAGCAGTGTGTAGTTTGGGATTTACCCTCAAGCAGAAAAAAACTAGCGCAGCTTGACGTAAATCCAGCTATTATCACAATTAACAAGACTTGGGGATTTTGCCCCTTGTCTTAAAGGTCGGTATTCTGACTTTTCCACATCAAGTGAAAAGTTAATCAATTTTGGATTTTAGATTAACCCCATAGCTAAAGGTAGGACTGTTGAGAAAGGAATTTGGGATTTTAGATTTTTCTATAGTTTAAACAATGGTGGCTGTGAAACCAGATTTAAATTTTGAATCCTTCAATCCAAAATTTAAAATCTAAAATTGATCAGTGTTACTTTACAGAGATTAAGGTAAAAAGTCGGAGGCGATCGCTATGCTACCAGTCAGCGATGCACAAGCAATTATTTTAAATTTAGTCCAACCGTTGGATCATCAACGGGATACAGAAGTTGTCGATTTGTTGGCAGCCGATAGTCGGATTTTGGCAACACCTGTCACCAGTCCATTAGATTTTCCCCATTGGGATAATTCGGCAATGGATGGCTACGCAGTTCGCTATCAAGATGTGCAGCACTCTAACGCCGAACAACCAGCCGTTTTAGAAATTGTTGAAGACATTCCGGCTGGGTATCAGCCCAAGTCTACGATTAAACTAGGGCAAGCGGCGCGGATTTTCACAGGTGCGGTGATCCCAGCAGGTGCGGATACTATAGTCATTCAAGAGAATACACGTCGGGAAGAAAACCGCGTATTTATCCTGGCTGCACCAAAACCGCAAGAATTTGTCAGATACAAAGCATCTTTTTATCAAGCTGGAACACAACTACTACCAGCAGGAATTAAGTTAAATGCCCCAGAAATTGCCGTATTAGCAGCAGCACAATGTCCGCAATTAAATGTTTACCGCCGTCCGCGTGTGGCAATTTTTTCGACTGGTGATGAGCTGATCACAGTTGATAAACCGCTGCAACCAGGGCAAATTGTGGATTCTAATCAGTATACGCTGGCAGCTTTGGTAAAGGAGAGTGGGGCAGAACCGTTACTGTTAGGTATTGTGAAGGATGATCCAGTTGCCTTAGAAAAAGTCATTGCTCACACCGTTGCGATCGCTGATATAGTTCTCTCTTCTGGTGGTGTCTCAGTGGGAGATTATGATTATGTTGACAAAATCCTAGACTCACTAGGAGCAAAAATCCACATTCGGGCTGTACAAATAAAACCAGGGAAACCCCTTACTGTCGCCACTTTCCCCAGTAGAGACGCGATTAATCGCGTCTGTACCCACTCAGCCCTCTATTTTGGTTTACCAGGAAACCCTGGTTCTGTTTTAGCAACTTTTTGGCGGTTTGTACTACCAGCAATCAAGAAACTTTCCGGAATTACTGAAGGTTGGGAACCAGTATTTTTGAAAGTGCGATCGCATGATGAATTGCGATCGGATGGCAAGCGTGAAACTTACCTTTCGGGTAAATTGCATTTGATTGATGGAGTTTACGAATTTCACAAAGCTGGTGGTAGTCACAATTCTGGCAATTTAATTAATTTAGCTCAAACCAATGCTTTGGCTGTTGTGCCGGTGGGTAAAACATTAATTTCTCCACAAGAAGAGGTGCAAGTTTTACAGCTTATTAACGGCTAAGTAGCTCAAAATAATACAGCACTTTGCAAGTAAATGAAGTACACCTCTCCTTGCCAAGGGGAGGGTGCGTGACAGCGCGGGTGGGGTATTTTTGTACTTCATCAAGTTTAAACAGGACTTACGCACGGGTTATGAAAGAACGTAGACGCAAAGCGGCTTGCCGCAGGCTACCACTCCAGACACAGAGAAGCCAGTGCGCCCTTCTCCCAAGGGGAGACGCCAAGGGCGATGCGGTTCCCCGACTTGAAGCAACTGGCGCGACACGGAGGAATGATTTGAGAGGTTTTTTGCGTAAGTCCTATTAAATCTGCTGTAGTTAAAATATCTGCTCAAAAGCCTCAATCAAGCTGTTAACTTCCTCAAGGGTATTGTAATGCACCATACTTACCCGGACTATTCCACCTTGCGACGCTAACCCCAAGTATTCAATCAGCCGTTTAGCATAAAAGTCCCCGTAGCGAATCCCAATATAATGTTGGTCAATTTTTGCTGGAATGATTGAGCTATTCATTCCATCTACTACAAAAGATATAGTTGGTACACGAAATCGGCGATCAGCTTTTGATTGACCAATTACTCGCACATTAGACTTACTGTTGAGGTAGTTTAGGAGGCGATCGCTAATCTTTTCTTCATGGATGCTAATTAAATCAAACGCTTGCACCATTTGATTTCTCAAATCAGGTGCGGTTTGATTGCCGTAGTGCAGTTGTGCTAACTCACTTAGATAATCACATAACCCTAACATCCCATAACTTAATTCAAAATTGACATTCCCTAATTGAAATTTATAAGGTATATCTGTCTGTTCAAGAAAATAATGGTTCCAACCAGGCAATCTTAATAAATGTTCTTCTTTACCATAAAGTAAGGCATGATGTGGCCCATAGACTTTATAAAAACTTAAAGTATAGAAATCAACATCTAAATCTTGCACATCAATTAATCTGTGGGGTGCATAAGCTACACCATCTACACAAATCATCGCGTTGCGATCATGGACAAATTCAGCAATTTCTTTGATCGGGTTGATGGTTCCCAGAACATTAGAAGCATGAGTTAAAGCTACTAGTTTGGTGCGCTCACTCATCAAGAGTTCTAAATCTGCTAAATGAAGTTCTAAGGTGTCTGGGCGAATTTCCCACACTTTAACCTTCATTCCTTGTTTTTCAAGAGCAACCCAAGCACCAATATTGGCCTCATGGTCACAATTAGTAACAATAATTTCATCACCAGGCGTGAAAGTTTGACCCAGAGAAATTGATAGAACTTTCAACATCATTGTAGTAGATGGGCCCATGACCACTTCTTTAAAAGAATTGGCGTTAATCAAAGTAGCCATTCTTTCAGTTGCTAGAGCTAATCTTTCTCCTGCAAGTTGAGAAACCGCATAAGAAGCTCCTAACTGGACATCAGAACTCAAGAGAAATTCGCTAATTCTATCTACTACTTTTTTTAGGGTTTGTGACCCGCCAGCATTATCAAAAAAAGTCCATTTACCAGCAAGGGCGGGAAAATCTTGGCGAACTTTATCAAGATTCAGGAGCATAGTATAAGTTTTTTAGAGAATGTTCTTTTTCTTTACCCTAGCCTACCTTTTGGCGAGTCGCCCAGAGAACATCTACATTCTCTTTTGGCGTTTACAGCTTGTTTTACCAGTCTTCTTGCTCTGCAATAATCTCTCTAGAGGGGGTATACTTGGAAACCCAATTAACTTACTTAGCTTAAATCATGTTATTAATTGTCAGAAAGATTAATCATGAGTTAGCGATCGCTGGACAAATTAGACCTCTTGCAAAAGTCCCTAACACCTCTCCCCAAAGCATCGGGGAGGAAAGACAAAGCGTAGCTTTGGCGGGGTGGGGTTCTTATTTTTGATTTATGCAAGAAGTCTATTACACTACACCTCCTACTTCCCTACCTAATCCTATAAATTTGAAGTCTTCGCAGCATTTCATCCCAGAGCTAGATGCGAGGGATTTTCACGGTTATATATTATGACAGACGGAAATGTGCCTCACAAGACTGGAGACAAAAATGAGGTCGTGACCTAGCTAAAGTACTGGAATTCGTCATCATGCATGAACTAGTTCAAGCTGTCTTCAACAGTGATGAAAAAACTGTTCTACATCAGTTTATTTATGCGTTGAATACTTCAGGAAAGCATTACTTCCTAAGAAATGAGATTTTGCTCCTCTTTGCTGATTACTGTCATCAATCCCAAAAACCAGCCTATTTTTACTACTCTTCTTCTGTTGGTAAACTGATACAGTACACCCACGAAATAATTCTCGAAGAGGAAAGTACCTGGTTCGTGGTTCGACCTAAGATTGCTAACCAACAAGTTTGGCAACTGACAGCCGATTTTAATAGTTTCGAGCAGATGACACCTCAAGCCCTGCTAGATGTAAGAGATCGCTTAGTTAACCGTTACCAACGCCACATTCTCGAAATTGACCTCCACCCCTTTTATGAGGGTTCCCCAAGAATCGACGACCCCAGAAATATTGGTCAAGGTTTAGCCTTCCTGAACCGTTACCTGTGCAGTCAATTGTTGACTGACCCCGAATATTGGTTAGAAATGTTATTTCAAGCTTTACATCGGCTGGAATACGACGGTATTCGCCTACTATTGAACGATCGCATTCCCTCCGGTATTCAGCTAGCTAAACAAATTAAGCAAGCGCTCAAATTCCTGAGTCAGCTTGAGCCTCATGAACCCTATGAAAAATTCCGCTTTGACCTCCAAGAACTCGGCTTTGAGCCTGGTTGGGGTAACACTGCGGTACGAGTCTCCCAAACCCTAGAACTTCTCGACCGACTCATTTTCTCTCCAGAACCTGGCATCTTAGAAACATTTGTCGCCCGTGTCCCCGCCGTCTTTCGCGTCGTCCTCATTTCCATCCACGGCTGGGTTGGACAGGAAGATGTTTTAGGAAGAGATGAAACACTCGGTCAAGTTATCTACGTCCTTGAACAAGCTCGCAGCTTAGAAAACAAACTGCGTGAAGAAATCAAACTCGCTGGACTGGACCTGCTGGGCATTAAGCCACATGTGATTATTCTTACGCGGCTAATCCCTAACTGTGAAGGGACATTTTGCAACCTGCGTTTAGAAAAAGTCCAAGATACTGAAAATGCTTGGATCTTGCGCGTTCCTTTTGGTGAATTCAATCCAGAAGTTACTAACAATTGGATTTCTAAATTTGAGATTTGGCCCTATTTAGAAACATTTGCTCTAGATGCAGAAAAAGAATTATTAACTCAATTCAAAGGCAAACCTAATCTGATTGTTGGCAACTACAGCGATGGGAACTTAGTCGCCTTTCTTTTATCTCGCCGGATGAAAGTTACCCAGTGCAACATTGCCCATTCTTTGGACAAACCTAAATATCTATTTAGTAATTTGTATTGGCAAGATTTAGAAGACCAATATCACTTCTCGGCTCAATTCACCGCCGATTTAATCAGCATGAATGCAGCTGACTTCATCATCACATCGTCCTACCAAGAAATTGTCGGCACACCCGACACCATAGGTCAATACGAGTCGTACAAGTGGTTTACGATGCCACAGTTGTATCATGTGGTTGATGGGATTGATTTGTTTAGTCCTAAATTCAACTTGGTGCCGCCGGGAGTAAATGAGAATATTTTCTTTCCCTATAGCCAAAAAGAAGACCGAGATATTAACCTTGGCACCCAAATTCACGACTTACTCTTTACCCGCGAAGATCCCCAAATATTAGGTCACTTAAAGAACTCTAATAAGCGACCAATTTTTGCTGCTGCTTCGGTCACTTCAATCAAAAATCTCACTGGGTTAGTTGAATGCTTTGGTCAAAGTCAGGCGTTGCAAAAGCATTGTAACCTGATCCTCTTAAGTGGTAAACTGCATCCGCATGAAGCTACCAACCCAGAAGAAGCAGAAGAAATCCAAAAACTTCACGACATCATTGATCAATATCATCTCTATGGTAATATTCGCTGGATAGGGATGCGTATCCCGACCCGCGACCTCGGCGAAGCTTACCGGGTAGTTGCAGACTCTCAGGGAATTTATGTCCATTTTGCTCTCTTTGAATCCTTCGGGCGGAGTATTTTGGAAGCGATGATTTCCGGCTTGCCAACTTTCGCCACTCAATTTGGTGGCTCTTTAGAAATAATCGAGAACCAAGAGAATGGATTTAATGTTAATCCTACAGACTTAGAAGGAACAGCAAAGAAAATTTTAGACTTCGTTGAGCAATGCGATACTCATCCTGAACATTGGCACGAAGTCTCAGAACGGATGAGTCAGCGAATTCATAATAGATATAATTGGCATTTACATAGTAATCAATTACTATTGTTAGCTAAAATGTTTAGTTTCTGGAACTTTGTTGCTCCAGAAAATAACGAAGCCAGAGATCGCTATATGGAAGCCTTATTTCATCTCATTTATAAACCTAGAGCCGAAAAGATTTTGGAAAAGCACATGGGGCATGGTGCTTAGGGAATGGGGAGTAGGGGATGAGAGGACAAGGGGATAAGGGGACAGGGGAACGAGGAGAATTAGAGACTGATTCATCCACCTTTGATACTCGTTCATTCACCTTTGATACTCGTTCATCCACCTTTGATACTCGTTCATCCACCTTTGATACTCGTTCATCCACCTTTGATACTCGTTCATCCACCTTTGATAGTCGTTCATCCGCCTTAGAACTCCGTTCATCTCTCTGAAAGACTCGTTCATCCACCTCGGAACTCCGTTCATCTCCCTGAAAGACTCAAAATCCCCACTCCCTACTTTATGCAAACAAAAGCTCGTTCTCGCCATTTTATCTACACAGACTGGATATTAATCGAAACCCAGTTTGACCCTGAGCAATTGCAATCCAAAGAAACCGTCTTTACAATCGGTAATGGATACTTGGGAACAAGGGGCAGTTTTGAGGAAGGGCATCCTCATGCATTGCCAGCTACTTTCATCAACGGTGTCTATGACGATGTGCCAGTGGTGTACACTGAACTGGTAAATTGCCCGGATTGGCTACCGTTGGTAGTGATTGTGAATGGCGATCGCTTCCGTCTCGATCAAGGTGAGATATTAAACTACGATCGCCAACTTGACCTGCGTCAAGGACTAGTAATCCGTGCCTTGCGTTGGCGTTCTCCGAGTGGGAACACCATAGATATCCATTTTGAACGCTTTGCTAGTCTTGCAGATCCGCACGTGTTGGCGCTACGCTGCAAAATAACGCCAGTAGATTTTGATGGGGTAATTGAAGTTCAAGCTAGCATTAACGGCTATCCAGAAAATCAGGGTTTCAATCACTGGGAAGGACTGGATCAGGGCAAGACAAACCAAGGAATCTGGTTGCAACGCCGCACCCGCAACTCCCGCATTGAACTCGGTATGGCAGCTAAGGTAACAATATCAGGCACTGAAGCATCTTTGCAAGTCAGTACCGCACCTGGTTATCCTACCTTGAGTACAACCTACCAGGCGAAAGCGCAACAGACCGTAACAGTAGAAAAAATCGTCACAGTTTTTACCTCGCGGGAGATTGAAACACCAGTCCCAGCAGCTCAAGAAAAACTTGCACACCTGCCAGACTATACAACATTACAAAAAGCCAATCTACAGGCATGGGATGAGGTTTGGCAGCAAAGTGACATTCTCATTGAAGGGGATAGCACAGCTACTTTTGCAGTTCGCTACAATCTGTTTCAGCTGCTGATTGCTGGCCCACAGCATGATGATCGGGTGAGTATTCCTGCTAAAACCCTTTCGGGGTTTGGTTATCGCGGTCATATCTTTTGGGATACAGAAATTTTTATGCTGCCCCTGTTTCTGTTTACCCAACCAGCGATCGCCCACAACTTACTCAGTTACCGCTGGCACACCTTACCAGGAGCGCAACGTAAGGCAGCCCATTACGGGTATAAAGGGGCAATGTATGCCTGGGAAAGTGCAGATACCGGAGATGAAGTGACACCACGTTGGGCACTCGAAAGTGATTTTTATGGTGAAGACGTGCGGATTTGGTGCCGCGATCGCGAAATTCATATCAATGCAGATATCCCCTACGGCATCTGGAACTACTGGGAAGCCACTGGTGACGATGAGTGGATGCAAAAGTGCGGCGCAGAGGTGATCTTGGATGCCGCCATTTTTTGGGGTAGCCGGGTAGAATTCAATCCTGAGCAGGAAAAGTATGAAATTCGGGGAGTGATCGGAGCGGATGAATACCATGAATTGGTTCACAACAATGCCTTTACAAACCGGATGGCGCAATGGCATTTAGAGAAAGCGATCGCAGTTTATGATTGGTTGGTTGACAAATTCCCCGAACGAGCCACCGAACTAGAACAGAAATTAAAACTTACCCCCCAAGAGCGATCGCACTGGCAAGATATCATCGCCAAAATATTGTTTTTCTATGACCCATCAACAGAACTAATTGAGCAGATCGAGGGATTTTTCCAATTGGAAGATATTAACTTAGCAGAATATGAACCACGCGATCGCTCCATGCAACCGATCTTGGGTATGGAAAAAACCAACAAATCTCAAGTACTCAAGCAGCCAGACGTATTAATGCTGCTTTATTTAATGCGGGAATCAGCAGATTTTCCCTATAACAAAAAAGCATTGCAGACAAACTGGGACTACTACGCACCCCGTACAGACATTACCTATGGTTCGTCCCTTGGGCCAGCAGTTCACGCCATCTTAGCTTCCGATTTGGGCAAATCAACGGAAGCTTACGAACAGTTTATGCACGCGTCAATGGTGGATCTTGAAGATAACCGAGGTAACACCAAAGATGGAATTCATGGCGCTACTGCTGGTGGCGTTTGGCAAGCTGTAATTTTTGGATTCGGTGGCATCCAACTAACCGAAAACGGCCCCGTAGCCAATCCCCATCTGCCCCCTGGCTGGACACGCCTGAAGTTTAAACTACACTGGCGCGGGAAATGGCACGAGTTCGATCTCCGTCCGGGACAAGTTGCCCAGGATATAACTAATCAACTAAAATCTCTCCAACTTTCCCTTTCTGCAAATCCCCCAAATCTCCGCTCAGAAGCTTCTGAACACCAAACTGCTTCCCCTACCTCCCCTGCTCCCTCATCCCCGCCAGTCGCCAATCCTCAATCCCAAAGCGAAGCAACCCATAACCTCAACATCCAAGGATTCATCTTTGACTTAGATGGTGTGCTAACAGATACAGCAGAACTTCACTATCTAGGTTGGCAAAAGCTAGCAGATGAAGAGGGTATACCGTTTAATCGGGAGGCTAACGAAGCGTTGCGGGGTGTATCCCGTCGTGCTTCCCTGATGCTGATTCTTAAGGATAGACCGTATTCGGAAGCACAAATCGAGGAGATGATGGAGCGCAAGAATCGCTATTATGTGGAATTGATGCAAAAGATGACGCCCCAGGATTTGTTGCCAGGTGCGATCGCCTTCTTGGATGAACTGCGGCAAGCTGGGATTAAAATCGGTATTGGTTCAGGCAGTAAAAATGCCCGTACAGTGATCGAGCGACTGGGCATTGCTGATAAAATAGATGCGATCGCTGACGGTTATAGTGTACAAGAACCCAAACCAGCACCCGACCTGTTTCTGTATGCAGCCAAGCAACTAGGACTCGAACCAGAGCAATCTGTAGTTGTAGAAGATGCCGCAGCAGGCGTTGAAGCGGCTCTAGCCGCTGGTATGTGGGCAGTAGGACTCGGCCCCGCTGAACGAGTTGGAGCCGCTCATGTTGTTTTGCCCAGCCTAGCAGGGGTCAAATGGGCAGATTTAAGAGCCAAATTAAGCAACATTGCCAGACAAAAGGATTTAGGAACTTCCAAATAAAATTTGTTGAAAGTCCATAAACAAGTCAACAAAGAGGCAGAGGAGTGGAGTTAAGTAGTAGTGCAAAATTAAATATACATTTGTCATTCCCAAAGTAAAGCGAAATGTTCGCCCTACAGCCTCTCTCAAGACAGGAGACGCTCTTGCGTTCCGGCATCCTACGGCAGGCGTTCTTGCAGGGTAGCAATTCACTTGCGGTTTGGGATTGCTTTGCTACATTTCATTTCGCTCGCAATGACATAAATAATTTTGCGTAACCACTTATGATCTGCGTCCTTTAAGTATCAAAGAACTTGTTAACGGAGTTCTTTGCCTGATTAATGAGTATTAAAGACTAGTTAAACTCTTAAACCCAAAAGACGGTACAATAATCAATCACTTTTATTTATCGAATTAAAAGCAAAAAATAGTTGCTTCTATCCTTAAAGGTCTTTAAAGTAGAGTTAGACTGTCAACAATAAGTTAATTGTAAAGTTTTTCTTAACAGTAAGGTTAGGGAAACCAACTAAAGGACTTTGTATCTTTAAAATATGACTTTAAAATATTACGCCTGTGGTAATCTCTAACAAATCAGAATACGCACTTCTAGCTCTGTTAGAGTTGGCAACCTGCTATCCTAACGGTGAAGCCCTACAAATTCGAGAGATAGCGGCATTGCAAGACATACCGAACCGCTATTTGGAACAACTCCTGGCAACATTAAGGCGTGGAGGTTTAATTAAGAGTATACGCGGAGCTAAGGGTGGCTATGTTCTGGCACGAGAACCTGGTAAGATTACAGTGTTCGATGCTTTTAGCTGCATGGAAGGGTCAGATATTGTTGTCTCTGATTGTGAGCCGACTCCCAACACGGTAGAAGGTGAGCTAATTCAGGAAGTCTGGCAGGAAGCACGTCAGGCTGCTAACTCCGTTTTGGAAAAATATACACTCCAAGACCTTTGTGAGCGAAGATCAATCCGCAAGCAGAAGGAACTCATGTATTACATTTAGGAAGGATGAAGTGGGAGAATTTTCATCCTTAGGAAAGTGGATTAAATAAAATGCAAAACTTCATCCTTTATCTTGCTTCCCTCTCTTTTATAAGGAGAGGGATTAAGGGTGAGGTAAGTCAGGGACATAAATTGTATATTATTTAATTCTTATTCTTTAATTAGTACTTACGCAAAATATCTCTCAAACTCTCATTTCTCCGTGTCCTCTGCGCCTCTGCGGTTTGTTATTCCATAACTCGTGCGTAAGTCCTATTTAATATCAAAGTAATAACGAGATAACCCGTGAGGCTGTTATATGCCTGAAGTCAATTCTCAACAGCCGATAAATAGTGCCGCTACTCTTGTGGAGAGTTATGCAGCCGGAAAACGAGATTTTAGTAAAGCAGAACTGAGTGATGCTGATTTGCAAAACATTAACTTGAAAGGATCTGATCTCAGTTATGCTGACTTGAGTGAAGCTAACCTGAGTGGCGCTAATTTGAGAGGAACTGACCTCAGCTTTGCCGATCTAAGTCAAGCTAATCTGAAGGATACTGATCTTAGGGGAACATTGTTGATGTCAGCGAATCTGTGCCAAGCTGACCTCAAAGGAGCGAACCTGGAAAAAGCAGACTATGATCGCAACACCCATTTTCCTCAAGATTTCGACCCAGTGAAAACGGGTATGCAGATTAAATTTGAAAATTGATTAATTTAAGTTGAATAATCGTATATACCTCAAGATAGAAGATTTTTTTTCTAAAAGATGTTGTATTTTGGTAAGAAAGCCTATCTATGAGGTTGACAATGGAGGCAAAAAGTGAAACCTTCTACCGACGCGCACCATTAATTAGTGCTGGAATTTGTCTTGGTGTGGGTCTTGGAGGATTTCTTGATGGAATTTTACTGCATCAGCTCCTCCAGTGGCATCATATGCTCAGTAGCATTCGACCTCTGACAAACACGGCGAATATAGATTTGAACATGGTATGGGATGGGTTATTTCATGCCTTGGATTGGGTATTCACCGTGGTAGGACTAGTGTTGCTATGGCGTGCAGGAGGGCGTGATGATGTTCCTTGGTCATCACAAACCTTTATTGGGTCAATAGTGATTGGAACTGGGTTGTTTGACTTTGTTGAAGGTTTAATTGACCACCAAATTCTCGGTATCCATCATGTGAAACCAGGCCCAAATCAGTTAGTTTGGGATCTAGGATTTCTTGCATTCGGTGCGCTACTTATTGTTATCGGCTCGATAGTGATAAAAAAAGAGTCAGTAGTCAATAGTCAATAGTCATGGGCATGGGGCATGGGGCATTGGGCATTGGTCAATAATCAATAGTTCTTCTTCCCCTGCCTCCCCTACCTCCCCTGCCTCCCCTGCCTCCCCTGCTTCCCCTGCTTTCCCCTATGCCTACAGATACTTTTGAAAAAACTAGCTGGAGTTGGCAGCTTTCTCAATTCCAACACCAAGTGGGAGAATGGTGGGAATACCAGTTTTACCGCTTTCTACAGGCTTTGCCCGAATTGCCTACTGGATGGTCGATTAACCCAAAGCTTGGCGAGTTGTTGAAATTCCTCTTTTGGCTGGTAATAGGCTTATTTATAGCTTGGGTGAGTTGGCGATTATGGCGAGAATTCAGTCCTTATGTATATTCTTGGCTGAATAGAAGTGGCAATCTCACTGATTTTCGCGTAAAAAATCCCTCTAGTGAGTCATCCATAGCCCTTTTGTTGAAGCGATCGCAAGAATTCTACCGTCAGGGTAACTACCGTGAAGCTTGCCGTTGTATCTATTTAGCGATGTTGCAGCAGTTGGATCAAAACACCATCGCACCCCACAAACTCAGCCGTACAGATGGAGAATATCTGCAATTGCTGCGATCGTCTGTGACTCCCATACAGCCTTATGAAACTTTAATTACCACTCACGAGCAATTATGTTTTGGTAATGCCGAAATTTTGCCAGACAATTATGAACAGTGTCGGCAAGCTTATCGGGAAATTTCCCCAGAATGAAGAGGGACGCAGGGACGTAAAGATTAAACTCTGTTCCCATGCTCTGTATGGGAATGCCTATTTAGAGGCTCTGCCGCCAAAGACTAGAGGCATAGCCTCCCTAAACACATTCTTTGGCAGAGCCAAGGAACGAGAGGTTGATATTTTATTTTGTGGCGATCGCGATCGCCTTTTCTACAGCTTCCAAGGCAGTGTTTACTTCCGCCTCTGTGACAATCAACGGTGGCACAAATCGGACTACTTTTGGCCCAGCTGGTACGAGCAATACGCCCTCGTTGATGGCAGCATTGACGACATCGGCTGCGGTTAGCTCAATGTTGGCTCGCAACTCGAAACCGTTGATTAAACCCCATCCCCGAACTTCCCCAACCTGCTGAGGATATTTTGCTGCGATCGCCCTCAATCCAGATCGCAATTGTTCACCCCTGTCTTGCACATTCTGCAAAATATTTTCCCGCTCTAATGTCTGGCAAACACTGAGTGCTACACCACACACAAAAGGATTTCCGCCAAAAGTACTGGCGTGTTCCCCTGGTTGAAAAACATCGCAGAATTTCTTGCTCATCATTGCGCCGATGGGGATACCGCCACCTAAGCCTTTGGCACTGGTGAAGATATCTGGTTCAACGCCGAGATGTTCATAACTCCATAATTTACCGCTGCGCCCCATACCAACTTGCACTTCATCAAAAATCAATAAAATGCCAGTTTCGTCGCAAATCTGCCGCAGCTTTTTGAAATAGGCAACATCTCCTGGACGCACACCGCCTTCTCCCTGCAATGGCTCAATCAGAATTGCTGCTACCCGATAATCACCTTCATCTAACTCGCTAATTGCCACTTCCACAGCGTTAATATCGTTGTAATTTACGTAGTGGAAACCAGGAACCAAAGGATCAAAATATTTTTGATACTTCGGTTGTGCAGTGGCGGTAATCGTTGCCAAAGTCCGCCCGTGGAAACTGGCATTGGCGGTTAAAATAATCGGTTTTTCAATGTCTAATACTGTATGGGCATATTTCCGCGCCAGTTTAATTGCGGCTTCGTTAGCTTCAGCTCCAGAGTTGCAGAAAAATACGCGATCGGCACAGGAATGATCAACGATCCATTTTGCCAATTCACCTTGCTCAGGAATGTAGTACAAATTAGACACATGGTGCAGCTTCTGAATTTGGCGTGTCACCGCTTCTACCATAGCTGGGTGGGCGTGTCCTAAAGTACAAGTGGCAATTCCAGCTACAAAGTCCAGATATTCTCGCCCCTGTGTATCCCAAACCCGGCATCCAGCACCCCGTTCTAGGGCTAAAGGAAACCGAGCGTAGGTAGACATAACAGCTTCATTAAAGCTATCTGCATCAAAGGGACTGGATGCTGACCCTGAATCTGGGGGGATGGTGGCTTGGTCAACGAGAGTTTCTAGGCTCACTACCGCTCCTCCTGAAAGTTTTTCATTATATAGTTATTTACTAGTTTCCTAGAAATCCCTAAAAATTACTTTTTATTTAGTACAACTTGTACTTCCTTTTAGGCTAACGCTTATATAACCTCAAACGCTTGGCGGTGGTGAAAAAAAACTTTGTACTCAACACTTGAACAATAGGCAGTTTGCGTAGGTGTAGCCCGTCGTAGGTATCGCAAGTCTTGGGTAGAGTCCAGTCTAGGGATTTTCTCACTGATGTCCAAGCCTGACTCGTCGCTAGTCTGCGGTTTTAATGGCGTTAAGACACATGAGGAAATTCCCCTTGCTGTGTGCGGGAAAACTCCAAGCGAGCTAAGTACAGCATTTCATTAATTCGTAGCAAATTAAATTTGGCAATCCCTTGCAATGTCAATGCATCAAGATGCATTGTTAATGCGTCCCTCTGCAATGCCAATGCATCCCGATACAATGCCAATATATCCCGATACAATGTTAATGCATCGGCCACATTGTTAATGCGTCTCCCTGCAATGCCAATGCATCAGGATGCATTAAAAACGCTACGCTTTTATGCAAAAAGGAATAATCATTAAGTACAAGTTTACGGAGAATTGGTATTAGAAGTATTGAGTTTGGACTATTA
This sequence comes from Nostoc sp., assembly GCF_036919595.1. Lineage (GTDB taxonomy): Bacteria > Cyanobacteriota > Cyanobacteriia > Cyanobacteriales > Nostocaceae > Nostoc. Next base: position 47,127 of record NZ_JBALCO010000121.1, on the reverse strand, counting down.
CAGGACTTACGCAAAATCATGAAAAAACGAACCGCAAAGAACGCAAAGGACACAAAGGAATAAGACTTTTAGAAGGTTATTGCGTAAGTCCTATATTAGTTTAGATAACTTATAGTTTAAATGTACTAAAAAGGACGAATGCTATAAAGTTAGTAGAAAACTAAAAAAAGTAGGCTAAAAGTACTATTGTTACGTCATTCTCAACACTTGAGCAAAAATATCAACGGATCCAAAAGGAGTTAATGGCTGGGGCGATCGCTCTCGGCGGTGTTTTCGTCATTGGCACTTTGTGGTACTGGTTAGTGGAGGGCTGGTCATGGGAAGACGCGGCTTACATGACAGTCATCACTTTAGCGACTGTGGGATATGGAGAGATCCACCCGCTGGGTAGCCGAGGACGATTGTTTACAATTGCCCTGATTTTGTTGGGTGTAGTGAATATCGGTTACATTGTCAACAGATTTACAGAAGCGATTATTCAAGGCTACTTTCAAGAAGGAATTCGGCTACAGCAGCAGAGGCGGTTAATGGAATCCCTGTCAGAACATTACATCATCTGTGGATTTAGTCGGACTGGTCGTCAAATTGCCAAGGAATTTCGGGCAGAAGGTGTACTTTTTGTCGTGATTGATTCGGAGATAGAATCTATACAAAGGGCGCAGTTGGAAGGTTACACGGCATACCAAGGTGACGCTACCCTAGATGACACACTTTTGAAAGTTGGTATTGAAAGAGCGACTTGTATCGTTGCAGCACTTCCTTCAGATGCCGAAAATTTATATATTGTGTTATCAGCAAAAACACTAAATACAGGAATTCGAGCGATCGCCCGCGCAAGTACAGAAGAAGCTTTACAGAAGTTACAACGCGGTGGTGCAGATGAAGTGATATCCCCCTATATTACTGGTGGTAAGCGCATGGCTGCTGCGGCTCTCAGACCGCAAGTATTGGACTTTGTAGACGGGATTTTGACAGGTGCAGACCGCCAATTGTATATGGAAGAATTTTTACTCGACCCGGTTTTTTGTCCCTTCGTCGGTCAAACTTTACAAAAAGCGAGATTGCGATCGCAAACTGGGGCATTAGTTCTGGCAATCCGCCGCCTTGATGGGACTTTAATTGGTGGCCCTACTGGTGATACAGTTTTAATGTCAGGAGATCGGCTAATTGGCATGGGTACAGCCGAACAGTTGCGTGACCTTAACCAAATTCTCGGCCCAATTGGTTCTCATAAATTGCGTAAACCTAAGAATAATAACTGATAAGTACTTAGGCAGAATTAATTACCAAAACACTTGATCTTTTTTAACTACACCACAATCTCTAAAGTAAGTACGAACAGTAAACAGGGCTGCTTCATACTCTGGTAGTCCCCAAATTACTTGTCGCTCAATTCGCAGATAAAGCTGGGGACACTGCGGATCAAAGTTTCTACCTTGCTATTAGCTAACTGACACACCAGGCGGTGATTCGGGATGATGGTTGAGGCGGGTGTCAGTACTCAAACCCCAAGCAAAGCGCACCATCGGTTTGTGGGTAATCATTGTATGAGCGATCGCATCCCCTCGCCGATTAATTTTTTCCATACCTGCCACAGGTGCATGTATCCTAGCAAAGTCTTTACCAATTTTCTCCTCATTTCCAATATATATGAAGGGATGAGGGAGATTAGAAAAAAATAACCAATGACCAATTGACTAATCACTAATGACTAATAATCAATTTCTTTCCACCCATGCATGGCTGCTATGCCTTTTGTAACCCATTCGATCGCAATTGGGGGAGCTTCTGATATCAAAATGCTAGGATAAACTGCTGCACCCCAGTCGGGATGCACTAGAATACGGCATTGATTTTTAATCACTGGATAGTTGAGCAAAGCTTTGACAACTGCTGTGTCATCATGTGGAATTGCTCCGGGATGAGACAGTAAAGGATAGCCTGTACGAGGGTCGATTAGGTCTGTTAAATAGCCGCGATCGCGCAGATTAAATGATAAATCGCAGCCAAATCTCATAAACTTTTCTCGCAAGCGTTCTTTCTCTGTCTCTACTTCTGCTGTCTTTTCGACTAGTTGATAACGCGATTGCTGTAAGACAATCACTACTCGTAAAAATGGCTGTCGTTTCCAATCTGGTAATATCCGTTCGCAGTTGGCACAGATATATTGACTGGGAGCATGAGTTGAAATTTGAACCGCTTGTCCCCTTTCGTCAACTAAATTAATGGGACAGGCTTGCTCCGAAGTGTAAACTCTGGGATAGTTCACTAAATTGGTTCGGTTTTGGCAAATTTTTTAATTTAATCTACGGTATAGATAATAACTCTTAAAAGTTCCAAAAAATTATCAATTTTCTCTAATATATTACTTTTTTTGGAAGCAGTTGTTAATAATTTGATAATTTTAATCCGAATTTTATCCTTCATTAACCTGTTCTAATGGGATTTGCTGCGATCGCTGTAAGTATTGGCATAAGTGCAGCGTGTGGTAGACAAGCGATGCCTATGACGGGCTACGCCTACCCACCTGAAATATGTTCGAGCAAAATCCCCAAAAATGACCTCCATCTCAGACGATTTGCATCTCAAACCAAAATGGTTTAACTGTCAGCAAAGCAGGACTAAACAGGCATCTTGTGAGGCAAAGCGCGTCGGAGTTTGCCCAAAGACAAGCTGAAAATACAAAGCTAATCTTGTCTGCTAGGAAATGGCTAACCGATGCAGCATACTTTCCATGCACCTAATTAATTGAGTTTTAAAGAATTCACCGGTACTTCATCCCAAGAATCGACTGTCCGCAATTGCGCTACCCAACCGGCTGCCTTTTGCGTCTCGGTCAAATTATTCTCAAAGGAATTATGACAATCTTTGGCTTGAGATTCATTACAAGTGGCAATACAGGCATGAATCATTCCAGACGGATCAATTTGCTCATTTACCCAAATAGTCATAGAGTATTCCCTCAAAAACTTTAGCGAAAAAAGCTATTCGTTATTTTAGAACACTATTAGAGTTGAAAATTGGAGAGCAAAATCGGTAACAAGTAGTAAACTAATCCCAATTACCGATTACTAATTTATATTACCCAGTTCCGCTTCATCTGCTAGGCACAGCACTAATTACATTATCAAGGCGATAAAGCTGTAGCACCTCTGACATATAAAGAAAAAGGTACAAGCTCACTTCGGCTAGCGAGCGGGCAAGCTCTGTGCATCGCCTAAATTTATTTATGGGGTTCAAAATGTTTGACTTTTAACCTTTGACTTTTGACTTCCCCGTTCGCGTAGCGTCTCGCAGAGAAGGGGCTGACACCACCTTGTTTTGCCGAACTATTCAAAAAATCTCTGAATAGCGACTTGGATACGTTGCAACGTTATCTAGAGGTCACACTAGACGCAGAAGCGAAAGCTGTTTCGGTGATTGGGTTTTAGTGTTAGTTATGTAACAGTATGATAGCAGGGCTGATATCTGATGCGGCGGGACTGCAATAGACCTGATGATAAATTCTCTCATGGGTTCCATCTGGAGGAAAGCCAAAGTTATACATTTTCAAGTTATGCGAATTGTTTGGATTTATCCTTTTGCGGATTCGCCTTGAGCAAACGGAGTTTTACGAGTTGCAAGCAGAACTTGGATATATTTGCTTTTACAATCTTCAGAAAATTTTGAATTAAGTAACAATTCATCAGACTGATTTGAGCCTGTCTGTTGGTGTATAGAATCTGAATATCTCTTAAGTAGTCCCTTATAACCAAGAAAAGCAAGTTCATTAATTAGGAGTTGACAAAATTCGCCCTCCAAGTATCCTCCATGTACGTTGATATACCTGGGAAATCTAAAAAAGTACGCTCCACACAATTGAACATAGTCCCAAAAATTGAGAGCAGATTGTTTCTTGGAGAAACTGAGAATTCCTCTCTTTGATCTTTCTGTATCAGTGCAATCAGTATAATCAGTGCAATCAAAATATGTAAAAGAGTCTGCAATAGCCTTCTCGTGAAGTAGAACGTTATTATTCAGGCAATGTAAACTCTTACGCTCGTTTGAGGATGCTCGGATTTCCAGATATTCAGAAGGAGGAGTAGGGTTAGTAAAATCGGCATTCTGACAATTCACTATACCATAATCTTTTGGTAACGATTTTTTATTATCAACAGTTACGTTACCTAATTTATATCCTCTATCCCTAGTTTTAGTTGGAAAACTAAAGTAATTAGCAGCGGGTGAAGCCAAGCGTAATGCTAAATCAGCTTCGTTAGAAAATATATAGGCTTCTTCACAACGCGTCAACGAAGATTTAAGAAAATTAGCCCTAGAAGTTAAAATCGATTCCACAGGAATATCTGGTGCAACAAGCACCAATCTTCCTAGTTTAAATACATTACCAATTTTAGAAGAAGGTTTATGAATAAGTGCGTCAGGGTCAAATACATCAGAGAGAATACGAATCGTCTGAGTTGCTACTTCACAACCTAAGCTATGAGCAATAAATGATACTTTTATTCTAAAGTTTTCCCTATTTTTATTATTGTGAGATTTATCTAATATTTCTATTTCCTTTTGTAAATCTTGGAAGAATGCTACTAAATCTAGTACACCATAATTACTAGCCCGAAAGCGATCGCGAGGGTAAGATGTCACACGGAGGATGATTAGTGCTAAAATTATACCGACCAACAATATGAAGAAAACGATGACAAATATTAGCCACGGATAAGGATTTTTGACAAATAGACTGAAAATTGCACCAAACAACCAAGCAAAAAAAACCAATAATAATCCATTCGGGATGATGCGTAAAGAATCTGTTGCTTTTGCTATGTGTGTTATCCAAAGTCCAAGCCCAGATGCAAGGATAATAATTAACAGAGATGTTAAAATAAAATTCGATGCAGTATTTGTCCAGAGTGTTAATATAATAGCTATTAAACTAAATACAAGGGAAGTAATTAATATTCCCACAATTAAACTTGGTAGTGATTCTAAGGAATTTCCAGTTTGAACTAAAGGATTTTCAGTAGGCCAGCGATAGCCAATAAATACACAATTGCGATTGTCAGGTGTCAGTCCTGAATCTTGTGAATTGGCATATTTGCAGGCTTTATTATAGCGGTTTTTAGCATCTTCTTCAGAATTAGCATAGCCATGTATATGGAAGACTAATTCCGGTTGATCGCTATTAATGAGATACTCAGCAATTTTCTTTATATCTACACTATAATTATGCTGTTGAGGTTCAGGTGGATCTTCAACATTAATAGTTGCAGTACTTTTTACATAATAGCCAGGTACTTTAGAATAACTACCTTTTTCAAGAACCTCAATGGTATATGCTGATTCTGGATTTGACATATATTTGAATATCTTGTTATGAAGACGAAAACAGTTCTTTAGTGATAATTAGCAGCTATAAATTGCTTAGATATTACATTAAGTCGAATTAATTATAAAATAAAATTTAAAAAAGTTAATTTATCTGAAGAAAAAATATTTTTTTAATCGTATTTTTCCCTAGAGTATTGCTGGATTGGTAAAATTAATTGATAAAACTTCTTGGCATATGAGGAAAATATTATAGAGATATACCCTAATGGTAAATGGAGATATAGGACTCCGATTTGATTTCTGAAAACATACTGAGACTGAAAAGCCCCTTTGTTTGATCGCGGTTTGATCTGAAATCTTATTCAAAAATCAGATATGAGTCCTATATATAGGATGAGCAAGCCTAACTTTCATGCAATGAGTCAGAAAGAGTTACATGATTACGTTCTTGTTCATCGGGAAGATCAGGAAGCCTTCTACGCTTATGTGGATAAGCTGCATGTTGAAAGTAATTGGATTGAAATGCCACCATTACAGTCAGAACAAGATTTAGAAAATTATCCTAAGTTCATTGAGCGTATTCGCAGCAGTTCTGAGCCAGGAGATGGAGCAGTTTAACGCTGCATTGCAGTTACACCAGCTTTTGGGCTATCCTCATTTTGGCCGATCGCGATCGCATATTCCTCTCAATTTCCTCTTCTTGGGCAATAATCGGCTTTTTTGTCAGGACTTTTAACAAAGGTGAATTTCTTAAACTATGCTTCACCGGGCGGTCTTCTAAGCTGTGAAAACTGATAATCGCAATTCTGCCACCAGGGACAAGGGCATTTGGTGCTTTATCCAAAAAGGTTTCTAGGGATTTTAACTCGTCGTTGACGACAATTCGCAGAGCTTGAAAAACACGGGTAGCGGGGTGAATTCTCCCATAACGGTATTTCGGGGGAACTGAAGAAGCGATCGCAAGAGCCAATTCAACAGTCGTGTGCAGCGGCCGGCGTTCGACAATGCGTCTCGCAATGCGCCGCGATAATCTTTCCTCACCGTACTTAAAGAAAATATCTGCTAAATCCGCTTCATCCCAATTATTGATCACATCAGCAGCAGTTAGCGATCGCCCTCGATCCATTCGCATATCCAAGTTCGCGGCGTGGCGAAAGCTGAAACCCCGTTCCGGCTGATCTAAATGGTAAGAACTCACCCCCAAATCGGCTAAGATACCATCGAAAGTGTTAGGGGTAAACTCGTAGTCAGCAAAATTGCTATAAATAAATTGTACGCGATCGCCATATTCAGCTAAATTCTTCTTTGCGGCTGCTAAAGCCTCCTCATCTTGGTCAACTGCCGTTAACCGCACATCCGCAGCAGATTCTAATATCAGGCGACTGTGACCACCACCGCCTACCGTCACATCTAAATAATGCCCGCCCGGACGCACCGCCAAACCCTCAATTACCTGCCCACCCAAAACTGGCACATGAAAAAATTCCTGCGCCTCAACTCCCTGAAATCGAGCTTCCATATAATAATTGAAGAAGTGCAACAAAATTAAACATCAAGTAAAATCCCTCCTCTGTCACCCCTTCTCCAACATACCCCTGTATGAGCAATACATCTAGACGCCCCAAAGGCAGTTTTCCTGAGAGTATTGCTCCTGCAAGCTCGATTTTGGCTTGGCAGACTAAATAAATCGGGTCTGGTTGGCATTTTGGCGGTTCAATTCAAAATTTTGGCTTTGGCACGCTACACGAACACAACGGGAGAACACGAAATCTATGACCAGACTAGAAACCCGCACTGAACCGATGGTGCTAAACATGGGGCCACACCACCCCTCAATGCACGGGGTTCTGCGGCTAATCATGACTCTGGATGGCGAGGATGTCGTTGACTGTGAACCAGTCATCGGCTACCTGCACCGGGGAATGGAAAAAATTGCAGAGAACCGCACTAATGTAATGTATGTCCCCTACGTCAGTCGCTGGGACTACGCTGCGGGAATGTTCAACGAAGCCGTCACTGTCAACGCCCCAGAAAAGCTTGCAGGTGTCGCTGTCCCCAAACGTGCTAGCTACATCCGCGTCATCATGCTGGAGTTGAACCGCATCGCTAACCACTTACTGTGGTTTGGCCCCTTCCTAGCTGACGTGGGCGCTCAAACTCCCTTCTTCTACCAGTTTCGGGAACGGGAGATGATTTATGATTTGTGGGAAGCCGCCACAGGCTATCGGATGGTGAATAACAACTACTTCCGCGTTGGTGGAGTAGCAGCCGATTTGCCCTATGGTTGGGTAGATAAGTGTCTGGAATTCTGCGACTACTTAATACCCAAAGTTGATGAGTACGAACGCTTAGTAACCGATAACCCTATCTTCCGGCGACGTGTTGAGGGTCTTGGCACTATCACCCGTGAAGAAGCAATTAACTGGGGACTTTCTGGCCCAATGTTACGCGCATCTGGCGTGCAATGGGATCTGCGGAAAGTTGACCATTACGAATGCTACGACGATTTTGACTGGGACGTACAGTGGGAAACTGCCGGTGATTGCTTTGCCCGTTACGTGGTGCGGATGCGGGAAATGCGCGAATCTGTGAAGATTATTCGTCAAGCAATTAAAGGACTTCCTGGCGGCCCTTACGAAAATCTGGAAGCCAAGCGTTTAGCCGCAGGTAAAAAATCAGAGTGGGACGCATTTGATTACCAATTCATCGGCAAAAAAGTTTCCCCCACTTTCAAGATTCCTAAGGGTGAAATCTACTCCCGTGTAGAAAGTGGCAAAGGTGAATTGGGAATTTATTTAGTTGGGGAGGATAATGTCTTTCCTGCACGGTGGAAAATTCGCGCAGCGGACTTCAACAACCTCCAAATTGTCCCACATTTACTGCGCGGAATGAAGGTTGCAGATATCGTGGTGATTCTCGGCAGTGTTGACGTAATCATGGGATCTGTAGATAGGTAGAAAATATCCATCCAAGTAGTTTTTTAGAGCAGTTGCATTGTAATGCAACTGCTCTTTTTTTTATAATTTTTGAAGACGCGATAAATCGCCGTCTCTACGAAGGACTGATTATTGTACAGACGGCGATTTATCGCGTCTCTTGTCTTGCACTATTCACTAATCTGGCTGGAAAAATTTTTTACTCATATAACACCAACAAAGCCTTGATATTGTTGGGTTTCGTTCCTAAACCCAACCTACGCCTTGCGTAAAATACTGAAATGAGAAAGCAAACTTGGGTTTGAATAAGTAAAAGCTTGTTTTGCTTACGGAAAACACCAAAATGAGAAAGCAAAACAAGTTTTTGCTTGCGGAAAACACTGAAATGAGAAAGTAAAAGCTTGTTTTGAGAAAACAAATGCTTGTTTTGCTTGCGGAAAACACCAAAATGAGAAAGTAAAAGCTTGTTTTGAGGAAGCAAATGCTTGTTTTGAAAAAGCATTTCAGTATTTTGAGAAAGCAATCAGGTATTTCGATAAATAAATTAGGCATTTTGATAAAGAAATCCGCAAATATACCTGACAATTAAAAATCCCAGATGCACAGAACTAAGTCGGCATTTAGATAACTCAGGTAACCACACTAGCTTTCTCCTCCAGTAGCGAGGCACATAAATTATTTCCTAACGGCTTCCATGCCAACGACGCCACACAACCACCGACATTAATCCAGATATCATTTATCACACCTGATGTTGGCAGCGCTTATATGAGAGCGATCGGGGCAGGCGCAAAAACACTAGATGCCCCTAGAACTCAGCCTGGGGGACACACTATTGTTCGTGTCCGCGATCCTAATGGCGTACTTGTATCGTTGGTGAGTGGGTGAATTCTTACAATTGAATTTAGTCAAGATAGCTTTCCCATGCTTGTGATTCAGTCAATATAGAGAAAGTCACGGGTAAAACTGTCTGTTGAAGACTTAGAAGTTAAATTGAATTCATAACTCTTAACTCTTGACCTTCCTATGGATTCCAATCCAGCGCTGTGTGCAGCGATCGCAAATCACATTACCACCAGTCGCCAGCAGCGAATTACTTTTGCCCAATTCATGGAGATGGTATTATACCACGCTGAACATGGCTACTATTCCAGCGATGCAGTCAAAATTGGCTTTCAAGGTGGTGATTTTTTCACCTCTGGTAACCTCTGTGCTGACTTTGGCGAGTTACTAGCAGAACAATTTTTGCAGATGTGGGAGATTCTAGGAAAACCTGTACCCTTTTCTCTGGTAGAAATGGGAGCAGGTCAAGGACTGCTAGCATTGCATATCCTCAAATATCATCAGCTACGCTATCCAGATTTTTTTACTGCACTGGAATACATCATTATTGAGAAGTCCCCAACTTTAAGACAAGAACAGCAGCAACGCTTGCAAGATTTCCCCGTGCGTTGGTGCAATCTAGAGGATATACCATCTAATGCGATCGCTGGCTGCTTTTTTTCTAATGAGTTAGTAGATGCGTTCCCCGTGCATCAATTCATCCTAGAAACAGGAGAACTCCGAGAAATTTATGTGACAACAGACAAGAATGAGAAAGAAACCAATGCCCCATACCCATCATTTGTGGAAGTCACAGGAGAACTTTCAGTGCCCCAACTGGCTAAATATTTGGATTTAGTGGAAATCGACTTTGCCCAAAGTGTATACCCAGATTGTTACCGCAGTGAAATTAATTTAGCTGCTCTAGACTGGTTGAGTATAGTAGCAGACCGCTTGCAGCGCGGATATGTGTTAACAATTGATTATGGCTACCCCGCCAGTCGTTACTATAATCCCAGGCGATCGCAAGGAACGCTACAGTGCTATTACCATCACCGTTTCCATGACAACCCCTATATTAATATTGGGCGACAAGATATCACTGCCCATGTTGACTTTACGGCTTTGGAACGCTGGGGTGAGAAGTGCAATTTAAAGAATGTTGGTTTTATCCAGCAAGGATTATTTTTGATGGCGTTGGGGTTAGGCGATCGCATTGCTGCCGTTTCTGATCAACAGCAACCCCTCTCACAGTTACTACAGCGCCGGGACGCACTACACCAACTTGTAGATCCCACAGGACTGGGCGGTTTTGGAGTCTTAGTTCAGAGCAAAGGTCTAAACAAGACAGAAATTTTTCAACCACTAAAAGGATTGACCTTGCCACAGTAAACGTAAAGAAAGAAAAGTTAAAACTCTATTTAAGAATGCATTGTCAGTCTGATTTAGACTAGCATAACAGTGATTACTGTAAAGTTAAACACTATCAAAGTAATAATTATGTCCACTCATGACCTGCTAATGTTAGCAACACTACTTACCCCTGGTATTTTACTTTCAGTGATAATTATGGTGACTTTTGCCGCTGGTGGTTGATTGCCAGAGTTAGAGAATAGAAAGTGAGGAGTAGGAAACTGGGATTTGAGATTGTATCTTAAGTCTTAAGTAACTACTTCCCAACTAATTTGAATCAAACAATGCAAAGGCGATGTCCACGATGGGCTGTGACGCTGTATTAAAGGAACGTGAAAAATGAAGGTGGCATTTCTGGGAACTGGACTAATGGGACTACCAATGGCTCAAAGGTTATTAGCCGCAGATATACAGCTACTTGCCTACAATCGCACCCCAGAAAAATTAGCGCCACTGCAAGCAGCTGGGGCTGAAATTGTCACACATCCCCGCCACGCCATTCGTGCTGCTGAGTGCATAATCCTCATGCTTACTAATGCCCCGGCCATTTATAATGTGCTGCTTTCAGATACTGCTTGGCAAACTTTGAAAGGGCGCACTATCATCCAAATGGGAACAATTACTCCCACAGAAAGCCAGGAAATTAGAGATGCAGTTGTTGGGGGTGGTGGTGAATATTTAGAAGCACCCGTATTAGGGAGTATCCCGGAAGCAAAAGCTGGCAAGTTGAGTGTTATGGTAGGGGCAGAGGTAGAACAATATCAACGCCATTTAAAGTTACTCCAAAATTTTGGGACAGAACCTTTACTTATAGGCCCTGTGGGATCTGCGGCGGCGCTCAAATTGGCACTAAATCAACTAATAGCTTCCCTAACAGCTAGCTTTGCTCTGAGTTTAGCTTTTGTCCAGCGTCAGGGTGTCGATGTGGATGTGTTTATGCAAATATTGCGCGACAGTTCACTCTACGCACCTACTTTTGATAAGAAGCTACAACGGATGTTGGATGGCAATTATGCTGATCCGAATTTTCCCACAAAACACTTGCTTAAAGATACAGAATTGTTTATCTCTGAAGCAAAATTTCAGAGTTTGGATCTCAGCAGTATTAAAGGTGTGCGGCAAATCTTGCAAACAGCCGTGAAAATGTCATTTGCTGATGATGATTACTCATCACTATTTTCTGTAATTAAGGAATGGGGCGAAGCGATCGGGGAATAAATTTTTGTAGGATAGCACAGCTAACTGTGCTATCCTAAGCCGTGGTTTATTTGCTTAAAAAAAGTTGTAAATTGAGACACATTGAGAGAAGTTTCTCCCTACACCCCAGTATCCCTGACATACACTTTGAAAATGCTGAATTAAAAGGTTTTAACTGAATGGTTAATAAGGATATTACTGCCCATTAGTAGTAGTTGATGGTGGAAATGGTTGAGATTCAGGCTGAGGCTGAGGTTGAGGTGACGGTTGAGGATTGAGAAATTCCTGCCAAGTCTTAATTTGCTCTTGCGCTGCACTGTAAGCAGCACTACCACGGGGAATAGATTTGGCAATCTCAATGCCTTTGGCAATATCAGACTGACCTTGAGAGCGTGCTATTTCTAATAATTGTTGACTCCACTGGTCAATAGCCAGATTTGCATCCATTCGTAAGATGCTATTGTTTGAAACCCGATCTGCCAACCGTATTGCTTCAACCAAGTCTTCTGGCGTGCCAGAAGCCCCCACTTCCTGGGCTTTTTTCCAATTTTCTTTGGTGCGGATTTGCCCTTCCCAGTCATTTATCGCAGCTTGTGCTTCCCTAGAAAGCGCCCTTCCCGACGAGGCAATTTGTTGAGCGGCGCTAATGGCGGCAGTGAGATTTCCACTCTGAGCCAGTTCTTGGGCTTGATCCAAGTAGGGTTGGTCTTGAATTCGCTGAATCTTTCCTACCCAAGTACGAATTTTTTTCTGTGCTTCTGGATATAATGCACGACCTCTACGAATTTCGCTGGCTTGGGCGATCGCTGCTTGCAAGGAGTTGATATCGTCGAATACTGCTATTTGGTCGGCCCGTTCCAAATAAGGTTGGTCTTCAATTGTCTCAACTTCGGCACTCCAGCGACCTATCTCTTGCCTGGCTTCTGTGGCGCGGGGGTTACTAGCAGGGATCAGCTGCACTTGGGCGATCGCTGCTGTTAAATTAGGGACTGTTCCCTGGCTAGCTAATATTCTCGCTTTGTCTAGATGGGCAACATCTTCAATTTCCAACTGCCAACGAGCAATCAGTTGCTGTGCTTCGTTATACACTGGCCTGGAAGGATCAATTTGTTGTGCTTGGGCGATCGCAGCCTCTAAACCAGAAACATTACCGATCCAAGCACTCCTTTTCGCGTCAGCCAAGGCAATAAAGTCATCTGTTTCGCCCTGGAGTTTCGCACTCTCTGGAATTTGTCTAGCAATATTCAGTGCTTCATCCGCATCCCGCTTGTCTAGTTTTGCCTGTGCCAACTCCAGCATTTTGCGTCCAAATGCCGGAATCGCTTCCTGAGCTTTTTGGTAAAGGTAACTTTCCTGCCCAATCGATTCAGCTAGCTTGATCGCTTCTAGTAAATTATCAACTACTTTACTAGAAGCTAAGTTTTCAGCTTTTCCTAACTTATCGCCATCTTCTCGCGCTGTGGCAATCAGGCGATTCAATTGGTCGTATTTAGTAGTTGCCCAGTATTGATTATCTACGCGCAGCATTTTGGCGGACAGCATGAATGCCGATTGCCAGCGCCGTTCCCGGACTTCGGCGATCGCACCGTTGTATGTGGCTTCTGCTTTTGACCAAATTGACTGCCATTTGCCAATTTGCTCATCGACTAATTTATAAGCTGCTACGTCTTCGGGTATTTTCTCAGCAGTAGCGATCGCTTCCTCTAAATTCCCTGTTTGAAAACTTTGATCAGCTAGCTTCAAAATATCTCGCGACCATTCTTGGATGAAACGATCAATTTCTCCATGCAACGGGTGATTTTGTGGTAGTTGCTTCACCAGAGCGATCGCTTGCAGTAGGTCATTCACTGTCTGTTTAGAAGCCGCCAACTGAGCGCAGTGTATCCGCACAGAAGCACTAGCTAGGGGCCAAAAAATCGATGGGCAATTAGGGGCAGCTGGCAACTTCAGCAGCATTGCCATTGCCAAGAATCCTACACCGCCGGTAATTAACATTAGTAGTACTGGCCACCACACCCAGCTTTTCATCCAGCGTGGCCATTTCCCAGGACTTCTGCTGAGTTGGGCAGTTTTTCGCCGCTTCACTGACTTGGAGCTAGAATCAGTAGCTGGGGCATCAAATGGTTGAGTTTCACCGAATTGTTCTGTTCGGGATAATCTTGCGTTTTGATCTGGCTCTCTTGCTTTGCCTGTTGACCAACTGTCTGGAATATCCCGCTCTGTCATCTCTCACACCAAAATAATTGAATAGCGCTCTGTTTTAGGTCGATAATTCCATTGTTGCCATAGTAACTTTCTCGTGATTAAAAAGCTACTTTTTGATTATCTCTCTCCACAGAATACCATTAACAACCTGATAAATTAGTGCTGTTTTATACTTTATCCTGAAACAGTAGATTCAGCTTGCAAATCGGCAATTAGTTGAGCTAACTGATCGCTACTTGCCTGGTAAACGTTGCCGCAAAAGTCGCAAGTTGCTTCAGCACCATTATCTTTAATAATCATATCTTGCAGTTCAGCTTCTCCCAAAATTTTCAGTGCCCCCAAAACGCGATCAAAAGAACAACCACAGTGGAAGCGCAACATTTGTCTTTCAGGAAAGATTGCCAGCCCCATGTCTCCTAGCAGGTCGCTGAAGATTTCAGTCAAAGTCTTCCCAGCTTGCAACAATGGTGTAAATCCTGCCAGACTAGCCACCCGTGATTCCAAGGTTTTTACTAAGGCTTCGTCTCTGGCAGCTTTGGGTAACACTTGTAGCAGTAATCCTCCAGCAGCCGTTACTCCACTTGCTCCCACGAAGACACCTAAAACTAAAGCTGAAGGTGTTTGTTCGGAATTCACCAGATAATGAGCCACATCATCGCCAATTTCGCCAGAAACTAGTTCTACAGTACTAGAGTAAGGGTAACCATAACCAATATCCCGCACAACGTAGAGGTAGCCGCCACCCACCGCACCACCAACGTCTAGCTTACCTTTGGCATTAGGAGGTAATTCCACAGATGGATTCCCCACATACCCGCGTACTGTTCCATCTAAACGTGCATCTACCAAGATGCCACCCAAAGGGCCATCGCCCTTCACCCGAACATTCACCCTCGACCCAGTTCGCTTCATGCTAGAAGCCATCAACAAGCCAGCCGCCATAGTCCGACCCAGTGCTGCCGTTGCCACATAAGAAAGCTTGTGGCGTCCCCGTGCTTCTTCTGTTAAACGTGTGGTAACCACACCTACGGCACGAATCCCACCTTCGGCTGCTGTTGCACGAATTAACTGATCCGCCATGAAAAACCTTACATTTCTTAACAGTTCACTTTTTCTATTCTAAGTTCTCTGCTGGTAGAAAAGTGACACCATAATAACTAGTGATTGTATTTGCAATATTAGAAATAGCGATGTCTCACCTTTAGGTAATTCGATAAAAATGCTGGGTAATTTTCAACAAAGCCAACTGCGGATCGAAATAGAAGCATCAACAGATGCAATTCGTGACAGTCTGCTGCATCCGGTGCAACTAGAAAAATGGCTCTTAGGGCAACGCTTTGCGCCAGGAATGCCAGAAAAACTGCTTCCCGGATTCCAGTTTACTACTTGGACTGGGCCAGTCTCGATTCATCATCAAGTAGACGTTGTAAAATCCAACTGTCTCCGTTTGCTACTGAGTGGAGGCATTGACGGGTTTCACGAATGGTACTGGGGAGAAGGTTGGGTACAATCCCGCTTGGAAGGAATTTCAATCTTGCCCTTAAATTTAGGTCAAACTCTGAGTTTGTTAAGCTTGCGTCAGTTTTTGGCAACTCAAGGGCGTTGAATTGACAGGGCGTGAAGGGATTGGGCATAGGGCAATTCAATTTTGGATTAAAGAATTGATGATTTTAGATTAAATTTCAATTCTTTAATCCAAAATCGTTCGACTAAGCGTAGCCGAAGTCTAAAATCTAAAATTCTTACTCCCCAACCCCCAGTTTTCTCATTGCGTACAATCCCGCTTAAAAGTAATTTCAATTTTGCCCTTGAATTTGGGTCAAACCCTAAGTTTATTAAGCTTGTTTCAGTTTTTGGCAACTCAAAGACGTTGAATCGATTGAACGTGGGGACAAAGAGGATTCTTCCTTGTCTGTGTCTCTATACCTATTCTCAATCAGCCTACAAATCTGTCAGCAGCCTTGCTTTTCTCAAAATAAATGTCAGAACAGTCTCTTCTTTAGAAATAATGTCGGCTGTAACTTCCATACCAGGTTGAATGGCATAAGATTGATTGCCCTTAATCAGATTAAATCTATCGGGCTGAATTGTGATCTCGTAGTAAGGTGCAGCAGGAATATTACTGTTAGATTGAGGTATAATCACATCGGCAGTAATACCTCTAACAGCACCATTGAGTATGCCATAATCGGGGTACGGATAGGCAGAAAGCCGCATTTGGACTTTCCCTTGGGTACATTTTGTGACTTGTACAACTTTACATACTTTTACCTTGGTAATATCAGAAGCGGCAACACGGGCTTTGATCACCAGAGGAGCACTACTAGGGGCAATTTGAGCGATCACATCCCCAGCCTTCACAACTTGCCCAGTATTTCTTAATTCCAGTCTCAGAATAGTACCTGCCTCTGAGGTTCGAATTACAGTTTTTTGCAGTTCCGTGAAGACTCGTTTAAGTTCTTGTTGAGCGTTGCTAGTTTGGTTTTGGATTTCTATTTGACGCCTGATGATTTCTTGTCTGTCTTTGTTCAATGCCGCCAGTGTAGATTTACCCTTTGTCAATTCTTGGGCAATGCGTTCTTGAGCGATCGCCACAGTCGCATCACTGGGATTGAGTCCAATTTTGCTACGTTCCAATCTAGCAAGTGCAGCTTTAAAATCTTGTTCTTTTTCCTTAATTTCGGCAGCAGGGATCGCTCCAGTGTTAGCTAGCCCCTTGTATCGGTTCAGTTTATCCCTAGCTAATGCCACAGAGGCTTCTGCTTCGTCCACTTCTGTCTGACTTGTAATTCCCCTGTCTCGATAGTCTCGTTGGTTGCGACTCAGGTCTGCTTTTGCAGATGTGATCGCCTGTTGCATTGCATTGGACTCAGCAGTGACTTGAGTTTCTAGGGCTTTTAGTTGTCCATTGATCTGCGATCGCTGTAACTGATTTTGCTGAATATTTCCGAGTATTTCGTCTTTTCTACTTTCTAATTGGAAGTTATCGATCACTGCGATCGCATCTCCCTTTTTTACAACCTGATTTTCCTTCACCTTGATGCTTCTGATTGTTCCCTCAGCTGATGCTTGCACTACCCGTATTTCTCCCGTTGGGCGGACGGTAGCATCAGCTTTCACTATTATGTTGTATTTAAAGACACTAGCAAGGCTGAAGGCAGCACCAATACTTCCAATTAAAAATATCCCTCCTAACCTTGTCCATATGCTGATTGGCGGAAGATATTCGTCATTTTCGACTAGGCGGATAAAGTCTGGTTGGGGGTCAATAAACATGGATGCTAAAAAACATTTTGGTTGTGTAAATAATCTAGCAAAAAAATCTACTTAGCCTTAGTGTGACGACCAAGATTTAGGGATATCCAAAAAATAAAAGCTCTCTTCCGTTTCAATCACCTTTTTGGCAAAATTACCATAATTTTGGCGTTTTTCCGCTGGAGGACGAAAGCAACGGCTTTTACTTTTATTACTGATAAGTGCCTTGCTTATATATAGTTAGTATGTAAATACAAGGTTTGTATACAGTTAAGTCTAAATAATAATTAGCGCATTTTAATCAGAACACTAAATCTTTATAAATTTCCTCTGAATTTTTATCATTTCTTTATTTATTTAGTTACGATGTATATTAAGAAAGCTTTTTCCCATTAATCAATAATTAAGCAAACTGAAGCATATTTGTATTAAAAGAATTTATATTTATTAAAATTAGCTATGTATAGAATGATTCGATAATAAATATTTTTAAATAAAAATACTTATTCAAAGGTGCAAATCCCAGTTTTTTAGTTTTATATTTTTATTTAAGTATAGTTTGTATAAAATTATTATTCATCTGCTTTATTACGCCTTTGATATATATATTTTCGTAATTCGTTAAGTATTAATACGTAATAAAATTAACTTATATTCTTTATGAAAAGATTAAGTTTTTAGAGTGCTATATTATGAACATATATATGATGTTTACCTTATTTAAGTCTGCGGTTTTTTGATAGATAATTAAAAGCTTTTTTTTATTATCTATTTATGTATCAAAATATCTATGTAGTCTTTGTCTGAAGAGGTGTAATAGATATTTATTACAAAATTAGTTGCTTGACCTTTTGAGCAAGAGTCGTATAAGATACTTCTAACGACATGAAACAGTAACTAAATATACTTTTTCCGTTTATATTTGTTACTTTGAAGTGACGTTAATCCCAACAATCAAGCGAGAAGTTAAGATTATGGAAAGCATGTTGTTCACTACATTAAGCGCCAAGGAAGAAGCGAGTTTGTCTGGTGGTAATTGGAAGAAGAAGAAGCCCGTTCCTGCTAAACCCACCACCCCTGCTACCCCTGCTAAACCCACTATCCCCACCATAGGTACTCTTACTATTACACTTGCTCCGATCATTACACAAGTCGCCATTAATACTAACACTGGTGCGGTAAAGGGCGATCTCACCCAAGTAGCTGCGAACGCAATCACATTAGGCAAACCGTAGAAGGGAAAGAATAAACGTAAAGACACGATTAACCGCGTTTTTACAAAGGTAAAGTGTCTAAAAGAAACTAACCTGCTCCATCTGGGTAGTTTCCTTTTCGGCAAACCATTAGCTTTGTTGCTGATCGCAGTTATTTTAGTATCACGTTTATTCTTACCAGCTCCTTTTGTAGAACAAAGTTAACAAAGTCTATCAACAGTTGCCTAGTAGCAACTGTTGATGCGCTTTGTTAAAGATACTGCTAATCTTTAAGTAGTCAAGTAGGAAAACAAACGCTACTACTTGATGAATCTACCATATGCATGTTTAATCACTCTCGCCAAAGTAAAATTTAAAACACTTTAATGTTTAGAATTTTGCCTATCTGGCTCATTCTTAGGGCTTTTATCAATATTAGCAGCTTAGGTTAACTAGAATTATGAAAAGTATTCAAATCTTCCCAATGTTTATGTCCCTAACTAAAACTCAAGAAGCAAGCCTGTGTGGTGGTAAAACTTCGATAGTTTTTAAGCAGGTTTCTCATAATCATAATGTTATTAAAGTTAAGAAAGCAACTGGGAAACCAGGAGTAAAGAAACAAACAGTTCAATCAACATTAAATACAAAAGTTGTGAAAATTACTAATGAAGTAGAAATTCCAAAGGGAATATCATTTGACTTCCTATCCTCCCTACTAAATTTTGATTTGTTTTGATTAGTAGTGATAGTAAAACTAAACTATTGGTCAAATTTTTAACCACGCAGGGACGAAACCCTGCTATTTTTTTTGAGTTTTTTCACAATGTTATTGGGTATTAGAGTATAAAATGAAATACCAAGTTGTTACACAACATAGTGAAGAAGATTGTGGAGCTGCTTGTCTTGCTTCCATAGCCAAACATTATCGGCGTAACTTTACACTAAATCGCATCCGGGAAGCGGTAGGCACCGGGCAACTTGGAACAACATTGTTGGGATTGAGGCGGGGAGCCGAGGCACTTGGTTTCAATGCGCGTTCGGTCAGGGCATCAAAAGAAATATTAGACCGAATGAACCAAGCACCACTGCCAGCAATCATTCACTGGAAAGGCTACCACTGGGTTGTTTTGTATGGTCAGAAAGGCAAAAAATATATAATTGCTGACCCAGCTTATAACATCCGTTATGTCTCTAGAAAAGAATTAACGGAGGCCTGGTCAGATCAAGTGATGCTTTTACTAGAGCCAGATTCGGTTCGCTTTTATGCTCAACCGGATGAGAAAGTCAAGGGTCTTTGGCGCTTTATGCAGCGTGCATTGCCTTATGGAGACATAATATTCGAGGCTTTTCTCTGCTCTATAGTTATCGGTCTGCTTTCATTAACGTCTCCTTTCCTGCTTCAAATTCTAACGGATGATGTACTAGTTCGAGGTGATACCAAGCTTCTTGGTGGTGTGATTATTGCGGTTATAGTAATGAATTTGGTGTCAAGTAGTCTGCAACTAGTTCAATCTAACCTGATTGCCCATTTTGCCCAACGGATTGAGTTAGGGCTAGTTCTGGAATTTGCTAGGAAAATTCTGCGGTTACCTCTGGCTTACTATGAATCACGTCGCAGTGGCGAGATTGTTAGCAGATTGCAAGATATTGAACAAATTAATCAGCTAATTTCTCAAACAGTTATTAGTCTGCCTACCCAATTGTTTATCGGAACGATTTCTTTGGGTTTCATGGTGTTCTATAGCTGGAAACTCACCTTTGTTGCCTTCGTTATTGCGATTGTCATGAGTTCATCTACGGTTGTCTTCCTACCCACACTTCAACAAAAAATCAGAAGTATATTGGTCTTAGACGCAGAAAACCAGGGCATTCTCGTTGAAAGCTTTAAAGGCGCGCTGACACTCAAAACTACTACTGCTGCTCCTCAATTTTGGGAAGAATTTCAGAACAGATTTGGTCGGCTAGCCAACCAAACATTTAGTACAATTCAGATTGGAATTATTAACAATATCTTTTCTGGGTTAGTTTATGCTATTGGCAGCGTTAGTTTAATTGGTTTCGGCAGCATCCTAGTTATTAGTAAGGAACTCAGCATTGGTCAACTGCTGGCATTTAACGGGATGAATGGGAATTTTTTGGCATTCATCGGTGCCGTGCTTGGATTTATAGATGAATTCATGCGTGCCAAAACTGCCACCCAACGCTTAACAGAAGTTATCGATTCCACATCTGAAACTCAAAGTGATACTGACAAACCCTTTGCTAAAATTTCTAGTGATGCAAATATTATTTGCACAAATCTAAACTTTCACTACGCCGGCAGGCTAGAGCTACTGGAAGATTTTTCCCTTTTAATTCCTGGCGGTAAAGTTGTTGCCCTCATTGGTACATCCGGCTGTGGAAAAAGTTCTCTCGCTAAACTGATTGCTGGATTATATACACCCAATTCTGGCAACATTCGCATTGGGATTTATAATCAGCAAGACCTAGCCCTTGATTGTTTGCGGCAACAAGTTGTTCTCGTTCCTCAAGATGCTCATTTTTGGAGTCGCTCAATTATTGAAAACTTCCGCTTAGGTTCTCCTCACCTCACCTTTGAGCAAATTGTCGCCGCTTGCCAAATTGCTGAGGCAGACGATTTTATTAGTAAACTACCTGAAAAATATCAAACTGTATTAGGTGAATTTGGGTCAAATATTTCTGGGGGACAACGGCAAAGACTGGCTCTAGCAAGAGCCATCGTTAACGATCCACCAATCCTGATTTTAGATGAATCAACTGCTGGACTCGATCCAGTTAGTGAAGCTCAAGTTTTAGACCAACTATTGTTGCAGCGCCAAGGTAAAACCACGATATTGATTAGCCACCGTCCTAGAGTAATCAACCGTGCTGATTGGATCGTGGTACTAAATCAAGGCAAGTTACAAATTCAGGGGACTGTGGAAGATTTGCGATCGCAACCCGGTGACCATTTATATTTTCTCAACCCTTAAATTATTTTTAATCTTCGGCAGATAGCACTTGCTCTACTGTTAATTCTAACTTTAGAAAAATTTGAGATTGAATGCGATTAGTAGTAAAAAACTCTACTGGTTCGTATAATTCTTCAATCAATGTAAAGACAGTCACTTTGTTCGTTAATGGATCGACAATCCAATATTCTGGAATATTTAGAACGTTATACTCAACTCGCTTGGCTCGATAGTCTACGGTCTTTGTTGATTCGCTGACGACTTCTACCAGCAACAAAGGAGGTGATTCGTTGAGTTCAATAACTGCTTCTCAGTTTCTTAACTCCCGCCACTAAGGCAATGGAATCACAACGACATCTGAAATTCTCGATGTATCCCATCTGCCAGCACGGGGGGAACGAACACCGATAACCATTTGTTTAGAAGTCCAATCCAACTTTAGCCGGAGAATTTCTGATCGAAAGCAAACATTAATAAATTCTGTTACCGCCCCATGTTGTCCACTTCCTAGACTCATGGGAATTAGTTCTCCATTCATCAGTTCGTAGCGGGTATCAGTGCCATCATCATATTTCAGGTATTCTTCAAAGGTTAGTTTTGAGGTGGTTATAGTCATTGCTTCCCTTTGCAAATTTTTACCTTGGCTTTACCACCAACACTGAACAATTAGCCTCTTCCACAACTTGACTGCTAACAGAACCTTGGACAATTCGCTTCATCCCAATTAACCCACGACTGCCAATTATAATCAAGTCAGTTTTGTGAATATTGGCAAGACGAATAATCTCTTCGGCAGGATCACCAGTTACCAGTTCTAACTCACAAATGACTGATAACTTTTCCTGATACGATTGCAATTGTTTTTCAACATGAAAATAAGAAAATGTTGGGGACTCTGGCTGAGGACGATCAGCGGGTAGTTCCATCTCTGACTCTGGCGTGGGAAACACATGACACAGAATAACCTTGGCATCTTTTGACAACGCCAAATTATCTAAAGTCTGAATTACTCGTTCTGCAATTTCCGAACCGTCCAGAGCTACCAAAATATTGTTTAGCACCGCTCTCGTCTCCTAAAAAGTAGACCCCATACATAAGTATCTAGCAAAACTTGTTGCCAGCTACACTAAATTAATTTCTCATCTGCCTACTTAGTTTATATATTCGAGGCTGCGTCATAGGTCGGTTTAACCCACTTTGACGTTAGTGCATTGTAGCAACAAGGGGATGGTAACTCTTCTCTGAACTGTTCACTGGCTTACTATGCACGTAACTCGTTCCTTAATAAGCCACTGGATTAGGTGGGCAATGCCCAACTTGTGGACGCCCGCCAAAAGGCTTAAAGCAAGGTAACAAGTGGCGTGCGTAGACGCGTAGCGGTAAGCCAGCGCTCTTACAGGGGGTTTCCACGCCACTTGCTTCACTTGGGGTCTCCCCAAGACCGCAGTGGCTCCCCATAAGCGACTGCCGTTAGCGCAGCGTTAGCGATAGCGCAGCGTTAGCGATAGCGCAGCGTCGGAACGAGCGTCGGAACGAGCGTCGGAACGAGCGTCGGAACGAGCGTCACCCGGAGGGCTTGTCGTCAGACATTGCTGTCCAAACTTTTATTTGGAACCTATCGAGTGACTTTTGCCAACAGGATTAGGAAAAAATTAACCATTCCTAATCACTATTCTTGCTGAATTCGGCGTCGGACTGAATCAGCATGGGAAGGTAAGCCCTCTGCCGTTGCTAGCACATCAATGGCACTAGCCACATTTTGCAGCGCGGCTTGGGAGTATTGAATAATACTGGAGTGTTTCAGGAAAGTTTCAACCCCTAATGCTGAGGCATAGCGGGCAGCGCCAGAAGTTGGCAAGGTGTGGTTAGGGCCTGCCAAATAGTCTCCTACAGCTTCTGGTGTGGAGTAACCTAAAAAGATTGCCCCAGCGTGGCGAATTTGTGGTAGTAATGCCCAAGGGTCTTTAACTTCTAATTCTAGATGTTCGGGGGCAAATTCATTTGAGAGTTCTGCTGCTGCTTGGAGCGATTCCACAAGAATAATCAACCCATAATGAGCGATCGCCTTTTCTGTGTCTATTCGCCGTGGGTGATCCACTAGCTGTCTTTCCAAGGCTAATTGCACGTTTTTTGCCAAAGCAGCATCTGTGGTTAGCAAAATTGCTGCCGCCATTGGATCGTGTTCGGCTTGGGCCAGCAAGTCAGCAGCTACATGCACCGGATTTGCCGTTTCATCGGCAATTACCAGCACTTCACTAGGACCTGCCAAAGAATCAATGCCGACGATGCCGTAGACAAGTTTTTTCGCTAAGGTGACATAAATGTTACCAGGCCCAGTAATTACATTCACTTTCGGAATCGTTTCTGTGCCATAGGCTAAAGCAGCGATCGCTTGTGCGCCTCCAATACGATAAATTTCTTGTACTCCTGCTTCTTGGGCAGCTACCAAGACTGCTGGGTTAATAGCACCCCCTGAACCTGGTGGTGTTACCATCACCACGTGCGGTACAGCAGCAACATGAGCCGGAATTGCATTCATCAGCACTGTACTGGGATAGGCGGCGCGACCACCAGGCACATACAACCCGGCTCGGTCTACGGGGGTGTAGCGTTTGCCCAGCACTATTTCATCCTCGCCGAAGTGTACCCAGCTTTTGGGTACTCGCTGACGATGAAACGCTTCAATTTGGCGGTAAGCTAGCCGAATTGCATCAAGCAACTCCTTTGACACCTGCTGATAGGCTGCATCTAGTTCTGAGCCTGTAACTCGGAGTTCTTCTGCTTTGAGGGTTTGTTTGTCGAATTCGGCTGTGTAATGCAATACAGCTTTGTCGCCTTGGCGCTTCACTGCTTGCAAAACTTCCCGCACCGTTGCTTCTTTGTGAAGCACCTGTTCGTCATGGGTGCGATCGCAGATCCGTTGTAGTTCTGCTCTGACGTCTGCCTGCTGAGTAATGATTCGCAGCATGGAGTAAGGACAATGCCAAAATTATAATATTGCCACCTGAGATTTAGTATTGCTCTTGACCCACTGGGGTGTGCAAGCTGACTCTAATTCTCTTCTCTAGCTTAACCTGGATTTTTTTGATACTCTCAAGGCTGCCAGCACTTGGTTTGCTTGAAAAGGCGATTCAATTGCTCAGTCCGACAAACCTTGGCAGGCTTGCGGCAGGAAGCAGGTGTGCCATTTCCCTTTACCTTTATGCCCTTCACCTCACTCCTTGCGGGGTGCAGGTGGTGTGTTTGCACATCTAAGCCCCGGATTTACAAAGGGTAGGGTCTGAGTATAATTTTTACTTATTTTCCTAACTTTTTAGTAGTTAACATGTGTACAAACACCATATGTCGGTTCTATACTTGGAAATCCCTGGAATTTAGCTCTTTACAATTCTTTGCCTCTAACAATACATCCGCTTTATGGACAGATTATATCTATTGGCAATCACATTGCTTAACCAGGTTGTGGTGAGTTAGGGTGACTATTTAATTTTATGTACCTTATTTTAACGCATTTACTAAATTGACGACACACTGAGTTGGGGACTGGGGAGATAAGGAAGCAGGGGAAGAACTATTGATTATTGATCCATGCCCCATGATCCAATAGCATAATTTTTTTAGGAAATTATAACATTGGCAATTTGGATGCTATATTAGTAAGTCTAGTAGTATGTGTACATAAATAATAGTATTTTTGGAATTGACTGTGGCGAATACAAAGTCTGCTCTCAAGCGTGCCGAAATCGCAGAACGTAACCGACTGCGTAATAAAGCTTACAAATCAGCAGTAAAGACACTGATGAAGAAATATTTAAATGCTGTAGCTGCGTATACAGCTAATCCTACCCCAGAATTAAAACAAGAAGCACAGGATCGGTTATCGGAGGCTTACGGTAAAATCGATAAAGCAATCAAACGGGGTGTCCTTCACCCTAACAATGGGGCAAGGAAAAAGTCAAGATTGGCTCACAGACTAAAACCCCTCACACAAATAGTTGAGTAGTCATTGGTCATTTGTCCTTAGTCATTGGTCAGAAAACAAAGAGACAAGTCTGAGCGTCGGCTGACGAGGATAGCGCCGCCTGTTCTCTACCAGAGGCGGCGCCAATAAATCCGCGAGCATATGGCTTTGGCATCCAGAAGGGTATAGAACTTCTCTTACAAATGACCAAGGACAAACAACAAAGGACAAAGAATGCAACTGATAGACACGCACGTTCATCTCAACTTTGATAGTTTCCAGCCCGATTTAGCAACAGTGCGATCACGGTGGCAAGAAGCAGGTGTAGTGCGTTTAGTACATTCCTGTGTTCACCCGGAGGAGTTTTCCAGTATTCAATCCATAGCCCAAGAGTTTCCCGAAATCAGCTTTGCCGTGGGATTACATCCTTTAGATGCTGATAAATGGAATAACGAGACAGCTGAAAAAATCAAAAATTTAGCAAGTTCTGACTCGAATGTGGTAGCAATTGGAGAAATGGGGCTGGATTTTTACAAAGCTGATAACTATGAGCTGATGCTCATGGTATTTGAATCGCAGTTAGCGATCGCATCTGAACTCAACTTACCAGTGATTATCCACTGCCGTGACGCTGCGGCCCAAACCAGAGAAGTGCTACAAAAGTGGCAGAAACTTAAGGGAGAAAAAGTGCGGGGCGTTATGCATTGCTGGGGAGGAACGCCAGAAGAAACTCAATGGTTTCTAGATTTAGGCTTCTACATCAGCTTTAGCGGAACGGTAACGTTCAAAAACGCCAAAGCGATCCAATCCTCAGCTGCGATGGTGAGTAGCGATCGCCTACTGATTGAAACAGACTGCCCATTTCTCGCCCCAGTTCCCAAACGGGGCG
The DNA here is from genome assembly GCF_036919595.1 of Nostoc sp. Classification (GTDB taxonomy): domain Bacteria; phylum Cyanobacteriota; class Cyanobacteriia; order Cyanobacteriales; family Nostocaceae; genus Nostoc. Next base: position 20,959 of record NZ_JBALCO010000121.1, on the reverse strand, counting down.
AGAGGCGCAACGAGCCTGCCTACGTGCTTTATGTAGCCGAGCAAGTAGCTAAACTGCGTCAGGAAACAGTAGAGGCGATCGCCCATCAAACCACCCAGAATGCCTGTGAATTATTCGGTCTGTCAATATAAAGTGGGCTTTAATCTCTTTTATTCATTTGTGCTAAAAAAAATAAAACTCTAGGGGGACAAAAATATGATAATATTATTGCCTCAAAAACATTTTGCTTGCGCCATAATGATAAAGGAAGGAAGCTGAAATTTCTGATCCTAATTTTCCGTGCTGTTATCGGCTTGGCCATGCTCCATATCTCTACAAGCGGATGCTCTCCACACATGACTAACCGTGCCAACCCAGGTTGAGCTATTTTGCACAACATCAGCTTGTGTATTGAACATATTCAAAATCGTTAAACAAAATTGCCTTGTGAGTACAATTCAGCAAAATGAAGTGATTCTGATTCAAAGCCGACAAGGTACGGATCATTCCCTCAGTCTTAGGATATCTAGGATATCACTGAGAGTATAAGTAGCGAGGTGATTTAAGACACACCGTATAGAGTTGCGTCAGCAAATTAACGCGCTTTTTGGAGGGGAAATGAAGAAAGTAGATAAAACTCAGGAATATCTCAACTGTATATTCTTCTTAAATCAAGACTATAGTGAGTTTTTGGCGTCTGAGTACCCGATTAAGGTACCCCCTTGTCCAAATTGCTCATTCCAGCTTTAATCGCTGCGTTTGCCCACACCTGTAAATAGCAAGTGTGTAAGAAGAAATTCCCAAACTAGCTAAGGACACTGGCTAGCAATGGGAAGCGTCAAACAGCAGTGTCCAAGGGAAAATTTTACCAGGTTGACAAAGGAAGAGGCATGACTAAAGAAACATATATGGAACCCGCCTTTCTGTTGCCCGACTTGATTGAAATCCAGCGGTCAAGCTTTCGCTGGTTTTTGGAAGAAGGGCTGATAGAAGAACTTAACTCCTTTAGTCCTATTACAGATTATACGGGCAAACTAGAACTGCACTTTTTGGGTCATAACTATAAACTCAAGGAGCCAAAGTACAGCGTCGAAGAAGCCAAACGGCGGGACAGTACCTATGCCGTTCAAATGTATGTCCCCACACGCCTGATTAATAAAGAAACAGGGGAAATTAAAGAGCAAGAGGTATTTATTGGGGATTTGCCTTTGATGACCGATCGTGGCACGTTTATTATTAACGGAGCCGAACGGGTAATTGTCAACCAAATAGTGCGATCGCCAGGAGTATACTACAAATCAGAAATCGATAAAAACGGGCGACGCACTTATTCAGCTAGCTTAATTCCCAACCGGGGAGCATGGCTGAAATTTGAAACAGACCGTAACGATTTGGTGTGGGTACGCATCGACAAAACCCGCAAACTCTCAGCGCAGGTACTCCTCAAAGCTTTAGGGTTATCAGATAACGAAATCTTTGACGCCTTACGTCATCCAGAATATTTCCAAAAAACCATCGAAAAAGAAGGGCAATTCTCTGAAGAAGAAGCCCTGATGGAGTTATATCGCAAACTGCGTCCTGGTGAACCACCCACAGTCTTAGGTGGACAACAGCTCTTAGACTCTCGTTTCTTTGACCCAAAACGTTATGACCTTGGTCGCGTCGGACGGTACAAACTCAACAAAAAATTGCGCCTTTCTGTCCCCGACACAATGCGTGTATTGACTGCTGGGGATATCTTGGCAGCGGTGGATTACTTGATCAACCTAGAATATGATATTGGTAATATCGATGACATTGATCATTTAGGTAATCGTCGCGTCAGAAGCGTCGGGGAATTGCTGCAAAACCAAGTGCGGGTAGGCTTAAACCGCCTAGAGAGAATCATTCGCGAACGGATGACCGTATCCGATGCCGAAGTATTAACCCCCGCTTCCTTGGTGAACCCCAAACCATTGGTAGCAGCAATTAAAGAATTCTTTGGTTCCAGCCAGTTAAGTCAGTTCATGGATCAAACCAATCCTCTGGCAGAACTGACCCACAAACGCCGTCTGAGTGCCCTTGGCCCTGGTGGTTTAACCCGCGAACGGGCTGGGTTTGCCGTGCGGGATATTCATCCTAGTCACTATGGACGTATTTGCCCGATTGAGACACCAGAAGGCCCCAACGCCGGATTGATTGGCTCTTTGGCAACCCATGCACGGGTAAACCTGTACGGCTTCTTAGAAACGCCATTTAGACCTGTGGAAAACGGGCGAGTCAGATTTGATCTGCCTCCAGCCTACATGACAGCCGATGAAGAAGATGATCTGCGGGTTGCTCCAGGAGATATTCCTGTAGATGAAACTGGACACATTATTGGGCCGCAAGTGCCAGTCCGCTACCGCCAGGAATTTTCCACCACAACACCAGAGCAGGTAGACTACGTAGCGGTATCTCCCGTACAAATTGTGTCGGTAGCGACCAGCATGATTCCCTTCTTGGAGCATGATGACGCTAACCGAGCGCTGATGGGGTCGAACATGCAACGGCAAGCAGTACCTCTGCTCAAGCCAGAACGTCCTCTGGTGGGTACAGGTTTGGAAGCGCAAGGAGCAAGAGACTCCGGGATGGTGGTTGTATCGCGCACCGATGGCGATGTCACCTACGTAGATGCCACAGAAATTCGTGTGCGTCCGAAACCAGCAACCTCCGAAATTAAATACACCCTTTCCAAGTACCAACGTTCCAACCAAGACACCTGTTTAAATCAGAAACCTCTCGTCCGCATTGGTGAACGTGTTGTTGCTGGTCAGGTGCTGGCAGATGGCTCCTCCACTGAAGGCGGTGAATTGGCGTTAGGACAAAATATCGTAGTTGCCTATATGCCTTGGGAAGGCTACAACTACGAAGACGCAATATTAATTTCTGAAAGACTGGTGCAGGATGATGTCTACACCTCAATTCACATTGAAAAATATGAAATTGAAGCTAGACAGACGAAACTGGGGCCAGAAGAAATCACCAGAGAAATTCCCAACGTCGGGGAAGATGCCTTGCGTCAATTGGATGAACAGGGAATCATTCGCATTGGGGCATGGGTAGAAGCTGGAGATATCTTGGTAGGAAAAGTCACACCCAAAGGAGAATCTGACCAACCGCCAGAAGAAAAACTGTTGCGGGCCATCTTCGGTGAAAAGGCGCGGGATGTGCGGGACAATTCCCTGCGAGTCCCTAACGGTGAAAAAGGGCGGGTAGTTGACGTGCGCTTATTTACCCGTGAACAAGGCGATGAACTGCCACCGGGAGCCAATATGGTAGTCCGGGTATATGTCGCCCAAAAGCGCAAGATCCAAGTTGGTGACAAAATGGCAGGACGCCACGGTAATAAAGGGATTATTTCTCGGATATTGCCAGCGGAAGATATGCCTTATTTGCCCGATGGTTCACCAGTAGACATTGTACTTAACCCGTTGGGTGTACCCAGTCGGATGAACGTTGGACAAGTATTTGAGTGCCTCTTGGGTTGGGCTGGTCAGACCTTGGGAGTCCGATTTAAGATTACTCCCTTTGACGAAATGTACGGTGAAGAGTCATCTCGCCGAATCGTGCATGGCAAATTGCAAGAAGCACGAGACGAAACAGGCAAAGACTGGGTATATAACCCAGATGATCCGGGCAAAATCATGGTGTTTGATGGTCGTACAGGCGAACCCTTTGACCGACCAATCACTATCGGTGTAGCTTACATGCTGAAGCTGGTGCATTTGGTAGACGATAAAATTCACGCCCGTTCCACAGGTCCATACTCACTGGTGACTCAGCAACCCTTGGGTGGAAAAGCACAACAAGGTGGTCAACGATTTGGGGAAATGGAAGTGTGGGCATTGGAAGCCTTTGGTGCAGCTTACACCTTACAGGAATTGCTCACAGTTAAATCTGACGATATGCAAGGACGGAATGAAGCGTTAAATGCGATCGTTAAAGGTAAGGCAATTCCTCGACCTGGAACCCCAGAATCCTTTAAGGTGCTAATGCGCGAGTTGCAGTCATTGGGGTTAGACATTGCCGTACACAAAGTAGAAACCCAAGCAGACGGCAGTTCCCTAGATGTGGAAGTCGATTTGATGGCAGACCAATCAGCCCGTCGCACACCTCCTCGACCCACCTATGAATCTCTTTCCCGCGAATCGCTGGAAGATGATGAATAGAGAGTGAGGAGTGAGAAGTTAGGAGTTAACAATTTCTAACTCCTAACTTAAAACTAAATATACTCAAAACTCATAACTCGGAACTCAGTATTTAAGTATGAGACCTGCCCAAACTAATCAGTTTGACTACGTAAAAATCGGCTTGGCTTCCCCTGAACGCATTCGGCAGTGGGGCGAAAGAACATTGCCCAACGGTCAGGTAGTCGGTGAAGTTACCAAGCCGGAGACGATTAACTACCGAACTCTCAAGCCAGAGATGGATGGCTTATTTTGTGAGCGCATCTTTGGCCCCGCGAAAGATTGGGAATGCCATTGTGGCAAGTATAAAAGAGTTCGTCACAGAGGTATTGTCTGTGAGCGCTGTGGGGTAGAAGTCACCGAGTCACGGGTGCGTCGCCACCGCATGGGCTATATTAAACTCGCTGCACCAGTAGCTCACGTCTGGTATCTCAAAGGCATTCCTAGCTATATTTCCATCCTGTTGGATATGCCCTTACGGGATGTCGAGCAGATTGTCTATTTCAACTCTTATGTTGTCCTGAGTCCAGGTAATGCCGAAACTTTAACTTACAAACAGCTACTGAGTGAAGACCAGTGGTTGGAAATAGAAGACCAAATTTATAGCGAAGATTCTGTGCTGCAAGGCGTAGAGGTGGGTATTGGTGCTGAAGCACTGTTGCGCTTGCTTGCCGATATTAATTTAGAGCAAGAAGCCGAAAGCCTACGCGAAGAAATTGGCAACGCCAAGGGACAAAAGCGGGCCAAGCTAATTAAGCGATTGCGGGTGATTGACAACTTTATCGCTACTGGTTCTAAACCAGAGTGGATGGTAATGGCAGTTATTCCTGTGATTCCCCCCGACTTGCGCCCAATGGTGCAGCTAGATGGCGGACGGTTTGCCACGAGCGATTTAAATGATTTGTATCGGCGGGTAATTAATCGCAACAATCGTTTGGCACGCTTGCAGGAAATTTTGGCACCAGAGATTATTGTACGGAACGAAAAGCGGATGCTGCAAGAAGCAGTGGATGCTTTGATTGACAATGGTCGTCGGGGACGCACTGTGGTAGGGGCAAATAACCGACCCCTCAAATCTTTGTCCGACATTATTGAGGGTAAACAAGGACGTTTCCGACAAAACTTGTTAGGTAAACGGGTTGACTACTCTGGACGTTCTGTAATTGTAGTCGGGCCAAAGCTGAAAATTCACCAGTGCGGTTTGCCTAGAGAAATGGCAATTGAGCTATTTCAACCATTCGTGATTAACCGCCTGATTCGTAGCGGTATGGTGAATAACATCAAAGCTGCGAAAAAGCTGATATCGCGTAATGACCCCAGTGTTTGGGATGTCCTGGAAGAGGTGATTGAAGGACACCCGGTGATGCTAAATCGGGCACCAACGTTGCACCGCTTGGGTATTCAGTCTTTTGAACCGATTTTGGTAGAAGGTAGAGCGATTCAACTGCATCCTCTGGTGTGTCCGGCATTTAACGCCGACTTTGACGGCGACCAAATGGCGGTACATGTCCCGCTGTCGTTAGAAAGTCAGGCTGAAGCGCGGTTGTTGATGTTGGCTTCTAACAATATTTTATCACCAGCCACGGGTAAACCCATCATCACGCCTAGCCAAGATATGGTGTTGGGAGCGTATTACTTAACAGCAGAAAATCCCGGTGCGACAAAAGGTGCAGGAAATTACTTTTCTTCGCTAGAGGATGTAATTATGGCTTTCCAGCAAGAGCAAATAGACTTGCACACCTATATCTATGTACGGTTTGACGGTGAAATAGAATCAGACCAACCAGATACAGAACCCCTGAAAGTGACGGAAAACGAGGATGGTAGCCGGACATTACTCTATAAGTTCCGCCGAGTCAGACAAGACGCTAAAGGCAATGTCCTTTCGCAGTATATATACACAACTCCTGGTCGCGTTATTTACAATAATGCCATTCAGGAAGCACTAGCAAGTTAATTCATAATTTCTAATTAGTAATTCGTAATTCTTCAATTACGAATTACGTAGCTTGCTTCTCGCCTCTGGCGAGTATTACGAATTATGAATTATTGATTATTGATGACTCAGGACTAATGATCAATGACTGAAAAAATGATTTTTCGCAATCGCGTAGTTAACAAAAGTCAACTGCAAAAATTAATTTCTTGGGCCTTTACGCATTATGGTACGGCGCGAACCGCAGTGATGGCGGACAAACTCAAAGATTTGGGATTTCGCTACGCTACCAAAGCAGGGGTTTCCATCAGTGTCGATGACTTAATGGTGCCACCAACTAAACGATTGCTCTTAGAAGCAGCTGAAGAAGAAATTCGCGCCACTGAAACCCGTTACCAACGGGGAGAAATCACTGAAGTAGAACGCTTCCAAAAGGTAATCGATACGTGGAATGGTACCAGTGAAGCCTTGAAAGATGAAGTCGTCGTCCACTTCAAGAAGACTAATCCCCTAAACTCCGTATACATGATGGCATTTTCTGGGGCACGGGGTAACATATCACAAGTCCGGCAATTGGTGGGGATGCGGGGACTGATGGCAGATCCTCAAGGGGAAATTATCGATTTGCCCATCAAAACCAACTTCCGTGAAGGACTCACTGTGACGGAATACATTATTTCGTCTTACGGTGCCAGAAAAGGATTGGTGGATACTGCTTTGCGGACGGCTGACTCTGGTTATCTCACCCGCCGATTGGTGGATGTATCACAGGATGTAATTATTCGGGAATTTGACTGCGGCACCACTAGGGGTCTTAGCATTCAACCAATGACAGAAGGGGCCAAAACCTTGATTCCTCTAGCAACCCGCTTAATGGGACGGGTAATTGGTGAAGATGTAGTGCATCCGGTGACAAAAGAAGTAATTGCACCACGCAATACCCCAATTTCTGAGGATTTGGCGAAGAAAATTGAAAAATCTGGGGTGGGAGAAGTTGTGGTGCGATCCCCCCTAACTTGTGAAGCTGCACGTTCAGTGTGTCAACACTGCTACGGTTGGAGTTTAGCCCACGCCAAAATGGTGGATTTGGGCGAAGCAGTGGGGATTATTGCCGCCCAAAGTATCGGCGAACCTGGTACCCAGTTAACCATGCGGACATTCCACACAGGTGGTGTGTTTACTGGGGAAGTGGCGCAACAAGTTCGTTCTAAAATTGATGGGACTGTCAAGCTTCCCCGCAAACTGAAAACCAGAACATATCGTACCCGCCACGGGGAAGATGCCCTATATGTTGAGGCTAATGGCATCCTGCTTTTGGAGCCAACAAAAGTAGGTGATGTTACCCCAGACAACCAAGAGGTTCATCTTACTCAAGGTTCAACACTATATGTATTTGATGGAAATAAGGTAAAACAAGGACAGTTGTTGGCAGAGGTTGCTCTCGGTGGACGCACAACTAGGACTAATACAGAAAAAGCAGTTAAAGATGTAGCCTCTGACTTGGCAGGGGAAGTGCAATTTGCCGAAGTAGTTCCAGAACAAAAAACCGACCGTCAAGGTAATACCACAACCACAGCCGCACGGGGTGGTTTGATTTGGATTTTGTCTGGGGAAGTTTACAACTTGCCACCTGGGGCAGAATTGGTGGTGAAAAATGGTGATGCGATCGCCTCTAATGGAGTTTTAGCAGAAACAAAGTTAACCACTTTACACGGCGGTGTGGTGCGCTTGCCGGAAGCTACCCCAGGTAAAAGTACTAGGGAAATTGAGATTATTACCGCTTCTGTAGTCTTAGACCAGGCAACGGTAACAGTTCAAAGTTCCCAAGGTCGCAATAATTACTTAGTCTCCACTGGCAATAACCAGATATTTAACCTCCGGGCTACACCAAGCACAAAAGTGCAAAATGGTCAAGTGGTAGCTGAGTTAATTGATGACCGCTATCGCACAACCACTGGTGGATTCCTGAAATTCGCGGGTGTAGAAGTCCAGAAAAAAGGCAAAGCCAAGCTGGGTTATGAAGTTGTGCAGGGCGGTACCCTTTTGTGGATTCCCGAAGAAAGTCACGAAGTTAATAAAGACATCTCCTTGCTGTTGGTAGAAGACGGTCAATTTGTGGAAGCTGGCACCGAAGTAGTAAAAGATATTTTCTGTCAAAACAGCGGTGTGGTAGAAGTCACCCAGAAAAATGACATCCTGCGGGAAGTGGTGGTTAAGCCAGGGGAACTGCTAATGGTAGATGATCCAGAAGCAGTCATCGGGCGAGATAATACCTTCATCCAACCTGGCGAGGAATTTCAAGGCAGTGTCGCCACAGAATTACGCTATATCCAGTATGTAGAGACACCAGAAGGTCCTGCCCTGTTAAGTCGTCCGGTAGTTGAGTTTGCCGTACCTGATAATCCAGACGTGCCATCAACTACATCGGTAAGTCAAAAAACTGGGCGTTCGATTCAGTTGCGGGCTGTGCAGCGACTACCTTACAAAGATTCGGAACGCGTCAAGTCTGTTGAAGGTGTGGAACTGCTGCGAACCCAGTTAGTGCTGGAAATTGAGCAAGAAGGGGAACAAGACCATAATGCTTCGCCCCTAGCAGCAGATATTGAATTGGTACAGGATACTGAAGACCCAGAAGTTCAGCGCTTACAACTGGTGATTTTGGAGTCCTTGGTAATTCGTCGAGATATTACCGCTGATGCCACCCAAGGTAGCACTGAGACAACACTTGAAGTACAAGATGGGCTTACTATCGCCCCTGGATCTGTGGTAGCACGAACCCAAATCTTGTGTAAAGAAGGGGGAATAGTGCGGGGTGTGCAAAAAGGAACCGAAAACGTGCGTCGCTGTTTGGTGTTGCGCCACACCGATATGCTCACAACCAATACTATTACTCAGCCCAAGGTAAAAGTGGGTGACTTGCTAGTAGAAGGTACAGAAGTTGCTGCGGGAGTTTTTGCCCCAGAATCAGGGCAAGTAGTGGATATTAAAAGTGTCGCTGCTGCATCTGGTGAGGAATCAGCTCTGAGTACCAAAAACTACGTTATTACTACCCGCATCGGTCGCCCTTATCGAGTCAGCCCTGGTGCTGTGTTGCAGATAGAAGACGGTGATTTAGTACAACGGGGTGATAACTTGGTGTTGTTGGTGTTTGAACGCGCTAAAACCGGAGATATCATTCAAGGTTTGCCCCGGATTGAGGAACTGCTTGAAGCTCGTAAACCTAAAGAAGCGTGCATTTTATGTCGGCGGGCGGGTGAAGTTAAGGTAGTTTACGGAGATGGTGATGAAGCGATCGCCATCAAGGTTGTAGAATCAAATGGCGTGGTCACTGATTATCCTCTAGGACCAGGACAAAATTTGATTGTGCCAGATGGAGCAACTGTGTTAGCGGGACAACCGTTGACAGATGGTCCATCCAACCCCCACGAAATTTTGGAAATTTTCTTTAGCCTGGGTTCCGAAGACGGAGTTTATGCTTGTGCTAGCCATGCTTTGCAGAAAGTACAGACATTCTTGGTGAATGAAGTGCAAATGGTATATCAGTCTCAGGGGATTGATATTTCCGATAAGCACATTGAAGTGATTGTTCGCCAGATGACCAATAAGGTTCGGATTGATGATGGTGGTGATACCACAATGCTTCCTGGCGAATTGGTGGAACTGCGCCAAGTCGAGCAGGTGAACGAAGCTATGGCAATTACAGGCGGTGCTAGGGCACAGTATACCCCAGTATTATTGGGTATCACCAAAGCATCCTTGAACACTGACAGCTTTATTTCTGCTGCATCCTTCCAAGAGACAACACGGGTACTCACCGAAGCAGCCATCGAAGGTAAATCTGACTGGCTACGTGGATTAAAGGAAAACGTGATTATCGGGCGATTGATTCCGGCTGGTACTGGGTACAATACCTATGATGAACCCGGTGCGATCGATGATTATGCTGCTGAGATTAGCAATGGTGTCTTGGATGAAGTTGATGACCCCCTCGATATGGTCTTAGATGACCGTACGGCTCGCACCTATAATTTAGATTCTCCTACTCTTGGGGAATCTGGTTTTGGTAGCAGACGTGCAGAAAGGTCAATTTTAGATGACGACGATGAATTAATCGCCGATGAAGTAGCAGATGAAGACGATTTTGAGGAAGAAGACGAAGACGAGGAAGATGATTTCGACGATGAATAGAGACGCAAAATTTCAAGTCTCTATTAAAAGGTAAAAAGTAAAAAGGCAAAAGAAGATTTTCTTTTGCCTTTTTATTTTGCTCTCTAAAAACACATTTTTAAATTCTCAAGATTCTGGTTTTTGGCTTTCTACTTAGTAGTGATTTGTCAAACTAGTTTTAATGGTTTGTAGTCAGCACTAAAGTCTTGTCTACTGATCAATTTAAACTTGATACAGTAGACATCTCCCAAAGGAACTTTGCAGGCTACGAGCCAGCAGCGTCAGCTCATCTAATTTGGGATATAAATGTGCTTATTGAAAACTTTTAGAGGAGATATGGCAGTTTCCATAAGGAAGTTGCTAAATTATCAAACAAGCAATTCTCTCAAAAGCTATAATTTACATCTGTTGCACTGAGAGATGAACTTGTGGATGTCATATTAGAACGATCGCACGAATTAAAACAAGCCTTAGTTGATTTTGTTCTTGATGCAGAAGGCGAACTGGCACAAGCACTCGAAACCTATGCAGCAGCACAGTTGCGTCGTGGAAGTGGGGATAGTACACAGCAGGACTTAATCATTGATAGCTTTCTGACAGTAGGGAAAGTCGGTGAGAAGTCACCATTAGAGTTGTTTATCGAAAGCCATCCAGATTTAGAAGGGAGCGATCGCAACCTGATCAAAAGCTGGCATCATAGTTTTATTGGCTTATTTGCCATTACTAACATCCTACCTGATGGCTTTGAGTTGACGAACTGGTTGACAGATAAACGCTACATCGTTAAGCCAAACAATACCCAAACACTACAGGCAATATCTAGGTTGAAAGTAGGAGAAATTTTACTAACTCGCATTTCTCCCGTTACCGACAGCTACTGGATGTTTTCTGGCCCCTACACAATGATGGGTAAATTGGGTAAACCAAAACTTGCTGTAGCAATTGGTAATTTCAAAGAAAACTATAAAAGTAATCTTTACAGCGATGCTCCAGACTTGCTAGAAGAGGCTTGGGAGTCAGTAGCACAATATCATCAGCAGTTTGTGGACTTTTTTGGCACTGATGAAATCACACTGCCGGGATACCAGCTTAACAAAAAAATAGCCCAATTCCAAGAATTAATCACTGAAAAAAGCTTTGCAGCAGCAGGAATTGATACTTCCAAGTCCTTAGCTGAAGTTGCAGAAGCAGCTGGCATTACAGATGAGGAAATCAAAGCAGCAGCACAAGAATTTGGTGCTGACTCAAACGCAGTTTCTCAGATGTTTAACAGCAAAAGTGGCAATAGCAAAATGGTTATGCCCAAAGTTGATTTACCTGCGGAACTCAAAAAAGCAGAACAGGTAACGGCTCTTTCTGATCCTCATTGGGGACAAATATTTTTACCAACATATAGTAAAATACAAGCAATTTTATCAGCAGAGGACTGGGAAAGTATTGAAGGGGCTGAAAAATTAATTCGGTATTACCTCGAAGATAAAAGTATTAACGCCTTTATCTGGCATCGGTTAGCGCAACAGTATCCAACTCAGTTAGAAAAGGTGTTGCAGAAATATCTGCAACGTCCATTTAGCCTTGAAAGTGAGTTAGACGCACTTTTGCAAGAATTCAATAAACCTATTGAGCCAGAGTTACCAGAAATTGCTAGCGTTCCTATACATCTACACAACTTATTTCAAGAAGCTTTAGGAGAAGTTAATAAATCTAAGCCCAAGGGTAAGGGGCAAAAAAAGCCAGCAAAGGGTTTTCAATAAAGTTAACAAATATATCCAACATCTCACCCTATTCACTTAGGGTTATATGGTTTCCAAGGCAGAGTCGTTTGTAGGAGGGTACTACCAGCAGTTTTTGGCTGTATGTGTGCGACGTATTCGCCTTATGATCATCATAGAAAAATCTCATTGTTACCAAAATGTCCGAGCGTAGTTATGCCATTTTAGGAACTGGTGCATTAGGTGGCTTTTATGGTGCCAAACTGCAAAAAGCTGGTTTCGATGTCCACTTTCTGCTGAAGAGTGATTATGAATATGTCAGTAAATCTGGTTTGGTTATTGAGTCAAAAGATGGTGATTTCACTCTGACTCAAGTCAATGCCTACAATGATGTAGAAAAAATGCCACAATGCGATGTGGCGGTAGTAGCACTAAAGACTACACAAAACCATTTATTGCCGCAGATGTTACCGCCACTCGTCAAGGATGATGGGGTAGTGTTGGTATTCCAAAATGGATTGGCGGTGGAAGAAGAAGTTGCCAAAATAGTTGGCAATGTCAGCATTATTGGTGGGTTGTGTTTTCTCTGTTCCAATAAAATCGAAGCAGGACATATCCGCCACCTCGACTATGGACAAATTACACTAGGAGGATATGCTTCTGGCTATGATCCTACTGGGATTACAGATAAGATGCGGCAAATTGCCGATGACTTGAAGAGTGCTGGTATCTCAATGGAATTAACTGAAGACTTATTACTAGGGCGATGGAAAAAATTGGTGTGGAATATTCCCTATAATGGACTGTCTGTAATTCTCAACGCTAGAACAGATGAATTAATGTCCTATGTGCACACCCGCAAATTAGTTGAACAGTTGATGTATGAAGTTGCAGCAGGTTCAAAAAGTTGCGGACGCATCATTCCTGATAGCTTCATTCAAACAATGCTAGATTACACCGTGAAGATGAAGCCTTATCGTACCAGCATGAAAATTGACTACGACGAAAGACGGCCTTTGGAAGTAGAAGCAATTTTTGGGAACCCATTACGGAAAGCGCATTCTAGGGGTGTGGATTTACCGCAGATTAGCTGTATATACCAGCAGCTAAAGTTTTTGGATGAGATTAGAAGAGTGGAACGCCAAAATGCTTAATTCCTTCTGCTACTCTGCACTTTGTCCAACGCCAAGACTCAACAATTATCGCCGTTGTCATTAAACACAACAGGATAAACTTCAAAGGCACAAAGAAGTGTTTTAGTAATGTTCATCATTTCGCATCCAAAAAACCACTACTAATAAAGTAGTCAAAATAGGTATTCAGCAATTTAGTATCTACTGGAGGACAGATAATCGAACTTTCTGCCAGTGCGGTCTGCGTTGCTTGACAGCTAATTTTAGGTTCTCTAGCTTGTTGATGCTCTGGAGAATTTTTGAGAAAAAAGGTAAAAGAGGATATAAAAGATTTAATTGCGAGCGAGCTTGGTTACTAAGCTGTGACTGCCAATTTTGATAAGAAATATACTTAATGGGATAGCCTATATGAAGAAAATATTCGGTTGACAAACCTAACTTAAATTTTGATAAATCTTTTTATACCTTCTTCAACCCGTCGAGCTCACGTTAATTTAATATCCCATTTATCAACACATTTTAAATAAGTAGATAGGCACAATTAAACCAAACTACGTAAACTTGTATAAAGCACCAAAAACGCTTTTAATATAAGATTTTAAGCAATTTACATTTCTTAATCTAGTTGTATTTTTTAACGCCCACCTACTTATAGTTACTAATTGACAAAAGTAATCTTGTCTTAACCTCTCACGAATGGATCAAGACCGAGTATTTATATCTAAAGATCGGTAGATAGCAGGTGAACAATCTCACCTACGATTGACTCTGGACTCTCAAGCTTGACTAGAAATCGATTAAAACCAGCATTCAAAGCCTTATCACTTGAGACTTCCCGTGTATAAGAAGTGATGGCGATCGCAGGTAACTGTCTTAGGGATAGGCAAGAATGCACTCGAATTTGCTCAATTAACCAATTTCCATCATGATCAGGCAACTTCACATTACACAGCAGAATATCGGGATGAAGCGATTCTATCAAGGCAAGGGCTTCTTCTGCATCGGTTAAAGCCATCACCTCTGCACCAGCTGCTTCTAAAATGAAGATGAGCAAATCTGCAATATCTGGCTCATCCTCTACCAGTAAAATGAGGGTTCCAATAAGGAGCTGGAGCGAATTTAACTCAGTTTCTTGATTGATTTTTTGATCGCTTGCCATGCCGTCTTTTTATTGCCTGCTATAGTCTGCTATTTATATTGCAACGCATGGAGCGAAATAAGTATTCACCCTAAATACACAAACTTGGGGTGAAAAGCCTTATCAATATGAAGAATGTTAATTCATGGAGCAATATTGACCGCCCTGTTGTGGCTTCGAGCCGCGCCAAGTTGGTAAACAGTAGGACTTTGTGAATGATCTGACTAATATTTTTTGGTAATAGGTAATTGGAGAAAAGCTCTGACCCATTACTTATCAATCATTACCGAGGTGCAGCTTGAGTTGATACTGTTAATACTTGCGGTGGTGTGGCATCCGGTGGATAGAGAAAGTCTACTTCTACTAAGGAGCGATCGCCAGCTTTCATATTTAATAAAACTAACGGTTCTCCTGGTTGACCTCTCTTTTGTACCAAATGTACAAACTCCGTTTGCAGCTGACCAAGGTCATTTTTGTAACGTACCCGAACTGTGCCTCGGAAGAATACTTCACGGGCTGGTGTACTCAAAAAGCGTAACCCTGGTTTTCCTAACTGTTCCTCTTTTAGTGGCGTTTGCATCGACACACTAACAGTTTGAAAACTTTGAGTACTATTATATAACGGCAACTTTAGATTATATTGAATTCCATAGTTGCCATGAGCGCGATATGCGGTGTCAGGATAACGCACCAGCATGGCTGCACTTTGAATTTGACCAGTTCCTAACGTACCGCCATGCAGGGTACTCAGAGCGTAAGAAAACACTTGACCAGGCTGGGGAATAGTCAGATACGTAGCTTTAGGATTATCTACTAATAAGGCTCTCCATCGTGAACCACCTGCCACTCCAGCAACACGCCCATAAATTCTTGGTTTGTCAGTTTCCTCTAAGGGAGTAGCAGTTTTATCCCGTGGCCCAGCCAAATCACCATTATCTAGTAAATTCTGCCACTCTTCTAAAGTAGGTAATCGCTCACTGCCATCGGGATTCACCCGTGCAAACATGGCTAGGCTAGCTGCATAGACAGTGCCATTACTTTGCAATCGGATCAATGTAGACCGACCATTCACGGGTGGTGTCAGTCCTTGCACAGGAATTGGCAGATTGAGTAACATTCGACTTTGCCCTGATGGAATCTCAATTTGGGCAGGAAAAATCTCTTGTCGCCGTCCCCTTAAAACATCAGACATGACGCGATCGCCTGGTCCTGCAAAAATTGTACCTAAAAGATTTTGGGTAAAGGATGGTAACTGAATAAATGGTGCATCTGGTTGACTCAAATAACTCGCCGCCTGCAAAATATTTATCTTCACTAGTTCAGAACCAGGGTTATGCAAAATTATTCCTAGATACAGCGAACGCAAATTCTCTGATGGTTCAGCCTTAGCAACATGATGGGCAAAAATATCAAATCGTCCCTGAAAGGGAAAATTCAGATGCGCTGTTGGCACTTTTTTGCTATCTGGTGGAAAAGTGGAGAGTAAAATTCCTTCTTTCAAGACCAATTCTGGACTATTGCTGTTAAACGTTGGCACTGTATCCAACTTGCCTGGTAAAGGACGCACTTCTTGTGGTTGCAGGACTTCTTCAAGTGGTGGTGTAGCAGGAATTGATTGAGCAATTGGTAAAATCAGTAGCAATGGTAACATCCACTTAAATATTTTTTCAGTATCACAGACACTAATAAGTTTATAAAAGTGCCAGTTTGTTAATAATTAATAATAAATCTGCAAGAATTTCCATCAAATTTTCTTGATTGAGAACCGGAACGTGGACAAAGATACAATGCGCCGTGAGTTGGCTTTGACCGTGCCAATTTTAGATAATAGATATTTTTTGGTTCATGCCCCGTCCAACCGTGGGCAAAACAAATCCAATTATACGCTCGCGGACTCGCTCTAAGCGTTGGTGCAGCCTCTTGTAGAGAAGCCACGCCGCAGGCTTGACGCTACGCTATCGTCAATTCCATTATCCAAAATTGATTGACTTAAGTAGTCCAATACTGAATAATAAACACCTTCTAGTGCATCCGCACTCGTGTTTACAAACAAATTTACCGCAATCATAGCTAATCTGAATTGCCAATGCTCCCATCACTAATTTCTCTAAATCGACTTCTGTCTGCAAAATAATTTCTTTACAGCTAGCACCGGCTTGCACACTTAATTATGTACGGCTTGCAGCCATGCCACAACAGATGATCTAATCAGGTTGGATTGCATTGATTTTTTCAATTACCTGATGACTGGCAAGTTGCACATCTACCGGTAACTGGCGCAAAAAAGTTAAGTCATCAGGTATCACAACTAAACTTTTGTAACTTCTAGTAATAAATTCATCAGAAGAATTTGACAGTTGATCGTTTAGCAAGTGTCAAAGGAAGTTAATAGAATTATTTTATTCATAACAAATATTATTTAGAATAGAAATATTATTTAGAATAGAAAAACCCTCCATAATAAATTTACAAGGAGCAGGTAAATGCCAGTTATTGCAGTCGTAGACTATGAGATGGGAAATTTGCACTCAGTCTGCAAAGGCTTGGAAAAAGCTGGGGCAACTCCTAATGTTACTTATTCTCCAAAGGAATTAGAGCAGGCAGATGCAATAGTCCTACCGGGAGTGGGAGCATTTGATCCAGCAGTGCAACACTTGCGATCGCGTGGTTTGGAACAACCTATTAAAGAAGCGATCGCATCTGGTAAACCTTTTTTGGGAATTTGTTTAGGATTGCAAATTCTCTTTGAATCAAGTGCAGAAGGTACCCAACCAGGACTAGGAATTATTAAAGGAAAAGTGCGGCGGTTTCGTCTTGAACCTGATATCACTATTCCTCACATGGGTTGGAATCAACTGGAAGTGACTCAGCCAAAAAGTATTTTGTGGGAGCATTTACCGTCCGATCCTTGGGTATATTTTGTCCATTCCTACTATGTTGACCCCATAGAAGAGCAAATCCGTGCAGCAACCGTCACCCACGGGACTCAAACCGTCACAGCTGCCATCGCTCACGAAAACCTGATTGCAGTCCAATTTCACCCCGAAAAATCCTCTAATATCGGATTGCAGATCCTGTCTAATTTTGTTGCTCAAGTCCGCGAAAAAATTCCTGCCTAATACTATTTTTGTCATTTGTCTTTTGTTATTTGTCCTTTTTCATTTGTTAATAAATGAAAATGGCTAATGACCAATGACTAACGACTAATCCATTATGAGTCTGAGAATTTACGGCAATCGCCAGCTAAAAACTTTACCAGGAAAAGAAACTAGACCCACCAGTGCGCGAGTCAGAGAAGCAGTTTTTAATATTTGGCAGGGAGAAATAGTAGGTTGTCGCTGGCTGGATTTGTGCGCCGGTACTGGTTCAATGGGTGCAGAGGCTTTGTGTAGAGGAGCCAGCTTAGTAGTGGGAATTGAACAATCGAGCCGAGCCTGTGCCACTATTCAACGAAATTGGCAGCAAGTAGCTAATGTCGAGCAAGAATTTTGGGTATTGTGGGGAGATATTATCCAGCAGTTAAAGACCTTATCAGGCAAGCAATTTGACAGAATCTACTTTGATCCACCTTATGCCAGTGGATTGTACCAGCCAGTTTTAGAAGCGCTCGCTCACTATCAGCTTTTAGATCCTAGCGGCGAAATCGCAGTTGAACACGGCTCACAAGATTGGACACCGCCAAAGATTTCCGCTTGGGAAATTTGCCGCAACAAAGTTTATGGCAACACATCACTTACTTTCTACAGAATTTTAGAATGATAGAAGAGGGTGAGTGGGGAAGCAGGAGGAGAAAATTGTATCTTGTCCTCCTTGTCCCCCTTATCTCCCCCACTCATAACTCAGCATTCATAACTCAACACTTCTCACCCCCCCAACCGATTGGGTCGCTTGTATTGCTTATAGGCAGCGTAAAACAGTCCGGCAAGAGTGACGAAAACTAGACCAAGGACAATACCTGATAGCAGGGGTTCAACCACCGTAAATCTCCTCTTCGTAATTATTAAATATTCGTTTCCTGTTTTTGATTTTACCAAATTTGGTATGAATCCTGCGCTCTACACCCCTTTTGGAGGATGACTGCCCACAAGAAAATTATCTCCTGTGGTTGCAGACACAATCAAGAACTTTTAAGCTATGTGTAGGAAATGAAAACTTTTTAGCACACCTAAACTTTCACCGCAAACCTTTTGGATAACCAGATTACCAAACCTGAAATTTTGATTCAGCGCATCGTTTTATTGACGCTGGCCATACTGCTAGCAGTCCCTTTGGGCTTTTTTGGTGTTCAGTTGGTTCAAGCTTCCGATCCATACGTCAAGAGTGTTCTGTCCCTGACAGGAAACCCAGTTCAAGGACACGCTATTTTTCAAATTAACTGTGCTGGTTGTCATGGCTTGGAAGCAGACGGGCGAGTAGGCCCCAGTTTGCAAGCTGTTTCAAAGCACAAGTCTCAATATGGACTGATTCACCAAGTAATCAGTGGTGAAACACCGCCAATGCCCAAATTCCAGCCTAGTGCACAAGAAATGGCGGATCTTTTGAACTATTTAAAGTTGTTGTAGAGGTTAGAATTTTTGGTTACAGGATACATAAATCTCTCATGGAAAAAGGCAGCACACCCAATGCTGCCTTTTTCTATCTCTGATAACTATTAACAGACGACGAGAATTTCTAGATGTGCAAGGCAAGTGTGGCTTGTCACCAAACATCGTCTTTGAGCATTCTTTGGAGTATCTACAAAACCGTCATTCAGACGTTCTCATGCAAGTTGAACGTCTTCACATCTGGCTGAATGTACGTAGAATCTTTGATAAAAACCTATATAAACTGTATATTTTAAAATATGTTAGCAAATCACTATTTAATTATTGCGAAAGTAAGGTTAACATACCTGACTCGGTGGGACTAAGACAAAAGCTCCCAGTGAATGGGCTATGTATAGCTTCTTTGACAAACCAGATATTCTTAAGATGCCCGAAAGCTAATGACTGAAGCGATCCAAATCGGTAATCGTACAATCACAGCTAGTGAACTGATTTCCTTACTGGCAAGTTACCAAATGCTGCCACAGTTGCAGCGGGAATTGATCCTTGATGAAGCGATAGATCAAAGCTCACGCTCCGCGAGCGTAGCGATATGTACACCTGAGGAAGTAGCCCAAACTAAACAGCAGTTTTACGCCGAAAAACAATTCAAAAATGAAGAAGACATCCAGGCTTGGATGGCACATCAAGGTCTGACTCCCGAACAACTAGAAGTTATTATCACTCGTAAGCTTAAAATTGAAAAATTCAAGCAAGCCACTTGGGGTAATAAACTGGAATCTTACTTTTTTCAGTCCAAGGCAAAACTAGATAAAGTAATTTATTCTCTACTGCGAACCCAGGATGTGGGAATTGCCCAAGAACTTTACTTCCGGATTCAAGCAAAAGAAAACTCTTTTGCTGACTTGGCGCGTGAATATTCACTCGGGCCAGAAGCCCAAACTGGAGGCTTAGTAGGCCCGATTGAACTGAATGCACTACATCCGGTAATGGTGCAAATGCTATCTAGCAGTCAACCAGGTCAAATATTGCCCCCTACCCGCATTGCCGACTGGTTCGTGATTTTACGGCTGGAAAAATTTATCCCCGCACAACTAGATGAATTCATGAAAGTGCGCCTGTTAAATGAACTCTTTGAAATCTGGCTACAAGAACAGCAAAAGCAAATCATGTCTGCACCACGAGGGGAGGGGGGCACGGAACAACAGGGAGAGGGTGATAACCCTTTAACCTAAGCATGAAAGTCATATCCCAAAGTTGGCTTCAAAACCGAAGGTAGCGATTAGAGATAGTCAAAAAATCAGGAATGTCATTCTGAGCGGAACGCAGTAAACAGAAGAATCTCACTACTCTGTTTCGCTTGGCTCAACATGACAATTTAAGCATTTATGCAATAGGTCTATTCTTCAAGATGAAGCTGAAGATGAGTAAGCGCAATTGCTTGACAGTTTTCTGTGTCTTGGATAATAGTGGGTAATGTCATAAATTTACTACAAATCCCTCACATAATCAATTTTACTTACCTTCTTCCCACTCTTTCCCACCAGGTAAATTAGACCTCTTGCAAAAAAGTTTTGTGGTATTGTTAGGGATTGACTAAATATAAGATTTATTACCTGTGTGAAGTTCGTGATTATAAATCTTAGCGATTAAGTGACAGCGCTCTTCCATTACGTTTCCTACGATTACGGTAGCGCTGACTGAAAATCCGAAACACCTTTAAACGTCGATTGATATGTTCAATAATTACTCGACGACGAGCTAAAGTACGGTTAAGTTACTTGTGTTCCTTGGCTAACTTACCTTCTCTAGGTTTCTTTAAAGGCAATTTACTATTTGCGTATAACTTGGAAATTCCCTGGTAGTCACTATCTTCTAGGCTTTCTGTTCAGGGGTGAAAATGTACTTTGCTTTCCATAAAAAGCTTGTAGTCATGTTTACGTCCTTCCCCATTTACAACACAGGGATTTATGCAATACTAAATTCAGCATAAACAAAAACCCACTAGCAGTGATGTGAGCTAACGGGTTTCGTTTGTATTAAAATCCCTGGCATCGAGCTATTTTTGCGTAGGGCTACCCCTAAACTATCGTGGCCGCAGCAGCGTTTCACCTCTGAGTTCGGGAAGGGTTCAGTGTGGTT
>NZ_JBALCO010000120.1:0-11535 GCF_036919595.1 Nostoc sp. | reverse complement strand
ATTTGTTATTTCGGGGAACTCATTTGTTATTTCGGGGAACTCATTTGTTATTTCGGGGAACTCATTTGTTATTTCGGGGAACTCATTTGTTATTTCGGGGAACTCATTTGTTATTTTGGCGTCTTGATAACGCACCCTACGAAACAACTAGAATTGAAACCTATGCTGGTCATACTTGTGTGTACAACACCGTAGCCCATGTTTGGGAGAGGGGCTGGGGGTGAGGGAAAAGAGTTAAGCAAAATTAGGATGCTCCCGCTTCCCGTAGGCTAGTAGAACGTTAGCAAAGCAGCTACTTGGTACGATAAAGTCAGAGTGTCACAACTGACTCTCAAGTAAACAGAAAAGGAGTGCGGACATGGTAAAAGGGAGGTTAGAAGCATTCAGCGATGGGGTGATTGCCATCATCATCACCATTATGGTGCTGGAAATCAAAGTGCCGCATGGGTTCAATTTAGCCGCGCTGCGTCCGCTGATCCCAGTATTTATCAGCTACGTAATAAGTTTTATTTATATCGGCATTTACTGGAACAATCACCATCATCTACTACAGGCAGTCCGGCACGTTAATGGGCGTATCCTTTGGGCTAACCTGCATTTGCTGTTTTGGCTGTCGCTAGTTCCCTTTGTCACTGGCTGGATGGGCGAGAATAACTTTGCCGCCATGCCAGTTGCCCTTTATGGTACGGTATTGTTGTTGGCTGCGATCGCTTACTTCATCCTTACCCGCACCCTCATTTTGCACCACGGTAGTGATTCCGCTCTAGCGATCGCAGTCGGTGGAGACTCCAAGGGAAAAATATCGCTAGTGTTCTATGCTGTGGCAATTCCACTTGCCTTTGTAAATTCATGGTTTGCTTGTGCATTGTACGTTTTAGTTGCCTTCATATGGTTTATCCCCGATCGTCGCATTGAGAAGACTCTCATTTCCTAGAGGAGGAGATTATTTTATCTTTCCTCCAGTTAGCTGATTTGAGCAAATCTGCATCTGTTGTAGTGGATGTCCCTAATTCCGTTCGTTACCGCTTAGGAGAAACTTATAATCTAAAAAAATACTGACAGAGATCGCAGTCGGACTCTTAACCGTGCAAAAATTGAACACCTCAGCAATTAGATGCTGAGGCAGTTCTGAATGCCATACGAGACGGTACTTGACCTTTTTCCATCACCCAAACAGTGGCTTTAGTTTTGCTTTTAGTTAGCGTCATATTTATAAGAGTTGGTGAATTGAAATTTTGATACTAATCTGGAAACAGAGTAATGCTATTTGTATATCAGATGTCAGGTTGATGCTCATCAACTACTTTGTGCGGTTGAGCTAGATCAGCTAGGTTTCTGTTTAGGAAGTAAAATGAACCTAAAATCTTTGGCTTTCAGCAAAATTTTATTCGCAATAGTCTTTGTAATTTCCCTTAGTTTTGCAGGATACCTAGTAGGGAATAACATTAATCAGAGAGTAATTGGAAAATCTCTTGCTAAACATGTTATATCTACCTCCACCATAGGAAAAAGTTCTCAACTACAGACACTTTTAAATGAGATAGTTGTAGAACAGAAAATCCCTGGTGCAGTAATGTATATTACTACACCTAAAGGTTCTTGGTTGGGAGCGTCTGGTGTCAATAACTTGTCAACTAAAACCCGGATGAAACCCACAGATGGTTTTGCTATTGCCAGTATGAGTAAAACTTTTATGGCGGTAGTTGTGCTGAAATTAGTGGAGCAAGGGAAGATACAATTAAACCGGGCGATCGCAACCTACCTACCAAGAGATATCACTCCTCATATTATCAACAGCGACAAAATTACAGTTCGTCAACTGCTCAACCACACCAGTGGTGTTGCTGAATACCTAGACACAAAAAAGTTTATTCAAGCTACAGCGAAAAGAAGCCGCTCACAGCCTTGGACAGCTAGAGAAGCTATTCAATATATGTACCAAGAACAACCGCGGGCAAATCCCGGGGAAAAATTTATTTATACTGATTGTAACTACATTCTTTTGGAACTGATTGTTGAAAATATAACTAGGGGAACTCTTGCACAAGCAATCCGCAGTCAGATTTTAAAACCATTAGGATTGAAACATACCTTCACGGAATTGCGCGAACCGACAATTGGAGAAGTAGCTACAGGTTATGGCAATCGCAATAAGGATGGTAAGCTAGATAGCTACGCCAAAGTCAATGATGGCAATGGTTTAGGAGATGGTGGATTAGTTTCAACAGCAGAGGATTTAGCCAAGTTCGCTAAAGCGTTATTTGTCAAAAAAACCTTACTTTCCTCGAACATGCTCAAAGAAATGCTGAAATTTAAAGATAATGGCGAAGGCTATAGCTATGGGTTAGGTGTAGAACGGTTTTCATCTCCTTTAGCAAAAGCAATTGGGCATAGTGGTACAGCCTATGGCTTCGTAACATTGCTTGCATATCTCCCCAATCAAAATACCACCATAATAGTGCTACTAAACAATCAGAATGTTGATATTAAATCAGTAGCTAAAACAGGTTTACAGGTTGTCGAGAATAAATGATTTTAATTTGTAATTATGCTTGTAGGGCTGGCATTATAAATTTTCTGGGTCGATGTTCAGTTCTCGCAATTTAGCTGCTAGGCGTTCAGCACGTTGTCGTTCTTGTTCGGCGCGTTGTTTTTCTTGTTGGGCGACTTCTTAAGGTGTGGGAATTAGATTTCCTTCCGCAGTTAAATAGCGCAATTTATGTTCATAAACACCCAAGGACAAATTTAACTGCTGACTCCACAACCATCCTTGAGGATTAGGTTCTATCGGTTCATAAGTACCGCCAATCAAGATAAAGCCAGCAAATTCTAAATTATTGGGATCGAACCAAAAATATTCTGGTGTGCGAAAGATATCTTGAAAAATTTGTTTTTTCAAACCCTTGTCAGTTGCCACTGTAGAATTCGAGAGAAACTCTACAATTATGTTGGGATATTTCCCGTCTTCTTCCCAAACAACCCAACTTTTACGAACTTTGCGTTCACATCCTAGCACTACAAAAAAATCTGGCCCCCGGAATTCTTCTGACCTCAGCTGGCGTTGACTGTAGTAAATTGTGAGATTACCCGCAGCGTAAAAGTCATTGCGGTTTTGCCACCACAATTCCAAAGATTGTAATAGCAGAATTATTTGGCGTAGATGTAATTCACTTATCCATTGGTGGTTCGTCACTATATAAATCCCCTAGAGGAAATATTACATCATTTGGGAATTCAAAATCTTTGGCGGCGGATATGGCTGCAAGTTTTAGGGTGATATAGATGATATAAATTTACCGTAGCAGTAGTTTAAGTTTTAATATCTAGGTTTGTTTTTCCAGACGCACGATCGCATTATAATCAGCAACTTCTTCAAGTGATCGGCTAAAAGAGATGAAAACTTTTCTCTGCACAGACACACTATTGACAGTTTTTCTCAAGGCACAATCGCATTAGAATCAGGGACACCTGCAAGCGATCGCTCACTTTTAAATTCTAAGTATTATCACTGATATTTATTCAGTTAGAAAGTAGCTTCTAAAATTGGGTCATGTCTGGATATAACCAAAACCTTCACAGTCACAAACATTACGTTACTTACAGCTATTTTTAGGTAAATAGACTACGCCCTACGCGCACAGTAATGTTGTGCCTTTAGACAGATGTGGTTTAAATACTTGAATTCTGCTGTAAAGTATTAGCTTTTATCTTTGCTTTTCTATACATTGAAGCAGGCATTTTTGTAACTAGCAATTTGAGTTATCTCTATCTATCTTATGTAGTGAGTCCTATTCATACCCTAAGTAGGATTATCCATCTTCATCGGTTTGTTAAGTTATATAAAAGTACTGAAAGCAAGTTTTTTCAGTAAGTAACTCAGGAAATTCAGAATAGTCTTAATTTAGTTGGAGTTTATTATGACTTACACAGCTGATGAAAAAACAAAACCAGCTTTAGAAGCTTTTAAACGCTTTGATGTAGATACTCAGCTAGGCTTACTTTGGTTGGGTTACCTGGATCTTAAAGAGCAGCTACAGCCGGCACCTCCTGAAAGGATAGAAGTTCCTGCTAAAGCAGTGTTTGACCTATTTCTGGACTTGTCTCATGAAGAGCAACTGCAAGCACAACGCGACATTATTAATGGTGCAGCTAACAATATTAGCCAAGCCTATAATGCTCTAAGTGCCAATTCCAGATTAGACGTTTGGCTGATGCTGGCACAAGGAATGGAGAATGGAACCATTATTCCAGTGCCGCCCGACTATCAACTACCTGCTGAAACGGATGAATTTGTCGCATTGATCAAAAAGCTAGAGTTTGAGGATCGGATTAATTTCATGTTGACTGCGGTGCAAGCGATGGGTTAACTGAGTCCAAGAACTCTCAATAGCTTTCTATAATTGGGGATAACTGAAAGTAGCAAATTAAGCTAAACTAGGCTGTTTTTGCTCTACTTTTATACTCGTTAACTTATAACTACCGCAGAGATGCTCATCTTTGCAGTAGCCTTCATGCAAATTAATAGATATGCTGTTGGAAATTTCAAGTTGAAAAAATGAGACTTGATTCAAATTTATTCCAACCGCGCGATCGCTAATTACCCCTAAAGCTTCATCCCAGCTAACACGGCGAAAGCCTTTTTCCCCTTGTTGACGAATCATCGGGTAAGGAAGCCGTCCCAAGTTCCGTAATTGGGCACTTTTTTGCTTTTTTAACTCCGAGACATCCGCCACTAGCGTAGGGTCAAAAGCTGGCATAGTATTCATTCGCAACAGTCGCAACCGGACATTGCAGAGATGAATGCCATCTAAAGTCCAATCTTTCATCCCGGTTGTTCCGAGAGCGCAACCATCGCCGACACCTTTATCGAGAATATTCCATATTCCACGCATAGGGTAGTTAGACCACACTGCTCACTGTTCTGGCTCCTTCTGACTCCTTTCCATCCAAAATGTGAGTTGTATAGGACTTACGCAAAAACCCTCTCAAACTCTCATTTCTCCGTGACCTCTGCGTCCTCTGTGGTTCGTTTTCCGTTACCTGCGCGTAAGTCCTATTGTATTAAAATCTCTTGACAAATAACGATTATTTTCTGTAATATATTGCACACGTGTGCAATATATTGTAAGCTCAGATAAAAAATGAATAAACGAAGAATTTCAATTGAAGATATTGCTCGTAGAGCAGGCGTTTCTCATTCCACAGTTTCACGCGCTTTGCGAGATAACGCTCTAATTAGCCCTAAGGTGCGAGAGGAAATTAAGCAACTGGCGCAGGAGATGAACTATGTGCCGAATGCTATTGCTCAAAGCTTGCAAAATAAACGCACTAATACCATTGGTGTAGTAGTAACTTCAATCGCAGATCCCTTTTTTGCGGAGGTAGTAGAGGGAATCGAGAAGATAGCCAGACCAGCAGGCTTGAGTGTTTTGTTAAGTGCTTCACACCGAGATTTTGAGCAGGAAATAGCAGCTATTGAGAGTTTTCATCGCCGCCGAGTGGATGGGATATTAGTAGCCGACTCACGAATTAGTAAACAGCATACCAAACAATTAACACAAATTGCTGTGCCAACAGTTCTGATTAATAGCCAGACGGAAGATCAATCTGAAATATTTCACTCAGTGGCAATAGACGATCGCTTAGGTGCTAGATTAGCCACAAAGCATCTCATAAGTCTTGGACATACCGCTATTGGTTATCTGGGTGTAAGCGATCGCAGCAGGTCGAACCAGCAGCGCCTGGAAGGATATCGAATGGCTCTTGCTGAAGCTGGTCTACCACAAAATACTGATTGGGTTGCAATTAGTGATAAATATGATCAAAGAACAAGCGATGTTACTACTGGACAACAGATGCTATCTAAACTATTGACTGCTGAGGTAACAGGCATCTTTTGTTACAACGATATGGTAGCGGTTGGCGCTCTGTTAACCTGCCAAGAACTAGGTATTTTAGTACCGCGAAATTTAAGTCTGGTCGGATTTGATGGTATTGCTCTGGGCCGTTACGTTACGCCGGCGCTCACAACAGTTAGTCAGCCAATGTTAGAAATTGGTGGCATAGCTATGCAAATGTTACTCGATTTATTAGAAGAAAAAACTGTGGAAAACCGCGTTTTATCTCCTTTTCTAGTACAGCGTGGTAGTAGTGCAGCATTGAGAAAGTAATCTTAAACCGTGTTTATTTTGAAAACTGTAGTTTTTTTGTAATTCAGAGGAAAGCTGGTCTTCAAGCCACAACCTAAAATATCTTCTCCTGAAAAACTCTAGGTTTCAAAATGGACGGGGTTTAATTTGAAAAAATTGACTGTTGAAAAATGATTTCGGCTAGCAACGTTTTAATTTGCGATGGTTGTAAAAAATTCACTACAGCATCACCTGCTGTAGCGTTGACAAAGCTGGCTATTGTAACCAAGATTGTGTTAATAATTACTGCTGCTAGTCCTAGTGGTGCAATTAATAGGATAATTAGCGTAATAGTGCCGTTGAGTAAGGCGACACCAAGGTTGCGGACTAATGCAGCGCGGGAAGAGATATACATATATATGATGTTTGATGCTTATTGCAGTTTTCTCTATACCTTTAAAGTAGGGGCTGGTTTGAGATTGTGCTAGTGGTTTCATGCGAATGACGAAATTTACTAAGTTTTTTACTCTCTCTGCGGTGGGGTCGGCAAAACCTGGAAATGCCTATGTTCTCGTTGACCCGACCGATGTCTTTCTGTATAAGGATTTCAGCGTTTTTATCTTGGCTGAACACGCTGAAAATTTCTCTACTCTCCGACCCCTTCGCAAATGGCATCTGGACATTAGGCAGGATAAGGGTTTAAATAAGAGGGGTCGCTTTTCTTCTGAGAAGCGGAATTAATGGAAACTTTGCAGAAAGCATAAACTTAACCTTTTCTGCTTCAGATTTAGTCGCTTTTCTTCTGAGAAGCGGAATTTATCTAAACAAAGCGTACACTCAAGTCTCTTTCAGCCTTAATATAGTCTCGTGAAAAACAAGAACCCCGACTTATTAAAGAAGTCGGGGTTCTGCTGTTTGCAATTATCACAAATCCAAAATTACTGCTATTTATTTTTATTTATTGCTGCTCAGAAATCTTAACAACCGCCTCACCAATTCCTTTAACCTTAACCACTAATTCCTCTGGTTGCGCTACCTTCACATTCCCACCAAAACCAACAATCCACCGCATAAACTCTACATCATCTAAATACCATTTAGGCAATATCACCCGAAAGCGATTAGGAAAGTGTTTATCTGTGGTTTTCTTCAGGCAGAAAATTGACTTAGGTAACATTAACCTCCCACCCTTTACAGGTGGAGACATCTTCATTTGTCTGGGAGAAAATCTCTTAGTTCCCTCAGTAATAAACCGGAAGATAAAATCATTAAACCACAGTTCTACTGTCACACAAGCCAGGGAACGTTCTTGCTGATTGTGACTGAGAAACTGACGTTGGTCACTCGCACTATACCCTAAAAAAATCCCCGCACTAGCAGCAGAGAGTTTCTGTAATTTCTGCAATGACTTTTCTTGTTCCACCAGAGAACGGAATCTTCCTTGAGGTTGACCAATAAACAATCTATCTAAACGTTCAAACCGGAACAGTCCTGCATACTTTCCACTTTCACACTCAAAACCTAAATACCATGCTTGGTTACAAAAAACGATTTGCAAAGGAAATACAAAAAAAAACCTTCTTCATCAAGAACAAATTTACCGCCGCCAGGAAAGCGATTTAATTCCAGCAATTGCCCTTTAACTATTGCCTCTTCTAATGGCTGTAAATTCTTAGAAAGAGCATCATCTGGTAAAAACTCTGGGTCAATCATACTGCGATTAGAAATCGCCCGTACCGGATACACATTACTTATCCCCAACTTACTTTTTACCATTCGTGTGGCAAATGTTTCATAAATTTCCAACGCTACGGGGTCATCAAGACTTTTAGCCTGAGACTGGAGAACATCAAACACTTTGGTTAATTCTAATGCTGACAGAATCGCTGTCCCTGCAAAGTAGCCATCTCTGAGCGGAAATTCTGGTAATATTTTATAAGGTTTAAGAACCTTTTCTATATCCTTGCGGACAGTATCTAGTCCATCGCCATCAATAATCCCATTTTCTCTGAGTGCAGACATCAGAGTTTGTAAACTTCCCTTTCCTGTATCTTGCAAAAATGGGTGGTGAAGAATCAAGCGAATGATTTGGATCAACCTTTGAAAGCTGTGGCAGTCAGAATAAGCATGAGTTACCTCGAAACCTAACCCCATAACCCCCTTCTCAATGCAGAAAGGAAAAAAATTCAAAGCCTCTCTCTTCTTAGAAGAGAGGTTTTCCAGATTACCAATAGTATTAACGCCAATCAGGGAATTTTGTTGTAGCCAGTCTAAGTCAGATGCGATCGCATTTTGATCAGCGTAGATTTTACCGCACAATTTAGCCATGATGGCGGTAACTTCTTCCACAGCATTGCTAAATTGAGTAACGTTACCCAAAATACTTTCTACCAGACTGGGCTGAGTGGCTTGCAGATTGCCAATACCCGGATAGCGAATAATTAAAGAAATTAGATGCATTAGCCGCTCAAAGTCCAGCAGAACGCTGTAGGAATGTAAAATAATCTGGCGATTGCGATTAGCGCGGTTAATCAGGGTACGATGTAGCTGTTGGATGTGGGTTGTAATTTGTTGAATATCGAATTTAGGGGAGGTAACATCGATTTCTTTGACGGCTGCAAATCCCTCAGCTGCTACTGGGGGAAAGTCTTGCAGAGATTTGTGCATATTCTCAATGATCATGTCTGGAACTTGACGATCGCGCTTTTGGTTCCATAACTTGCAAGTTGCAATGAGAGTTTGCAAATACCACGCCATCCACTTAATTTTACCTCCATGCTGTTTAAGGGAAGCAACAGATAAATTCAACTTGCTTAACAAATCCATCCGCCATATACGCTTGGCATTGGTAGCATCATAGATTACGCCAATACCAAGTGCGATCGCATCAACAATTTCAGAGATAACTTTTTCCTCTACCTGACTCCACTCACCTTGAACACTTGCATCACCATAGAGTTGCTGGCGAATTGCATCAGTAGAGACAATGCGATAATTCCCCAGTTTGGCTAACTCGCACGCAAAAGTAGATTTCCCGCTACCGGGGACACCGATGAGAAAGTGACAAATCATCAGCAGTTATAGGCTAAAAGTTTTTCTAGTTTAACTTTTAGCTGTTATTTGTTTCTTGTCTAGACTTTACAAGCGAATCACCAAATAATTTTAAATATGGGACTTAGGCACACTCTACGATTCTTCTCAACTCTTGGAAAGGCTGCGTCAAATTTTCTTGGCTTCTTATTTCTTTCTTTGTATCCTACCCTACGGGAAGCCACAACTCTTAGAGATGCTTCTCTACGAGAGACTCCGCCAACACGAACGTGTCTATGCCTCCTTCTCTGCGAGACGCTGCGCCAATGCGGTTCATTCCTCATATAGTTTGGTGCATCTTCATACAGAATTGGTATAAGTCCTAAAATAGATTTCTGATATATGGCGCATCTTCATTCAGATATTCAAACGAGAAAGCAATCAAGCATTTTACTTGCTGAATTTACCAAAATGAGAAAGCAATCAAGCATTTTACTTGCTAAATTTACCGAAATGAGAAAGCAATCAGGCATTTTCATCAAGCAATCAAGCATTTTACTTGCTAAATCTACCGAAATGAGAAAGCAATCAGGCATTTTGAGAAAGCATTTAAGCATTTTGAGAAAGTAATCGTGGATTTTACTTATTGAATTTAGTCAAAACATGAAGTTTAGATAAAGTTATTGAAAATATTGCTGATAAATGCTTATTATTTTTTATCAAAGTATTGATAAGTATAAAGTTATACATTATTATACAGAATAAGAAAGGCGATCGCCCTCTGCCAAGAATCTGCGATCGCCTTTCCCTAAACCCCCATTCTGGGAGATAATTACAATGATGGCACAAGTCGAAAAGTTTGTAAAAAATCAATATTTCGCCCAATCAGAATTACAACAATACTTGGGTGGCGAAAATTTCAATGTACTCTCTTTCAATCAACCTTCTGAAAATCCATTACCCAAAAGAGAACCGATTAAACATCTCTTAATTGGTTCTCCAAAAGCGGTTAGCAGTACAATTCACTATCTGCAAGTCATTGGTTACGCTAGCACTGGAGATTGGAGTCCACTATTACCAACCGCCAACCCTGGCGAAGTGATGAGTATTTTAATTCGTCAGATTTTAATGCAATAACGAATTGAAAACAATAAAATCCCCGGCTTCTTAAAGAAGTCGGGGATTTGTCTTTTGGATGGGTTTCCATTAATTTGAATTTGGAGCGATCAAGAATCGGTATGGAAACGGAGCTAATTGTTTCCAGAAATTCCGATTTAGAGCGATCGGTAGGGGAGTAAGTGCTGGCAATCAAACGAATTCAGGCACAATGTTTCCATTAATTCCGATTTAACCCAATCGGTAGGGCTTGACTTTTCTGAAACAATCAAACTTGACGCTCAACTTCCGTTTCCATTAATTCCGATTTAACCCAATCGGTAGGGATTTCAAAGCGGCCATTGCAATGTTGGATACTGCGAAGTTTCCATTAATTCCGATTTAACCCAATCGGTAGGGTTCCGCAGCAGTGCGTGGAATGGTTGTAAATGAAAGTTTCCATTAATTCCGATTTAACCCAATCGGTAGGGTTGACGAATTCTATTTCAGAGAAAAAGCAGGGATCTTAAGGTTTCCATTAATTCCGATTTAACCCAATCGGTAGGGCTTTTTAGGAGCTTTACGTCCCGTTACAATAATTCCAGTGTTTCCATTAATTCCGATTTAACCCAATCGGTAGGGAGTTCGTCTAGGAAGCTTTACCCTGTAAGGCTTTGGGCCGCCAAATCGACACCACTCTGAAAAACATTATATATCTTGTGCGAAATTAAGTAAAATACGTACTTCAAACTAAAGTCAGGTAAGGCATCGACACCACTTAACGAAAAATATAGGGTTTTGGCGATTCGGCGAGTGGTGTCGATGAACATCTCAAACTTCCCGTTTACAGTCAGCAGTTAACAGTCTACACAATTAAATCTTGCTCAGACATCCAATCAAATTTCGTCATTCGCATGAAAAGGTATTTACGTTCTCGATTTTTCCGAGAAGATATAAATGTCACACTAATTCGCCTAGTGCTACATAACTCCAAACTGGCACAAAACACTTAAGTACTGTATATGCTTATTTAGCTTATCCTTTTACTAGCTTACTTTTAAAAACTAACTAATTGCCGAAATGATAATTATTGCAAACTGAAGTATAACTACTGAATAAAAGTTCAATTTTTTACTGTAATTTAGACAAGACCGCATCCAATACTTTTCGGTTAAGCCTAAAAACGGGCATCAGTGAGAGGTTAGAGTGATTGCACTTTTGTCAAGAGGGTGCGGGAAAAGGCGATAAATCCAGCTTTGAGACTGGCTTTCGTATGGCTTTG
>NZ_JBALCO010000119.1:0-15921 GCF_036919595.1 Nostoc sp. | reverse complement strand
TCATTACGATAATGGGTTTCATTGTATCTTTTTTGATTGCGATCGCTCAATTGAGAGCATCCCCAAACATGATCACCAAAAGTGGACAAGACCCATAAATTGGTATTAGCTGCACTGCACAGGCTTTTAATTCTGGTTGAAGCGAATCAGGACAAGATTCGGGATGGGTGAGGGCATTAGCTTCGGCATTGTCTGCCCACAGCGAACCCCAGTGCATGGGGACAAAAACTGTACCCGGCGCGATCGCTTTTGTCACTTTAGCAGGAAACTTAGCTTTACCTCGACGCGATCGCACTTCTACCCACTGATTATCTACAATATTTAAGTGAGCAGCATCACGGGGATGAATTTCGATAAATGGTTCGGGATGCATTTTGCAAATTTTTTCAATCCGCCCGGTGCGTGTCTGGGTATGCCAGTGTCCGTAAAGTCTTCCGTTAGTAAGTACAAAAGGATAATTTGGGTCTGGTGGTTCTGCCAATCCCTTTGAGTAATATGCCCCAAATCGAGCGCGTCCATCAGGGGTGTGGAAGCGCAAATCAGTATATAATCGCTTTCCAGAGGTTTCTCTCCCTGCTTTTCTGCTCTCTTGGAGGTGAGGCCATTGAGTTGGGCCTTCTGTCTGTAATTGCGCGTGATTGATACCCGTCATATCGCAAGGGCGATCAGTAGTTAGTTTGACAAACTCAGCATAAACTTCAGCAGAGTTAGCAAAAGTAAACTCTCTCTCAAAACCTAACCTTCGTCCAACTTCGGCAAAAATTTCCCAATCTGCTTTAGCTTCTCTTGGGGGTTGGCGAAATGCTTGACACAGAGTTACCACTCGTTCGGAATTTGTCATCACACCAGTTTTTTCACCCCACTGGGCTGCTGGTAGCAGAACATGAGCGTAAGCAGAGGTTTCTGTAGGATAATAAGCGTCTTGGTAAATGGTAAAAGGCGATCGCAATAATGCCTTCTTCGTCCGCTCCAAATCTGGCATACTTACAGCTGGGTTGGTAGCCGCAATCCAGAGTAACTCCACAACGCCATTTTCCAAGCCAGTAATCATGTCCCAAGCAGTCAAACCGGGATTGGGCGAAATCTGTCCTGGCTTGAGTCCCCAAAACTCCTCAACTTCTGCACGGTGCTGAGGATTTTTCACCGTCCGATAACCCGGTAATAAATGGGCCAAGCCTCCGGCTTCCCGTCCTCCCATTGCGTTTGGCTGACCAGTGAGGGAAAAAGGGCCTGCACCAGGTTTGCCAATTTGTCCAGTCATCAGGTGCAGGTTAATGATAGTTCTGACCTTAGCCGTCCCTTCTGAGGATTGATTCACACCCATTGACCACAAAGACAATACTCGCTGTGATTCACCCCAATAGCGAGCTGCTGTTTCTAAATCTTCAATGCTGATTCCACATTGACTAGCTACTATTTCTGGGGGATAGTGGCGAATCACTTGGGCGTATGCGGGAAAGTTGCTGGTGCAGTCGTCCATGAACATGGTATCAATGTAGTTCCAGCGCATCAACAAGTAGGCAATGCCGTTTAACAAGTCGATATCTGTACCGGGACGAATCGCTAAATGCAAATCAGCAGCTTCTGCGGTTGGTGTGCGACGGGGATCAACCACAATCATTTTGACTTTGCGATTCTTTTTGTGATACTTCTCCAGTCGGTTAAAAACGATGGGGTGACATTCAGCTGTATTAGTACCAATTAAAAATGCACAGTCAGTTAACTCCAAGTCATCGTAACAGCATGGGGGGCCATCTGAGCCAAAGCTTTGAATGTAGCCAGCTACAGCACTAGACATACATAAGCGAGAGTTAGCATCAAAATTATTGCTACCCAGACAGCCTTTCATGAGTTTCTGGGCTATGTAATAATCCTCAGTTTGAAACTGACCGGAACCATACATACATAAGGCTTCTGGGCCTTGGGTAAAGCACACAGTTTGAATGCGCTGCGTGATTATATTAAAAGTTTCATCCCAACTAACCCGCCGGAACTCTTGATCTAAGGAGTCTCGCACCATTGGGTAATGTAATCTATTTTTATCTAAAGATTCAGCGATCGTCGCACCTTTAACGCAAACCATTCCTTGACTGGATGGATGGGCTTTATCGCCCCGCACCCGCCAATTTGGATTTCCTTGGCTATCTCGATTAGTTGCTTTGCCATGTTGGGCTGGGAGTGAAACTTCTAAACCACAACCAACACCACAGTAAGGACAGAGAGTTTTGGTAAATTCACTCATGGCAGTTGTACCATTTTGTTATTTTGATTGTGCAACCTCAGATTTAGCGACAGTTTGAGAAATTTGTATGTTACGCAATCAATTGCTAAAAAGCTTAATTTATCGAACCGCAGAGACGCAGAGAGCGCAGAGAAAAGAAAAAGAGATTTTCATGAATTAAGACTTTTATAAAAGGATAAAGTCTAAAGTTTCCTATTCAGATTTGATAGTGAATTTTCTACTTCATCCTTCAGCTGATTATTCTTCAGTTAAGAAAATAGAGTTTTTAGTTGCGGTTTCTGGTAGTTCACCTTCATAAGCAACGGCAAAGGAACCTTTTGGTTCTTTAAGGAAGAAGGCACACATGAAAGCGCAGACTATGGCAGCTAAACCCATTGTGCTAAATAGTGTAGATGCGTCAGTTAAACTAAAAATTGTCAGGTAAACCACGCCGCCAAAATTACCGTAAGCTCCCACATTACCGGCAATTTGTCCAGTGGCTTCCTTTTTAATTAGGGGTACGATGCTGTAGGTTGCACCGCAGCCAGCTTGGGCAAAGTAGGCGGCAAACATTGTAACTGCGATCGCTAGCGGAATCGGCCAGTTACTATTAATAAAATGTGCTATGAAATAACTAACACCAATACCAGCGCTGATAATTGTCATTGTCCATTTACGTGAGCCAAATTTATCAGAAATAAAGCCACCACTAGGACGAGAAATTAAGTTAAGGAAGGGATAAGTGGCAGCAATCATCCCGGCGACAACATGCTCTAAACCAAAGGTTTTTTCAAAAAATGCCGGGAGAATAGAAACAACTGCCAGTTCGCTGCCAAAGCTAGTTATGTAAGTGAATTCGAGTAAAGCTACTTGACCAAATTGAAAGCGTTCAGATGGAGCGTAGGTTTTTTTGCCAATTAGAAGTTCTCGATTTACCTGCGAAGCTTTATAACTTTGGTAAGCAAATAATCCTGCTAATAGCAACCAAGTCAGATACATTTGACTCAGAGTTAGGAAGTGAATATTCTTTTGTTCCAAACGCCAAGCTAATAAACCCAAGGCGAAAATCAAACCAAAATTCGAGACAATCATCGCCCAGAAGCTTTTGATACTAGTCACTTCTAGAGAACCATTCTTTTTAGGTTTCTTGTAGACTTTGCCTGTGGGCGTATCTTGGACGCTGTTGTAATAAATTATGCCGTAGATGGCTGCAATGATTCCTGTGAGTGCGATCGCTAACCGCCAGTTAGAAGCGCCACCAGCGAAAAAGCTAGTAGAAACTGCAAGTATCGGCAAGGTAAACTCTGCGCCAAAAGCTCCAAAGTTGCCCCAACCGCCATAAATGCCTTGAGCAATTCCCATCTCCTTCGGCTGGAACCATTCCGCCACCATGCGGATACCTACAACAAACCCAGATCCGACAATTCCCATTAGCAAACGACTGATAACTAGTTGATTAAAATCTTGCGCTAGCGCCGTCGCTAAACAAGGAACAGCCGCAAACATCAGCAAGATTGAATAGGTGATTCTGGGGCCAAAACGATCCAGAAGCATCCCAATAATTAATCGGGCAGGAATTGTCAGGGCCAAGTTACAGATGCCCAAAGTTTTGATTTGCTCAGGTGCTAAATGTAGCTCCTTGCCAATGGTTGTAGCAAAGGGAGCAAAGTTAAACCAACAGACAAAGGTGAGAAAGAAAGCAAACCAAGTCTGATGTAAGATACGGTAGCGATCGCTGAATGAAAATAAGTTTTTAAGCATTCCAGTCTTTCTAATTGAATAAAATACGGAGAAGAGGTAGAGGGAGCAGGGGAGTAGGGGGAAGTTAAGCCTTTGAGGCTGAAAGTTAAGCCTTTGAGGCTGAAGGTTAAGCCTTTAAGCCTGAAGGTTAAGCCTTTAAGCTTGAAGGTTAAGCCTTTAAGCCTGAAAGTTGAGCCTTTGACCAATGCCGCCGATAAGCACTAGCAGTTACTAACTACTAAGGCTTCTCACCTGGGTTTGGCCCCAAAGTTTTTGATTAGTAAATCTTGCAATACTGGTTGCAAGTCTTCGCAAGGTATGCTTTTGATGACGCAAGTTCCCAAATGAGCATCTTTGCCAACTTTGCCGCCCATATATATGTCAACGGCTTCCAGGGTTTTGCCATTTTTGCGAGTCTTAGTTCCCATCAAGCCGATATCTGCAACTTGGGGCTGTCCACAGGAATTGGGGCAACCTGTCCAGTGAATTCGTACTGGCTTGGTGAAGGTTAAGTCTTCTTCTAAGGCTTTAATCATTGCCAGAGCGCGGTTTTTGGTTTCGATCAGGGCGAAGTTGCAAAATTGTGCGCCTGTACAAGAAACAAGCGATCGCGTCAACAAACCTGGGTCAATGGAAAACCTTTCCAGCAAAGGCTCTGTTAAAAATGTTGCTAAACGCGAGTCAGAAATGTTGGGAAGGACGATGTTTTGTTCAACGGTGAAACGGATTTCACCACTGCCGTAAACTTGCGCTAAACGGGCAATTTCAAACATATCTTCAGCATATAGTCGCCCGACTGGAATGTGCAAGCCTACGTAATTTAATCCCGCTTGTTTTTGTTTATATACCCCGATGTGGTCGCGTTTTTCCCAGTCGATTTCGTCTTTTGCTGCTGCGGGTAAGAATGATTTACCCAAACGGTTTTCTACTTCTGCTCGAAACTTTTCTAAACCCCATTGATCAATTAGCCACATCAGGCGGGATTTTTGCCGATTAGCACGCAATCCATAATCACGAAAGACTTCCAAAACCGCTCTACATACAGCTACCACATCTTCTGGAGCCACCCAAGCATTTAGAGGAATCGCCGCTTCACAACGTTTGGCTGAGAAAAAGCCACCCACAAGGATGTTAAAGCCAAATATTGAAAATTCTTGCCCAGTCCCCTCTTTAAATGCTGGAACAAAAGCTAAATCGTTGATTTCGGCGTGAACTGAATTGTCTCTTCCACCTGCGATCGCAATATTAAACTTCCGTGGTAAGTTGCTAAACTCTGGGTTTCCTTCCCCTTTGTTGGTGAGCATATCTTGAATTTGCTGTACTAACTCTCGTGTGTCGTACAACTCATCTGCATCCAACCCCGCCACAGGATCGCCTGTGATATTGCGGACGTTATCCATCCCTGACTGAACGCTGGTTAAACCAACTGTGTCAAATCTATTAAAGATATCTGGTAAATCTTCAATTCTGATCCCTCGTAATTGGATATTCTGTCTGGTAGTAATATCAGCGCAGCCATCATCTCCATAGCGCTGCACCACTTGGGCTAAAACACCCATTTGACTGCTGGTGATAATACCGTTGGGCATCCGTAACCGCATCATAAACTTGCCTGGGGTGACTGGGCGAAAAAACACACCCACCCATTTGAATCGATGATCCCGATCGATTTCGTCCATTGCTTCCCAGCCGAGGGCAGCAAATTTCTCTATCTCACCCTTGACGGCGAGTCCATCTTTTTCTGCTTTGAATTTCTCAAACTTATTCAGGTTGGTGGTGGTAGTTGCTGTGTCTGTCATGAGTCTGACTCTGGTTACAAATTACTAAATATGGTGATAATTGCCCAACATCAACCAACCCGTAGTTCCATCAGGTGTTGTATCTACGAAGGTTTGGGAATAAAAACTTAATATTTGCTTACGGCTGATTATTTTTACTCAAGAGCATTCCAAAGCGAAACCCCAATCTGTGATTAATTAAGGAAAACTTGTCGGTATTTATATCTGGGGAATTTGTCAGCAGGTTTAGATACTGTTCATGTAACAATTTCGATACTCATAAGTTAAAGGGAGATTTCTGTTAAAATCGTATAAATTGTTACGATTTTTTGGTAAAATTGCTGAAAATGGATGAAGACTATGCATTTTTTGCATCAAAGTCAGTCAATGAGCCACAAAAAGCCCTTGCTGAAAAGTATTTAAAATAACTGAAGCGATTTTGGACTGCCATAGATTAATCCAAAATCTAAAATCTAAAATTGAGTGGCAGATGTTAGCTAAAACTTAGATATTATTTCAGCAGCTATGAAACGTCGTGATTTTATTAATTGGATAGGTTTGGGTTGGATAGCGAGTTCTCTACCTGTAGCGATCGCAGCCTGTTCTTCTCAAACAACTTCAGCATCCGGGGATTGGCAAACAGTAGGCACCTCGGCAGAATTAGATAAGACTGGCCAATTGCTGGCTAAAAACTCACCAGCTGGGCCTGTGTTGGTAGTTGGCACATCTAAAGCTGCAAATCTGACAGCTGTTAACCCTACCTGTACTCACGCAGGTTGCACCGTAGGATGGAAAGCTCAGGCAAAAAAATTCGTCTGTCCTTGTCATGGATCAGAATTTGGGGTTGATGGTAAAGTGCAAAAAGGCCCAGCGACAGAAGCGCTTAAAACTTACGCCGCCAAGATTGAGGGTAATTCAGTTGTAGTCAAGCCAAGTTAAACAATACAATTCAGGGTATCGTGAGTAATATCAACCAGCTTTTGGTGCAAGCCCGAACAGCATACGATGCAGCTGATTGGTCATCAGTAATTCAATATTTACAACAATTAATTTTAGGGGCAGACTCTGAACATCCAGAGATAGTTAAAAATCAAGAATATCTGCTGACATTAACACTTTCAATGTTAGAGATGGGGGATTTTCAACAACGCTGGGAAATTACCAAAGTGCTGACTCACTTGGGAAAAATTGCCATCCCACCACTCATTGACATTTTAAAAGATGAAGATGCAGAAGAAGAATTACGCTGGTATGCAGCGCGGACTTTGGGTGAATTTCAGCACCCTGAAGCCATCGCCCCCTTGGTGGAATTGTTGAAAATCGATGAGGATGAAGAACTCAAAGCGATCGCAACTACAGCACTAGGGCAAATAGGTACTGTTGCGATCACTGCCCTCTGTGAACTTCTATTAGATGAAAATACACGGCTTTTGGCCGTGCGATCGCTTTCCTGTATTCGACAACTAGAAACCATCACCCCGCTATTGAGTGTATTACAAGATTCACAAGCAGCAATCCGTGCCGCCGCAATTGAAGCCCTCAGCAGTTTTCATGACGAGCGTGTACCGCCAGTATTGTTAAACGCTTTGGATGATATAGCCGCCACAGTTAGGCGTGCAGCAGTGCTTGGTTTAGGTTTTCGCCCCGACTTACGCGAAGCATTAAATTTGGTAACGAGACTACAACCCAAGCTGTACGACTTTAATCTTGATGTTTGTTGTGCAGCCGCAATTGCCCTTTCTCGGATGGGTGGTGATGACGCTGCCAAATACTTATTTGATTTGCTGATTTCACCCGATACACCGATAACACTGCAATTAGAAACCATTCGCGCTTTAAGTTGGGTGGGGACGCCATCCAGTTTGGAATATTTACAAACAGCATTTAACCAAATCACATCCGAGACACTTTGGCAAGAAATTGTCACAGTTTTGGGGCGAGTGCAAAAGCCGCAAACTACACTGGCCGCAGAAATTTTACTGCAAATACTGCGATGCCTTCTCTACGAGACGCTCCGCGAACGGCGAGCTTCTTTACGAGACGCTCCGCGAACGCTAACGCAACATCCAGCCACAGAGATTGCCAATATCAAAAGTGCGATCGCCCTGTCTTTAGGGCAGTTAGGCAAAATGCAAGCTATTGAACCATTGATTTCACTGCTAGCTGATTCAAATGCATCGGTGAGACTACATGCGATCGCTGCACTGAAAAATCTGGATAGTGAAGCCGCACATCAACAATTGCAGCAATTAGCAAATAATGCTGCACTCACACCACATTTGCACCAAGGAATAGCGATCGCTTTAGCTGAGTGGTAAAGTTGGTATCATCGAAAGTTTAGTTACTCAGAAGTTTGGATCGGAGCCATATTCGTAATTGGTAAATGCAAATATGACGCGTAGGTGTAGCCCGCCGTAGGCATCGCAGCCCTATCCGCAAGTTGGACAAAAACTTGTGTTGCTCAAACCTCATAATCAGCCGCATAATGTGATGAACTGAAAATCTTATCTAAAAATTCATATATTTCAGCAGAAAATAGTCAATTCCTTTTCGGCGAAATTTACCAATAAATTCCATGCAAAGCGGGTAATTGACGATAAAGGTGGTAAAACCTGATTTACACAAATATAAATCTCAGGAAAAGACCTGTAACAAACCTTACCAAACTTTGGTTAAAAATCCGTTAACTTAATGAAACATATAAATGTAATTCAGGTTACATAAAAATGCGCCTAGAGCAGTTGCAAGCTTTTTTAGAGATCGCCCAAACCGGCAGCTTTCAACAAGCAGCGCGAAAATGTGGTGTCACCCAATCGACGATTAGTCGTCAAATCCAGGCATTAGAAGCAGATTTAGGTATAGAACTGTTTCACAGAACAAGTCATGGAAAATTGACACTCGGAGGTGAATGTTTACTACCCCGTGTTCGCAAAATTTGCCAAGAATGGCAGACAGCTACAGAAGAATTAGCTGATTTAATCGCCGGAAAGCAGCCAGAACTATGCATCGCGGCGATTCACTCTGTTTGTGGATCTTACTTACCACCAGTGTTGC
Organism: Nostoc sp.; assembly: GCF_036919595.1. GTDB lineage: Bacteria > Cyanobacteriota > Cyanobacteriia > Cyanobacteriales > Nostocaceae > Nostoc. Next base: position 7,128 of record NZ_JBALCO010000119.1, on the reverse strand, counting down.
AAAAATTTTGTCATGATTATCCAGATGTGCAATTGCGCGTAACTTCATTGGGAAGCGATCGCGCCCTGAAAGTCCTCAAAGATGGATTGGTGGATTTAGCAATTGTGATGAATAATCGCTTTTTAACCACTGGTAGAGAAATGGTGGTAGAAGTACTTTATGATGAACCGATAAAAGTTCTAACAGCAGCCAATCATCCACTAGCCCAATATGAATGCGTCCCTTGGTCGGAGCTAATTCGTTATCCTCAAGTGGTTTTTAAAGATGGTTATGGGATGCAGCGCTTAATACAAGATAGATTTGAGCGAATGGAAGCTAAACTCCAGGCAGCTTTAGAGGTAAATACCCTAGATGCCTTCCGGGGAGTAGTACGCCAGGGAGAATTGATAGCTTTGCTACCTCAATCAGCATTAGTAGAAGCACGCCAAGACGCGACGCTGGCAATTCGTTCCTTAGCCAGCAATAATACTAGTGGTTTAGCAGATGGTTCCAGTTTGACTCGTCGGGTAGTTATAGTAACAACTCAAGACCGACTTCAAATTCCCCCCATCAAGCACTTTTGGCAACTCGTGCGCGAAAATATACCATTACAAATTGATCAGCAGCGATCGGCTTCTTAAGTGTGATTAGTTATTAGTCATTAGTCATTAGTCATTTTCAGAAGGACAATGGACAAATGACAGTGGACAAAGGACAAAGGATAAATGAGCAATCTATTTAAGGAATTCCTGCAAAAAGTAGGTAGCGGAAATCACACAGCCGAGAATTTAACTCGCGCCCAAGCAGCCACCGCTACTAAAATGATGCTGCTGGGTGAAGCTACACCAGCCCAAATCGGAGCGTTTTTGATTGCTCATCGAATTAAGCGGCCTACGGGGGAAGAGTTAGCAGGAATGTTGGATGCCTATGAGGAACTGGGGCCAAAACTGCAACCAATGGTTTCTGGACGACCAGCGATCGCTTTTGGTATACCTTATGATGGCAGAACACGTACAGCACCAATTAGTCCGGTAACAGCTTTACTACTCGCCGCAGTTGGACAACCAGTGGTAATGCACGGTGGCGATCGCCTCCCAACGAAATACGGTTTATCCCTAATAGAGATTTGGCAGGGTTTAGGAGTCAATTGGACTACGCTACCACTAGCAAAAACCCAGCAGGTGTTTGAGCAAACGGGAATCGGCTTTATTTATCTACCTCAGCATTTTCCCTTAACTAAAAGTATTTGGGAGTACCGCGACCAACTTGGCAAGCGTCCGCCTTTGGCAACAATGGAGCTAATATGGTGTCCTTATGCCGGGGATGCTCACGTAGTTGCTGGGTTTGTCCATCCGCCGACAGAAGGGATGTTTCAGATAGCTCTGGGGCTGCGGGGAGTAACAAAATTTACATTAGTAAAAGGATTGGAAGGTAGTTGCGACTTACCGCGCGATCGCACTGCGATCATTAGCTTATCTCCATCCGTAGCATCCCAAGAGGTAGAACGATTGCACCTAGTACCACGTGATTACGGCTTTACTACCAAGAACGTACCCCTTGGAACTACTGAAGAACTAGTGGCGGATATTCAGGCGGTTTTAGCAGGTAAACCAGGCGAATTGATGGAAACAGCCTTGTGGAATGGCGGATTTCACCTATGGCGGAGTGGAATTTGTCCAGATATGTTAAAGGGTTTAGCTAAGGCAGAAGAATTATTAACCAATGGTGTGGTAGCAGCTAAACTCCAACAACTCAACCAGGTAGTAAATTCACTCTCAGCAGCATTTGTGGCAGTGTAAACAGTTCAGTTAAAAACATGGATCTGATCACTTCAGGGTGTCAATATAACTCGTAATTAATTCCAAATTACGTTAGTGTAGCGGTAGCGAGTCCGCGTACCCTTACAGGGAAGCAAGCTACGCGCAGCGTCTCGTAGAGAGCGTCATTAGTAATTATTTGGTCAGCGACTCCTTTAAAATAGATTTTTGTTGCAACCAATCCTGACCCACTTGAATACTGATATCCGAGCCGAGGTTGCCAGTACTTTCCACACGCACTTCACCAAATCCCAATGTGTTGCGAATTGATTCGGCACTGTCACCATCTCCTTGTTGAGCGACAATGTGAGTTACATCTAGAGGTTCACCCCATGCCTTGGCTACATAAATGTTGCGATATCCAGATTTTTCCAAGGCTCTAATTAATGGTCGGAGATTAGAGCGATCGCCACCTGTACTATCTTGAATTGCTACACGTAGAGAGCGTGGATCAGTTGCAGTCGCTTGCTGTTCCTGTTCTGATTCCAACCCAAAGTGTTGAGCCATCAGTTTGGCAATACCATCTTTGTTGGGCAACCAATAGCTAGCATCAAACTCATTCTTCTCGCTAAAGCGACCTGGCAGCATTAACATTTGCATATTGGAGCGATTTGTCTGCACCCCAAAACCCATAAGTGCCAATAATTCTTCAACCGTCAAGTTGGTATCAATATGGTCTTTCACTACATCAAGAACTTTAGGTAATTGAGCCACAGTAGCTGGGTTAAGTGTTTGATCCATCAAAGCACGCATGACCATTTGCTGCCGCTGAATCCGGCCAATATCTCCGAGTTCGTCATGGCGGAAACGCAGCAATTGCAGTGCCTTATCGCCATTTAGATGCTGTTTACCCGCCTTCAAATTGATGTACAAATGCTGGGAATCATCTTGGTACTTCATATCTTTGGGGACGTAGACTGTTACGCCCCCTAAAGCATCGATTAGCTTGGCAACTCCCAGAACGTTAATTCGGATATAGCGATCAATTCCCGCCCCACCTAAGAGATTACTGACGGTTCTGGCAGTCAAAGCTGGCCCACCGTCAACATTAGCAGCATTAATTTTTTTCACTCCATACCCCTCTATTTGTGTGCGGGTATCTCTGGGAATAGAGAGCATGATTATTTTTTTCGTCTCTGGATCAAATTTGAGCAAGAGCATCACATCGGAAAGACCATCAAAGGAATTTACCTGGGGCTGGTATCTGAGGTTTTTGGTTTCTGGGGGAGGGTTTTGGATATCCGGGGGAAGTACGCTCATCCCCAAAACTAAGAGATTCACTGGGCGAGTTAATTGTGAAAATCGCAGCCCACTTCCAGAGATGCGATCGCCATCAAAGGCCGCCTCATCCTTTGGACTTAGCTGGGCTTGTTGCAAAGGCGTACTGGTTAAAGACACCGCCAAAAGCGCCCCTGCTGTTGCTGACACCATTGCAATACCACTCATCCCTACCCAAAACCACAGCCAACGTCCGGATTTCGAGTTCTGAGAAATTTTTTTACTGGACTTAGAGGCTTTTCCCGACTGGTTTTCTTCCGCCGAACTTCTTTGAATGGTCACAGACTTCCTCACACTTACTCACTAATCAAATTCGGTAAATTTGCAGACTAAAAACATGCAGGCAAATCAACCCATAATAGCTAACTCTTAATTATCAGTGCTAACTTTTTTAATGTAGTGTCAACCACAACACTTATAGCAACATTTTTCCTTCTTTTGGGCTAATCTAGAGATGTTTTACTGAAGTATGGCAATAATAAACTGGATTTGACTAGATATATAGATAAATCAACCGGATTTTTTTAGGAAATAAGTAAAAATACTGGAAAAGTATCATCCGAAAAAATTAAGATAAATACTTACCCAGCACTCGTTCTGCTAAAGTATTAAACCCTGGTAAACGCCCAGATTTGCCCTGCATTAGGCGCAAAATCAACCAGACACTTACTAAAAAGTAACCTGATGTGAGAAAGCTATTGAGGATAAATAGACGTAGCGTTAATAAATCTGAAGTTGCTGCACCGGTAGCTAATAATAGATATCCCAACAGCCAAGTAAGCGCCAAAGTAATAGACAGACGACTAATAGCAAGTTGTTCCCGACTACCCTGGCCCCGATAGAGAGTCCACAAGGATGGGAAAAAGCCGATGATCGGAATCAAATATAAGAGCGACTGTGTTTTAGACTTGGGGCATGGGGCATTGAGCATTGGGGATTGGGGAGCCACTGCGGTCTTGGGGTGTCCCCAAGTGGAGCAAGTAGCGTCATTGGGTATGGTTATTCTCCTTGTCCCCTTGTCTTTCTTGTCCCCTTGTCCCTCTTCTTCCCACTCCCTATTCTCTTTCGGTTCAAAGTTTTCCATGTAGGTTAGTCTAACTCCTAAATTAGAAGGATGAATAAGACTCATATAGTCAGAGATAATAAGCTGTAAAGAAAGATTTCATTTAGTTCTATCCCGCAATCAGCTCAAAATGCAGACACGCAAGCTACTCGACTGGTGGCAAAGATTCACACCAATAGCGCGAATCGGGGCGATCGCGTTATTCCTGCCGCTGCTAGTTCTAAATGGTTGGGCACTTTCGATATTCTTTAATTATTTCCATTCTCTCATAGTCATTTTAGTTGGAGCCTCAGTGCTAGCATTTCTGCTCAACTACCCCGTGAGCTGGATGGAGCATCATGGTGCTAGGCGAGAGCAAGTCGCTATCCTAGTATTTCTCTTGGCTTTATCAATTTTATTAGCGTTGGGTGTTACACTTATTCCGCTGGCCCTTACCCAAGCCCAACAACTGGTGGCTCGTTTACCAGAGTTGATCGACTCTGGACGCTCTCAGTTAATGATATTAAACGAAAAAGCCGAGACTTTCGGCTTACCGATTAACCTCGATGCTCTAGTAGTGCAAATCAATGATCGCGTCAAGGGACAATTACAAGCGATCGCTGGACAAGTTTTAAATCTGGCGGTAGTTACAGTCACTAGTCTGCTAGATATTCTCTTGACGATGGTTTTGACTTTCTATCTTTTACAGCATGGGGGTGAACTCTGGCAAAGTTTAGTGGAATGGCTACCTAATAAATTTCGCGATCCTTTCTCCAAAACAGTCCGCCTCAGCTTCCAAAATTTCTTCATCACCCAGCTAATTTTATCTACTTGCATGGCATCAGCCCTGATTCCTACCTTTTTGTGGCTAAAAGTGCCATTCGGGCTGCTATTTGGCCTAACTATTGGACTGATGGCTCTCGTTCCCTTTGGCGGTTCTGTAGGCATCGCCCTGACTACACTATTGGTAGCGTTGCAAGATTTCTCAATGGGTGTGAGAGTCTTGATAGCAGCAGTGATTGTACAACAAATTCTCGAAAACTTAATTGCCCCCCGAATTTTAGGCAGCTTTACGGGTTTAAATCCAGTTTGGATTTTAATTTCAGTCTTAACAGGGGCAAGAATTGGCGGACTGTTAGGTGTAATTGTGGCAGTACCTACAGCTGTTGTAATTAAGACCGCCTTAAGTGCCTTGCGTCCTGGTAGTGAGACAAACGACAGCGCCACTGGGGAGATAACTGCACCCGTTGCAGCAAATGAGTCCCCGAAAGCTGACGCTAAAAACACTCTGAGTATTTCGGAAGCAACATTACCCTAGAATTAAATTCAAAATTCAAAATTCAAAATTTAAAATGAAGGAATTTTGAATTTTTTACTGTGGGTCAATGATCGAACCCATAAACAAAACCCTTCCCGTCTGATTATCCCTAATCGCACAGAAGAAGGGACGGTCAACAATCATTCGGAATGGTTCTGGTTCCTGTCTCAAAGCTGTTGCTACTATTCCCACTGAAGTAGCCGCAGCCGCTTCCGTGCCTTCTTCGTTCACTTCCACAAAAGTTTTATGCTTAACTTCGCTAATGGCAAAATTTTTACCCATGCCGGAAAAATTGGCTTTGTTGCTGAAAGCCTCCTCCATGCCTAAAGTTTTTAAGGCATCATTGAGTGTAACGTCATAATCTGTTTTGAAGCGGGGTAAACGAATGAGCCCTTTTTGTTCGCTGAACTGAGTCATCCATTTATCCCAGTTCTCAACATTCAAGTTTTGATAGAAGGCTTTGAGGTCAGAGTTCTGTTTCGGCAGGAAAATATAAAAGCTGAATTTGCCATCTTTACCGTAAGGTAAACTAACTGCCTGAAATTGTTTGCTTTCATAGTATCTATAGTCACCACTTTGTGACATCATCGGGTGTTGTTTTGGCTTGCCAGGTGTGCTGTAAAAAGGGTATTGAGCAGTTTGATTTTTATCAAATTCTTTACTCCATTTTCCTTTAAAATATATGGCATTAATCAGAAACAACACTTTATCTGGTTCAATTTTTCCAATTATCTGATCGATTTTGCCATTAGTATTCTCTTTTACCCAGTTATTGATAATACTAAGTGCTGCGGGATCTTGAAAATTTAAATTGCTGACCTTAGCTTGATAGAAATTCTGCGTTCTCTGGAGGAAGTCTGGCCGAAAGCTAACATTTTTATTTGCCCAAAGTGAGTTAGCAATCTTCAGTTGTACTTTTGGATCTGAATTGTCTAAAAGCTGTTTTAATGCCGCTGCGTAAGAAGAGTTGATTTCTTGCAGATTTATCCCCTGTAATTCCAGGGTTTTGGCGATCGCTAGTTGAGTCGTGCCGCTCGCGCCATTGTAGGTCATAGCTAGAGCGATCGCCACACTCGAAGGTGAGATAAAAACGTTCTTCTTACCATTATCACTTTTAAGAAGTTCTGAAAATAGTTTGAAGCCAAACTTATTGCTAGACTCAAGGATTTTTGTATCAGTCTTGAGTGTTTTTTTTTGCGATGGAGTTTCTGGCTGAGGTAAACTAGATTGGGCAAGGGCACTTTTATTACTATCGATTTGAGAATACCCTAATACACTAAATAGAACAACACTTGCAGATGCCAGAGCATAACGTCTGCCTAGACTCACACCATAACGTCTTTGCATAAAATTTTCTCTCATACTACTATATTTTTGCCGAATCATCATACTACCTCAGTTGCGAAAGATTCCCGATCTGTGGTCAGAGTTTACGCAGACACTGTGTCAATGATTAACTATTGCATTTGCTCCAATAGAAAAATGGGACTGTTACAGTTTTTGTAACAGCAAGTTAGTAGCTCAGAAGAATTAGACCTCTTGCAGAATTATTTTTATGTTATAATAGAAGGCTTTGCTTCCATACTAATGAGGTGGAACAATTGAGAAACGTGATACTTGGGTGGTTTGGTAGGAGCTATTGCCAAAAAAAAAGAGTAAATTAAATTCTATCATTGCCCTACCTATGAAGAAAT
>NZ_JBALCO010000118.1:0-50391 GCF_036919595.1 Nostoc sp. | reverse complement strand
GGATCAGTACACCCGTATGAAGGCAGCAGATAGCTTAGGGGAAATCGGCACTGGCAATAAAGATACGATCGCCGCCTTGGTGCAACTGCTGCAATCAACTACTGTGGATCAGTACACCCGTATGAAGGCAGCAGATAGCTTAGGGGAAATCGGCACTGGCAATAAAGATACGATCGCCGCCTTGGTGCAACTGCTGCAATTAAATAATGTAGATTACGAGACTCGTTGGAGCGCAAAAGATAGCTTAGAAAAAATTTTACAGCATAATAAGCATCGCTTTGCGGTAGTCAAATTTTTAAGTCGTGATTGGTATTTTGATAATGAGTACCACTATTTAGCCTGGAAATGCGCTCAGAATATGCCTTACCCCGATTTCTATCAAGCTTGGCATCAGCGTAATTTTGCTACTCGTACAATGCAAAGCTTAAAGAAAATCCTCTTCACAAGAATAATTTAAGTACTTTTGCCGCAGCAACGTTACAAATAAAGTTGCCGCGATCGCAACAACCTGTCCACTTGTTACGAAGACAGACGCAGACGTTACGAATGTTTATCTGTTAGCAACAACAGCTTAAGCATTAATTATAAATGGATACTCATTTGCTGCGATCGCGAACTCATTTGTAGCTATTGCGTACTCATTCATAACTAATGCTTAAAATTTAAGCTAACAAATTAAGCATCTATTATAAATGGCTACTCATTTATAGCTATTGCGTACTCATTCATAACTAATGCTTAAAATTTAATCGAATAAATTAAGCATCTATTATAAATGGCTACTCATTTGTAGCAATTGCGTACTCATTTATAACAAATGCTGTCGCATTCATAATAAATGCTTAAAATTTAATCGAATAAATTAAGCATCTATTATAAATGGCTACTCATTTATAACAAATGCTGTCGCATTCATAATAAATGCTTAAAATTTAATCGAATAAATTAAGCATTAATTATAAATGGATACTCATTTGTAGCTTAGAGGAACTTCAATTTCTTCAACTCGCCATGCAGCTTATCCGTTAGTAACGAAAACTTGTCCGTTCGTTAACAACACAACTTGTTTGATTCAGAATGCTTATCTATGGCAAAAGTTATGCGGTCATTACTAAATCTTAAGCAAAACTTATCAATACAAGTCTTAACTTACAGCTTACAACTATTTTCAGGTAAGCAACATTAAGGAGAATAGACTCGCTCCCTAAAATCCAAAGATAGAAAATGCTAAGATTCCAATCAAATATGGCATTTGCACAGCTATGACAACCACGCTGCACAAATCAATCTCCTTAGCAGAGTTCCTCAAACTGCCAGAAACCAAGCCTGCTAGTGAATTTATAGACGATCATCGTATCTACCAGAAACCAATGCCACAAGGCAAACATTTCCGGCTACAACTAAAACTTTGTAACGCAATTAGCCAAATTGCTGAAGAACAAAAAATTGCTTTAGCTTTTCCAGAATTACGCTGTACATTTGGCGGACGTTCGATTGTCCCAGACGTGAGTGTATTTGCTTGGGAACGGATTCCTTTTGATGCTAATGGAGAAATTGAAAATACCTTTGGAATTTACCCTGATTGGACAATTGAAATTCTTTCACCAGAACAGAATACAACCAAGGTAATTATAAATATTCTTCACTGTCTAAAACATGGCACTCAATTAGGGTGGTTGATCGATCCAGATGAACGCTTAGTATTAGTATTTTTGCCAGGACAGCAACCTATAGAGATGACTGGGGATGAAGTATTGCCTGTACCTGAATTTTTGCAACTTAATTTAACAGTTACACAGGTTTTTGCATGGCTCCAACCAACAATAATTAGTCAATAAAGATGATTAGTATGTGTAATTACGTCTCAAAATAAAGTTTTACTTGAACTTAGAGTTGATGATGGCGATCGCTTCAGTAGATTACACTCCAAAATTCTTGTCTATAGTCGTCAAACGAGTGATGACAAGAACAGTTAAAATAAATTCGCAAATAGTTTAAATACGAAGCCCGCCTGCGCGGGCTAATTATTTTATAGGCAATTAGCCGGACATAATATCATTCTCCCTGAAAATAAAATACTTCCAGGAACCTTTATTAAGCCTCAACTTTTACACCCTTCCAGAAGGCGACATAACCTTCAATATTCTTAGCCTTCTCTTTGGCGCTGGGATAGTACCAAGCAGCATCTTTGTTGACTTGCCCATCAACGTCAATACTGTAGTAGCTGGCGACACCTTTCCAAGGACAAGTACTGTGGGTGTTACTGTCTGTGAAGTACTGCTTGTTAATGGTGTCAGCAGGGAAATAATGGTTGTTATCCACAACTACGGTATTATCGCTCTCAGCTAAAACTGTTCCATTCCAAATTGCTTTTGCCATAAGTGAGTTTGCAAATAAACTATACATTTAACATTTTGACACGATCAGCTTATTTTATGCTCCTGAACGGCTACCTTACACGAGAGTCCGTGCAAACTCAGATGAATGGTCAGTAAGGTTTATAGAAAGCTTTGCAATGCCAATATTAATTTACATTACTTTTATTTATCAAGTTAAGAAGTAAAAGTATTTGCTTTTATTAGAAATACTTTATAGCATATTGGTATGCAAACTTAATTAGCTAAAATATAGTTAGATTTCAGTTTATAGCCGAAAGCAAAAAATATCTAGAAGAGAAGATCATAATTACATATATGTGAGCGATCGCACCTTATAGAAATGCTTACGAAAAAAATATTTCATATAGCGAACATTTGCCTTTTCTGAGTTATTACTTACTAAACTTATACGAATTTATAATTTCTGATATTTAGGTCAATTTGACTCAGGCGTTTAGATAATTAACAAATCAAGCTATCAAATGAACTGAGTGTAGGAGGTTGAGATTTATCAAACAGTGGACTCTATTACTAAATATCACAGACTGATTTTACTTTGTTCTAATTGAAGATAACTCTATGAAACTTACAAACTTGATAAATTCTGCACATATTGTTGCTTGGATTAATTTTATGCCTAAAATTACTAGCATTCATACAGCCAATAATAACAACAGTGGCGCATCAATAAACACAACCGTCAACTCTAACACTTTATCTAGCTATTCTACGAATGTAAATTACCTCAAACCCTTTGATCAGAGCTTTATTGCATATTACATGATGGGTCTTAGTAATTTTGAATAATCTAAGTTAACTTTGTCTTTCCGAGTTGTAAATTACATCATTTTAGCAATTATAGTTTTGTCTAAGTTTGTCAAATATTTCTGAATTACTCCATTATTACCTTCTAGTTCATCTAGGAGAATTTTAATTAATCTAGCTTTTGTAAAATAATCTTGCCCAAATCAATGAAGAATGAATAAACCGATGTAGTGAGTTAACACCAATAAATTTATATAGCTAAAGAATATTTTTTATTAGCAAACATTAATTAATTTAGTTAAATCGAGAAGAGAATTATGAAATTTATAAACTTGCTCAATTCTGCATTTATCGTTGCTTGTATTACTTTTCTACCTGGAATTTTTGGCGCTAAAACAGCTAATAACAATAATGCTGGACAAATAAACACAGATGTAAGCTCTAATACTTTACGTACTAATTTATTAAATGCCAGCTATCTCAAACCTTTCAATACTACCTTTCTAGCTTATCAAGGTTATTTCAAAGAGCAGGGTATTCCTAGTGGGGGCGCTTTGGTATCTGAATTCCAAATAGGAAAAGTGACTGCAAAAGATGTGGTTCAGGCTGCTGTCAAGGCTAACAAATTACCAGCACAAGTTTTGAATGATAAAAGTTATCTCAATGCGGTCGAGTCGCAGTTAACATCATTGAGCAATATTAATGATTTAAATAACTAACTACAGATGGCTCAAAGTTTGTAGATATGTTATAAAATAAAGCGTTCGCTCCTGCTCTTCATCGCAAAACAAGCGATCGCTGGACTAAAATTTTTGAGTTTGATGTCTGGCGACAAGCCCGGAGTTTCGGAATCTCCGGCTTTGCGCTTTGCGTCTACGCTTTATCTGAAGTTTAGTGGTGAAATAAATAATTAGATTAACAAGCATGAGAACAAAGGGATATTCTGTGTAATACGATACTTATTGTTAAACTTTGGGTATTATTTGTAGAGTAGTTCAACTTTGTTTTCATGCCCTGTATTCAAGTCGGTGTTAGAATTCCACCTCATCTTCACAAAAAGCTAGCTATTCACGCTGCTAAGGCTGAGGCATCTAAATCTGAGGTAATTATTAACGCTTTTCCTCATTATCTAAAGTTTACTGAGGATATACCAAATCCTGACTGGAATCCTCCCATCGAAGTTATCAGAGGCAGAACAAGCCATCATCTCTGGCATCAAACGAGCCAAACTATTTATATTTCTACCTACAACGCTTATCGCCTGTTTGAGGACGAGTTAGCACCAGAAGTGGTGACAGTTGTCAATACTTTTCTCTTTTACCTAAATTTGTAGGTAAAGGAACCAGCCTGTGATTGGTTTATTATTCTCAGCTTAATTTAGTTCTAATCATGATCAAAAACACTATTCTAGAGCCTCTAGTTACCGATGTTCGGTGTGAAGAAATTTGTGAGATTTTGGGAAAGACTTACAACCAGGAATGCTGGAACGATTGGCGCTGGCAAATGCGGCATCGGTTGACTAAGCTGGAACACTTTCAGCAGTTATTAAGGCTTAGTGCTACCGAAGAACAGGGACTTTTAATCGCACCAGAGAAGTTTGCTGTAGCCGTCACACCATACTTTGCATCACTGCTTGATCCAGAAGATCCGCTTTGCCCACTACGGTTACAAGTCATCCCACGGGAAGAAGAACTAGTAGTCAGTGCCGCAGACATGGTAGATCCATGTGGTGAAGATAACGACACTCCAGTGGCAGGACTCGTACACCGCTACCCTGATCGGGTGTTGCTGCTTGCTCTAGACACATGTGCTGCTTATTGTCGTTACTGCACTCGCTCTCGTTTGGTGAACCAAGGTGAGATGTACCCAGTAACGCGGCGGTTGAATGCGATCGTCGCTTACCTGGAAGAACACACCGAGATCCGTGATGTGTTAATTTCCGGTGGCGATCCTCTGTTGATGTCTGATGAACCTTTAGACAATTTACTTGGTCGGCTGCGTGCTATTAGGCATATTGAATTTATCCGAATTGGTTCCCGCGTGCCGAGTTTCTTACCGCAGCGAATTACACCGGAATTGGTTACCTTACTTCGTAAACATCGTGTGTGGCTATCTTTGCACTTTTGTCATGTGCGGGAACTTACACCAGAAGTGGCACAAGCTTGCGATCGCCTAGCTGATGGTGGTATTCCTCTAGGTAGTCAAACCGTGCTATTAAAAGGTGTGAATGACTCTGAAAAAGCCCTCAAAAATCTGTTTCACGGTCTTCTTAAGTTGCGTGTGCGACCCTATTACCTTTACCAATGCGATCCAGTTGTTGGCACTGCACATCTGCGAACCAGTATTCAAACTGGGATTGATCTAATTTCTAAATTGCGTGGTCATACTACTGGCTACGCTGTACCAACTTATGTAATTGATGCCCCTGGCGGTGGTGGCAAAGTCCCAATTCAAGCCGAGACTCTACTTGCTTATGAGAAGGGCACAGCTACAGTGCAAAATTGGGCAGGTAAGACGTACACCTATGTAGATCCAGTGGAACAAGAATGACACTATATATATGTGAGTTGATCGCCATCATTTAAAAGAGCTAGTTGGGATGGTTATTTTGGCTTCCACCAAAAAACTGAGTAATCGCAGGAGAGTAGTTAAAATGTTGATTGTGGGCAATACAAACCTAAAAGGTCGAGGTATCTTCGCACAGAAGCGTTTTTTGAAAGGAGAGATGATTGAGAGATCGCCAGTTCTGGTTATACCAGCAGAACAGGTTGAATTCCTAGATAAAACAGTTTTGGGTAACTATTACTACGATTGGGAAGATAAAGGTGCGGCGATCGCACTTGGTTTAATGTCCCTGTTCAACCATTCTTACGATCCGAATACTTACTATGTGAAAAAATTCGCCGAAGGGGAGGTGGAATTGATTGCTTACCGAGATATAGAAATAGGAGAAGAAATTACTGCCAACTATAACGGTTCACCTGAAGATATATCTCCTATCTGGTTCGATGTTGTTGATGAGATATCTTTGACTCCATTGAAGACTTAGTAATCAAAGTTTCTGCAATTAACCTGAGTTGCATATTACAGCTAACAGCGAAAGCTTTCTCACCAGGAATTATCGGGCTATGGGGTTATTAATTGGTCTATGTTATGACTTGAAGGCAGACTACCTGAAGGCTGGTTTCAGTGCTTCTGAGGTCATGGAGTTCGACGATGAAGAAACTATCATCGGGCTGGAAGATGCACTATTTCAGTTAGGTCATCAGGTTGAACGTGTCGGCAATGGTAGAGAACTCGCTCTGCGCTTGGCCAAGGGCGATCGCTGGGATCTGGTTTTTAATATTGCTGAGGGTTTGAAAGGTCGCTCTCGTGAAGCCCAAGTCCCCGCAGTCTGCGAATTATTCGCTCAACCCTATACCTTTTCCGATCCGCTTACCTGTGCCCTAACGTTAGACAAGGCGCTTGCTAAGAGAGTAGTGCGCGATCGCGGTTTGCCTACAGCCCCCTTTGAGGTGCTGAGTACTACCATAGAAGCAGCAGCCGTGTCACTGCCAATGCCACTTTTCCTCAAGCCTGTAGCGGAGGGCAGTTCTAAAGGGGTAACTGGGCGTTCTCTTGTCAAAGAACAGGAGGAGTTAGTAAATACTTATCAATTGTTACGCGAACTATTTCAGCAGTCCGTACTCGTAGAAACCTTTCTCCCCGGTCGAGAAGTAACGGTGGGCATTATTGGCAACGGCAGCAACTCACGGGTAGTAGGTGTGATGGAAGTAATTTTTACAGGAGAAGCGGAAGCTTTTGCCTATACCACCCTCAACAAGGATGAGTATCTGGAACGGGTATCTTATCGTTTGCTCATAGATATTGAGCCACTGGCAGCACAGGCAAGGCAGCTGGCGCTGGATGTTTATCATACTCTTGGTTGCCGTGACGCTGCCCGAGTGGATCTGCGTTGCGATGCTAGCGGTGCGTTGCAGTTTATGGAGGTTAACCCACTGCCAGGGCTACATTATATCCGCTCAGACCTGGTAATTATGCGACGTTTGGCTGATGTGACATACACAGAAATCATTGCTGAAATAGTCGAATCTGCATGGCAAAGGTACAAATGTTGATTTAGTCATCAGTGGCAACTAGCGTGGTACGGCGCTAGCTGATGGGTAAAATATATTGCAACTTTACGAATAGACGGTATAACAAAAGCATTCTCCTCATCTGCCTCATCCCTAAATTTTTCACAACTCTGTATAAGTCCAATATTTGAAAGAATGCGGAATCTATTATTTTCCCTTTGTAGTTTTTGCTAGATTCAACTGTAACAAGTTGTAAATATGAAAACTCGGAGTGGGCAAATGGCAGGTCAAAGCCTTAATGACTTTCCCAAACAAATCCTTCAAGAACGCTACGAAATTCAGCAACAGTTAGGCAAAAAAGCAGGAAGACGTACTCTCTTAGCCCGTGACATTCAAACTGAGCAATTAGTTATCATCAAGCTGCTAACCTTTAGTAATGATTTTGCTTGGCAAGATTTAAGGCTATTTGAACGAGAAGCCGAAACCCTCAAAGCGGTTGAGCATCCTGCGATTCCTCGTTATATCGACTACTTTGAATTAGATCCCTCTAACGGTAAAGGTTATGCTCTTGTCCAGAGCTTTGTAGAAGGTCAATCTCTAGAAGAATATATGAAAACTGGGCGGATTTTTACAGAAACTGAAGTTAAAGAAATTGCTACAGCACTGTTAAATATCCTGATTTATCTACACGGGCGACAGCCTCCAGTTATTCACCGCGATATCAAACCCAGCAATATCATTTTGGTAGAGGATAGCAATAGTGTTAGACAGATTTACTTAGTAGATTTTGGTTCTGTGCAAACCTTAGCAACCAAAGCAGGTAAGACAGTAACGGTTGTCGGGACTTACGGCTATATGCCCCCAGAACAATTTGGTGGCTATGCAACGCCTGCTTCTGACCTCTACAGTCTTGGTGCTACTCTGATTGCTTTAGCGACAGGTATTCATCCCGCCGATTTGCCTCAGAAAGATTTGCGAATTGCATTTCAAGACTTAGTTGAACTTAGTCCTGGATTGGTAGGTTGGTTGCAATGGCTAACAGAACCCAGTCTAGAGCAACGTTTAATGTCTGCCTCAATTGCCTTAAAAGCCTTGGAAACAGGTCGGTTGCCAATCAATGACCTAGCTACGGTGAATCCTCCCAAACCAGTAAACATCAGGGATTTATTGTGGAATGCTATCTGGCGTAGCACCTTTACTGGAGGCTTAGTTGTAGCAGGTTGTGCTGCTATTTATAGCACAGTTGTAATTCCAGGATACGGCAGCATTGCAGGACTAGAATTTGGTGCATTAATTGGTTTTCCCATAGCGTTTGTTAATGGATTTTTAGTTAGCATTATTACGCGGTTATTCTTCTTCCCGCTAAAAAATGCCCACTTGCATCGGCGCACAATCAGCATTATCAGCACCACATTTGGGATGGCTGTTGCTTTATTCGGATTCAGCCTGCTGTTTCATGGTTCTTTTTCTAATTGGTCAAATGTCACTAGCCTTTTTTCTAATTGGTCAAATGTCACTAGCCTATTTTTCGTGATTGCACCTTCTGTTATCACTGGGCTAAGTATGGGAGCAGCTAGCAAATTTATTGCTCAGTGGTATGAAAAGCAATATAGGTTATTAAATAAATGAACAGTGAAATATTTAATCAGCGTTATCAAGTCCAAAGAGAATTAGGAAGACAAACCGGAAGACGAACTTTTCTAGCCTTGGATTTGCATTCCTCACAACAGGTAGTGATAAAAATATTGTACTTGGGGCAAGATTTCGATTGGCAAGACTTAAAGTTATTTCAACGGGAAGCAGAAACTTTAAAGGCGCTTGATTATCCTGCTATCCCACGCTATTTAGATTACTTTGAACTAGATACGCCCGATGATAAAGGTTTTGGGTTAGTACAAACTTATGTAGGGGCGAAATCTTTAGAGGAACATTTACAAGCAGGACGAACGTTTAGTGAAGCAGAGGTAAAAGAATTAGCGTGATCGCTCCTGACAATTCTCTCCTATTTACACCACCAGCAACCGTCTGTAATTCATCGAGATATTAAACCCAGCAATATTCTACTTACAAATCGTTCTGGTAATAGTGTTGGTCAGATTTACCTTGTAGATTTTGGCTCTGTACAGACTCTAGCTGCTCAAGAAGGCGGTACAATTACTGTAGTCGGTACTTATGGCTATATGCCTCCAGAGCAATTTGGTGGTAGGGTAACTCCCGCCTCCGACCTTTATAGCTTGGGTGCAACTTTAATTTATCTCGTCACAGGATTGCATCCTACAGAATTACCACAGCAGGAGTTACGTATTCAATTCCGACAATCTTGCAATCTCACTCTAGAATTTGCTGATTGGTTGGAATGGATAACTGAGCCAAGTTTAGACCAGAGATTTTCTACAACAGAAGTAGCAATGCAAGCATTAGAAAAACCCCGTTCTAGAAAGCAGGCAACCCTTGCATTAAAAAAACCGTTTGCGAGTAAAATTCACTTAATTAAAACCTCTAAAAGTCTAGAAATTATCTTGCCACCTAAAGGATTTAGCATTGGCTTAATTATGCTTATCTCCTTGGTCACACCTTTGGCATTGGGTTTTAATGTTTTGACGATTGGGCCGCTAGGAAGTTCTTCACCAAGAAACATAACTAGCTTTTGCATCCAAGTGAGTGCGATCGCTTTTCTTTTATTTACCTTTATTTGGGGATTATGCAAACGTACTCGTATGAGAATTGACTCTCATCAGTTAGTAGTGATGCATGATTTTCTAGGAATTAAATGGCTTGTTGCTTTTCCAGCATTACGGAAAAATATATCTGTATCGAAACTCATCAAATCAAATTCAAATCTTTTTAATAATCAGCCTTTATTGCGGATTAATGCTGGTTCTACCATTTATTATCTTAATAAATATACTCATTTTACTGAGATAGAACTGGAGTGGTTAATACAGGAACTAAATGAATAGTTAAATTTATTAATTATCAATAATTCCTGAATTAATGAACTAATACCAATTTTTTATGAAGCTGTGCTAAATAACTGGACTTTAGACTAAAGAAGAGTGATCGCCTTTTTGGATCTGGTCTAAAATTGTTCGCACTTTAGCAATTACTGCATCTGGATTAAAGGGTTTCTGGATAAATCCATCAATCTTTATATCGTCAGCCAATTTAGCATCTTCTTTCTCGAAAGATGTTACCAACAAAATAGAAAGAAATTCAAATCTAGTTCAACTTGAATTGTTGACGGTGCGTTAGCTTATGGCGTAACACACCCTACATTTAAAGTTTGAAATATTAGCGCCAACTTACTTTTAGCAATCCTAAATCCGCATGGTAAAGGTACAAAAGCTGAAGATTTTAGGGCTGTTCAACCAGACTTATATCGGAAGTCAAAAGATAAAAACGCCAAGTTAAAAGCACTGCACCCATGAATAGCCCTAATACTAAACCTAACCATAAACCAATAGCACCCCAACCTAAAGTGAATGCCATCAAATAGCCGCCACCTAAACCAATCACCCAGTAAGCAAACATAGTAATTAACACTGGTACTTTGGTGTCCTTCAACCCGATCAATGCACCAGCAGCAATAGTCTGAATAGAATAAAATATCTGAACTATTGCCCCCACGGTGAGGAAAGAAGTTGCTGTTCTAAGTATCTCGACATTATCCGGATTACTGGTGTCCAAATACATTGCCACAATATAGTTGGGAAACAGCAAAAAAATTAGTGCCACAATGCTCACAATGGGACTAACAAGCGCAATGCAGACAAATCCTGCTCTGCTTGCACCCTTAAGATCATTTTCTCCCCTCAGCTGTCCTACTCTCATCGTGATGGCATAGGAAATACCTATGGATACCGTTTCGACAAAACTTTCTGTCTCGACGGTAATTTCATGGGCTGCTAACGTCTCTGTTCCAAACCACCCCATCAGTAAAGCAGTGGCAGTGAATACTCCAATTTCCGCTCCATACTGCAACCCCAAGAACCATCCAGTTTGGAAGATATCCACAAACATATCTTTATCAAACTGATGTAGAGCGCTATCAAGCTGGTAGTCTTTAAAGTATTTGTCGAAGTAAACCCAGGTAGCGGCGGCGATAAAATTCAGCCAAAAAATGAGTGTGCTTGCCCAACCGATACCAGCTAAACCAAGGGCTGGTAAACCAAATTTACCGAACATTAGTACGTAATTTGCAGCCGCATTCAATAATAGTCCAGCTACCGTAATTACTGTTAGGAACTGGGGGCGATTTAGAGCAGAGCTAACTTCTTTAAAAATACAGAAACCGAGCGCAGCAGGAAAACCCCAAACAATAGACCGCAAATATGTTTGAGCCAATAACACATTGCTTTCTTCTTGACCAGTCAGCAGTAGGATATAGTCAAAGTGCCAAATGATAAACATCACAGGTAAGCACATCGTCACAGCTAACCAAATTCCTTGACCTGTAGCACGGCCAACTTGGTCTATTTTTCCTGCACCAAAAGCATTTGCGACATTCACACCCGCGGCTGAAAGAATAGAACGACAAACGGAAGCTAGAGTAGAAAAGGTAACAGCACCTAAAGCACCCGCAGCTAAAGCTTGGCTGTTAAGTAAGCCCATCATCACCCCATCCAACAAAGGAATGCCCGCTTCTAATATTTGAGTAATTACCAGAGGAACTGCCAATTGCAGGCAGGCTTGGACTTCTAATATCAGTTCTGACTTAAATTCTTTTGAAGTTAACTCCATTGGGGCACAAAAATTAAGAAGGGTGCAAAAAAAGTAAAATTTAATAGATTAAGTTATATTAACGCCAACAGGCGCACTAAACTCAACCTGTTGGCTGTGAAATAGGCGATCGCCTCACCCTCTCAACACAAAAAACAGTGTAGGCGCAGCCCGCCGTAGGCATCGCCCCACCTAACTATCCGTGAGTTCGACAATTCAGCTGGTATCCAGTAATTAGTCGAATTAAAAAGACCTTTAAGAGGTTTCACTACACAAAACCTGTCCCTCTCCGACGGGCGAGAGGGACAGGTTTGAACTTTAATTCAAGGCAGGGAGAGGTTCATGGAACTCACGTAAAATTGTATATGTGCTTTCCCTGCTCCTCTGCTCCCTGCTTGCTCATTTCTACCGAATTGGGTAGAATCACTGCGCCGGCAATTTTGGGTGTGTAGTCGAGTACTTTGCGACAATACCAGAAATCTCAGGGTTGTAAAGTCTCAAATAATTCCAGTAGTTGCCAAATACTTGACGCACATAATTTTTGGTTTCATCAAAGGGAATTTCTTCAACAAACTCATCTGGATCTTTTGTAGTTATAGTTTGTAGCCATTTGGAGACATTGCCGGGGCCAGCATTGTAACTGGCGATCGCCAGCAAGGAGTTATTGTTATATTGCTGATGGGTATGATCCAAATACCATGTACCCAGCATGATATTGTCGTTGGGATTTTCGAGGTTTATTGTTTTGATATCCAACTTAATTTGTGGGGCGATCCATTGAGCTGTACTGGGCAACAACTGCATTAAACCAGTAGCATTAACAACGGATTTGATTTTTGGCTCAAACCGCGACTCTTGACGGATGAGAGCGGTGACTAGCAGAGGATTCAGTTTACGCTCAATAGACCACTTTTCAATCTCTCGCTGATAGGGAAACGGATAACGTGCTTGCCAGTAGGTGATCTGTTTACTCAGAGTCTGATATTGAGCAAGTTCAGCTGGTGTTTCTCGGTCTTCCAATTTAGAAATTTTATCAATTCCGATCAGATTTTCTCCCTTTGCCTGCCGGATCAACCCTTCAGTAAATTGCTCTGCTACCGTTGGCTGAATTTTATTCTGAAATTCTGTTTGCCATTGTAACCAGGCATCGCGGTCTTGACCCAGCAGATATAATTCTTTGAAAGTCTCAGAACCAGCAGGCGGTAATGGACGCTGTTGTGCGATTACTTCCGGGTTCATAACGCGCACGTTGTCAAAGTTGCCAACATTTAGCCCCAGCATCGTCGCTGCTCGCCATGCATAGTAAGAGTAAGGAAACTGGTTAATCACATACTCATAAGCAGTTTGAGATTCCTGCTGTTTGCCTAGTAAAGCTGCCCATTTACCTACCCAAAAGCCTGCTCTTGGAGCCAAAATACTATTGGGATTATTGGTGACAATTGGTTCTGCCCATTGCCAAGCACCGACGTAATCTTTGGTATTGGCTTTATCTTGGGCGATTTTCCAGCGATACTCTGCCGCTTCATCAGAATTTCCGTACTTGGCTATGAGTAATTGCCAAGCCTGGCTAGCTGACTTTTGATCCTTAAGGGTTTGGAGAGTTTTGGCTTTTTGTACCAGTGCAGTAGCAGCTTGTTTCGGAAATTTACTAATTACCTGCTCAAGATAGGGTAAGCCGTCTTTAGGAGTTTTTGCGGTTTCTGCTAACCGCAGTAGTGCAGTCCCAGCTTCCTCAGTATTTGGAAATTGCTGCACTAGTTGCTTATAGGTGGCGATCGCTTTTTCTTTATCTTTGCCTCCTACCTGTAACCCCCGTGCAGTGCGGTAGAGGTTGCGCGATGTTTTGGGTGCTTTGGCATAAGCATTTGCGGCTTTGAGAAATTGACTATTTTCCCAATAGCCTGTACCAATGAGTTCCCATTCTTCGGGTTTGAGGGTAGGCTGTTTTACTAGCTGATCTAAAACGCCCACTATGCCTGGTTGGTCATAGGCATATTTAGCCAAAATTAATTGTAATTGTGGCTGATTGGGATTATCTTGCAAGCGTTTGCGGATAATTTCCCAAGTTAGAGGATTGGAAGGAAATTGAGCGATCGCAGTTTCTTGTTGCTTTGGTTGGGCAATCAGATATAGCGCTTTCACCGTGGCCGCTTCTTTGGGATATTGTTTCAGCACACTTCGCCTCAGATCCGAGGCTTTGCCGTCTTCGCCCAGGATATCCTGTGCCTGAGCTTGTTTCAGCAAAATGTAGGGCGCGAGAAGGGGATAGTCTTTATCTAATCCGTCCAGTAAAACCAGCGCTTTTTTAGCTTGGGTTCTTTCAATGTAATCACTCGCTAAAAGATAACGAGCGCGATTTCGATCTGGCGATCGCGATTGCCCGGCGATCGCTGCTAGTTTTGCCGCCCGTTCTGGCAGGGATTGTGAGATCAGTGGAAAGACGGCTGATTGAGCAATGCTACCCTCTGATGTTTGCCCTGCTTGATTCTGACTCAGTTTGAGCCATTTCCCCAGAGATTTGCCAATCTCAGGTGCTGATACCATTGCCCCAGCTAAAAAGGCAAACAGTGCTGCACCCGCAATTATCGAAATTTGCTTTTTCTGTAGTTTCTTCAGCATGAATACCCGCTGAAAAGTTCCGGTGAATTTCTTGAAACTCTAGCACTCCTAACCATCAGTGTTACCAATTTTTCATTTGAGATTTTTAATTTTATGTAGAAAAATCCTAATTTTCAATCCTACAGTTAGCAGTATTGTGTAGATAGCACATATTAGATATTATTACATCTATCTGATGAGAGAAGCACTACCCTTCGGGTGAGGCTCCAACGCTAAAAGTTTTCCAATAAATGATCCAAAATCTGTCATTGCGTAGGCAAAGCTTTCCCGTAGGGTACGCAACGCAGTGGAGCAAAGCAATCACAAAGACTCAGAGATTGCTACCCTACGGGAACGCTAAAGGCGAACATTCCGCTTCTCTACGAGACGCTACCGCGAAGGCTCCCGCAATGACAATTGGGCATTTTTATTACTTGGATTACTATAATGCTAACGCCAGTCGCTACAACGGGGAGCCACCAAGTGCGCGTTGGCTCATCAACTCACATCAACCACTAACGTTAGTTTTGCTCAAGTTTGGAATTGCGCTTCATCAATCCAAGCAGCATGGAATCCATAGGGGACTCGCTGGGGAATTATTACCTGCGCTATAGGCCCGGACGTGACATCTTGGGCATTTACTACAATTAATTTAGAAGTTTCTGAACCCTCATCATGAACTAAAGTTAGCAGCCAGCCATCATCCTCTGTTGTTGCATGAGGACGTGGTACAAAAACGATATCTCCGCCATAACGCCCAACTCCAAATTCTAATGTTTCGGATTTACCACGATTAAAATCGTACTTGATCAGCGCATCAAACAAGAGAATTGGATTATTAGCGACTCTTGCACTGTAGCCGTATCGTGTTTTTCTCCCTAATAGCTGTTCATTGACACGGGGAAATTCAATGGGTACATTATCTAAGATTGTTTCTTTAACAAAACCAGTCTTGAGATTGAATCGCCACTCGTATAGAGGTCTGTCAACTCCTTCTTGTTCATCAAAGCTTTGGACTGGTTCTAGAAGTCCTGAGTTCTTCATTCGACAACCGCTTAAGACTATCTCTTCTCCTTCTTCGTAAGCGTTGAGAGTATGAAATACGAAACAAGCTGAAGTCTCGAACCAACGGACATCACCATTATTTCCATGACGTGGTAAGATGCCAAAGCGACTGGGGCGATCGCTCTCGAATAATAGCAGAGGTTCTCCTCGTTGTGCCCGTTGTGGATTAAAAGTCAGGGGCAGATCCATAAAAATTGTATAGTTTTCGCTGATTGCAAAATCATGTATCATCACTCCTATTGGCAAGTCAATTGGCTCAGTCCGTAACAACTTGCCTGCTGCTGAAACCACGCCATATTGTAAGTAAGGCGGTGTAAATGGAGAGTAGCCAAAAAACATCATCTCGCCCGTAACTGGGTCTACTTTAGGATGGGCAGTAAAGGCAGAAGCTAGCTTACCATTGTAGGTGTACTCGCCAATTGTCTCTAACTCAGGCAGCTTAATAGCATAAGGCGCTCCTCCTTCCCATAATGCTAATAGTTGACCCGCGTGCCAAACAATAGCTGTATTAGCAGCATTTTTATATGGCCCATAAGGATTATCCATTTGCGGTGGTTCCATCAAACCAGACCAGATGGCCTTACCCTCTGCTTGCTCTATTTTCCATCCTTTGGTTTGAACGTAGCGATTGCAATAAATTGCTTTGCGATTGTGAATTCGCACACCATGCAACATCCCATCTCCATCAAACCAGTGATACTGACCAATTGGCTTCCACTGTGGATTAGCACCATTACGGACAAATATCCCCGATAAATCCGGTGGTAGTTCACCTATTACTTGCAAGGTGTCAGTGGTAATTTCTTGATCGATTGGTGCAAAGTTATCATCAAGATAAGGATTTATTGCTGTTATTACCATTTGTTTTCCTGATGAAAGCGCCTAATTCTCTAGCTTGGTATTTACTTTTTATTGTAGACATCACAAATTGCTAATGTCTTAGCGAATAGCAAATGCGTACGCCGAAATAGCAAATGCGTACGCCGAAATAGCAAATGCGTACGCCGAAATAGCAAATGCGTACGCCGAAATAGCAAATGCGTACGCCGAAATAGCAAATGCGTACGCTGAAATAGCAAATGCGTACGCCGAAATAACAAATGCGTACGCCGAAATAGCAAATGCGTACGCCGAAATAACAAATGCGTACGCCGAAATAACAAATGCGTACGCCGAAATAACAAATGCGTACGCCGAAATAGCAAATGTGTACGCCGAAATAGCAAATGCGTACGCCGAAATAACAAATGCGTACGCCGAAATAACAAATGCGTACGCCGAAATAGCAAATGCGATCGCTTCTGGAAATTCTCTAAATTGTGCTTACTCAAGCAATCCTCTTAGCCTTTAGAGGAATCTCAATCACAAACTTTGTGCCTTGCCCCAGTGTGGAATCACACCAAAGATTACCACCATGCTTCTGGGTCACAATTTGATAGCTCATAAACAAACCCAAACCAGTGCCTTTACCAACGGGCTTAGTGGTGAAGAAAGGATCAAATAGTTTAGAGGAAATCTCTTTTGGAATGCCTATTCCATTGTCAGAAATCATAATCATCACTTGATTTGTATCGATTTGACTAGTCTGAATCCAGATGGCATTGGGGTTAGCTGAAATGTTTTGTAACGAACGTTCCTGATTAGATTCTTCTAATGCATCTATAGCATTACCTAAAATATTCATAAACACTTGATTAAGGGAGCCAGCATCACATTCAATCAGTGGTAACTGACTATACTCTTTAATAACCTGGATCTGGGGGCGATCGGCTGTCGATTGCAATCGATGTTGTAAAATCACCAAGGTACTATCAATCCCTTGATGAATGTCTACCGCTTTCCATCCTGCTTCATCCAAGCGCGAGAAGTTCCGCAGGGATAATACAATAGTAGAGATCCGCTCGGTACCGATTTTCATGGACTGAAGAATCTTGGTAACATCTTCCCGTAAAAAGTCCAGTTCAAGTTTATCTAATTCTGCGTGCAGGGCAAGAGGTGGATTTGGATAGTGCTGTTGGTAAGCTTGCAATGCTCTCAGCAGACCTTGGATATGCTCAGAAAGATAAATTAAGTTGCCATCAATGAAATTAACCGGGTTATTGATTTCATGGGCAACCCCTGCCACCATCTGTCCCAATGCAGACATTTTTTCACTGTGAAGCATCTGTAATTGAGTCTGTTTAAGCGTTTGTAGAGTTTGGTTCAGAGTCGTATTCTTTTCATTCAATTCTTCAGTTCTCTGCTGAACTCGAACTTCCAGAGTTTCATTGGTTCTGGCTAATTCGGCAAAAGCTAAACGCAGCTTGGTTTCTGCTTCTGTTCGTTCTGCGATCGTCGCTGTAAGCACAAGAATGGTGAGTGTAATCACGCCGATAAACGATTGCAGTTGGATCAAAGATTGGTCGAGATCCTTACTCACAAAACTACCTTTGCCATTGACAGTTCCGATCACAGCGATCGCAGCCACAATAAAAGTTAACAGCGTTGCACCCGGTTGCCCCAGTCGAAAGGCAGACCAGATCAACATCGGAATCAACATATACTCCAGGTGATATCCCTCACCAAAAGCAACTTTGCTGATAAGAATGACCAACCCCATCAGGATAACTGGCTCTACTATGATTAACCAGAATTTTAAAGGGCGTGAGTTTGCTCTTGAGTGGCGAATATGAGAGAGATTTTCATAATCCTCTGACGTTGAACTGAGGAATAACCATTGCCAGATTGGACGTTGCTTTTTTTGAGCGAATTGCCCCCAACTAAGCAGAATCGGGGTGACGATAAAAATTCCCGAAACATTAGAAATCCACCAGGTTAACCAAACTGTCCCATACGCTGTCCAGGGAACTTTACCACTCAACGCCAAGCAAGCCACTCCAACAGTTGCATTGATGCTAGGCCCCACCATGCCGGTTAAGAGCAAAAATTTGAACACGTCGGTGACATGTTCTAAAGGATAGCGTTGGTTGATAGTTTTCCGTAGCAGGAAGGCACCCAACAAAGTCCCCAAGGTTGTTCCGATCGCAATGGAAATAACTGGCAGCGTTGAAATCACCAGGGACAATAAACTTGTTGAATCTCGGAACGCCCAGAAGTTGGCGAGAAATGAACCCAGTAAAACACCGTAGCCGATCCAGTTACCAAACAACAGAACAGCCCCAGCAGCAACTCCATCCGGGGGCCAAACTGGAGTCACATTGTTTGGTGTGGAGGCAAGATGACGTGAAATTTCAGCCATTTCATAGTAGGCGATCGCCAAAACAACGATGCCTCCGATTTGCCTTAGCCCATGAGGGAATATAGGGGATTTTTGTTGAATCATCTGTTTAGTGGCTGTTTGATATCAACGTTGCTAATCTTTACATAGAATGCCCTTTTCCTTTAAGGTCGGAACATAAAGCAGCCATGAAAGTAGAAGACAAAAAGTATTAAAACAAGCGCTTCATCAAGCTGGTATTCAAAAAAGGTGGGTTGTCATACATTTCGCCACAGTTTCGCTACCAATTTACTGCAAAGTAGCTATGACATCCACACAATACAGGAATTACTCAGACACAATATATGTGAAAACTAAGATGATTTATACCCTGGCTCTTAACCGTGGTGGAAAAGCTATCCGCAGTCTCCTAGATTAGAGATAATATTTCTATCATCAGTAATTTTCAAAAGTCATGACTCAAGCCATACCCAAGCTAGTAACCTTTGAGGAATTTGTCGATTGGCTACCCGAAAATCGACGAGTCCGCTACGAACTACATAAAGGAGAAATTGTTAAAATAGCACAACCAGTAGGGGAACACGAAGAAGTTAAAGGATTTCTAGGTATCAAAATTTCTGTCGAAATCCAACGTCTAGGATTGCCATACTTCATGCCCAACCAAGTTATAGTTAGACCTCCTGAAAAAGATTCGGGTTACATCCCAGATGTGTTAGTGCTAAACCGTGCAAATCTGGTAAACGAAAAATTATGGAAAAAAGAATCTACCGTTAGTTTAGGTGCATCAATACCTTTGGCAATTGAGGTTGTATCAACCAACTGGCGAGACGATTACTATTTAAAATATGCTGAGTATGAAGAGATGGGTATCCCAGAATACTGGATTGTCGATTATGCTGCCTTGGGTGGACGTAATTTTATCGGTAATCCCAAACAACCGACAATCACCGTTTGTAACTTAGTTGATGGGGAATATCAGATAAGTAAATTTCGAGATAGCGATCTCATTGTTTCCCATACTTTTCCCGAATTGAATCTCACCCCAAACCAGATTTTTCAAGCTGCTGTGGTGTAGCGTTTATCTTTTGCCAATTCTGGAGTTCGCCCCTTCAAGCCAATCATTAACTTCAGCATAAACACCTTTAATATAGGTACTCGCTGCAAAAACCATAAACCCAGACGACGAACCACCACCACAGGTAAGAAGTTATTAGAAAACATCCGATCTAACAAATCGGTAAAACCTAAAATCGTCAAATTTTCCAGCTTACGCCAGCGTTCATAACCTTTAAGAATCTGAATATCGCCAATATCTTTACCCGCTAGGTGCGCTGCTTGGATTACTTGCGCCAAAGCCGCTGCATCCCGAATCCCCAGATTTAAACCTTGTCCGCCGACAGGATGGCAATTGTGCGCCGCATCACCAATTAATGCTAGTCGGGGGAGAACATAGCGATCGCTTTGCATGAGTTGTACCTGAAATACAAAGCGATCGCCCAGTAATTCCAATTTCCCCATCTGATTGCCATAGCGACGGGTGAGTTCTACCAAAAATTGCTGATCATCTAAAGCACATAAAGCTTTTGCTTCTTCATGGGGGGCTGTCCAGACAATGCGGCAACGGTTCCCCGGTAAAGGTAAAATCGCAAAGGGCCCGCTAGACCAAAATCTTTCGTAAGCAGTGTTGTTGTGCGGTTTTTCTGGTTTAACAAATGCAACTATGCAAGATTGCCAATATTTCCACCCCAGAGTTTTGATACCAGCAGCTTGACGAATCGGCGATCGCGCCCCATCTGCTGCTATTAATAATTTGCTCTTGACTGTCTGTAGCTGATCGGCAACTTTAATATCTATCGCTACTATGTCTTTCTGGTACTGCGTATTTACCACTTCAGCCGGACATAGATAAGTCACATTTGGACAATTTTGGACAAACTCCTGCAAAGGCTGCAACAGCGCTTGGTGTTCCGCCACATAACCCAACTCTGGTGTACCTATATCATCTGTAATAAATTCCACCACATTGGCTGAATCGGCATCAGAAAGATGAACTCGGCAATATTTGGCTATTTGAGGCAACATTTTGTCCCAAACTCCAATTCCTTGATAAATTAGCGCCGAAAGCATATGAACTGCATAGGCTTGCCCCTTAGCTACAGCCGCTGATGCCACTTTTGCCTCAATCAGCAAGACACTCAAGCCAGAATCTTTTAAAGCAGAGGCTAGAGTTAACCCAATAATCCCACCGCCGACAATTACCAAATCATATTCATATCCCTGCTCATTTGGCGGTGTTGGTTGAGGGGAAATTTGCTTAAGCTGCGTTAGGGCCATTGTTAAGTTAGGTTACAGCGTCTTAACTCTTATTTTGACGCGATCGCGCCCTTTAGAGCAAGCAAACATTGAAAAACCCCGCTGATGACTTAAGACAACAGCGAGGTAACACAGCTTTACTTATTTTGCAGATAAATAAAGTATAAATTTTATTGCAGAGATACTACCAACTATTACTAGTAAGGGGAACTAATCATTAAATATACTGTCTTTGACAGCAGGAGATTATTACCTATGTTTGTAGATGTGATGTCTTTTGTGATGATGATATCTATGATACTTAACAGCAGCTGAAGCTGGTGTAGCTTGAAACATTGGTGCAGCAATGGCTATGGGAGTAGCAAGTACTAGAGCTAGAACTAAACCTTTCGCAAACTTATTCATGTGATTTACTTGATTCCATTTCTGTAGTGAACCCATGAATTAAATATGACAAAGACACATGTCGTTTTCTTGTTATTCATATGAAGTTTTTATGGAGATTTTTGCCGATATTAGCATCTATGTACATCTGAAAAATTACGAAGGTTTTTAGGCAATTATTAAAAATTAGTTTTTGGACTAAATAAGGGTATTTCTCTTGTTTTAAAGAAATTTATCAATTAAAAAAACCTGCTATGGATCACAGCAGGTCTAAATAATATGGTACGTAGTTAGAAAGTAGTAGAAAATAAATCTTTTATAGAACAACTACCAAATATGAAAGTTAATAGCAACTATATAAGTCATACATGAGGATTTTGATCCTTATGAATGACGGTCTATAGCTTACGTCATTTCATTATTAAATAGATATCACAGAAACGTTTGGCAGCTTTGCAAAAGATGAGTTTAGAAAACACTATTTACTTCCATCAATAATTCTAGGATTTACACATGAGAGATTTCCAAAATCTCTTTTAAAGGATACTTTTAATATCCCCCTTTTTAAAGGGGATAGAGGTTTTAGGTTTTCAATGCGTAAGTCCTGAATTAGTTATTTGGGGTGGTTGGTGTAGCTGCGGATGGCGTAGTTGCACCTGTTGGAGTAACGTGTTTTTTAAGTGCGGATTGTTTAACTAAGGATTTACTTCTAACAGCTTTGCCGTGGTGGTGTTTATGATGCTTCCGTTTTGCAGTCTTGGATTTGGCAACTTTAGCAGTTGCGTAAGTTGTAGTCGGGCTAGAAGTAGTTTTGGCTTGAGCAGTTGCAGAAACAGCTACAGGGGCAACAAACATTAGAGCCAAAAGTAAGGCTTTAGCGAACTTATTCATTTAAACTCCTCATCAAATAACCAATCGCCTAACTATCTACTAGCGATATGTCATTAGTTTGTAATTTGTGTGAATCTTACGTGTGATTTTTAAATTATCTCTATTCCAAGATAGATGACTTTAATTAAATACCTTATTACTAGTGTAATCACGTAGATTAAGATAGTGTTGATTGCTCAAAGGCTTGAAGCAACTGGGTTTATACCCAATACTTTGCTAGATGTGATACTCATTGCCATCTAACTTGGACGGATGAGAAGATTTATGTAACATTTTGCACATCATCAGGGTTTTCTAGGGTGTCGATTAACTTGAGCAGCGATGTCTACGACGGGCTATGACGCTCTCTTACGAAACGCTACGCTTCCCCGTAGGGATACGAATATCTAAGCGTTTGCGTAGCGTCTCGTAGAGAAGCCATGCCGCAGGCTTTACGCAACTTTAGGAGACGCTGCACGTAGCTTGCTTCTACGTAGGGGTACGCTATCGGCGTCGCGTCTGAGTAGCTTGATAGGGGTATGATGGCTGTATTGATTTTAATTAAGAAATGCTAAGAGCTATCAATTCTTCTGATATATCAAAGTTAGCTGTGACATTTTGTACGTCATCCAAGCCTTCTAGAGTATCAATTAACTTGAAAAGCGATCGCGCCTGATCCGGATCAGTAACTTCTACACTATTACTGGGAATCCAGCGCAATTCGGCATCAGTCACCTTAAAGCGTTGATCTTTGAGTATCTGGCTAAGGGTTTCTAAATTTGCAATGTCAGTGAATACTTCAGCCATCTCATCTTCAGTCATCTCATAAGACTCAGCACCGCCTTCGAGAGATGCTTCTAAAAGCTGTTCTTCGTCAACCACGCCCTGCACCACACAAACGCCTTTTTGGTCAAACATCCAGCTAACGCAACCTGTTTCACCAAGATTGCCACCATTTTTACTAAAAGCTACACGCAAGTCAGCAGCAGTGCGATTGCGATTATCTGTGAGGGCTTCGATTAAAATCGCTACACCACCAGGACCATAACCTTCATAGCGAATCGCTTCAAAGGTAGCATTATCCCCGCCAAAAGTGCCTGCACCTTTAGCGATCGCTCGTTCAATATTATCATTGGGGATACTCGCTGCCTTTGCCTTGTCAATTGCTGTGCGAAGTTGAAAATTCAGCGCCGGATCTGGTACGCCGCTTCTAGCAGCAACGATAATCGCCCTGGATAACTGAGTGAAGGTTTTTCCCTTTTTTGCATCTACTACCGCTTTTTGGCGCTTAATATTTGCCCATTTACTGTGTCCTGCCATAATCTGAAATTATCAAAACTTTATTCAAGATTATGATATAAACGCTTGCAAAAAGCATAACTTTAGATAATTGTGCAACTATCCATCAGAGTGGCAAAGTTGTTGTGAGGGAACTAGGAAAATTGACCAATCATTTTAATCAACATTATGCACGATTTTTTTTGTCTTCTCGCCCTGCCAAGCGAAGAAGAAAACGTCACACTATCTTAGGAGGTTACTGCTTCTATTATTGGTGGGTATACTATAGCAGTCCTTGCAGGAGTAGTGAAAAATATAGATAAGGAAACGAACCGCAAGAAATGGTATTAGATCAAGTTAAATCTGGGCGATCGCGTCCGATATTTCCTGGTTACAATCAGATTTATGACAGTTTAGGTCGGGTGATTGAATCTGTATTATTAGGTAAAACTTCCCCAACAGAATCACTCAAAGCAACCCAGCAACGCCTAGATTTGATTTTCAAGTGATTAAGGCGCCTAGTTTACCGCCGTAGGCATCGCATTCTGTTTAAATCACAAAAGGTTCAAGTTCGCAGTTATACCACTGATCTCTAATACGTTCAGTAATCAGCGGTCTGATGATAAACTTGGGTGGACTACCATCCAGAACATCAATCCGCACACATGAGTAAGGCAGGCGGTTCTGGTAATTGTAGTCGTGACGACCCACAAAAAGCATTGAATCAGCAACTTTCCGAGTAGGTTTACCTGCAACTTCGGTAAAAGTCTCCATCAATTCAGTTCCCCTTCGCCGTTGATAGCGAGGACGATGACCACTACCACCAGAGATAATGCAGTTAATGTGGGAGTCAGCAAATCCGGTATCAGTTGTGCAAAGATGCTCCAAACAGTGAGCGTGACCATTTAAAATCAAATCGACTATAGGACGTTCTTTAATTAGAGAACCAAGAGTTTGTGCCACTTGTTCAAATACCCAGCGCAAGCGGTGGCGAACCGCCAAGGTTTGTGCCTGATCCCACTTGGTAGCTTCTGTGACATAGGGCGGATGGTGGAAAAAGATTACACGTCCGCGCACTTCGGAGGTGTTCCAAGATTCAATGAGTCTGCTTCGCAACCATTCAAGTTGTTCAAAGTCGATCGCAGGCATTTCATCAGATGCCAATTGTTTTTCAATATCGATTTTGATCTCGTTTATTTGGTCTAGTTTGGCGTTAAGTTCATCGAGTTGTTCTGCTTCGGTGGGTTTATCTGGGTTGAGGCGATTGCATATTTCCAAAATCTGCAATTCTTCTTGATCTATTTCCTGGCGACGCTTTTGCAATTGGCGGCGGTAAATTTCTCCCTCTTGAGTTGTAGGTAAGGGTGATGGTGTATTAAAGGTGTTAGAATCCAGTGCAAAAAAGTCAATACCGCCGTAACGAAAGGTGTAATAGCGATTGGGTAAACGGGTAAAATTTCCAGGTTCGTAACGCAAACAGCGCCCTGTGTCAGTCTTAGCAGTATAGTGTTGATCTAAATGACGTTCTAACTCTTGTGCGGAAGCGATCGCCTGGGTATAGTCCATAAATGCTCGCGCATAGGCATTCCCTTGATATGATCCATGCCAGCCAATCTCGATATCTTTGTAGCGCAACAGGCGACGTAATGAAGATGTTGTTCCAGTAAATAAACGGTACATTAACGGCACATCGTAATAATCATGATTACCGAGTACTGGCAAAAACGGCAGATTAAACACCATGCGGTCATAGGGAATGCTTTTCGGGTTATCGCCACCAACAAGAAATTCCCGGTAAGGCTCAATAAAGTTTGTTGAATAATACTCTTGGGAACCCACCACATAGATTACATCGCCTGTGTGCAAAACGAAACTGCAATCATCGCGGTGAGTCAGCATCAGTTCGGCAACTTTTCGTTGGGGGTGGTGTTGAGAATGGGATTTGGTGCCAGAATCACCGATAACCATAAAGGAAAATTCTGGACTATCCTGCCTGCGATCGTCAATAACCATGCTGGTTTGGTCAATTCCCCGTTGCACAAAACTTGGATGCATCCACCGCACCCGTTCCTTCATCTTTTGAATTTTTACAGGAATCGGTGGATCGGAAATCAATTTCATGGCTGATAACTTTTGAATGCCTAATGCACATGCCGATTGTAACGAAATAATAAGGGTTTTAATTGGGGACTGGGGAATCCCTGGCCGTCTAATCAGTATTTAAGAGCATGAAACTCAAGTACAGTGCAAAGTTCCTGATGTTGATTGACCAAAGCATCCATCATTTATCCTCATTTTTTAGTTTGTCATTTGTCAAATGTGAAGAGTATGCAAAGATGACTATTTCCGCCATAAACAACTTTGTGGTTTTTTAATCATAATTAGCGCTCTTGTATTACTTGAGGTACGGAATGGGAGGTATATTTTACACACCTCCCATTAAATTTTTCAATAGACATAAAAGTGATAAAGAATGTAGAGACGTAGCACTGCTACATTTTTACAAAGGTTCTGGATAACGCATATTTAATTTCACTCCTATGTCTATTGGTTTCCACCAATTTGTGGCGATAGTAATTCTTGCTCCACGAAATAACAATAGAACTTTCCAAACTACCAGTAGAGATTTTTATGAATGAATATAAGGTATCTCTGCTAAGTCAATCCCTATTAGAAAAGCTAAATTTTGATGAATTACATACCATGCAGTTATCTAACTTTTTCAGTCATTATCCAATAGTCATAAAGTCGCGATCGCAAACTGAGATTTGTAGATTTTTCTGATTTCCGACTTCTTTCCACCTCCAAAATCTTCATTTTCTCAATACTTAATCCCAGTCCCTAATCCCCAATCTTTAAGGTAAATTTTCTCGCAGTAATGCTCGAAAACCTGCTTGTTGAAAATGCTCATCAGCAGTTAGTGCTTCAGTGATTCCGCTATATTGCATCACAATAAAAGATACGCAATCCCCAAATCTCCATTCTTTCTCTGTTCGTTCCCGATATAACTCGAAAGCACGTTCGTAGAGTTCCTGGGAGAGAGGAACAATTTCGACTTTGGAGTCTGCTACTAGAGAATTTAATAATATGATTGCCGCTTGACGATAAGGTCGTTGGGATAAAGCATTGCCAATTTCCAACATCACCGCCTGTGTTGTCACCAAACGTGTTTCTGCCGCTTGTAACATTTTAGCCAGATGTAAGGCTCGGTCATGTAAGCGATCGCTCGGTGCAGATAAGGCAATGGCAAATGATGTATCAAGAAAGACTTCAGAATGCATGGAAAGTTTACTTAGTGTACAAAGATTTATCTATATTGGTAGACCAGTCAGGTGGACCATCTAAGTTGAGCGATCGCGCCGTTTGCAGAAATGATACCGTTTCATGTTCACTTGGCTGTAAAATTTCAATACTGATTCGCACGCGGGTATTGATTGGCAGTGCGATCGGTTCAGCCGGATAAAACACTTTGCCATTAAACACTGCTGTGATTTTTTCTACCATTGTTTGCAAAAAGTGCTTTTAGTCTATCCTAAGCTGGTTGTGACAATACGGGTAGAGTAGACAACGCAATAACTAGTGAAGATACTTATAGCTGTCTTACGAATTATATCGATTTTTCAGAATTGCCTAAGTCACCAACTGAACTAATGTTAGTTAAATCCCTGCTCTGAGCTATTTATCAGAATCCGATATTCTGGGTCTGTGAAGTTGCAGTGGTCTTGGTCTTTTACAAACAAAAGGAGGAAAAATTTTCGCTTTTTCCCAATTCTTAGCAACAAATTATCGTGGCAATTCTATACACAGATAACCTATGTACGCTATAAATAAATCAGCTTTTTAGAGTTGGGCAGAACACAGAGCTTAGACTCTACCTTTGCTACTTTGATGATCAAATCTTGACTTAATAAAAAAAATTGAAGCCAGATGAGAACTAATGTTCTATATATCCTATAATTCTTTTAATTACGGTATCCGTCTAGAAATACCGTAGATTTAGGGGTGTATTCTAATGAGCAAGTCGCAACAACTGACACAATTAAGTAAATTCCTCAGTGAGAAAATGCAGGCTTATGCCATGAAAGCTTTGCAGACTATACAACTCTCGTATAAACACGCAATTAAAAGTTGGTTGAATGGACACACTGTGCAAAGCTTTGTGAGTCTGTTTTTAGTAGGTGCTTTTTTGAGTATAGCAGTTGCCTCCTGCTCTGGAAGCAGTTCAGCTAGCAAAAATGATGTCAAGCTGAAACTGGTTTCTTTCTCTGTCACCAAAGTAGCTCATGATCAGATAATTCCCAAATTTGTAGAAAAATGGAAGCAAGAACACAATCAAAACGTCACATTTGAGCAAAGTTATGGGGGTTCTGGCGCTCAAGCGGGTGCTGTCATTGCTGGTTCGCAAGAAGCAGATATAGTACATTTGGCACTTCCTTTGGATGTCAGCAAAATTGCTCTTGCAGGTTTGATTAAATCAGGTTGGGAAACCAAAGCTCCGAGAAATGCTATTGTTAGTAAATCGGTTGCTGCGATCGTCACCCGCGAAGGCAATCCCAAAGGCATCAATAGTTGGGCAGACTTAGCAAAAGATGGCGTGAAAGTGATTGCGGCTAACCCAAAAACTTCTGGTATTGCTATCTGGGAATTCTTAGCTTTTTGGGGTTCCGTGAGTTTAACCGGAGGTGACGAAGCGACAGCGTTAGATTACGTCACCAAAGTTTATAAAAACACTCCTATTCTGACGAAAGATGCTCGTGAAGCTAGCAATTTATTTTTCCAACAAAATCAGGGTGATGTCTTAATCAACTACGAAAATGAAGTAATTTTAGCAGGAAAAAATGGTATTAAACTACCTTATGTTGTACCCCAAGTCAATATTTCCATTGATAATCCTGTAGCCGTAGTTGATAAAAACGTTGATAAACATGGTACAAGGGAAGTTGCACAAGCATTTGTTGATTTTCTTTACTCGACAGAAGCTCAACGGGAATTCGCTAAATTACAATATCGTCCTGTTAACCCCACTGTTACCCAAGAAGTAGCATCACAATATCAGCCAATCAAAACTTTATTCACATCTCAAGATTTAGGTGGCTGGGATATTATCCAGAAAAAGTTTTTTGGAGATGGGGCTATTTTTGACAAAGTTAAGGCTGCTAGCAAAGCATGATATCTATGCTTTTCGTACAAAATTATCTACTAGCAAATAGCCAAGCATAAGGAATTTTAAGTCACTTTACTCAATTGATAATTTATGAGCTTTCGTAGCAGATTTAAGGATAGCTTTTTCCTCATATTTTTAATTATTATTGCCAGCAGTATCACTTCTTGTAGCAGCAACGAGGAAAAGAAAAGTCAGGTGAGTATTGATGGTGCAGCTGTAGGTTTTCCTATTTCTTTAGCAGTTGCAGAAGAATACGGTAAAGTCAAACCTGAAGCTAAAGTAAGCGTTGCTTCAAGTGGTACTGGTGGCGGTTTCAGTAAATTTTGTAATGCTGATATTGATATAGCTGGTGCTTCTCGCACAATTCGAGATGAAGAAATTAAAAAATGTAAAAGTAAGAATATTGAATTTGTCGAGTTACCTATAGCTTTAGATGGCATTGCCGTGATTGCCAACCGCCAAAATAACTTTGCCAAATGTCTAACTATAAAGGAACTGGGTAAGATTTGGGGCGGCAAATCAGATGGCAAAGTATTGAGATGGAATCAAGTTAATCCCAAGTTTCCTAACGAAAAGCTGAAGCTGTATGCTCCATCTTCTGATACAGGAACATTCGATTATATGACTCAAGCTGTGACTGGTAAAGCCAAGAATGGCCGTACAGATTACACTGCCACTCAGAATCAAAACCTTCTTGTACAAGGAGTGTCAGGTGATGTAACAGCTTTGGGTTATGTAGGGATATCTTACTATATTCAAAATCAAGAAAAACTGAATCTAGTTGCTGTAGAAAGTCTTACAGGAAAGTGTGAAAAACCAGTGCCAGTAGATAATGTGATCAAAAATATCTATACACCTTTGTCTCGTCCTCTGTTCATCTATGTAAGTAAAAAATCCTTAGATACTAAGCCAGCAGTAAAAGAATTTGTAGATTTTTATCTAGAAAATTCTTGGAAGTGGGTTGATAGTGTTGGTTATGTGGCATTACCTGATGAAGCTTACCTCAAAGTCAAACAAAAATTTGCTACTGGTGAAACTGGGACAAAGTTTAAAAAAGCAAAACCAGGTGAACCGATCACAAACTTCATTTAAATAAAGTCCTAGTCATTGTAGTCTGAGTGTAGTTAAAACTTAACTGTTTATGCAAAATACCAATTCTCAAGACGAGCCTTATCTACTATCCAGACAGTCACTGGAAAAAAATGCATCTGAAGATATCTCAGAAAAGATTGTTGCGGCAGTTTTATTTGCTTGTGCTTTAGTTTCAGTTTTAACTACCTTTGGGATTGTCATAATTATCTTTCAGGAGACATTCGGTTTTTTCCAAGAAGTTTCCTTTGCCCAATTTTTTCTTGATACTAAATGGACACCTTTATTTGCCGATAAACATTTTGGCGTTTGGCCATTGATTAATGGCACTTTCTTGACTACAGCTATTGCGATGGCAGTTGCTATTCCTTTGGGTTTATCTTCTGCTATTTATTTGAGTGAATATGCTGAACCTAAAGTAGCAGCAATTTTACGTCCAGCGGTGGAACTTTTGGCAGGAATACCAACGGTAGTATATGGTTACTTTGCGCTGTTGTTCCTTACACCATTGTTACGAAATTTTATCCCTCTGGAAATATTCAACGCTTTGAGTGCGGGGTTAATGATGGGGGTAATGATTACTCCTACTGTTGGTTCTATCAGCTTAGATGCTATCCGAGCAGTTCCCCGTTCTTTGCGAGAAGGAGCCTATGCTTTAGGTATCACGAAACTAGAAAGTATTTTTAAAGTAGTTCTCCCAGCCGCACTTTCTGGAATCATAGCCTCAATTATTTTGGGTATTTCTCGCGCTGTGGGTGAAACAATGACTGTCCTCATCGCCGCCGGACAACAACCAAGACTAACTGTTAATTTTGCGGAATCAATAGAAACAATGACAGCTTACATGGCACAAATTTCTGGTGGAGATAGTCCACGTGGTAGTCTCAATTTCAAGACATTATATGCTGTAGGTGCTGTTCTGTTTCTACTTACCCTTACTTTGAATATTGTTAGTTACTGGATTGCTAATCGCTTTAAAGAAAAATACGACTAAATAAATATGGCTACAAGTTATCAACAAGATGATTCTTTAGAATCGGCGGCAGAATTTACCGATAATGTTGAGAGTAGGGATAAATTAGGGAAAGTATTTGAAGTACTTTTTTTGTTAGGATTGCTAATTGGTTTATTTGTCCTAGCATTGCTACTTTTTGATATTTTGAAAGACGGATTAGGCAGATTTTTATCACCCGGCTTTCTCACAGAAACTCCTTCTCGTTTTCCTGAGCAAGGTGGTATTCGTCCTGCGATTATCAGCAGTATGCTTTTAGGATCTGTTGTGATTTTAGTGACTGTCCCAATTGGTGTTGGAGCAGCTTTATATTTAGAAGAATATGCACCTAAAGCTTGGTGGACAGCGATTATTGAGATTAATATCAGTAATCTGGCGGGTGTGCCTTCTATTGTCTATGGATTGCTGGGTTTAGGGGTTTTCAATTATTTGCTTGGGTTTGGCCCTGCTTTGATTTCCGGTGCATTGACTTTATCTTTGTTGTCTTTACCAGTAATTATTGTGACAGCTAGAGAAGCAATTCGCGCTGTCCCAGATTCCTTGAGAAATGCTTCTTACGGATTAGGTGTCACAAAATGGCGAACTATCAGCAGTCACGTGTTGCCCTATGCTGTTCCTGGTATTTTGACGGGGGTAATTATCTCTATATCCCGCGCTATTGGTGATGCAGCCTCTCTGATTGTTGTAGGTGCTGTGGGTTTTCTCACCTTTAACCCTGGTTTGTTTCAGAGATTTATGGCATTACCAATTCAAATTTATAGTTACATCACTCGTCCTGAACCGGGTTTTGCTAGTGCAGCAGCAGCGACAATTATTGCGTTGTTAATCTTGATTTTAGTTTTAAATGGTGTAGCAATTTATCTTCGACAACGCTTCTCAATAAATTAGGTAATTAAATATCTAATTGGATACATTCACGGATATTAGGAGAACAGCCAAATGACTTACAGCAATAGTAGAAGTCAATCAGATAGTGCCACAATAGACCAAGACAAAGGTGTATTCAATGTTGAAGGTGTGAAGGTCTACTATGGGGGATTTTTGGCACTTTTAGATGTTTATCTAAAGATCCCTGAAAAACAAATTATTGCTTTTATTGGGCCTTCAGGATGTGGTAAAAGTACCTTACTGCGTTGCTTCAACCGGATGAATGATTTAATCCCTGGAGCTAAGGTAGAAGGGAGACTGAATTATCGCGATCGCAACATTTACGATCCTAAGATAAATTCTGTAAAATTACGCCGCCAAGTCGGAATGGTTTTTCAAAGACCGAATCCTTTTCCCAAGTCAATATACGAAAATATTTCCTTTGGGCCGCGTGCTAACGGTTATAAAGGTAACATTGATGAATTGGTGGAAGATTCCCTCAGACGCGCTGCTATCTGGGATGAAGTCAAAGACAAACTCAAAGAGAAAGGAACTGCATTATCTGGCGGACAACAGCAACGGCTTTGCATAGCAAGAGCGATCGCTATGAAGCCAGATGTATTATTGATGGATGAACCATGTTCTGCTCTCGACCCAATTTCTAGCCGCCAAGTAGAAGAACTTTGCTTAGAACTCAAGCAACAATACACCATTATCATGGTGACACACAATATGCAGCAAGCTTCTAGAGTCGCAGATTTCACGGCTTTCTTTAATACAGAAATTGACGAGCATGGTAAACGTCGGGGAAAATTAGTTGAGTTTAATCCTACAGCGCAAATGTTCAGTTCTCCTCAAACTAAAGAAGCTGAGGATTATATCAGTGGACGCTTTGGTTAAAGAGACATCATAGTTCTAATTCTGGAAAATATGCTGAGGCTTAATAGTACTAAATTGAAGTAATATTTCAGTTTAGTATTTATACTGTGTATTATGTTTAAGCCTCTGTCATTTGCTTTAGTTGCAGCTACCCTTTTAGTGACATCAATCAATAATCCCAGCAATACTTTAGCTCGAACTTGTGCTTCTAAATGTAAGTCGCACCCGATTCAGTTTACACCTGGGCAACACATCCGGGTTGAAGTTCTAAATAGCACACCTAACCTGATTAAAATTCAAAAACCCTCTGGGACTGATGCAATATCCTTGAGTCCAGGGCAAAAATTAAATCTAGAACAAGTAGAGGGTACAGAGCCAAATACATCTCTGATATTTTGGAGCGAAAAAGGTTTATCACTACAAGCAATTGTCTCAAAACCTAACTATGGTACATTGCGGCTTGAACTCCGTCCGACTTTGCGCTCTCCGGGCGATCGCTCTTTGTATATTATGGATGATGGTAGGATAAACGTGTTTTAGATAGCAAATTAATGTTATTAGTTATGAGTTAAGCAACAACTTTTAATTCAACACTCATAACTAAAAAATCTTAACTTGCATTGTGCTAGACCGAGCTGTATCTGAACTATCAAAACCTAACAGGCGCTTACCTAATCAGCGCTGGCAAATTTATCCCCAAAAACCAGAATTTGCCCAAAAGCAGGCGTTTTTGACAAATATTTCACCCATTGTCAGTCAACTGCTGATTAATCGGGGTATGGAAACATCAGAACAAGTACAAGCATTTTTAGAGCCAGAGTCTTTAGTCTTACCTTCGCCGTTGGAAGAATTCCCAGATTTGGCGATTAGTTTGGAGTTGTTGCAAAATGCGATCGCCTTTCAAACAAAAATTGCTATTTGCGGTGACTACGACGCTGATGGAATGACTAGCACTGCTCTACTTTTGCGTAGTCTCCGCACTTTAGGCGCACAAGTAGATTATGCTATCCCCAGCCGGATGCACGAAGGTTACGGTATTAATAAACGCATAGTTGAAGAATTCCACAGTGAAGGTGTAGGATTAATTCTCACTGTAGATAATGGCATATCTGCGTTTGAACCAGTTGCTAGAGCTAGAGAACTTGGTCTTGCAGTGATTATCACCGATCACCACGACATCCCCCAAAAATTACCGCCAGCGAACGCTATTCTTAATCCCAAACTAATAGCCGAATCCTCACCTTATCGGGGTGTTGCTGGTGTTGGTGTTGCCTACATTTTGGCAGTGTCTCTAGCACAACAACTAGGGGAGACTAAAGGCTTGATCCAGCCGATGTTAGCACTATTTACACTGGGAACGATCGCAGATTTAGCTCCCTTAACTGGCGTAAATCGCCGCTGGGTAAAACGTGGTTTACAGCATTTACCCAAATCTAACTTGGCTGGGGTGAAGGCGTTAATTCAAGTAGGTGGCGTGCAGGCGAGGGGAGATGAGAGAGCAGGGGAGCAGGGGAGCAGAGGAGCAGAGGAGAAAATCCAAAATCCAAAATCCAAAATCCAAAATCCAAAATCATTAAAGCCTGAAGATATCGGGTTTCGCCTGGGACCACGAATTAATGCTATTGGTCGGATTGGTAATCCCCAGACTGTCATTGAATTGCTGACTACGGATGATATGGGGGTGGCGTTAGAAAGAGCAATGCAGTGCGAACAAATCAACGCTTCTCGCCAGTTAATGTGTGAGCAAATTGAACAAGAAGCGATCACTTATGTAGAGACAGAATTTGTTGCGTCTCTACAAAAAGACCGTGTATTAGTTGTTGTTCAACCCAATTGGCATCACGGTGTTATTGGGATTGTCGCCTCCCGTTTGGTGGAACGGTATGGTGTTCCCGTGTTTATCGGGACTTATGAGGATGAGCAACATATACGCGGTTCTGCACGCTCAATTCCAGAGTTTCATGTATTTGAAGCTTTGGAATATTGTCACGATTTACTAGGGAAATTTGGCGGACACAAAGCAGCCGGGGGATTCTCTCTACCAGCAGAGAATTTACAGGTGTTGCGATCGCGTTTGATTGAGTTTGCTAACCAGTGTCTTGAACCCCAGCATCTCAAGCCTCTACTCAAAATTGATGCCGAAGTCAACCTCAATCAAATCAATCAGCAGCTTTATCAACAGCTTAATACTCTACACCCCTGCGGTATGGACAACCCTGATCCAGTTT
Source organism: Nostoc sp. (assembly GCF_036919595.1). Classification (GTDB taxonomy): domain Bacteria; phylum Cyanobacteriota; class Cyanobacteriia; order Cyanobacteriales; family Nostocaceae; genus Nostoc. The sequence continues at coordinate 15,489 of NZ_JBALCO010000118.1, read as the reverse complement.
TTTGGACACCTAATGTTCAAGTGGTTGAGCAAAAAATCGTTGGTAAGGGTCACATTAAACTGACAATTGCTCAAACTATTGATAATCAGGAGTACAAAATTAAAGCGATCGCTTGGCGTTGGGGCGACTACTTCCGCTTACCACCGCGAGTGGATGTTGCTTACAAACTGCGAGAAAATTACTTTAACGGTAACACCACCATCGAGCTAGAGTTAATAGGTGTTAGACTGCCAATTCACCCTCAACAATTTTTTGCTTCGCCACCTACCCCATCAAGCACAACTTTTGAATACAACAAGCGACATTATACTTGTGGTTTCTATAAAAACGGTATTGAAGCAGAATTAAGAATTAGAAATTCTGAAGGCAAAGTTTTAGCCATGCAGCCAGGACATACAATCGGTTTGCTGGGCACTAATCGTCAAAACGCCAAGGAGGTTGATATTTCTCAACCACAGTATGACAGTATTATTCAAGTTGCCCTTCAGGCGTTATCAATGCTGAGTGCTGAGTTATGAGTTATGAATTATGAATTATGAATTAACTTCTCATTCCTAACTCTTAACTGTCAACTCCTTAGTCAGCACTCAGCACTATTATAGGTTGCCGTTGCGAAATGCCAGCAAAAAGATTACCACTGGCCCAGCAATTACAATTAGCGCCACGGACAGCAATTGGAAGATAACTTCCCAATTGATACTGGTAAAAGCATTAAACAAATCAGACACGGCGTCAAACATTTTTCCTCTTCTCCTCCCAATTGTCTTGAAAAATTCAATAACTTAGTTACAAAACCCGCAATCGATCATATCTGGTCATGACCTGTTAGATTTAATTTACTTAACAAAATTATAAGAAAAGACATAAGAACGTAAAATAGGGTCATTAGTCATTAGTCAAGAGTCATTAGTCAGGAACTCTCGCCCTGCTTCCCCTGCCTCCCCCACTCCCCAGTCCCCAGTCCCCAGTCCCTAATACAAAATGGCAACTTGGCAATGTGTAAAGCAATGTGGAGCCTGCTGTAATCTTGATCCAGCAGAGCGTCCAGATTTGGATGAGTATCTCTCTCCGCCAGAACTAGAACTTTATCTCAGCATGGTAGGCGAAGGGGGATGGTGCGTTAATTTCGACCAGACCACGCGAGAATGCCGCATCTACTCAGATCGTCCTCGTTTCTGCCGTGTGGAATCAGAAGTGTTTCAAGATATGTATGGGGTTGAACCAGAAGAAATCAACGATTTTGCCATTGACTGCTGTCGCCAGCAAATAGAGGGAGTATATGGCGATCGCAGTTTGGAAATAATCCGCTTCAATAAAGCTGTTGGATTGTAAAGAGGATGCAAGGACGCAAACACACCCGATAATTTTTTTGTCTTCATCTGTGGAGTTGCAATTTATTACAACAATCTGAGAATATGATAGAAATATGAAAGCAACCTACCAACAAAACTACTGCTCGTGAAACTTGACTCTGCTCCTTTGGACATTTCTGGCATATCTAAGACTGAGACTGAGCTAGAACTGAAAGACAGCACTGATTTTAACTTAACTCCAGCGATCGCCCAGCCAGTTCAGGCTGTAGTTGCGGATAGTCCTCAAAAGCAGCAATCAGTGGTAGTAGTTTTTGGTACAACTTTTGTAACTATTTTTCTAGCAGAAATTGGAGATAAGACTCAGCTATCCACGCTGTTAATGAGTGCACAATCTCATTCGCCGTGGGTTGTATTTATAGGATCTGCGGCTGCGTTGATAACCACCAGCTTATTAGGTGTGCTTTTAGGTAGTTGGATAGCCAACCGACTCAGCCCGAAAACTATAGAAAAATCAGCAGGCGTAATGTTGTTGGTGATTTCCCTAATGCTGTTTTGGGATATATTCCAAGGTTAGTTAGGAGTCATTCAATTTTGGATTTTAAATTTTAGATTTTGGATTGGTAATTTGTAATTGATCCGCTTCCTGTGCTTCCTGATCTCCTCTGCTCCCCCATCCCCCTTAATCATATGGATTGGCATCTTTTAGGACTGAGCTTTATTACAGTTTTTTTATCAGAATTGGGTGACAAAAGTCAGCTAGCGGCGATCGCACTTTCAGGGCGTTCTAATTCTCCGCGTGCAGTATTTTTTGGCGCAGCAGGCGCACTGCTGTTGACAAGCTTGTTGGGAGCATTAGCAGGGGGAGCAGTAGCAGAATTATTACCTACACGCTTGTTAAAAGCGATCGCTGCTGTGGGCTTTGCCATCCTCGCTGCACGCCTGCTGTTATTTAACAATGAACCATCGACGGATTCTGAACAAACACCATAACCAAACGTGAGTTCGACGGCTCGTGTGGTGTTCGCCTAACTAGCTAAATCAAAATACCAGAGATTTTACTACCCATTACTGTCCCTCTAGGAGTGCCAGAAGGACAGACTTGAACTTTAGTTCAAATCAGGGAAAAGTTTATCTAACTCACCTTAACCAAATCATCAGGGTTGCACATTTAGCTAAATTACAAAGGTTCCCAACCGGTTCCTTTGTAGCCGTATTGAAAAATTTCTGGATGTAAAATTTCAGCCAAAATTTCTAGAGAATCTACCAGTCGCGGTCCTGGACGATTAAAGTAAGAATTGCCATCAGTGATGTACACCCTACCGGATTGGGTAGCGTGCAGTTTTTCCCAGTCTGAACGTTGAGTTAACAAATTGGCTTCTTGACGAGTGCGATTTAAATCAAAGCCACAAAGCATAAAAACAATGATATCTGGGTTACTTGCTAATAGTGTTTCCCACGGCAAGATAGGAGAAGGCTGACTTGTAACGCTAAACAAAGAGTGCCCTCCTGCTAAGTTAACTAATTCCGGAATCCAATTACCAGCGATCATCAAAGGATCAGTCCACTCGATGCAGGCGACAGTAGGCACTTCATTTAAAGAAAGTCCTTGGATTCTTTGCTGACAAATTTTGACACGAGCTTCTAAGTTTTCTAGAACTTTAACCGAGTCTACTTTAAAGGTGTTGCCGACTCGCTCAATATCAGCCCAAACATCTTGGAGAACATTAGGTTGTAAAGAAATTATCTGAGGTTTACTATGAATGAGTGTGGCAACTGCCTTTTCAACCTCGTCTAAGTTAACAGCACAAACATCACACTGGTCTTGCGTGAGAATGTGGGTAGGCTGCAACTGCTCTAAAACATCTGTTTTGATTTCATAGATACTAAGAGCAGATTGTAATAAATTGTTCACATCATCATGAATTTGGCTGCTGGAGGCATTGGAGTTTAAGCGGGCTTGGGTACAAATGGGGCGATTGTGGATTTCTGGAGGATAGTCGCATTCGTGCGATCGCCCCACAATAGCATTAACCAACCCTAGTGTCGCTAAAATCTCTGTTCCACCGGGAATTAGGGAAACTATTCTCACATTACTATCCGTCATCGCTTCACCTCCATAAAAGCTACCGTCATCTTAGATTTTGGCAAAATTTGAGTCATTAGGTATCTTTCTCTAGGAGAATCAAGGTTGTTTTGGTCGTCATACCGATTATCTGTGAGGTTGCTCCTGAAACTTGGGGATTTTGCCCCAAGTTCGTCTCACCAAGCTTGGTTTTGTGCAGTTTCACAAAGAATTGCTATCAGCACTAAGCAACAAATTGACTTACATCGCTTTTCAAGTAATGAAACTACACCACTCCCTACTTCATACTTCCTACAGTTCCCTAGACCCAAATTCAAAATAATACTATACTACTTAATAGTAGAATTACTTGATAGTGAAATTATTTTAAATATTAATTATCCTCTAGTAAAAATCACTGGCATGAAGTAATAGAAGTTATAAATAAAATCTAGTTTGGAATTCCTTATCCAAAATCATCTGATTTAATTAGAAAAAATATACTTTCCGGTTATAAACAACCTTATGAAGTAATTGTAGTTATACAAGGACGGTTCTAATTTTGCCTTAGAACTGCAAGACAAAATTATTTTTTCTTGAGGGCAACTAATGCAGGTGGTATTGACCCACGAGGCTTTACAAATCAAAGAAAATGGTCGGCGAAAACAAAGTCAGACACTGGTGCAACTGGCAAGGAGCAGGACATTTCAGCAAGGTAATCTCAACGCAGTCTTAAGGGAAATCACAGAAACTACTGCTCAGACGCTCTTAGTGCAGCGAGTTGGGGTGTGGTTATATAATCAAGAACGTTCAAAAATTGAATGCATCGATTTATATGATGTGAGTACTAAGGAGCATAGCTTTGGTAACTCGCTTTCACAAAAAGATTATCCAGCTTATTTCCAGGCTTTAGAAGAGGAACGTACCATTGCCGCAAATGATGCCAGAAACGATACAAGAACCAAAGAATTATCTGAGTCTTATCTTTCTGTTTTAGGCATCACATCCTTGCTGGATGCACCAATTTGGCTAGAGGATCGTTTCGTGGGCGTAGTCTGTCACGAACACATAGGCGAAAGTCGCCAATGGACTTTGGAAGAAGAGACTTTTGCTGGCTCGATTGCAGATTTCGTCACCCTGGCTATAGAAGCAAGCGAGCGAAACGTCGTCCAGGAAGCACTGCGACAGAGTGAGGCGCAATTTCGGGCGATTTTTGAGCGTTCTTCTATCGGCATTGGACTTATAGATATGAAAGCGGAAATAGTCGATACTAATCCGGCACTGTGCGAGATTTTAGGATACAGCCGAGAAGAGTTATCCGGCAAGCACTTTATAGATTACATTTCTATACAAAGGGGGGATTTAAAACTTTACAAACAACTGGTGTTAGGAATTCGTACAAACTCAGGAAAAACTTCAAGGTTCGGTTTCCAACACTCCGAACTTCAGGAACAGCTTGTCGATAGACATCGCATTGAAATGGAAAGACGCTGCCTACATCAAGATGGTAGCTTAGTTTGGACTCATATCTCTGTTTCTGTTATACCAGACAGCAATGGTGAACCGGAGTTTTTTATAGCGATGATTGAGGACATTACTGAACGTAAGCAAATAGAGTTGAAACTACGTGCCTCTCAAGAAGCAGCAGAAGCTGCTAGTCGGGCAAAAAGTGAATTTTTAGCAACCATGAGCCATGAGTTGCGGACACCTCTGAATGCAATTATGGGCTTATCACAGTTATTGCAACAAAAAATAGTTGGCTCTCTCAATGAAAAGCAGAACGAATATGTAAGTTGTATATATAGTAGTGGTGAACACCTACTAGAACTGATTAACGATATCCTTGACTTATCTAAGGTGGAAGCAGGCAAAGAGGAACTTTTACTCTCACCTTTGCTAGTGTCAGATTTATGTAATTATGCCATATGGACAGTGTGCGATCGCGCCTTAGAAAAAGGATTGCAACTCACACATGAAATTGACCTAGAAGCGGATATTCTGATTGCTGATGAGCGGCGCATCAAGCAAATGCTACTCAACCTGCTCACTAATGCCATTAAATTCACCCCAGTCGGTCAGGTATCGCTGGTAGTAGAAAAAGTACTGCAAGGGATGACCTTTACAATTTCAGATACTGGAATTGGTATAGACTCAAATCAGTTTCAATTTCTATTTGAACCGTTTAAACAGCTTGACAGTCAGTTAAATCGGCAGTATGAAGGCACAGGTTTGGGTTTAGCTTTAACACGCAAATTAGCGCGTTTGCATGGTGGAGATGTCACTGTGACATCGATTTTGGGAGAAGGGAGTCAGTTTACTTTGTTTTTACCAAACCCGGAGCATCTGGCAGCAGCAGATGAAGCTAAGGAAGATACTCAAGCAACATCTTCCTCATCCTCCCTAGTTCTTCCCAAAAATAAAACTATTTTGATAGTTGAAGAAGAAAACACTGGCATAGTGTTGCAAAATTATCTCCAGACAATTGGTTACCAAGTCAAGTGGATAGACAACAAAAACAAATTTTTGGAAGAGGTGCGAACCCTACAGCCAGATTTAATTTTTTTGGATGTCCAATTAGTAGATGATGTTAGTGGCTGGGATTTGCTAAATATTCTCAAACAAGAACCTTCTTTGCAGCATTTGCAGGTGGTGATGATGGGCTTTAGTGAACCTTCAGAGAAGCTTTCTATTGTGCAAGCTGGTGCTAACGACTATCTTCTCAAACCAATTCAAGTAGTTCAATTAGAGTCAATATTAATCCGATATTTAAATCATAGCGATTTTCGGATGAACGAAACACCAATATAAACACTACGCGATCGCATTCATCTTTTTAGTCCCAATTCGCCAATACAGCACCTATATTCTATATTCTAAATATTTTATCTAATACTTTTACTGGTTTAGCACTTTATCCCCCCTTTCCCACTTCATAGTGTAATACACGAAGATTTCCAATATCTGGCTAATGATGGTTAAATAGCAATCGTAAATCATTAATAATTATTAGTATTAATGCACATAGCGCAGCCTTAACTTTACCAGAGGCTCTGCCAACGAGTCTGCGAACGCGAGAGCGTATGGGGTTTCCCCAAGTGGAGCGACTGGCATGGGCTAAGGGGATCGATAAGTGCCTAAAATCACAGCCAACCACTTTTCAAACAACTTCTTATACTCTTAAATATTAAATTTATGGATTCTTTTCAACCTGAGACAGGTGTGCCTCTAACTCTAGAAATTGCTCAGATTGCTTCGCCATCAACAACACTCACTCCTACCTCAACACCCACCCCGCGAATTTCCAAAGATGCTATTCGCACCAGTATGAAAGCCTCCACTGTCGATGGTATCTTCGCAGCAGTTTTCAATATTGCCACTGGCGGGGTTTTGCTGGGTAATTTCTTGGTCGAGTTGGATGCCAGTCCGGTGGTGTTTAGCATGATATCCTCTATCCCCATGTTAGCGAATCTCTTTCAGCCGATGGGTGCTTACTTGTCTGAACGCAGCACTAGCCGCCTTCAGAATTCCCTTCGCACTCATGGAATTGCTCGGCTACTGTGGCTGATTTTAGTAATTGGCATTGCTAGCTTTAGTTGGGGAGGGCTTAATTCAAACCAATTGGTGATATTGTCGCTCTTGATTCTCGTATGCAGTCATCTTTTAGGAGGACTAGGAACTGCATCGTGGTTAAGTTGGATAGCAATGTTAGTCCCACGGCAATTGCGAGGTAGATATTTCGGGCTACGCAATAGCTTTGCCAACCTCACCGAGTTACTCACCTTGCCAATAGCTGGTCTAGCTGTATCACATTGGTATGGGGGGACTATCCAAGGTTATGGAGTGATTTTGTTCTTTGGCATTATCTTTGGAATAGTGAGCTTGTGGTGTCAGTATTTCCAGGAAGATATTAATCCCCAATTACAAAACACCTATTATGCAAGCTTATCTCAAACAAGTGAGATTCATTTAGACTCAGCACCAAATGAATCTAGTGAAATATCTGAAGCAATCTATCTCCCGCAAATGCCGACCCCTCAAAATCAGATAGATAGCAGCATCTGGAAAAACTCTAATTTTTTGGTCTTTCTGCTTTATTTCGGCTTCTGGGCGTTTGCTGTTAACCTAAGTGCCCCGTTTTTTAACCTCTACTTGCTAGATACGCTGAACCTGGATGTGAGTTGGGTAACTTTCTACAACAGTCTGCGAGCAGGGGCACATATGCTAATGCTCCTCGTGTGGGGTAAATTAGCAGATAGAATAGGCAATCGTCCGATTCTAATTTCTTGTGGAATTCTAACTGCCGTCATCCCCTGGCTGTGGCTGACGATTGGTTCTAGTCCTCTCGATCTCTGGCTGTGGTTTCCGCTATTGCACATTTTCATTGGAGCTAATTGGGGAGCAGTTGACTTATGCAGCAATAATCTCCAGATAGAGATTGCATCAGTAAAAAATCAGTCTATCTATTTTGCGATCGCTGCTGCTATTGCTGGGGCGAGTGGTGCTTTAGGAGCAACTATAGGTGGCTTTATCGCTCAATTTGCTGGGTCTTTTGGCATAGTGGAAGTGTTCGTTGTGTCTGGTATATTACGACTAGCGTCACTTATCCCACTCATTGTTAAAAAGGATCTGGGTAGATAGGGCGAAATTGATTGGTTACAGATGTGAATAAACAATGTCGCACTCAGACTGGGGATTTTTCAACCTACAGCAAGAATTGTCCAATATAAAATTTTTTTCTCATTATCACATGGGCAATACCAGCTTCTTGAAAAATTTTTCCTTCTTCTACAAAATCCAATTTTTGGTATAAAGATTTCACATATTCTTGGGCGTGAATCAGAACTTCTGGAATATTTTTACTAGCTATAACCTGTAATGCCTCAACCATAATTTTCTTACCAATACCCTGTCCTCTAGCTATAGACAAAACGGCAAGTCTTTCTATTTTGGCAGTTTTTTCATCTAAATATCTAATTCTAGTAGTACCTACAGCTTCTCCATCTAAATAAGCAATCAAATGGTCAGATATATCATCTTTCCCATCAAACTCTAAAGCAGGATCTACCCCTTGTTCTTGCTGAAAAACTGATATTCTAATTGCTTGAATTGCTGGAAATTCTTCAGGTAAATCAGCAACTCTTATAACTAAATTACTCATCAAATGTATACAGCTAATAGATAAAAAAAGGTGGGTTTTTTCCCACCCTACTTTTATACTTTAATCTGCACCTTCAATTGGTGCAAAACCTTGGCGCTGAATATTTTCTGTCACCGCGCGTGGTTCCAGGAATTGCAGTAAGTAATCGGGACCGCCTGCTTTAGAACCGACTCCAGAAAGTTTGAATCCGCCAAAGGGTTGCCGGCCAACGATCGCTCCTGTAATATTGCGGTTGATGTACAAATTCCCGACTTCAAACTCTGTCTGCGCCTGCTGAATGTGCGAAGGTGTTCTAGAATAAAGTCCTCCAGTCAAAGCGTAGTTAGTTCCATTGGCGACTGCTAACGCTTCCTGGAAATCTTTCACCCGAATTACCGCCAGCACAGGGCCAAAAATTTCTTCCTGGGAAATTACTGCATTTGGCGATACTTCACTAAAGATGACAGGCCCGACAAAATATCCTTGTTCGGGTGCTGGTAATTCCAACGCCACCTTTGCTTCTGCCTTACCCTTCTCAATATACTCGCGGATGCGATCGCGGGCATTAGCATCAATTACCGGTCCAACTTGTGTACTCGCTAACTCTGCTTCCCCAATATTCAAGGATTTTGTCGCTTCCACCAATCGCTGCACAAAGGTATCATAAATCGGTTCCAGCACAATCACCCTTGAGGCGGCAGAACATTTTTGGCCACTGTAACCAAATGCCGATTGCACTACCCCCACAACAGCTTGGTCTAAATCAGCACTTTCATCTACGATAATGGCATTCTTGCCGCCCATTTCAGCAATCACCCGTTTCATATGCTTTTGTCCGGGTTTTAAAGTTGCCGCATCTGCGTAAATTCTACAACCTACTTCTTGAGAACCCGTAAAAGCAATTATATGAGTATCTGGATGATTTACCAAGTAAGCGCCGACTTGCGAACCTTTACCAGGTACGTATTGAAATACACCTTTGGGAAAACCAGCATCTACCAAGATTTCTGTGAGTTTGGCAGCAATGATAGAAGATGTTTCGGCCGGTTTGAGGAGAGTACAATTGCCTGAAACCAAAGCTGCAACAGTCATCCCACAAGCGATCGCTAGCGGAAAATTCCAGGGAGAAATCACTACAGCAATACCCCGTGGTTGGTAAATATAACGATTTGTTTCACCTGAAATGTCGTAATTAACACCTTTGTCTAACCGTTCTATCTCATCAGCGTAGTACCGACAGAAGTCTATCGCCTCAGAAACCTCTCCATCAGCTTCCTTAACTGGTTTCCCAACTTCCAAAACTATCCAAACTGAAAGTTCAGCGCGGCGGAGTTCCATCAAATCGCCCGCTTTCCGCAAAATATCAGCGCGTTGTTTAGCTGGTGTTTTCCTCCACCCAGGAAACGCCATTTTGGCAGCTTGCATCGCCTGTTCCGCTTGTTCAACACTGATCAATCCAACTTTACCAACTACCTCGCTGAAATTAGAAGGATTGAGAGAATCAACAAATTCCGGCGGATTAACATGCTCCCCATTAATCAACGGTAGATAAGTTTTACCCAATTGTTGACGAACGCTTTGGAAAGCTTGCACCCCTTTCCTTCTCACCTCATCCACCGCATAATCGGTATCTGCCGCCCCAAGGAAATGAGAGTTAGGAGTAAAAGAGTTCTTCTCCTGTTTGACAATCGGCGGCGCTAATAATTCCTCAATCGGTCGATTTTCGAGATTTTGCCGTAAAAAAGAACTATTAGCTGTATTTTCCAACAATCGACGAATTAAATACGCCATCCCAGGCAATAATTCACCGTAGGGACAGTAAACTCTGACCCGATAACCCTTGTCAACCAACGCCTTTGCAACTTTATCCCCCATACCGTAGAGGACTTGCAATTCAAAGCGACGATGAGGGACATTTAAACTTTCAGCTATGGCAATGGCGCGAGAGTGCGATCGCACATTATGGCTACCAATGGCAGAATACACATATTGATGATTTTCTAGCAATAACTGAGTGATAGTTTCAAAGTTAGCATCAGTTGCCGCTTTGTCGTTGTAAACTGGTTGTGGCCAATGCTTTTGTGCTGCCTTTATTGTTTCCTGATCCCAATATGCGCCTTTCACTAAGCGGATTGTTAGGGGATAACCACGTTGTTTCAACCAAGAAATTAGCTCTTTGGTATCTTGTTCACTATCACGCAGATATGCTTGGATTGTCATGCCAATATCTGTGCGTTGCCGAAACTCTTCTTCTAGTAACAGTTTTTTCAGGATGCTGAGAGTTATGTCTTTATAGGCATACTGTTCCATATCAAAATGCACAGCTGCGCCCAACTCTTTAGCACGACGTAAAAGAATCCGAATGCGATCGCTAACTCGCTCCTCACTACCTTTAGCATCTAAAGGGTCAAATTGCGAATAAAACGCCGTTAACTTCACAGAAACCTGAACTTTTGGGATTGGTTCGCCATCAGCCTCATCAATAGCCGGGATAACTGCCCAATTTTTCGATGCTTCTACCAATTGTTGGATTAATTCTAGATAGCGTTCTAGATAAGACTGCGCTTCGGCTTCTGTAATCACCGCCTCACCAAGTAAGTCGATGGTGAAAGCCATTTTTTCTTTTCGCAGTCTTTCAACTGTTTTGATGACTTGTTTAATATTTTCCCCAGAAATATATTTATGAGCGAGAGTTTCAACCGCTGTACCAACGGTTGTAGCAGCAACTTGTCCGGGCATAGAGTCGGGGTTAGCAAAGTTTAGCATCCCCTTTAAAGCTGCCGGTAATTCTACAGATTCATCTCCTAGATACTCTTGTAAATGTGAGGCAATTTCTGATTTACTGTGCAAAGCAGGTAGTGTATCTATAAAACGAAATAGTTGCACCCGCAACCCAGGATTACTCATCGCCCAAGCTAGTAATTTATCATCCCAGCGCATTTGATCCCGCAGGGAAGAAAAAAACGAACGATTTTCCTGGGTTGCTGCTAGAAGTTGTTTAGCAATTTCTTGGGTTTTAGCTTCGTAGGTGCTTGCTTGTACTTGTAATACCACTGATAATAAACTCCGTTAATTAAGGCGAGGCTTTTTGTCGAAAGCCTGTGTCTTCTATTTTGACTCTTTCATTTAGCTGTCACCATGACGCTGAATTCGTAATTCGGAATATTCGCCAAAGGTGAGAAGCAATTTACTTATGCCGTGCTGTTCTAGAGACTTGCAATTGAAAAAATATTCTATCGTAGAGGCGTAAGGCCCCTACCACAGATGTAGATTAAATACATAAAAACTACTGTAAACTCTACCATCACAATGCATTTAACAACGCCCGCTTAAATTCAGCTGCACTCTTAAAGTGGATTTCTGGCTTATCAACCAACGCCAAATTAATCACCTGCGCTAGTGGTTGCATAATTGTCGCATCTTGTTGGCGAATTGGTATAGGTTCATTTTGTAAAACTGCCACAAAGCGATCGCCTGTGAAGTTGCGGATAAGTTCAATAGGGATCACATCATGGTCGGATAGTTACTAGGGTGTCCGCCGAGATACCGAATACTGCGTTAGGCTCGATTGAGTAAAGAGTAGCGCGCAATTGATTCTCAATAATCTCTCATTAGCCATTTTTTTGCCTGTTATACAGTACATTCAGCAAATCAATCGCCCGTTTCTTCGCGGCTTCCCCACGCCTGTCATACTTACTTGTCGTATTTGGCGACGCATGACCTGCAAGTTTGGCTACCGTGACGATATTTGCACCCGCACCCAATAGATTACCGATAAAAGTTCTTCTAAAATCATGAGGTGTAAACGCTTCTACATCAGCTTTTTCCCCGCGTCGCCGCAATGCTGGTAACACCCCCTGCTCACTCATCCGCCAAAGATTTGCGGTGCGTTACGCTCCCGCGTCAAAGCTAAATTGTTGTAATCATGACGAACTCATTTGTTATTTCGGCGAACGCATTTGTTATTTCGGGGAACTCATTTGTTATTTCGGCGAACTCATTTGTTATTTCGGCGAACTCATTTGTTATTTCGGCGAACTCATTTGTTATTTCGGCGAACTCATTTGTTATTTCGGGGAACGCATTTGTTATTTCGGGGAACGCATTTGTTATTTCGGCGAACTCATTTGTTATTTCGGCGAATGCATTTGTTACTTCGGCGAATGCATTTGTTATTTCGGCGAATGCATTTGTTATTTCGGCGTGTTCATAACGCACCCTACGAAACTTCTAGAAGAGTTAAAACTTATGCTGGTCATACTTGTGTGTACACCGTAGCTGCAAGTAAGGGGGGGAAAATTGTCCCCTCTTTCTGTTAACGGAGTTAGAAGGTGAGGTTCTACTTGAAGTCTTCCACTGCAATACAGTTCAGTTAAGCATTTCTCCCTTCTCTCTGTGTTCTCTGCGCCTCTGCGGTTCATTAAAAAAAATTGACTTTGACAAAGAGGTATAGCCTTAACTGAACCGTATTGTCTTCTACTGCTGTTTTAACAGCATGTACCTGTTTTTTCCAATATTAAGAATGGGTATACTCACTCTATGCCTACAGAAAACTTTATGGATATTTTATTTTCTAAGTGGCAACACACACTCCAATCCTTTGGTGTTGGCCAGGTAGCGGCTGAGAAAGCTTTTAATCGCTTGGTTGCAGCTTACTCTACCCCTGGTCGCTACTACCATACACTGAAACACGTTGATTGCGTCCTTAACACAATTCATATTTTGCAAGGCTACACGAACAACTTAGCTACTGTTCAACTAGCTGCCTGGTTTCACGATGTAGTGTATGACACTGAAGCTCAAGATAATGAACAAAAAAGCGCAGACTATGCTTTTGAATTGCTGAGTAATTTGGGTATTCCAGAAAGTACTATAACTACTGTCACGCGTCTGATTCTGAACACTAAAGACCACAAAGCTGCGGTGGATGACTGTGATAGCCAAGTCCTACTTGATGCAGATTTAGCGATTTTGGCTACTAACCCAGTCCAATATCTAGAATACGCCCATGCCATTCGTCAAGAATATAGCTGGGTGGCAGAGGCAGATTATATCACAGGTCGTCAGAAAATTTTAGAACGATTTTTACAGCGATCGCCTATCTACTTTACGCCTTTAATGTCAGAATTCGCCGAACCATTTGCGCGTGGCAATATCCAGGGAGAAATTCAGTCTTTGGCTTCAGGATGTGGTTTTTGATAAAGACTGAGTAATCACCTAGCAAATTGTTCGTCATCTTGTAAGTGCGATCGCAATCCATCTCTTCAATTAAGACTTGCTTTGTCAGTATACCGTAATTGTTGGTAAAAATTGATTAAACTGTTAAATTGATTACATTTCAATACTTGCTTCAGTGATAATTTTAACTATTATTAGTTATTCTGGCAAAGCCATGAGCAGAGAGCTAGCTAAAAACCTTTTGAAACAAAGGATTTTTAGCTAATTTGTGATTGGATAAATTTTATTCAAACAAAATAAAATTTAATTAATCAATATGCTTTTTTCGTTTTTACTTTACTAAGGCAGATAGATCCACCAACATTATCAGATGAACTAAATAAAAAGGATATTTATTTATGGCAACCACTCATTGCTACTAAAAAAGATGTTATCCAGCTAAAAGATAATTATAAATTCTAGTGTAATCGTTATCAAAAAGGTTTATTGAATTATGATATTTAACAATTTAGTATAGCAATCAACCACTCGAAAATATAAATAAAAAGAACCTCCCCAAATTTTCAAAACTTCCTATTCATATGACACTTATTCTTTCACAAGCAGATTACTTAAAACTACTGGACAAAGCAGACATAATTCAGAATAATATTTTAGATAGTTTTGATATTACCAGAAAGTATCAATTTGGGGAAGGGTATTGGCGACACATTCAGCTACGAGAGGGCATATCCTTAGACATTTCCAATTATCAGCAGCCCAAATCATTAATTTTAAAATGTCATGAGCGAAAACATCCATTAGAATTTAGATTCTCAGTTTTGCTAGAGAGCGAATTTAAAGACCTTGAGTTCAAGACTGGAGAATACTTTTTGAGTGGTAGTGGGATGGCATCTGAGTGTGATGTATTTGAGGCTAAATCACAGCGAATAGTAGAAGTAGCTGTTCACATACATCCAAATGCATTTCGCTACTTTACAGAAAATACGTCTGGTAAACTTCCGAGAGAATTAGAACATCTTATTAGACGTTGGGATCAACCGACTTATGAACGCTATGGGACTCAAACTCCTGCAATGCAAATAGCAGTGCAGCAAATTCTTCAATGTCCCTACCAAGGCTTTACTAAACAAATTTATCTTGAAGGTAAGATTTGGGAACTAGTTGCAATGGTAGTTGATCAAGAAGTACAAATTAAGCAAGGTCGCTTGCAGATTAATTCACTCAACCCATCAGATATTGACTGCATCTATGATGTTAAGGAAATTTTGTTGAAACATTTAGACAACCCACCCTCTCTTATCGAACTAGCACGACAAGTTGGTTTAAATGATTGCACAATGAAGCAAGGCTTTAAGCAGGTTTTTGGGACTACGGTATTTGGCTATCTGCACCACCGCCGAATGGAACTAGCCTATAAGCTGCTTATTGAAGGAAATATGAAAGTCACAGAAGTTGCACATGCAGTAGGCTATGCTAGCCTACCTTCATTTAGTAATGCTTTTCGTAAGAAGTTTGGGGTAACTCCTAAGTCCTGCCAGAAATAAAAATTCCGGATGGAATAAAAAAATTCCGGCTCGAATAAGACGCAAATATTTAAAAGTTGTATATTTTTACAATAATTAGGTTGGTATAAACACATTTTTTTCACCAACTTAATTAGTAATAGTAATTGGGAACTAAAGGCTGAGAAGGAAATTATACTTAACGCCTTATGTGAATTAAGCCACAGGATGCTGTTCAAAAGTAAGAACATCAATACCAAAACGCTGGCGCAGAAAAATACGCAGAGTATGACT
>NZ_JBALCO010000117.1:0-57368 GCF_036919595.1 Nostoc sp. | reverse complement strand
TTTTTTGATCTTTTTCTTCTGGATTCATGCTTGAACACTACCATCTTTCTTCCCTCATGGGAATATTCCTGACATTCCTACCTGGGCAGTTACGAGAATTCTTAAAGAATTACTATTAGAACTGATCAGCGTGTCACAAACTATATAAGGAACGAACCGCAAAGGGCGCATAGACACGTTCGCAAAGCGTCTCGCAGAGAAGTGGCTTCCCGCAGGGTAGGACACAAAGAAAGAAAGAAAATTTAGCGCAGCCTTACAAAGAAATGGTATAAGTCAAAATGTAGCCTAAACTGTCCATATTTGCAGTAAATAGTCACGATTAAGAGTCAGGTAATTAAAAAATCGAAAAGATATAGCTGTTCTTTCTTTTGAAGTGGATGGAAAAAGTGGTTTATTCAACACACTACTTTTGATTTCCGCACTCTTCAGATATACGGAGTTTTTTCAAAAATAAAATAGAAGTACTATAGAACAATGATAATTATTACTTAGATAAGATGTTAGGGTTTTGCGGGGTCTGTGGTATTTTTATCTCTGGTACTAAATCAATCTTAAGAACAGGTTTAATTGAGCGCAGTTGCCTTTGTCTAAGAATTTGAATTTCTCTCTCAAGAGAATCTTTTCCTTGCCTAAAAAAGTCTTGAGAATTATATGGAACCAAGTCACGGGATAAATGTTGAGCTTGTGCTGAAGTAAAACTAGGAAGGGGTTGTTGAGCATTGGCAGAAGTTTCTACAACCAGCAAAAAAGCTGTTAAAACTACCAAGGGTTTTATTTTTCTATATCCGGTGAATATCGAATTCAACATGATTAATACATTTATTGGATGAATGCTGATTCAAACCATCTTGTGTTGGTCTGCTTATTAGCAAAGTACACTTATTGGCTTACTAATTACCTCCCACAAATGGATGAATTAATTACTAGAAACTGAGCAAGGTACAAATGATATCAAGCTGATGAAGATTAATTAGCTCAATAGTAAAAATGCTTGCCTCTTAACATAAACAGATAAAACTTGAGACCAGCGGTATAAATCAGTATGATAGAAGATTGGCGGATCTCGTCACTATCTTTGGATTGCTTGTCGGTAGATACATTAGGTTGATCCAACCTCAACGTCTCTGTTGTAGAACTGTTGTTCATCGAAAGTCGGCAGGAAACTCCATCTCCTTGTGGGTGGAGTTTTTTATAAAGGCGATGCCAACTCTTGGAGATGCTACGCGTAGCTGCTTCCCCGTAGGGGTAGGGCAGGCTACGCCTACGCTAAGACAATAAAGATGTTCGCATAACGGAGGTCTAATACTAATCTGATAGACTATCTTAAATTTGAAATTATAAAAGCTGGTAGCCTACGGCTAATAACTAACTATGAGTAAAGCCTTATTCTGTATCGAAAATCTGCGAGTTGCTTATCCTCACAGGAGTGGAGAAGAAGCAAGCTGGGCGGTTGATAATGTATCTTTGAGCTTGCAACCAGGTGAAAGAATGGGATTGGTGGGAGAATCTGGTTGTGGTAAGTCAACTATAGGACGGGCAGTAATGCGTTTACTACCAGTGTCTAGTCGTATTCAGGGACAGGTGACATTTCAAGAACAGTCAGTGTTTGACTTGACGCCTAACCAGTTGCGGAAATTTCGGGGAGAGGCGATCGCCTTAATTTTTCAAGATCCGATGACACGCCTCGATCCGCTGATGACAATTGGTAAGCATTGTATCGAAACCCTTCAGGCGCACTCATCAGAATTATCAACGCGAGAAGCCAAAAAAAAAGCACTTGCTACCTTGGAAAAAGTGAATATTCCGGCTAGTCGCTGGAATCAATATCCCCATGAGTTTAGCGGTGGAATGCGTCAACGAGTAGCGATCGCCTTAGCTTTACTCCTCAACCCCAAATTAATTGTTGCGGATGAACCCACCACCAGTTTAGATGTCACAGTTTCCGCACAGATTTTGCAAGAATTAACTCGCCTGTGTGGTGAAGAAAACATGGGATTGTTGTTGATTTCTCACGATTTAGCAATGGTGGCTGAGTATTGCGATCGCATTGGCGTTATGTACAACGGCAAGATCGTGGAAATGGGTTCTACAGAAACTGTATTTAGACATCCTCAACATGAGTATACGCGATCGCTCTTAAAAGCAGCTTTACACATTCAAGCAGTAAATGATGGTGGAGAATTGATAATTGTCAATGATGAACAAAAGCAATTACCAATTATTAATAAGCAATCCCCAATTTTGAGTCTCACTGAACTCAAGCAATATTACACCATAGAACCTAACTTTATCGAACGACTATTGAACACACAAACGCAGACAATTAAAGCAGTAGATGGTATCAACCTGGATCTTTATTCAAAAGAAATTCTCGGCTTAGTCGGGGAATCAGGTTGTGGTAAAAGTACGCTCTCACGAACAATCTTGCAACTAATTCGTCCCACGAGTGGTAAAGTTGAGTTTTTAGGACAGGATTTAGCTAGACTGTCGCGCCAAGAAATTCGCTCCTCACGGCGACAAATACAAATGGTTTTTCAAGACCCTCATGCTTGTCTCAATCCAGCGATGACAGTGGGACAAAGTATTGCTGACCCTTTATTTATCCACAATCTTGCCGATCCCCTTAAGGCAAAAGAACAGGTTTTGTGGATGCTAGAGAAAGTCGGGTTAACACCGCCAAAAGTGTATTATGAGCGTTATCCATCAGATTTGTCTGGTGGACAACAGCAAAGAGTTGCGATCGCTCGTGCTTTGATTACTCACCCTAAACTTTTAATCTGCGATGAACCTGTGAGTATGTTAGACGCTAGCGTGCAGTCGCAAGTGCTGGATTTGATGTTGCAATTAAAGGAAGAATTTGAGTTAACTTATCTGTTCATCACTCATGACCTTTGGTTAGCTCGATTTTTGTGCGATCGGATTGCCGTGATGAATAGCGGTAAAATTGTCGAACTCGGTCTGACAAAAAATATTTTTGCTAATCCTCAGCATCCTTACACCAAAACCTTACTAGCTGCTGCTCCATTGCTAGCACGTGCTTAACTAAATTAAGATGAGGAGTTATAAGTTTCAAATTCCTAACTCCTAACTCCTAACTGTTAATTCTTTTCTCTTCCCTCAAGTAATTTAGTTGTTTCTCCACTCGCACCATATAGCTCAACGAATCTTTTAAACAGCAACGCTGTCTCGTGATTTGAAGTCCTGCTTAAGTTGAATAAACGCTCTATCTTTTTCTCACCCAAAGCTCTTAGATACGGCAAATCTTCAAAGAGTGTCAAACAAGAAGCAAAATGCAATATTATTTGTAATAATGGCTTTGGCCACTCTAAGTCACTATAAATGTCTATAAATAGGTGATGTTCTGAGTCATTTAAGGGGAAAGCATTAAATATAACAATTATTCTTTTCTGATTATAGACTGGAATACTCAGTTCAATAGTGTAAAGAGTATGTAATATTAAATCAACCTCCACAGTCGGTTGTCGCCAAATCCTCAAAGGATTACCTGGCGAATCTAATATTGTTTTAAACTTGATTATCCCACCGCTATTTGTGGTTTCAAAATGGCTAATATTAATAATTTTAAGATTATTAAGGCTAAATCTATGAACTGTTTCCAAATGTTTTAAGTTCAATAGATGATAGATTTGGCAAATATAAGGAAACGGTAAAATATACTCCTGACTTATCATGTGAAGCTTTTTCAATTGAAGCTTGTTAGCTTGCGTCCGATTAAGATATTCTTGATATTGGTTGGGCGCTAAATCATTGCTATTGAAGCTTTCCTCAGGCTTAAGATATAGCCAACTCAAAAAAAAGAAAGAGGCTGTAAATAGCTGAAATATTTCTAAGGGAGATAAATAACCATCAGCAAATGCAGCTATGCTTCTATCGGTTATTCCGAAAAGCCAAGATGGAATACCAAATACCCAGATATTACTTTTAATTTTATCTATAAAAAGTGCTATATCAACATTTGAGACATTGCTATCTTGATTTATACTTAATTTCTCAGTTTTTTTCAAACAATTACTAAACATAATATAGGGATTTTACTTGATACTACTAATCCATAAAGTTAAGATTTATATTAATTCTAAATACCAATTTATAGTTCCAACCTCTATCTTTAGATGTATATACAAATGGGATTGATTCATATCGACTGAAAATAAATTATCATGAGTCTGACTAAAAAATTTAAGCCATTGTTTGATGTAATCTTAAATCCTATGTATATCCAGCCATAATCAAATTATTTGTAACTCTTGCTCTTATAAGGATTCGACATTGTATTCTCTAATGGAGAAATTTAAAGTAACAACTTTGCTAATATATTTCTGCTAGCTGAGATCAAAAATTGAAATTATTTCGCCTTTACAAAAGCGGTATCTAGATATTTAGACAGGACTTACGCAAAAATAGCCAAAAAGCTTAATTTATCGTAGATACGTAGTGGCCGCAGGCTACCATCAACGCTAACGCGCAGCGTCTCATCGAGTTGAGAAGCATTAGTAGAGTGTGCGTAAGTCCTATTAGAGAAAAAGTTTATTTTTCCTGATATGAGAAAATTTTCTAAGTAATTAATATAAAAAATTACCTATATTAAGTAAATACACGAGATACCTGAGATATGGGCGCTCGTATATAGCGCTTCCCATTCAGATTATATTGCGAGGCCTAGGGGCACGGCACGGCAGTTGCCCCTACGCGTCTACCTCACGTAAACGGGAACCGCTATATCAAAAGGGTATTTCTAACTCGTCAGCAAGACAAAATCCTGTTAAACCTCTAGACGGGGGAAATTTTTGTATAACTTCACAGAGAAACGGTATTGAAGGACTAATAATAATTATTTGCAATAATTTCTCTAATGTTGTAAGCTTTTCTAAAATATATTGAATATTTTTTTCAATAAGTTTTTACAGGAGGTTTGACACACTGGTAAGCCTGACTGGAAAAATCAGCTGTAATCAGGTATAGGAATTTGGGATTATTCGTTACAAAATTCTTAATCAGTGAATTGAGAGTTTATTCTATTTACAGGAAAATCAGGATGTCTAAACTACCGGATGTTCTTTGGTTAAATACAAGCCCTAGTTTGCAATACTTTGCTCAACCACTACTTTGTTACTTATCATCTCAAGTGACAATCCAAGAGTGGAAATATTGCCAAAGTCAAGATGAAGCAAGTTCACTAGATGCTGCTGTTGTTCTGCTTCACGACTACCTCAAATCTTGCAATCAACCTGTTCATTTGATTGGTCATAGTACAGCAGGATTACTAGCTCTACTCTATAGCCGTCGCTATCCAGAAACAGTTAAGTCTTTGACGCTATTAGCAGTGGGTGTTGATCCAGCAGTTGATTGGCAAGCTCATTACTATATTCACTGTCAGTTTTTAAGTCGCCGAAAGCTTTTAACTGATATGGTTTATAATTTGTTTGGTTATCAGGAGAAATGTACTATCAAGAGTCTGACACATCTTCTGGAGCAAGACTTAGATTGTTCGCTCTCTCCTCATTCTCTGTTTGAAAGCGTGAGTATTACTCCAAACAGAGTTTCAGTACCTTTGATGGTTTGTGGTAGCTTAAACGATATTGTTGTCACACCTGATGCACTGCAAGGATGGCGATCGCATTTTAAGGAAGGCGATCGCCTATGGTCATGTTTTGAAGGAGGGCATTTTTTTCACTTTTCCCAGTATCAGCTTGTAGGAGAACAGCTACTCGACTTCTGGAAGTTTATCCGTGTGTCAGATTCGCTGTATGCCTGTTTGCGACTTTAAGTATTAGATGATAATATATCTCAAGAAAGATGCGCCAAGTCAAACAATTGTGAGAGCTTAATCGTGTCCTAAATTATTTCAGGAAAGTCTAGAAATGGTTGTAGCTTTAGATGATACCAAGCGGAGCGCGATCGCTACAGAGCTAGCAGATTTGAAAGCTATACAAGAGTTACTAATTGCTAATGAACAAAAAGTACTACCTGCTGTAAGCAACGATCAAGAAATTAGCAAGCGCCTAAACGACTTTCTCAAAGATGATCAAGAAAATCTCACAGTAATCGAGCAAGTCATCTCTAAATTTGGTGGTGGTTCAGCCCAGCCTAGAGACACTATAGGGCAGTACGTTGAGCAAGTAAACCGGATAATAGATGGGAATGAGCTAACACTGTACCAAAAGTTTTCTATTCACGAAAGGATTAAGCACCAAGCCGTAATGACTGGTTTAATTATCCATAAGGCTGCACAGGTGGTTGGTGATGATGTCAAAGAAGCTATTGGGCCACTCAATCAAGTGAACTTTGAGAATCGTGCCCATCAAGAACAATTGAAAGGTGTGTTGGAAGTTTTGGGTACAAGAGAACTTACAGGTCAAGACCCAGATCAAGGTGTTTGGGCGCGGACTCAAGATGCTGTTGCAGCTTTGAGAGGTGTGTTTGAGGGTTTGACAAAGTAAATACAACTGAAGACCGCCTCGACTTCGAGTTGGGTAAATGCCAATTGATAAAAATCGTAATAATCTCTTTTGATTTAGGGAATCTGATCGTGATCGCACTCAGTTTGAGATAAAAACTGGAATGCGATCGCTTTTTTTTAGGAGAATATAGCAGTTCTCGTTTGAATGCAACACATGGTGGGGGCACAGCATTCCTTATTGGTGTCAACTTAAGGTGAAAGTCAGTAAGCGAAAAAGCTTTTGGAGGTGTCTCGAAAAGAAGTCTCTGACTGAGAATGCCTAATGAGAGGCTCCGCCTCAAGACTAGCGGCACCGCAATGAAAGAGCATTTCCAGCCAGAGGCTGGAAACGAGGTTTTAAACGCGTTTGCGCTTAAACACCTATAAGCATTGCTGTGCCCCTACGAGTGGTCTGTATTCTATGTAATTGAGAACCGCTGTCGGAACTCCAATGAGGTTAAGCAATGGTTAATCAGACATACACAGCTGATGTCTTAGTTGTTGGCGGGGGAACGGGAGGCACTGCTGCTGCTATCCAAGCAGCGCGACGGGGAGCCAAAACGATTCTAATAAGCGAATTTCCTTGGTTAGGGGGAATGCTAACTTCAGCTGGGGTGTCTGCACCCGATGGCAACGAATTAGAAGCTTTTCAAACGGGATTATGGGGTGCATTTTTGCAGGAATTGCGACAACGACAGCCCGGAGGATTAGATCACAGTTGGGTCAGCTTTTTTAGTTACGATCCTCATATTGGGGCAGAGATTTTTGCCGATTGGGTGCAGGAATTGCCAAATCTGTACTGGATTTCTGGACAAGTGCCAATAGATGTGTTCCGCCAAGGTGATTCTATTACTGGTGTCCGCTTTGCTGATTTTGCTGTCACAGCCAAGATTATTCTCGACGCTACAGAATTAGGAGATTTATTGGCTTTAGCTGAAATACCTTACCGCTGGGGTTGGGAATTGCAATCTGAGTGGGAAGAACCCAGCGCCCCAGTGACTTTTAACTTTTTAACCCAGAGATATCCAGTGCAAGCGCCCACTTATGTAGTGGTTATGCAAGACTTTGGTAAAGCCGTCGCCCCAGAAATTCCGCCTGCCCCTAACTATAATCCATCCCTGTTTACAGGTGCTTGGGATGGTTATAGAGCAGAGACATTTTTGAATTATGGACGTTTGCCTGATCGCCGATTCATGATCAATTGGCCAATTTGTGGTAATGACTACGGCGAAGGAGTAGGGCGGCTGATAGAGTCAGATGTATCCAGAGGTGAATTCATCCAAGAATCTCGCTGGCATAGCCAAAATTTTGCCCATTTTATCCAAAATCAGCTTGGTCATCGCTATGGTTTAGCAAAAAAAGTATTTCCTCACGCCCCTACAGCTTTTGCACTGCATCCCTATTACCGAGAAAGCCGCCGCTTAGTAGGGCTAACTACTGTCCGAGAACAGGATATTTTGCCGATTGCTGGAGGGAGAGTTGCATCTATATTTAATCATGGGAATTTTTGCGTAGGCGTAGCCCGCCGCAGGCATCGCAAAGCGTCTTTGATAGGAGAAGCGATCGCTATTGGTAACTACGCTAATGACCATCATTATCCTGGTGTTCAATTCCCACTGCAACCTAAATCTATTCGCTGGGGGGGACGCTGGACGGGAACTCCTTTTACAATTCCCTACAGTTCTCTAATTCCAGCCACAACAGATGGTTTCTTGGTTTGTGAAAAAAATATTTCTGTCTCCCACATTGCCAATGGGGCCACCAGATTACAACCTGTGGTTATGGGCATTGGTCAAGCAGCGGGGATGGCAGCGGCGATGTGTGTTGAGTTAAACTGCCAGCCGAGGGATTTACCTGTTAGGGCGCTGCAAACGGCTTTATTATCAGATAATCGCTCAAAAGCAGCAATTATTCCTTTGTTTAATCTTCCGCCCAATCATTCGGATTGGCTGCACTGGCAACTGTATTACTTAAATAACCCACAAGCCTATCCAGCTAATGGTTATTGCCCTTGCCTATCGGGGAATGAGTACCCTGACTCTACTTTAGACAAAGCATTAATTCGGGAAAGTAACTGTTTCAAAGGCATTTTCTACCGCTTGGATCAGCAGGAATACAGATTCACTGTCACAGCACCAGCCGCATATCAAGGTCAAAATTGGCAGCTTGTGACTTTGCGATCGCATATCGACGAGCAATTACGCGATTATCCCCACGAACAATTAGTTACATTGTGGGGCCGTCAGAATCACTTTGGTAATTGGTTATTAGTCGAACATTTAAACGAGGGATAAGAAGAGTTTATTTTCAGTAAAACAGAATACTTTTTGATTAATTGTCCGGATATTCATTAAAAAGCTAAGTATCAGTGAAGTGGAGAGTTCCAAAATAGACATCTGCTATGCGTGCTGCCATTTCACTTTTAGTCTCGAGTCTGGTGTTCGGCCCCTTAGCTTTTAACTGCCAAGCAATGGTCAATCACTTATCCTATGCGCTGCTTTCTACGCCTGCTTCAAAACAGTGGCTATCGGCGGCATCTGAACAAAATTCAGATGATGTGCCACGTCATCGCGGTAGTGGGCGCAGAGAAGTGACGCAAAAATTCGGAATATATCTATGCTGTGGTTTAACTACCGTAGGGTAATGCCTCTTTTTCCAAAGCAACCAAAGTATCAGAAAACAAGATGTTGTGCTAACATCTTTTACACAAGTTTTCTGGCAGAGATATATACAGTTGACACCCGAAAATCTTCAGCGATCGCTTAGTATTTCAATTGCAAGCTTTGTATATATAGTTGGTGTCAATCCTGCCGATCAAAATGCAAATTCAATTAAGTGCTTTGATCAACAGCATCACCAACTCCTCAAAAGCAACACAACTGTTGCTGATATTCCTGGGAAACTCTGCGTCTCAATCCTCAACTGCTCTATAAATAGATAGGCTATCACTTAATCTAAAGCACATCTAATTCAGACATTTTGCTTGTTGAGGAAACAGTCTTAAGGTAACTTCACTTTATTCCCCAATAGGTTTTCTTATACATTGAGTAGCTGGCTTATCTACATCAGCAAGTAATTGATCTTCGCTCCGACACCTATTTAGCGTCCTTTGCCGAAGCATAAAATCCCTTTCGTTTTATCTGAACTTAGCTAGGGCATAGATTTGCACAAGTAGTATACGTTTATTATAGGCAACAAATCTTACTATTCCTGACCTACTCTTGCACCCTGGATCGTTCTCCTCGCAGATGGCTCCCAACGAAATAAATATTAAGAAGGATCTACTAAATCATCTGAGTCATCTTAATTATTCTACACCCTAGGACAGATGCAAAATTTTGCATCTGTCCTTTTTAGATAAAGTTTACTTAAAGAAAAGGTAATGAAAAGGTATTGTCTCAAGCTGGCTTATGAGCAATGAAATACTTGCTCATAAAATGGACTTGCGTCTCAATATTCTCAAAGCCTACTTTCTGTAAACGTTCTAGCAAGTTATCACTGCTGTAATGCTTGTAATAGGGTTCATGGAAAGCTTCGGGGAAAGAATCCATCATATATTCCAACTCAGGTGAATCACTCAACTGAATTGAGTCACAGATAATAAAGACTCCTCCTGGTTTTGTTACCCGGAAGCATTGCTCAATGACTGTCTGACGTACAGTTGCTGGTAACTCATGGAAGAGAAAAACAGAAGTTACAGCATGAAAATAATCATCTACATAGGGTAACTCTTCGGCATTGGCTTGTAAAAGTTGCGGCAGTTCTCCTGGAATTTGGGATAGTAGTTCATTTGCTTTACGTAAATAAGCTGGTGACAAATCCGTACCAAACAGAGATGCTTGCGGCAAGGCTGCCCGAATCAACTTTAGAGTCCGCCCAGTTCCACAAGCTACATCCAAAATACGGGCTTGCCGTGGTACAACCGAATCAATTGCTTTTAGTCCTTGCTTGAGGGGAGCGAGAATCCGCCGCCGCATTGGATCAGCCGCCCCACCAAAAACAATTTCTACTTGTAAGTCATATAAATTGGCTGACAAATCACTCAAGTAGCCATTGCTTTGGTGATGGAAGTTCTGCACGTAGTAGCTGGGATAACCATCTGTATCAATTTCCGGCGAAAAATCTTGGTAATTCTGTTTTTGAACCCGCTCCCACGTTTTAGGGGAATCTAGCCATATCAAAGGATAGTAGCGGAAAAACTCATCCCAAGGGTTGTCAAAGAGCAAACTTTCCGGGTACACGCCTTTTTCGGCATCTTGCCAGTCTGCTTCTAGCAACTGATTCAATCTCTGTTGAAGTTTGAGTAAAAGCTCATTCGGGATGGGTTTGGTCTTTTGTTCAAGTGTCGGATACACCAGGTTCCTCAACCGTGAACTTAATATTTTGTGAGCCAGACCAAAGTAATTTTTGCTCTGTTGAAAAGTCTCATAAGTCAGCTTAGTTAAACTCTCAGGCATAAAAATAGCTCAAGTTTTGATTAATTCCATGTAAATAATTGTAACGAAAAAATTATTTACCGTTGGAAAGGTAGAGGCTCCCTGGTGAGACAAATCTGAAGCCAGATGATTTTAGCCATCAAAGGTAAATTAATGAAGATTTTTCGAGCTTTAGGAAAAAATAGCTGAGATTGTCAGCAAAGGCAAACAGAATTTTTAGTAAAAAGTAGCTTCTGTTACAGAATTTTTGCTATATTAGTTTACTGGCAAACCATAAATTATATATTCCCAAAATAGAGAGGACTATGATTATGTCTATCGCAGATAAATCTCGTGCGTTAGTGGTGCGTGAACATCAGCAAGTCAAGAATCGCCAACAATCAATACTGATGCGGGCTGCACAAGAACTTGGTCTTCCTGAAGAAGCATCTCACTACTGGAATCCGATTCAAGGCAAGGTAGATGCTAACGCTCGGATGATTTATGGGTCTAGTCATGCTTCCATGAGCTAAGTTTCAAGAGTTTTAAGGTTGATTTCTGAGTGAATGTCTCAACTGACAACTCTAGAAAAAAAAGCCACCCTCTACTCTAGGGTGGCAAAACTTGTTATTCTTAGTTAGATACAACTCTTAATTAAGCATCGTAGTAGAGGTAAAATTCGTAAGGATGAGGACGCAGCTGCAACTGCTTGACTTCGTTACCTAGCTTGTAATCAATCCAATTTTCGATAAAATCTTCCGTGAAGACGCCTGATTCTGTCAAGAAGGCGTGATCTTTTTCCAATGCTTGCAACGCTAGTTCTAAAGAACCTGGAGTTGAAGGAACCTTTGCCAGTTCTTCTGGAGAAAGTTCATAGATATTCTTATCTAAGGGTTCACCAGGATGGATTTTGTTCTTAATGCCATCAAGACCAGCACAAAGCATCGCAGCAAATGCCAAGTATGGGTTAGAAGTAGCATCTGGACAACGGAATTCTAAACGCTTGGCTTTGGGGTTAGTTCCAGATAGAGGAATACGGATAGAAGCAGAACGGTTCCCTTGGGAGTAAGCCAAGTTTACAGGAGCTTCATAACCAGGTACTAGGCGCTTGTAGGAGTTGGTACTGGGATTGGTAATTGCCAACAGCGCTGGTGCGTGCTTGAGAAGACCACCAATGTAGTACAACCCCATATCGCTCAAACCAGCATATTTATCACCTGCAAACAGAGGTTGGCCGTCTCTCCAGATGGATTGGTGACAGTGCATTCCCGAACCGTTATCGCCAAAAATCGGTTTTGGCATGAAGGTGACGGTTTTACCGTATTTCTTAGCAACATTCTTGATGACATATTTATAAATCATCAACCAGTCAGCCGCTTCGATCAATTTCCCAAACTTGAAACCAAGTTCGCACTGACCACCAGTGGCAACTTCGTGGTGATGCTTTTCAATGGGTACACCTAATTGTGCCATCGTCAACAGCATTTCTGTGCGGATATCTTGGAAAGAATCCGTTGGTGAAACTGGGAAGTAACCTTCTTTGAAACGTGGTTTGTAACCCAAGTTGGGTTTTTCATCAGTACCGGCTTTACCGGAATTCCAAGCACCTTCTTGGGAGTCTATGAAATAGTAGCCTTCGTTGGCGGTTTGGGCAAACCTAGCACTGTCAAAAATAAAGAACTCAGCTTCAGGACCAAAGAAAGCTGTGTCACCAAGACCAGTAGAAACCAGGTAATCTATTGCTTTTTGAGCAATAACGCGTGGGCAACGGTTGTACCATTCACCCGTGCGGGGTTCTTTAATACTACAAATTATACTTAGCGTTGGCTCTTTCATGAATGGGTCGAACCAAGCAGTGTTGGGGTCGAGTACCATCGTCATGTCCGATTCGTTGATCGCTTTCCAACCCCGGATGCTGGAACCGTCAAAAGGTACACCATCAGTGAATGCAGTCTCATCAATTTGGTTTTGGTACAGTGTGAGGTGCTGCCAAGTCCCTACTGTATCGATGAATTTGAGATCAATCAGTTGAATTTTATCATCTTGAATTTTCTTCAAGACTTCTTGCGGTGTTGTCATTGTTACTCCTTCTCTACCAATTTCCTAAAGTAATACCAGAATCTTCTAAAGCATCCTAACCCTGCTGATCTCAATCAAGCCGTGACACACCAGAAATATCTTAAATACTAGACATTAGCAGATTTTGTAGCTTGTGCTACAGATATCTGGATTACAGGTTATATTAACCTTTCGGTGATCATCTGTACAAAACTGGAAAGTTCATCACATAGGGGTCAACTTTGGCATAGAATCCTTAAATAGTGGATAAATTGTTTTTGTGCCGAATCTATTTTTAATAGCACAAAAATTTAATGGTGCATAAGTACAGCCAAATAAATATCAAACCATAAATAGCAAGGATTGGGAGAAGAAGGAATGCGCGATGCGGTAACAAGTTTAATTAAGAATTATGACCTAGCTGGTCGGTATTTTGACCGGAATGCGATCGATAGTCTGAAGTCTTACTTTGACAGTGGTACAGCAAGAGTACAAGCTGCAGCAGCAATCAATACCAATGCGGCTGCACTTGTCAAGCAGGCTGGTTTACAGTTATTTGAAGAACTGCCAGAATTGATTCGCCCCGGTGGAAATGCTTATACAACTCGTCGTTATGCAGCTTGTCTACGGGATATGGACTACTATCTGCGCTATGCCACCTATGCGCTGGTTGCTGGAAATACAAATGTGTTGGATGAGCGTGTGCTGCAAGGGCTGCGGGAAACTTACAATTCTCTAGGAGTGCCTATTGGCCCTACAGTTCGTGGTATCCAGATTCTCAAGGATCTGATTAAAGAACAGGTGACAGCCGCAGGTGTGGTTAATAGTGCTTTTGTGGATGAACCATTTGATCACATCACACGCGAGTTGAGCGAAGAGGATATTTAGCATCTAGCCCTAGTGATTAGAAATCGCAAAACTATACAAATAAAGTTCGCCTAAGTGGACTTAATATGTATCGCACTTTGGCTTTATTGGCAAGGTGCGTTTACTTTTTTTAATGCAAAAAACTATTTGTTGTATGACAAATTAATTAGTAGTACAACAAGAATAAGTACTGGAAAAATTTTATACTAGCTCTTCTGATGTTTATTATTGATATAAATAATTTTTGCCAATAATTTTATGAGTATTAATGATCTAGAATTTCTGTATGGTGCGGCTTTTCTTCGACTCCTCAAAGGAACATTTTATATTTTTACCAGTTATTTATCTTATATTCATTCATCTCTTTATACTATAAAAAGCTCAAATCAAGAATCAGCTATCCTATTTAAAATATCAAAAAAATCCTTACACAAAATTGGTATAAGTAAATGTGGGGTAGACTTCAATGCAACCAACTGCGATCGCTCCAGATCCGCCACAATAGAAGTTGCCGATGTTTGAGGCGCTGATTATGGAAGAATTATTAACCCTGAAAGACTTGCTTGTTGAAGGCGATGTTCAAAGAGCATTGCTTATAGTCGAAGAATTAACAGAAATGAGCCGAAATGACATAATCAAGACAATTCGTAGCTATGCGGTGATTTTGCTGTTGCATCTGATTAAACAACAAGCTGAAAATCGCACGACTCGCTCTTGGGAAGTCTCAATTCGGAATTCGGTTCGAGAAATTCAACGGGAAAATAAGCGGCGTAAAGCAGGGGGCTATTATTTCACGGCAGAAGAATTATTAGAAATCTTAGCAGAAGCCTATTTAAATGCCATTGATGAGGCAACGCTTGAAGTAGAAGAAGGTCGTTATGAGCCAGAAGAACTAGAAAAGCTGATTAACCGAGAAGAAATTATCAATCGTGCTTTGACTTTAATTTTACCAGGAGAGTCTAATTAATTGGCTAAACAGCGACTCGACACACTATTAGTAGAGTTAAATTTATGTTCTTCTCGCGCCTTAGCACAGCGGTTAATTCAGGCGGGTGAAGTTACTGTTAATCAGCAGGTAGTTGATAAATCTGGTACAGAAGTTGATATTTCTGCTCAAATAAATATTAAGGAGCGATCGCCTTTTGTTTCTAGAGGCGGTGAAAAACTCTCCAAAGCTTTATCAGTATTTACCATTCCCATAGCAGAGCGCATTTGTCTAGATGGTGGGATTTCTACTGGTGGTTTTACTGATTGTCTCTTGCAAGCTGGAGCAAAAAAAGTTTACGGAATTGATGTTGGTTACGGACAAGTTGACTGGCGGTTGCGAAATGATTCGCGGGTAATTTTGCGGGAACGCACTAATTTACGACAACTACGACCAAATGACTTATATGGGGAGGATGACCCGATTCCTGATTTGGCTGTGGTCGATGTATCGTTTATTTCTTTAACTAAGATTTTACCTGCTTTGTGGCAACTAACTCAAGCTAACCGAGAAGCTGTATTGTTAGTCAAGCCACAGTTTGAAGTCGGCAGATCCCGTGTAGGTAAAAAAGGCGTTGTGCGTGATCCAAACGACCAAGCTGATGCCATTTTCCAGGTGTTGCAAACAGCCCACCCATTAGGATGGAAATACAAAGGCTTAACTTGGTCGCCGATCACTGGCCCTGCTGGGAATATCGAATATCTTTTGTGGTTGGGAATGGAAAGTGAAATACCATCGCCTAATTTAGAGGCAATTAAGCAAATAACGCAATCAGCAACAGCTGATTTACGGAAGAGTTAAACGTCGTATATTAGACACTCTACAGAATCAGGATGGGTATCGCAATAATTTTCTAGAGAGGTTTTCTTTTGTTTTGCTTGGTGTTGATCAGCTTTCTCAGCTTGCAATTCTTCCACAATGTCCCAGGCTACGGCACAACCAGCAGAATTACTGCCATCTTGCTCACAAGTTGTGCGGGCTTCAGTAATAGCTTCAGTAATAGCTTCTTCAATATTTGCCTTCCTGGCATCAAATGAGTTTAGGCTAGTTGTCATGATCCTTTCACCTTTAGTTTACAGAGATAGATATTAACCGCAAGCTTTCAATGACCTCAGAAAGCTCACGCTCCGGGCGACGCAGGAGCGTCGCTAACGCTACGCTAATGCCAGTCCCTCTTTGTTGGAGCAACAAGACCGGGCTGGCTCACATTTCCAGTTTAGATAGGCTGACTACAAGAGGCGGTAGTAAACACCGTCATCTTTTTCGCAAAATTGAGTGGGAATTACCCTATTGTCATCTTTGATTCAAAAAGGTAAGGAAATTCCACTAGTTGTGGTCACTAATAGAGATGGTCATGTTTTCAATCTTGCATCCAAAATTGGGAATGTCAGTCAATTGTCATAAGAGCTTGATAGAAGTTGATAAACACTTATAAACAGCAACAAATGGGAAACAATTTTTATTTATTCTCAATACTTTATGCCTAATTCTTGTCGCAGACGATACAGAATTGTGTTCTGGTCAACTTGAGAGAGAATTTCTTGAATGACGCTGCTAGCGCCCAACTGTCCCCAAGTGCAGCCTTTTTCGAGATACACTTGGGCAGCTTTGCCAACAGAGTATGCTCCATAACCGGCGATACCAGCTTGAGCGATCGCACTGCCAGCAAAGGCAGTAATATTGCTGGGATTGTCACCACTGGTGATTGCAGCCGTACTTTTACCCAAACCCAGAAGAAAACTACTACCTAATTCTCCCAGCAGTAAGCCACCGGAACTAAATAAAATTGTTTTTAAAATTTTCCCAGCTTCATAGCTAGTCATTGGTAAACCATACAATCTAGCTAGAGCGCGAATTAAAGCTAAATCGGCAACAGTTCCGCCAAGGATATCTAAGAAGGCGATGGGATTGAGCATTACTGCCAAAGCTTTGTATTTGGTAAATTGCCAGACGATATTTTCGGCTTCTTGTTGGCGTAAGTCGATGGTTTTTTGAGCGATCGCGGCTTCTGCATCCCGTGCTTGGATCAGTGCATTTAAAGCGAGAAGCGATCGCCCTTCTCGATTAAGAATATTCAGAATAGTCTCTTTTAGTTCGTCTACTTGCGGTGGTGGTGTCTCCCATTCATAACTGACACGTCCATCAGCCCACTCAACCCGTACTTCCATTGGTGCTGGTTCTGCCGCCACCATCACAATTTCATCAGGTAGTAGAGGCTTTGCTTGAAGATGTCCTGCACCGAGTTGTTGTAAATTTTGGTAAATCGCTCCCTGGTCTGTATCTGGGTAAAGGTCTATCTTGTTAAATATCAAAATCAAGGGTTTTTGTGCTTGACGCAATTCTAGCAGTGCCTGATACTCAATGCGCGTGATATCACCAGACACGACAAACAAAATCAAATCTGCCTGATGTACCACAACTCGTGCCATGTCTGCCCGTGACTCACCCTCAATTTCATCTAATCCAGGGGTATCAATTAACTCTACTAGTACCTTACCCCCTGGCTGCCAACGCACGGAACGCGGCCATTGAGTGACACCGTTCAGGGGCCCAGTTTGCAGAATCTTGTCTCCCAACAAGGCATTTAAAACTGCTGACTTACCACGACTCACCAAACCAAAAGCCGCAATTCTAATAATGCTAGAGTCCAGCTTGTTGAGTGTGGAGTTCAAAGCTTCCAATTCCGGTTTCACTAAACCTGCCAATTCTGGGTTAGATGAAAGCTGTCCTGACTTGCGAAGATATCCATACCAAGACAGCGCTTGTCTGAGACTAGCGCGGGCACGATTTAAGTGAGTTTCTTGCAGATTACGCACGAAGTTAGATTGATTCAAGGTTGGACAAACAACAGGCTACATATCCATTTTGATCTAATTCCATCAGATGCTCAAAAAATGCTTAAACTGATCAGGGAATCAAGGTACTATCCTTAGCATAAACCCCTCCACAAGTGTTCTACTTACAAAAGGGAACACCTTATTTAGTTTACAGACCTCTCCTCGATCTCCCAGAGGAGTGCTGTTATTTGGATCACTCACTATCTTGTTTTTGTTCTTTTTTTCCTTTTCCAAATTTTTTTAAACTTTAGATTTCAAATTATTCAACTCTAAAAGAACCAATTGTTCAGAAGAGTTTGCATAAGCTGCGTAGCAAATTGATTGTATAAATAGTGAGTCAAGTACCAGATTTGATCAGGAAGCTTTTGAACAAGGTGAGGTTAAAGGTAAACTAAAAGCATTACCATCAATGTTGGTTGGCAGCAGTGTTGAGTATAAAATAAGTAGCATTGGCTTTAGATTTGAGTCTCAAAGAAGTCAGACAAGTAATACAATGTCAGCCTTGAAAAGGATGTGGTAAGTTTTATGCGTGAGTAAAGCGAAATTTTGTTTGCGCCCTTGAGACTTGACTGACGACGAATTTATAGTTAATTTTTGTTAATATTGGAAGCGGTGTTAGTACTTCGTCCTTAACCACCCACTCCCTACCTGAGAGAAACTTAATGCTGCGATTAGAACATATAAGTAAAATTTATCCCACAGGCGAAGTTCTCAAAGATATCAACTGGGAAGTTAAACCAGGCGATCGCATTGGCTTAGTCGGTGTCAACGGTGCGGGAAAATCCACCCAACTCAAAATCATCTCTGGGGAAATTGAACCTACCGCCGGCGAAATTATTCGTCCTAATAGCTTACACATAGCTTATCTCAATCAAGAGTTTGAAGTAGACCCCAGCCGCACGGTTAGAGAAGAATTTTGGACTGTCTTCAAAGAAGCCAACGAAGTACAGTTGTCTCTGGCACACGTACCACAAGAGATGGAAACGGCTAACCCAGAAGAACTGGATCGACTGATCGACAAGTTGGATCGCTTGCAGCGCAAATTTGAAGCCTTGGATGGCTACAACTTAGATGCACGCATCGGGAAAATCTTACCAGAGATGGGGTTTGGGCTAGAAGATGGCGATCGCCTCGTCAGTGCCTTCAGTGGTGGTTGGCAGATGCGGATGAGTTTAGGTAAAATTCTTCTGCAAAAACCCGACTTGTTGCTGCTGGATGAACCGACTAACCACCTGGATTTAGAAACTATTGAGTGGCTGGAAAATTACCTCAAAGGGCTAATTACTCCAATGGTCATAGTCTCCCATGACCGGGAGTTCCTTGACCGCCTCTGCACCCAAATTGTGGAAACTGAACGTGGTGTTTCCGCAACCTACCTTGGGAACTACTCAGCATATTTAGAACAAAAAGCTGAAAGTCAATCAGCACAACTGAGTGCTTACGAACGCCAACAGAAAGAATTAGAGAAACAGCAAACCTTTGTTGATAGATTTCGCGCCAGTGCTACCCGTAGTACCCAGGCAAAAAGCCGGGAAAAGCAACTCGACAAAATTGAGCGCATTGAAGCACCCATTGCGGGAGTCAGAACTCTCCACTTCCGTTTTCCGCCTGCACCCCGTAGTGGACGCGAGGTAGTAGAAATTAAAGACTTAACTCATATCTATGATGATAAAATTTTGTTTTTGGGAACGAATCTCCTAATTGAAAGAGGCGATCGCATTGCATTTCTGGGACCCAACGGTGCTGGTAAATCTACCCTTCTACGCGTGATTATGGGTATGGAACCACCCACAGAAGGTAGCGTAAATTTAGGCGATCACAACGTTCTTCCTGGTTACTTTGAGCAAAATCAAGCTGAAGCCTTGGACTTGAAAAGAACTGTCATGGAAACTATCCATGATGAAGTTCCCGACTGGGATAATCAAGAAGTCCGCACGCTTTTGGGACGATTTTTATTCACTGGTGATACTGTATTTAAGGCAGTTGGCGCATTAAGTGGAGGAGAAAAAGCTCGTCTGGCGTTGGCAAAAATGCTCTTACGTCCCGCGAACTTACTAATTTTAGATGAGCCGACAAACCACCTCGATATTCCAGCTAAAGAAATGCTGGAAGAAGCGCTTAAAAATTATGATGGTACGGCAATTGTAGTTTCTCACGATCGCTACTTTATTTCTCAAGTAGCGAACAAAATCGTCGAAATTCGTGATGGTGAATTCCGCGTTTACTTAGGAGATTATCATTACTATCTGCAGAAAATTGCCGAAGAAAAAGAACAAGCGAAGTTAGCTGCAATAGAAGCCGAAAAAGCAGCGAAAAAAGCTGCTAAAGCTGCTAAAGCTTCCACGAAAAGGAAATAAGAGGTTGGATAATGCCTTAGTAGTAGTAGCAAGAAAACGCTACTAATATACTTAGCGTTATAAAAGCTACTGCAAAACAAAAATGATTTTCCTTAGTTAAGAAGTAGCAATTGCTACTTCTTAACTAATCAATAATTTAAAAATCATAAAATACACAAGATTTAACAAGCTTAAGAAAAATCTAAGAAAACTATAAAGTAATTAATAAAAGAATTTAATAAGCATATCTCTCCTTGCGGCGTGGATTAGCAATGGTATCATTCGGGTATTACAAAAAGTAAAGGGCAATTTTACTATGACCAAAGCACCTGTTGCTCCTGTGGTGCTAGTCATTTTAGACGGATGGGGCTACTGCGAGGAAACGCGAGGAAACGCTATTGTTGCTGCTAAAACTCCAATCGTGGACAGTTTATGGGCAGCTTACCCGCATACCCTCATCCACACCTCAGGAAAAGCTGTAGGGTTGCCAGAAGGTCAAATGGGCAACTCGGAAGTTGGTCATTTGAACATTGGTGCTGGGCGAGTTGTACCGCAAGAACTGGTACGCATCTCCGATGCAGTCGAAGACGGTTCTATTGCCTTAAACCCAGCACTCGTCAAAATTTGCCAGGAAGTTCGCTCTCGGAATAGCAAGCTGCATCTAGTCGGGCTTTGTTCTGAGGGAGGGGTACATTCGCATATCACCCATCTATTCGGACTACTTGACTTAGCCAAAGACCAGCAAATTCCAGAAGTTTGTATTCACGCCATCACCGATGGTCGTGACACCGCCCCAACTGACGGTGTAAGAGCAATCACACTGCTGCAAGATTATATAGATCGCACAGGAATTGGGCGCATAGTCACCCTCAGCGGTCGCTACTACACGATGGATCGCGATCACCGCTGGGATCGGGTCAAACGCGCCTACGACGTGATGACTCAAGATAGTGTTGGTAATGGTCTCAAGGCTGTGGAAATCTTGCAAGCATCTTACGCCTTAGGGATAAAAGACGAATTTGTTAACCCAATCCGAATTGCTCCAGGCGCGATAGAACCAGGGGATGGGGTGATATTTTTTAACTTCCGCCCCGATCGCTCCCGACAACTGACTCAAGCTTTGGTCAGTCCGACGTTTAACGGTTTTGAAAGACAGCAAATCACACCGTTGTCCTTTGTCACCTTTACGCAGTACGATTCAGACTTACCCGTGGCTGTAGCCTTTGAGCCTCAGAATCTTAGTAACATTCTGGGAGAAGTGATAGCCAATCATAGTCTGAAGCAGTTCCGCACTGCCGAAACAGAAAAATACGCCCACGTCACCTATTTCTTCAATGGGGGATTGGAGGAACCTTTTGCTGGAGAAGACCGAGAACTGGTAAGCAGTCCGATGGTAGCGACTTACGATCATGCCCCAGCCATGTCAGCAGCAGCAGTTACAAATGTAGCGATCGCTGCGATTCAAAAGGGTACGTATTCTCTAGTTGTGATTAACTATGCCAACCCAGACATGGTAGGTCATACTGGTCAAATCGAAGCTACCATTACAGCAGTTGAAACAGTTGATCGCTGTTTGGGACGCCTACTAGAGAGCGTTATTAAAGTTGGCGGTACAACAATTATTACTGCCGACCACGGCAACGCTGAGTATATGCTAGATAATGGGGGTAATCCCTGGACAGCTCATACCACCAACCCAGTCCCCTTTATCTTGGTGGAAGGAGAAAAAGTCAAAATCCCTGGATATGGTACAAATGTCGAACTGCGAAGCGATGGCAAGCTATCCGACATCGCTCCCACAATTCTAGAGATTTTACAGCTGCCTCAGCCACCAGAAATGACCGGGCGATCGCTGCTGAAAACAGCAGAATATGAACTGCAACGCACTCGCACCCCTGTGCAAGTAGGGCTGTAAAAAAGTTAGGAGTTAAGAGTAAGGAGTTAATAATTAAAAGTGAAGAGTGATGAATTAAGACTTTCCTAACTCCTAACTCCCAACTCGTAACTCCTAACTTCCCACCCTGACTCCTCTTTTTTAAAACTTTTTATAAATGAGATTCTTACCATGACAGCTACTAATATCGTGCAAGGCATTTGGGCATTTTCCGCCACTGGTTTAATTATCTTGGTTTTACTGCATAGCCCCAAAGGTGATGGCATTGGAGCCATTGGCGGACAAGCCCAGCTATTTAGCAGTACCAAGAGTGCAGAAAACACTTTAAACCGAATTACTTGGGCATTGACAGTAATTTTTCTCGGCTTAACAGTAGTTTTAAGTGCTGGTTGGCTGCCTAAATAAGGATAGGTTAATGGGGAAAATAACCCAACACCCGATACTTAACATCCTAATAAATTTAATTTCACGGCGGTTAATTACAGCTCTTGCCTTGTTTATTGGCACAGGGCTGTTAATCATTTTTACAAATCTCCAGTCGAGCGATGGGTTTACAATAATACTAAAATCTGTATATTCAGGCTTAATAATCTCTCTCCCTCCCTCATCTTCCCCAAAACCCCATTCCTTACCGCCCACACTTGTACAGTGGCAAGATAGCACTAACAGTGGTGACTACTTTTCCCAAATCACAACAACCCAAGTTGGTTATTTGGTCTGGTCACAATTTCCCGTTCAAGTTTACGTAGAACCACCAAAAGCCATCAGTGAAAAACAAGCTCAAGCATGGGTTAACGGTGTCTTGCAGGGTGTGCAAGAATGGAGTACTTATTTGCCTTTGATAGTAGTCGAACAGCCAGAAATTGCTGATATTACAATTGTGCGAAAAGCGCCACCTCTACAAATTTCCCCTGGTAGTAATATACCCCGGGCGCGATCAGCACAAACTATTTACGAGTTATACACCAGCAACAAAGTTTTATCCCACCGCTTCACCATCTTTTTAAGCCCCAGTCAAACAGGTGAGTATCTCATTGCAGCCGCCCGCCACGAATTTGGTCATGCATTGGGAATTTGGGGCCATAGTCCGCTACAAACCGATGCACTATATTTTTCTCAAGTTCGTAACCCGTCGCCTATTTCTGCCAGAGATGTAAATACTTTAAAACGGGTTTATGAACAGCCAACCAGTTTAGGATGGTTTTTGGTGGATAATTCAAAGATTAATTGATCAATATCATCACTTATAAGAAAGTGGACTTCGTTTGTGTAGTAGTGAATTCTATTCGCCCAATACTGTTTCAAACATCCTCTAAGCTCTGCGACTTAGTGGTAGAGGTCGCTGTGCTAAAACTTCTTTATAAAGTTCTTCGAGTAGACTAATATTCTTACTAAGGGTATAGCGGTCTAATACACGCTGTCTGGCTTTTTGCCCCAGTAAGGTTGTTAACTCCGGATGGTCTTGCAACACTGGCAAGAGGGTTCTTAATTGCGATCGCGCTGTTTTGGTACTAATAACTACACCTGCGCCCTTTTCCAATACTTCTCCATCTGCACCCACGTCTGTTGCTAAACAAGCCAACCCACATGCCATTCCTTCTAACAGAGATAGGGACAAACCCTCTACCAATGAAGGCAAAACAAAAACATCTGCGCCCCGCAAAATTTCGATGCGTCGGTCTTCATCAGCAACAAATCCCAACCACCTAATGCCGTACTCTGAGCCAAAAAACGGCTCTAAAGAAGACTTCAAAGGGCCGTCGCCAACAATTAGCAACTTACTACCAAGCCCCATTGCAGACTGCTTCCAAGCCCGGAGGAGGGCTTCGACATTTTTCTCTGGTGCTATTCGACCCTGATAGACAAACAAGCGTTCGGCTTTAAATTCTGCTTTGACTTTAGAAAGTCCTGGAGAATACTTGGCGGTATCAACACCGTTAGGAATTACGGCAATATTTTCTTCTCTCACGCCCATCCGTGCCAATAATTCTCGCTGAATTTGGGAAAATACAATCACGCGATCATAATTAACTAAAAAAGGCGCGTAGAGCTGATAAGCCAAAAGTTGTGTTCCCGATATCAGCTTTGCCCCCTTGCCAGCAAACGGTGTGTGAAAAGTGGCAATTAGGGGCAACCTCAGTTCCTCACAGATTTCCGGTAGAAGAAAGTCTAAAGGAGATAGCGTCAATGAAGCATGGACTATATCTGGCTTGATTTCCCGCAGCGACTCCGTTAAAACTTTGGTGGCTTTAAAAGTGGGAATTGTATAAACCTGGGACTTGTAAATGAAAGGGAGGGAAACCTCTCGAAGATTTGGCCAATTGTCAGGTTCAGACTCTTCCTGGGCGAAGTGAAGAAAGCTAACTTGATGTCCCCTATCTAGTAAGGCATTTGTAATTTCTCGACTATAGGTGACATTCCCGCAAAAGGGTGATTTTTTTCCAATCCAGGCTATACGCATTCTTTATTTAGCTGTAAGAAAAGCGGGTTTAATCTATTACTTGTGTGTCCTTTGTGATTTTTATTTTATCTAGCTATACTTGCTGGTTTTTTTTATTCTTACAGATTTTCACCACAATATAGTTTAAGCAGCCTATTTTAAGCTGATTAAACCAGTGGATTTATGGCTTTATTTCTTCTACTTATAAGTTGTTAATTTATGATATTTAAACAACTTATTCTGACTAATGTCAGATTGATATCCCGCAAGTATGTGATAAATTTTCACTGACCACAGTTTACCATGAACACAAAAGCTTTAAGGAAATTAGTAATTACTTCAAGGTAATGAATAATAACTCCTGTTAGCTAATAACTACTTATGTGAGTTATACCAGGTTAATATACCTCCTGAAAAGACGATCGCTGCTAATCCCAAAAAAACTACCTGTAATCCCAAAAAGGTTTCTGCTACACCTGTTAATGCCAAAGGTAAGGAGAGAGCAATATTAATTACATTGTTCTGCAAGCCAAAGACTTTACCACGCATTTCTGGAGGTGTTTCTGTTTGAATCGCTGTTTGCATGGGAATACCTACTAGCGCCCCAAAAATACCCAATAGCGCTACTAGTAACAGGACTAGCCACAATTGGGTTGTAAATACTGATAGACCAATCAGGGATGCTGCCATGCCCATACAACCGCACAGACTTAGTTGCCTATAGGAGAAGCGTTGACCAAATTGACCGAGAATTGTTGCTCCAGCAGCAATGCCAACACCGCCAGATGCTAGTAAAAAGCCGAACTGGGAGGCTTTCATGTTAGGAATTATTTCTGCCATGCGAACAGCTAGAACAGTTAATGCTGCAAACACAGAAAACAAGATAATCAGCTGAAGCAAAGCATTGCGGACGCGATGATTTGCTTTGAGATAGGCAAAACCATCCCGCAAGTCAGAGAATACATGAGGGAATTCTGTATCGGGGTCGTGGTGTTTTTCGTTAGTTGCCAAGAGGAATAAAATTATTCCTGCGATCGCATAACTACCACCTACTAAAAGTTCTTTGCCCAAACTACCATTACCACCAATTTGCAGCCAAAGTCCATCAGCGATCGCTAACAATGGTTCCCCGACGGCAAACCCAACAATCACCGATGCCATCATCGTTGTCGTGTAAAGCGAATTTGCCGAGAGCAAATGCTGTTCTTCTACTATCAAAGGAATTGCCGCCTGTTCTGCAGGTGCAAAAAACTGCGTCAGTGTGGAAACTAAAAAAGTCACACCCAGGATGATTAAAAAACCCACTGGCAGCACTCCTATGGGTTTCCAATCATGAGTTAACCACAGCAGGAAGGGAATTGACAAAACCAGGATGCCGCGCCAAATATTCGTTGCCACTAGCACAGCCTTTTTCGACCAGCGATCAACAAACACACCAGCAACGGAACCAAACAATACGGCTGGAATAGTAAAAGCCATCATCAAGACTGATACCCAACCACTAATACTCTGATTACTTGCTTGAAACTGAGTATTAATCAAGGCAATCATCAGCACCAAATAAACTTTATCTGCTAGTTGGGAGAAAACTTGACCACCCCAAAGAGCCAGGAAATTAAGGTTTTTAAATACGGGCAAAAACCCCTTCTGTTTGACATTTCCTAAAACAGCTTCTGAACCTGAACCAGAGCCATCTAATTTCGGTGGTTCTTTTTCTGGGGGAGAGCCTGCTGGCAAACTTTGCCCGTTGGCATCTACCTCAGCAGTGGTTAATTTGTCCTCAGATTGTGTTTCTGATTGATTATGAACATCAGTTTTTGGAATCTCCTCTGTCCAACTTTGCTCGTTTTTAGAAACGTCTTTTGGAGACATTTCTTGGCTATTGATTTGACTAGGTGTGCAGTTGGAAACGGCACTCAAGTGATTCTTGACTGGAGGATCTAATGCCCCATTCTGTTTTTTGACAAGGCTTGGTGACAAAGGCAGGATTTTTTTATTTAAATCAGACGGTTGCATCATGGTTGGCAGCAAAATAAGAGTCGAGCAAGGTAGCAGAGCGAATAGGGCGACCTAATTGATACTGAGCATACTGGCGCAAAATCTGCTCAACAGACAACCAGTTATGATCTCTAGCACCATCAATTTGCATTATCTCTGGTTGTGACAGATGTTGAAGCAAAGTCAATTCCATAGCACCCAGACGACTAGAAATCACAGGTATTTCTTGCCGATGCACAACAACTGTTTGGGAGCCAGGTTTTGGAGGTGATGGGATAATAGGGTGATTGGGTGATGGAGAAAAAGATGAATTCCTTTGTATCCCCCTCTTGCTTTCTCCCTCTGTTCGTAAACGTTCCCAAGCTTCTAAGCAAACCGCTCCACCCGCAGGAATGCTAAATCCTACCTGCCAGTTAGGGTCTGTAAAGTCTGGCTTAAGGGGGCCCCCAGATAGACAACAGATTTGCACTTGTGGTGTTAGTCCTGCTAAGGCTAAAAGATGAAACACCCCATGAACCAGATGAGCCAAAACACCAGAGGCATTTGCATTAGACAATGCCTCCAACCGATGGAGATGTTCATTGAACAACTCATAAAGTTCTTCTTGGGGTTGTTCGCTCAAAGCTTGACACAGGACTATTTCTGCTAAATACTGACTAGCAGCCAATTTTCCCAAATCTTTAGCTAAACCAGGATAAGTTTTTAACGTCTGTGCTTGGGTAATTTTATCAAGTGATCGCCCTTTCGCGATCAATAGTTCATTGACAACAAACATACCACTCCTGCCGCCCAGGCTTGAGTTGTGCTTACGTGCCCCTGGAGCCACTGCTCGAATCAGTCCCAACTCCGGTGTCAAAATCGTCACTATTTTATCTGATTCTCCCAGCACCTGGGTTTTAAGATTAATTCCGGTTGCTTTGTAGGTTCTACTCATTAGTAATTAGTCATTAGCCAATCAATTTTGGATTTGGGATTTTAGATTAACCCCATACTCAAGGTAGGGGCTTGCGAAAGGAATGCAAGGATTTTAGATTTTTCCATAGTTGAAACTAGTTGCTCTCAAACCAGGTTTAAATTTTGAATCCTCAATCCCTTCGCGTGACGCTCGAATACTCGCTACCGCTGCGCTAACAGCAGTCACTCATGGGGGAAACGCCTAAGACCCTTACGGGTGACGCTCGAATACTCGCTACCGCTGCGCTAATGCCAGTCGCTTCTCCCAAGGGGAGACGCTGCGCGAACAAGTCGGGAAACCGCAAGGGCGCGCTAGCTCACCGCGCTGCTTCACCAAAATCCAAAATTTAAAGTCTAAAATTGGTCATTGGTCATTAGGTTAGGACAAAGTAGAAATGACATAGACGTGCCCGCAGTTTCCCGCAGGGTAGGACGAGAAACAAATGACTATTCACCCTTTCCCAGGTTATCGCGCTGGCGGATCAAATCGATACCGCGAGATGTGCCTAATCTAGTAGCACCAGCTACGATTAAGTCTAGAGCTTGATTGATAGTATGGATACCACCCGAAGCCTTAATTCCCACACTTTCTTTTGCCAATTCCTGCAAAAGTCGCACATCTGCCACTGTTGCACCACCATTCCAACCTGTACTAGTTTTTAAGAAAGCCGCCCCCGCCTCCATAGCTATTTCAGCAGCTATTTTTTTCTCCGCATCTGTCAACAGGTTGGTTTCCAAAATTACCTTGACAGTTTGCCCAGTCTCTTCACAAATTTCGGCAATTTCCCGGTGGACTTCTTCAGTTTTACCAGCTTTCAACCAGCCCAAGTTCATTGCCACATCCAACTCAGTGGCCCCATTTTCTGCTGCTTCTTGAGCCTCATACAGCTTGACTGCTGAAGTCGTTGCACCAGAGGGAAAACCAATCACCGTACAGACTTTTGGGTTCTTGCCGTGGAGGAGTTCGACTGCTTGTTTGACATAGGCGGGATACAAGCAAACCGCCGCAAAATTGAATCTGTATGCTTCTTCACACCACTGCTTAACCTGCTCTGGAGTAGCCGTTGGCGTTAACAGGGCGTGATCGATAAATGGCGCAATATCAATATCTGCATAGTCTGCTGCCATCGTGTCTTCTGCCAGTAGTTGATTATTAAACTTTATAAAAAATTAAAACATTTCTTATATATATATATTAAACCACATTTATTACGAGTTTATT
This sequence comes from Nostoc sp., assembly GCF_036919595.1. Lineage (GTDB taxonomy): Bacteria > Cyanobacteriota > Cyanobacteriia > Cyanobacteriales > Nostocaceae > Nostoc. The sequence goes on along the minus strand of NZ_JBALCO010000117.1, from coordinate 28,902 downwards.
CTGAAAACAAACTGTTGACTTATTTGGGATGTGGGCTTTGGATATTTTCCGTAATTACTGTAAGTCTTTAAGTTGACATTAGGCATAGTAAGGTTAGGAATATCAACAGCATTTTTCACGCAAGTTCCTAAGAAGTCAATAATAGTTTTAGCTAAAGCCTTCGATGCCAAATAGGGGACGCCATTACCAATAGTTTTAAACATATTCGTGAGCGACATATTCTCTGGAAGTACAAAATTTGCAGGCAAAGATTGTATGGCTAAAGCTTCCGCCACAGATATTCGCCGGATTTTGTAGGGGTGCAAATGTACTTCATTATTTCCATAGCAAGCTGTCGGAGAGTAACGCCATCTGTGCAGACGCTTGAAAGACTTTTTAGAATCATCTCCTTCATCAATAGCAGCAAATCTTGTGATCCCTGCCCTTGGTTGAAAACAGTTTTCCGCATTGGGATGCTTCAACACGTTATTTTTTCTAAACCAGTATTCTACGGTGAGTTCTTGAGGGATGCCATCAGGACAAGGCATTATGGAATTTTCTTGGAATGGTTCGCACTTACGCCAAGGATAAGCAAAAACCTTTTTTTGAGGATATAAAATGTGATTTACCCAAGGAAAATATCCCTCAGGTAGTAACTTTTTCCTACCGACTTTTATTCCTATATCCTTGATAAAATTATTTCGGAAACCAATTAGAATAATTCTTTCTCTATCCTGGGGTACACCATATTCTATAGCATTAATTAACCGTTCTGTTAATATATAGCCTGCTTCCAGTAATTGTTGCTTGAGCGATTCAAAAAATAAACGGTGCTTTGTCGTTTTCCACAACCCCTTAACGTTCTCAAATAAAAAAAAATCTGGAAGATTGCGGCAAATTAATTCAACGTAAGAAGCGGAAAGCTTGCCATTATCTCCTAAACGTCCTCTATTTTTCCCGCCAATAGAAAAATCAGGACAGGGAGGCCCGCCAATGAAGCCCACAATATTATTAGATTTGCGGCAGTCTTGTACTAACTCCCGGAAGTGTTGTGTTTGTAAACTTTCGAGAAGTTGCGTGACATCTCCTGCTTCTCCGTCATGATACCCGTATTCTGGCAATGGGAGATTGAGAACCTGCCGTGAATAGCGGTATGCTGCCATGAATGAGGAAAAAATTTCATTGACGTAAACAATATTAAAACCACTGGTTTCAAAACCTAAATCTAGGAATCCTGAACCAGCAAAAAAGGAGAAAATACAAGGGCGATCGCTCATTGAATAACTAATATTGTGAAACGGTTTTAATTCATATCGAAAAACATAGGGTTTATACTTACGTACCAATTAGAAACTAACACTTCAAATAGTGCTCAGGATAGTAAAAAAGATTTACAGATTCCCTAAGTATTTCATATCCAAGTTTACTCAATCTTTAAGAAAAATCCCTGACATAAAAAGAGTCTGAAGTCACAATTAAATATAGGAGTTTCCAAGCTCCAAATCATGTTTAAGACAAATATTTGTCATTAAATAAAAAACCGGGTTACTTCGGACTAATTTTTTATGCGGATTTTAATTTACTCCTACAACTACTATCCAGAGCCAATTGGTATTGCCCCACTGATGACCGAATTAGCAGAGGGACTAGTGAAGCGTGGGCATCAAGTGCGCGTAGTCACCGCTATGCCCAACTACCCTGAGCGTCAAATTTACCAGGAATATCGGGGCAAGTGGTATGTCAACGAATACAAAAATGGCGTTCAAATTCAACGTAGTTACGTTTGGATTCGTCCCCAACCCAACCTATTAGATCGGGTATTACTAGATGCTAGTTTCGTTGTCACTAGTTTTGTGCCTGCCCTGATCGGTTGGCGCCCAGATGTTATTCTCTCAACATCGCCATCCTTGCCAAGCTGTGTACCAGTCGCTCTTTTAGGATGGTTACGCGCTTGCCCTGTAATCTTAAACCTACAAGATATATTACCAGAAGCAGCAGTTCACGTTGGTCTACTGAAAAATAAATTGCTTATACAGTTATTTACAGTGTTGGAAAAATTTGCTTACCACACTGCTAGTAAAATTAGCGTCATCGCCGATGGGTTTGTGGACAATTTGCGATCCAAGGGCGTAAAAGCTGACAAAATTGTGCAAATTCCCAACTGGGTTGATGTAAATTTTATCTGCCCTTTGCCTAAAGAAAATAACCCTTTCCGCGTAGCACATAATCTGAATGGCAAATTTGTAGTACTTTATTCTGGTAACATTGCCCTAACCCAAGGCTTAGAAGGCGTCGTCAAAGCTGCTTCTGAGTTGCGCCATATCCCAGATATTGTTTTTGTCATCGTTGGAGAGGCAAAAGGTTTACAGCGATTGCAACAGGAATGTCTAAACTGCGGCGCAGATAATGTTTTGCTACTGCCATTTCAACCCCGCCAACATTTGCCACAAATGTTAGCAGCTGCTGATGTTGGCTTGGTAGTGCAAAAGAAAAATGTTGTATCCTTCAATATGCCGTCAAAAATTCAAGTGCTACTTGCCAGTGGAAGGGCCTTAGTTGCCTCTGTCCCTGACAATGGTACAGCAGCAAAAGCTATCAGGCAAAGTGGCGGCGGAGTTATCGTTCCTCCAGAAGATCCTCGAGCTTTAGCAATGGCAATTTTAGATTTGTACAAAAACCCCGAAAAAGTTAAAACTCTAGGTTATAAAAGTCGTCAATTTGCGGTTGAACACTATGCTTTTGAGCAAGCTTTAAATCAGTATGAGTCGTTGTGTTACTCATTGACGGTAGATCGTAGAGCAATTCAGTCTACAACAGTTACAGTATCGAGAGCAGAAAGCCCATGAGGATGTAACCAACTTAGAAAGTCGCAATTGTACCCTCACTATCTAAGATAGCAACAGATTTTGAGGGTGGTTAATTCGGGAGGTTTAAGTCAAGAGCAGTTGTATTGTAGTTTTTAGTAGACAGCCGAAAGTATATATGTGACGTTACCTGCAAATTATTAGTACAGCATGGTGGAAAAAATTATCCAGAAGACAGCAAGGCATTAGCTTCTGACCTGAGGCGGAGTGTCTCCAGCTTTGCTCAATCTCTCTCACCTGCTATCTGACTTTTTCCGTTAAGTCGTGAAACAACGAAATAGTAAGGGTTTCAAAAAATAAATATTGTCAATAAGTTAAAATTAATGACAATAAATCACGATATAATAGGGCTTTGGGCTAGGGGTAGAGTAAGCGATCGCTCAATTAAGGAGATAACGGGAAAAGTCAGCACTTGCTACCTGGTTTGAATCTAGAGTTTTCTTCTTAGCTGACTACTGAAAGTATCCCACCTCTTTGAGAGTAATTAGGTGAGTTACTTCGTTTCTTGTAACTCGAGTTTTGTTCCGTTTGAATGCCACCTTTTCACCGAGTTTTTGGACAACGTAAGTATGTCGATAAAAATCTTCATACCACCCTTTTTTTTCTTATACCCTTTTGGGACTTCCAGCGCATAAAGCCTAATTTCGCTGGTTTGTAGTAACGGTGATTCAAGTAGTGACTTAGATGAGAGTTATCCATAAGGACTTACTTACGGGACACCACTTTTAGGCTAGTAGCTCTTTTTGCTTTTATCCCCGCTCCACCAATTGAGGGCTAGTCTCTACAGTGGAAGATATGTTTTAACTCCTACGTATAGAAGACAGGGCTTGTCGTTTTCTAGGGTACTTACGCTCACTTGTAAGGTTATGAAGTTGTCATCTACAAGGGATTAAAGTGCGAACTCAATCCTAATGAATTACCCTGTAAAAGCCAGTCATCCCCCGATTGCTCGGTTTATACTGAACGAATCGCACTTGAAAAGCTGCATAATAACCATCCGCAACTGCTGATTGCTGATGTCGAAATATAAACAGCCAATTATCAAACCAGCTTCCATAGACACCTATTTTTTTGTTAGTATTCAAAAAAACCTATTGACACATTTTCAGATCAATTGTTTGTTGTTTGTAAGTAAATGTAAACAATTGTTTCAAAAGAAAGAAAGCACATGAGGTTTAATGACTGATTATTTCCAAGGAAATTTCCCATTACAATCTGTCCCACTGACGAAAAGTGTGGTAAAGAGCCACGCCCAAACTGAAGAGACGAGCGCAAAATTAGCTGCAACAATAGCAGAAGCTGCATCAGACCGCAAAGCGGGTGAGATTTTATTGCTCAAAGTAGCAGAGGTATCTTACCTAGCTGATTACTTTGTAATGATGACTGGCTATTCTAAGGTGCAAGTAAGGGCGATCGCTCAAGCAATTGAAGGAAAAGTCGAAACTGAGTTGCAACGGCGTCCTATAAGGACAGAAGGAAAAGTCGAGGGGAGTTGGGTACTACAAGACTATGGTGATGTGATCGTTCACATTATGATGCCCAAGGAACGGGAGTTTTATAATTTAGAAGCGTTCTGGATTCATGCAGAGCGTATTTCCCTTCCAGAATCTGATGAGGGTGAGGGTAAGCCAACATGATTAGGTCTTCGGTTTCAAATTGCCCAGTTCCCACAGACCAACAACCGCTCAATGAGTACGAAGAGCTAAAAACTTCCTGGCTGTTTCGTGATAGCACTTTAAATTGGCGCAAGTATATCACGAAAATTGTTTGGATTTGGAGTTTATCTTGGCTGGTAGCAGGACCTGTCGCTGCGGCAAGTTTTCCTCCCCATAAGTATATTGCACATTTTATCGTTTGTGGTGCAGCAGGAGCGAGTGTCGGAGTAGTGCTGGCACTGGTAAGGTTGTACTTAGGCTGGTTTTACGTGTGCGATCGCCTTTGCAGTCCCACAGTATTTTATGAAGAGTCCGGCTGGTATGACGGCCAAACTTGGACGAAGCCACAGGAAGTCCTTAACCGCGATCGTTTAATTGTGGCATACGAAATCAAACCTATTCTGCGGCGGTTACAATTTACCGTTGCTGGCTTGGCGGGAATGTTCGTTATTGGTACGATAGTTTGGCATTTGTTTTAAAAGTTAGGAGTCAGGAGTTAGGAGTGATTAATGAAGAGTCCTGAGTACCGAGTACTGTGTACTGAGTTAAAATACCGCCTATACCGAGCGGTGCATATACTGAGAGCATCAAAATGAAGTACTTTTTACTTTACTCAGGACTCAAAACTCACCAGTGAGTTTGGTTAATAATTCATAATTCTTAACTCCTAACTCCTAACTAAAAAAAAGGTGATAAATATAAACCCATGACAATGGGAAAACGAACTCAAGCCACAGCACTGGAAGTCCGGTTGCTGCGGGAAGGTATTATTGAATCCAAGCATATAGTCCAGGCTGTTGTATGCGACGAACGGGGACGGGTTCTAACCGTAGCTGGAAATTCTGAAACTGCAACATTTATTCGTTCAGCGCTTAAACCATTTCAGGCACTCGCAGTCACCACCACGGGTACACTGGAGCGCTATAACCTCAGCGATCGCGACTTAGCAATTATCACAAGTTCCCACAAAGGAAGAATAGATCAAGTCCGACAGGTATTTAACATCCTTTGGCGGGCTGATCTTGATCCGACTATACTTCAGTGTCCAATTCCTGAAGGTAAACGCAGTCCTCTGGAGTACAATTGCTCTGGTAAACATGCGGGAATGTTAGCCGTTTGTCAGCAGCGCCATTGGCCCTTGAATAACTACTTGGATCGCAAGCACCCAATACAGCAGTTGATTTTGGGCAAAGTAGCAGAGTTACTGCGAATGCCAGCTGAAGAATTTATCAGCGCTCATGATGACTGTGGCGCACCGACTTATCTGATGCAACTCGGTCATATGGCGTCTTTGTATGCGTTGCTAGCCTCTAGTACCAATTTGGATATGGAGCGCATCGTCCGTGCTATGACTCATCACCCCGCTATGGTAGCAGGAGATGGAGAATTTGATACGGAACTAATGCGCTTAACTCCAGGGGAACTGGTCAGTAAAGCTGGTGCCGAAGGAGTCCAGTGCATTGGTAGACTCGGTGAAGGGATGGGATTGGCAATCAAAGTCATGGATGGGGCAAAACGGGCAAAACATGCAGTTGCTATTCACTTACTCCAACAAATGGGTTGGATTAGTCCCAGCGCCGCCGAAAGCCTCTCTGAAAAGTTTGTGACTTTGGGAAAATACAAGCGTTTAGAAGTAATTGGAGAATTATCATTTTTGTAGTTGCCAAACTCTTGACTATAGGTTATGCTATAAAAGTTAAGAGCGACGCGGGATAGAGCAGCCTGGTAGCTCGTCGGGCTCATAACCCGAAGGTCAGTGGTTCAAATCCACTTCCCGCCACCAAATAAAAGATAAAACAAAACCCTACAATCAATAAAGATTGTAGGGTTTTGTTTTATTTTGATCTATTCTGGAAGAAATAGCCATCCAAAAAGCGCGGAGAATCATGGTTGTGAAGTTGCAGCGACCAATTTTAGTGGGAGGATTGGGACTGTCCTTCTCCCTGTGGATGTTACAAAGTTGGCATCATTCTATAGTGCAGGTGGGTGAGTTTGGTTTATTGAGTGCTTTAGCTATAAGCGGTAGTTTGTGGTTATTCCAGCAAAATCGCCCGAAAGACAGTTTAGAGCAGCGAGATGGTATGCTCGTGGATCGGGCGGCTGGGGAAAGTGCGATCACTAAAACTGAAGCCGTAATAAACCAACTGGCACAAGAAGCAGAAAACCATCTGGCATTAGAGACACTCAGAGAACAAGTTGCCCAATTATTGTTGGAATTAGACAGGCAAGAAATTAAAGTGGCTGTGACTGGCGGGAAATCCGTGGGTAAAAGCACTTTAATTCAAATGCTAAAGCCAAATGTAGAGACACGGAATTTAGTGTCTTTAGAAGAGACAGCACCTTTATTTAAAGAAGTAAGTGACAATTCAGATGCAGCTATTTTGGCAGAAGTGGCAAAATCTGATTTTGTTCTGTTCCTGACAAACGGTGATTTGACAGACTCAGAATTTCAAACTCTACAACAGCTAAAAGTAGTAAATCAGCCTACAATCCTGGTTTTCAACAAACAAGACCAGTATTTAACCGATGAAAGCGCTAGCATCTTACTGTCATTGAAACAGCGGATGCAGGGAAATGTAGTTGCAACTGCGGCCTCTCCCATTGCCATCAAAGTCCGAAAGCATGAGGCTGATGGTTCTGTACAAGAGTGGATGGAACAACCAGCACCAGCTATCCAGCAGCTGACGCAGCAGTTGGACGAAGTTTTGGCACAGCAAGGACAACGGCTGGTTTGGGTAACTACCATCAGAAAAGCCGGGTTATTGAAAGCTGAGGCGAAAAACTGGCTGAATGCAACCAGACGCGATCGCGCCACCCCAATTATTGAACAATATCAGTGGATAGCTGCTGCTGCTGCCTTTGCTAACCCAGTACCAGCCCTTGACATCCTAGCGACTGCGGCAATTAATGCTCAGATGGTAATGGATTTGGGTAATATCTATCAGCAGAAGTTTTCTCTGGAACAGGCACAAACCGTAGCTGGAACAATGGGAAGTTTGATGCTGAAACTGGGTTTAGTTGAACTTTCTACAAAGGCGATTAGTACTGTTCTTAAAAGTAATGCCGTTACCTTTGTTGCTGGTGGTGTGGTGCAAGGAGTAAGTGCAGCTTATCTGACTAGAGTAGCAGGATTAAGTCTAGTTGAGTATTTCCAACAGCAGGAAATAGCGATAGATTCCGGGACTGGTTTAAATTTGGAGAATTTGCGGCAAACTTTGCAAAAGGTATTTGGGCAAAATCAGCAAATTGGTTTTTTGCAGGGGTTTGTTAAGCAAGGTATGAAGCGTTTGTTGCCAGAGGTGCAGCCGATTGAAGTAGTTGGTATTCAGAAGGCAGTGGGTTAAGTTCACGCAGAGGCGCAGAGTTTTTCTTAGCATCTTTGCGCCTTTGCATTAGGCTGAAAAATAATTATTTAGGTTTTGAAACCAGCGCTTTTAATATTGTTTATGTCAAAGACATTTTCTCACAATTCATGCCAGTATATTGCCATTTATGCAAGGATTCACTTTTTGCTTGTTAAGCAGAGGATGACACTTACATGGTACTGCAAACCTTAAATACACCCCAAGGGGTGTATTTAAGAATTCTCGTGATTGGAGTTACCAAAAAATTGTGAATAAAGGTAGTTAGCTAAACAGCACCACTGTTTCTCTTAAACAGAATAGCTATAGTTTTGAAAATTAGCTTTAAATCGTACACCAAACTCCAATTTTTTTGATACTGCAAATCCAGACGAATTACATCTTCAAAACTACGAACTGTAGAACGCCCATTTACTTGCCATTCGCCAGTCATACCGGGTTTTACATCTAAACGTTGCCACTCCGGTACTTCATAGCGTTCCACTTCATCAGGTGTAGGTGGTCGGGTGCCTACTAAACTCATCTCTCCTTTAAGGACGTTCCAAAATTGGGGTAGTTCATCAAAGCTCGTTCGCCGTAAAAAGCGCCCTACCTTGGTAATTCTGGGGTCATTCTCATTTTTGAAAAAGGCACCTTGCACTTGGTTTTTGACTTCAGATTTCTTCGCTTCCGCATCCACACACATGGAGCGGAATTTCCAAATTTCAAACCGCTTCCCCATCCAACCACAGCGGGTTTGACTAAAGAAAATGGGACCAGGATCATTAATTTGAATAGTGATCGCAATCGGAATAAATAAGACTCCTGTAATTAATAAACCGATCACTGACCCTACAATGTCTAATAACCGTTTCATCCAAGATGCCACAGAAGGGTGAGTAGTGGGTAACTGCTCTACTTTCCGGGAAGTTGTCTTCCGAATATCTACTAAATCTTCTTGTTCTATTAGCGATACCTCATCCACAAGCTCTAAAGGAAAAACTTGATCCAATCCCGTGAGTTTTAGGACTGCCATTACCTGAGGTGTTACATTCTGCAGTGTTAATGCAATCCCTTTAGACTGGGCGTATTTAAAATTACTTACCAGGGCACCTAAACCACTACTATCCATAAAAGTAGTTTGGTGAAAGTCAATAACGATTTGCTTAGGATGTGAATTGGGTTGGATTAAGCTTTGGCAGGTTTGTTTAAAACCTAAAGCCTCCAGCACACTCAACCGCGTGGGCACCTGCATTATAGCCGTGTCATTTAGGAAATTAACTGGAAAATCGACCTCTGTCGGTTGGCTAGTCATGAAGCTTTGCACTTTCGTTGCCATGTATAATGTAATCTACCAAACATTATTTTGTCCTATAAAATTACTTAATCTAACATTGGAATCAGTAGTAATAAGGACTAATTGCTATTTACCGGGGCTGAGATTGGAGATCGCTAGCGACGATTCACAATAGAACAAGAAGCCAAAAAACATCCTTGCTGTTGTGCTAACGCAGCGCGATCGCGTTGCTCTGATCAAATGATTCCTAAAACTACGGTTACACCTACTGCACGGCTAGTTGAGGTCTTTTCTGCCATTCAAGGGGAAGGACTGAATGTAGGGACGCGTCAAATATTTATTCGTTTTGCTTTGTGTGATTTGCACTGTTACTTTTGTGATAGTGTCCACACTTGGAATGCACCTGCTACTTGTCGGATAGAGCGATCGCCTGGATTGCGCGACTTTGAAATCCACTCTAACCCTGTCCCATTACCCATATTAATCGAATGGGTGGAACAGCAAAATCTACCTTGTCTACACGATAGCATTAGCTTAACTGGAGGCGAACCACTTCTTCATGCCCCATTTTTAATGCAGTTTCTCCCCCAAGTGCGAGCCATAACTGGTCTACCTATATACTTAGAAACTGGCGGACATCGCCCAGAACAACTGGCGATGATTCTCCCCTACTTAGACTCTGTGGGTATGGATTTCAAATTGCCCAGTGTCAGCGGTGAAAGTCATTGGCAAGAACATGCTAAATTTCTCCAATTATGTCATGATTCATATTTAAATGTTTTTGTCAAGATAATTGTGTCTCAAAACACAGATCCAGCTGAGTTGGAGCGTTCAGCTTTGCTGGTGGCAGAGGTTAGTCCAGATATCTCAGTATTTTTACAACCTGTTACGCCTTTGGCAGCATCTGAACAATTCTCCCCAATACCTGTACTTGCCCCTACGGCTGATCAAGTTTTGACGTGGCAAGCTTTAATGAAGGGGTTTGTCAAGCAAGTGCGTGTGATCCCTCAGACGCATAAAATGCTAAACCAGCTGTAAAATTTAAGTTTGATAAAGATGTAGTCAAGAAAAAAGTAAGATTTTATGAAATAGGGATTGAACTGCTGCTAATCAAGGAGGCAGCAGCCCCCTCAATAAGCAATCTAGTTATCTCAATCAAAAGACCTTTAAGAGGTTTTACGCAGTAAAACCGTCCCTCTGGGAGTCGGAGAGAGAAAGACTTGAACTAAAGATTCAAGGCAGGGAGAGGTTCCTCGAACTCATGTTGATTTAGGTATTTTGTGGGGTGGGCAATACCCACCTAACCTACTTTCTGATTTCTACAGTGCGCCCTCATCTGGAGTTTTGGATTTACCTTTTGCCTTATTAGCACTGCGTTTGAGGGCAGAGAGTCTTGCTTCATATTTCGACCGTTGGCGCTTACTAGGAGTATTATCAATCAGGGTTTTTAAGGCGCTACCTAGACTTTTGTAGGCATTAGGGAGGCTATAACCAAAACGAGTCGCTAAGGCGATCGCTTTTTCATCAGCATTTAGCAATTCTTTTAGTTGCTTTTCACCACTATTCTTTTGGTACAGTCGCCAGCCTGACACACCACATAGCGACAAAGCTAACACTAGAAGCAATCCATCTTGTACCCACAATTCGCCCACTGCACCACCTAAACCAATGGCTAGTGCTGCCATTTCCCAACCATCTTTAGGAATTGTGTCATTTTGAATGCGAGCAACTTCATGCCAGAACAGCAGATTACGCTGATCCATTGCGAGGGCATCCCATTTCACCAAGTCAATTTGAATTTCTACCTGGTCTTTACCAATTTCTTCGCAACGAACCAGGGGTGGATTGACCTCAGTTGTGCCTTCAACCGTGACCCAGCTCTGTAATTCTGGCGGTAGTAAGCCTTTCAACCGCCGTAATTCACTCATTTCCGCTTTGGCAGAGGAGGTTGCATAGGATGTCATAATATCCAGCCCCAAAAAATTTCAGTTATATTGTGAGGGTATCACTTTGGAGTATAGCTATTTAAGTGATGATCCGTCTGACTCGCCCTTAAAACTTCCTCGCTTTTTTCGTGCTTCCATTGCTTTTTCCAGCAAATCTAGCAATCCTGGGGCTTCTTCTTGAATACTGAGTAACAGTCTTTCCCCAAGTTCTACATTCCCCGGATCAAGACCTGTTGCCATCACTTCTTTCAGGCGAGGTATTGCTATACCATCCACAATCTGAATTAACCCACTCAAACAACGGTGAAATTGTCTTTCTGTGAGAATCGAGTCTTCTAGAGGAAACTCAATAATGGCACGGATTTCGCCATCGGATGGGTCAAACTCCCATTGCAACATTTTGGTTTCCCAGGAAATAGCAAGCATTGTCTGTAGGATAGCTCCCTTGTGAGGATGGTCTTGAATTCCTGCCAGAACTTGGGGGGCAAATACCCGGAAAAATTTTCCCTCTTCATCCAATTGGACAACTATTAGGAAATCTTCTAGGTTATCAGCCTCCACACCTGTTATAATTCTGTCTTCTTCATTATCAAAACGGTAGTCCCAACCAAGGTTGTCTAAATAGTTGGCAATCTGTTTGAGGTTAGCTCCCATAAAAGCCTCATCAGGAACGTGGAGCAGTTGTTAACAGACCTAGTTTAACCTGCTAGGGGTAGTTGTTTAGGTTAGTGTGGATACTTCTGATTACATAGAAGTATGCAATTAGGGCATGGAGCATTGGTCAAACAGGGCATTGAACATAGGAAAAACAGATGCTCATTCTGCGCTGTAAATAATATTTTATGAAGGAGTCTTGCTCATTATTAAAGAGGCGATAATCACTTTTATCAAAATATTAGCCAGTGAAGGATAGAACACTAACTCCCTTAAATTTTAATATTATTTTATAGGTTTAATGAATGTATTGCTAGCTCAAGCATAGTGGCATGATTTGAAATCAAACTTGAAAGCTGAAGTTTAGTTGAGATAGTTTATGCAAGCATCTGAGGCTTTTGAAAACATAAGTAAAATCTTCAAAGAACGCTTTTAAAAGCGAATAAATATAGCACAGAGACTGGTAAAGTTTAATATTACAAGCAACAAATTGTTTTCATTAAATAATCGTGGTGAATAATACATTTTTTATTGTCTAGTAATTATGAGGTTTATGCGTAAATCAGCTTTCATTCTAGCGATCGCACCCCTAGTCTTTTTGATCGCTGCTTGTGGTGAAAATTCAGGACAAACAGCAAGTACACCCGGCACTCCCGGTAGTAATCCACCCGCACCAGCAACTAGAAATCGCTGGGATAGTATTAAAAGTCGTGGTCAGCTAATTTGCGGTGTCAGTGGTGAAGTGCCAGGGTTTAGCTTTGTGGGAACTGATGGTAAATATAGCGGCATTGATGTAGATGTCTGTCGCGCGATCGCTCGTGCTTTAGCCATGCAACCTAAAATTATGCTGTTTGACGAACCCACCTCAGCCTTGTATCCCACAGGAATCAAAAGTGCTAACAAACCGCCAATTACAAATTTCCTCATGAAACCACCTTGTAATCAATAAACCTTTTGTCCCACAACTTCACACCAAGCTTGAGCAAAAAATCCATCTGGGTGCTGACTCCATTCTCGCAAAGCACTACTCATTGCTGTAATCGTAGGCGTAGCCCGCCGCAGGCATCGCTCATTAGTCCAACCTTTCTGTACAGCTCGATCCACCTTTGCAGAAGCCTCAATTAGCAGCGCCAAATATTCTGTAGCCTCACTCAGCGGCTCATAACATTGATAAGAAGCCGAAGCTTGGATATTAGTAAACCCACTTTGGCGCAGCAGGGCGCGTAACTCTCTACCTACGTAAGGATTACCAGAATTTTGCTGCTGGAGCCACTTGTAGTAAGAAAATGCTTTTTCCAGTTCTGGTGTAGACGGCGCAATCAAAAACCCGCCCCAGTCAGGACTACGAAGCCCAACAATTCCCCCCGGTTTCAAAACTCGCCACAGTTCCCGCAACGCCTGCGCTGGTTCTTGGAGGTGTTCAAACAACGCATGGGAGAAGATTGCATCAAACGAGTTATCTGGGAAGGATAAAGCATAAATATTTCCCTCCAGAAAATTAGCATTACTGACACCTTGGGTGAAAGCACTCTCAGCAGCTATCCGAATTTGAGACGCTTCTGTGTCAATACCTGTAAGCGTACCAGGGGCAATGACTTTTGCTAAACCCAAAGCGATCGTCCCAGGCCCGCAGCCACAATCTAACAATTTCATCCCTGGACGAAGATAAGGCGTGAAAAACGCACCATGAGTATCCACACTGCGATTTGCCATGAAATTCGTCGCATTGCTTGAATACCCTGGAGTATACTTCTCTGGCATCGCTCTGACTCCCTACGATATCTGTATGAGTATCATAAGTAGGTAGTTTTCAGATGTCCAATATATATTTATATCAAATTGAAACTTATAAAATATAAAAAAAATGGAATTGCGACACCTGCGCTACTTTATTGCTGTAGCTGAAGAACTGCACTTCAGTAGAGCCGCCGAGCGATTGCACATTGCTCAACCGCCTTTAAGCCAGCAAATTCAGCAACTAGAGACGCAATTGGGGGTAGAACTATTTCAGCGTAAAACCAAGCGACAGGTGCAGTTAACGGAAGCTGGGCAAGTTTTTTTGCAAGAAGCTTATCAACTTTTAGCTCAACTCCAAAAAGCAATTGAGCTAACCCAAAAAACGGGAAGAGGTGAAAAAGGACTACTACGAATTGGGTTTACCAGTTTGGTAACTTATGATTTGCTTCCTGTGATTTTGCGACAGTTCCGAGAACAGTTTCCAGAAGTAGAGTTGATTTTGCAGGAATTAACCACAACTCAGCAGGAGCAAGCGCTACAGGATCGCCGCATCCATGTAGGTTTTGCCCATCCACCCTTAGAAGACAACACACTCAATCAAGAGTGCATTCAGCAAGAAGCTTTAATTGTGGCTATGTTGGAAACTCATCCCTTAGCTGAAAAAGAGTGTATCTCAGTGCGATCGCTTATGGATGAAAGTTTCATCATGTTCCCGCGGCATTTGGGGCCCGGACTTTATGACCAAATTGTGAGTCTTTGTCAGCAAGGAAATTTCAGCCCAAAAGTGACTCAAGAAGCGATTCAGATGCAGACAATTATTGGGTTAGTTTCAGCGGGAATGGGAATTGCGATCGCACCGTCTCCATTGCAAAATCTTCAGAGGGTTGGTGTGGTGTATCGCGCTGTAGAGGAGAAAACACCATTAGTAGAAACGGCTGTAGTGTGGCAACAAGAGGATATGACACCTGTACTAAGGGAATTTTTGCAAGTTGTCAGAAGTATTTGTGGTTAATTAATTAGTTGTCTGCACGCCATGTAAAAATAATTCGTTCATCAGCTTGCCTAAACTCAATATTAAATTTATCAAATACAACTTCTCTTCCTAAAAGTAATTGCTCTCCACCTGTATTAGTTTGTAACCATGCCACAGCAGCAATAAAACTATGTTCATCAATTGTCATTTCAACATTACGTAAAACATACTCAACTCTTCCGCCGATGGTTTCTGCTAATAACGTTGATTCAGCATCAGCCAAAGCGGAGCCTAAATCTTGACCGACTTTGAATGAAATTAAACTTAATTCAGCACCAGAGTCTACTAACATCGTTGTAGATATTTCTATATTTCTATGCTTTAATTTTACATGATAATTTGGTTGCCAGTCATGCCGAGCAACTGTACGAAAACGAATTGGTAGAATTTGGATAGAAGCAGTGCGGCGCGGAACTAAGTAAATTGAAAATATCTGCTTTGACGTTTCTGCTAATTCTAGAACTTCACGCAAGTTTTCACTGTGAGCGATTAAGCCATTAGCATTGTAAGCAATATATTGATTTTTATATAAATCTAATAACATCTGGCGATTCTGGTTTAGCCACTTCAACATTTGCTGACTTTCATCGGGAGAGGGTGTTTTATTCATAGATTTTGCAACTCATAAATAGATTGAGTATTGCACATCTTATTTGTAACTTTATTTGATGGATATCACGTTTAAGCGATCGCTCTTTTGTTTTGCTTCACATCCTCTGGTTAAAAAAGAGCGATCACTATTACATAAACTACAACTCAATTTGGGAATACTGAGTAAAGCGCAGGTATTTGCTTTGCAGCATTGACGCGACTGGCTACCAGACATTGTGGTACTGAGTATTTAGCAAATAAGAGATAATTATGGAAACGGAGAAGTAAAACCTGAAGGCGCAGAATTGATGTATGTCATTCCATTCAAACCTTTAAAGTTACAGCCTTCCATCTGAATTAAGTTCTCTCTCCCTTTGCGTCTTTATCATCATCAAGGTCTTTATGAAGATATACGCCATTGGTATGAAGAAATCTGAGTAATGCAAAACGTATTATTCTTTCTAAACCAATGTAAGTTGGTATTCTCTTGAGAACCTTTTTTAAATCTTTGTCATCCACATTAGGTTCTAAACCAGGTACACCAACTTCATTTATACTTATATACATTTGTTCTATATATGGTTTAAAACTTTGGACTGTATGAACATACTTACTTCTTATGTCATAAGCTGCTTTTATATTTATTTCAATACATTCTTCTTGAAGTTTTACACTCTCATCATTACTTTCTGTTTTACTAAAAAAATTTTCGTTAAGTAAACTTTTGAGAGTTAAATTAAATTTTTTCCTGACTTGATATAATCTACTTTTTAGATATTTAATATCACTCTCTTCACCCATACAGGCTAATCTAATAAATATTTTTTTTAATTTTTCATCATATAATTCATTATCAGTATAATCATAAAAATTTGACAGGATTTCTCCACAAGTAATTAGATCAAGATATGCTTTTTCTATATCCTGATCCATTATTTGAAGTGAATTAAGATAAAATTTGCCAGCAGCCAAGAAGTATCTATGTAATTTTTCAAATTGAGCATTGCGAGTTAATATAAATTTGATTATTGCTTCACACTTATCAAATGCAAGTGGAATTTCAAGGTCTTTTCGGGGTAAATGATTAGTGATACCAACATGGTCGTTAGATATTGAAAATATTGGTTCATAATTTGGCATCCAAAAAATTCCATAACTTTCTAATATTCCATGATTATCAAACCTTTTTCCATAATAAACAGCAAGAGCAATAGATATAATGTCACCAATAAATGAATAATCAGGAATTACTATTTGTTGATCTGGTTCAGGTAGAAAATCAAAAATGCAAACATAGTAATATCTACTCATTTGACTTTCATTATATTCATTATCTTTCTGTGTATTGTATAAAGCTCGATTTCTCATACTTGGATGTGCTGATGCAATCAGTAATTCATCATCTTCATAGTCACCATTGAATCTAGCTGGTGATGAAATTAAACATTTATGAATATTAGGATGTGATCTGAACTTTGAATTATCCATAATTAAAGTTATAAGTTTCAAACGTGAAAGTAAACATTAATGTGTACAAATCTAACATAACTTTCATCCTCTTCTCCGAGCCTCTGCGTGAGATAAAAAAAAGGCGAACCCGAAAGCTCGCCCTAAATTATGCTGTTGCTCAATCCAAACCCAAATCTAAATCTTTGCTTCTTCTCTCACCAACTTATCCCAACCCAAATCTTTCAAATTATTATTCCGACGCAACGGACGAGTCACCAACTCTAATATGTCACGCGCATTTGTAAAGCCGTGAATTTGAGCAAAAGTGAACTCCACAGACCACTTAGTATTAATACCGCGTGCTTCCAACGGATTAGCGTGAGCCATACCAGTAATTACCAAGTCTGGTTTCAACTCATAAATCCGTTGAAGTTGATTGTAATTATCCGGCTTCTCTACAATCCTTGGCAGAGGTGAATTCATTTCCTGGCAAGTTTTCTCTAATAGCGCCAACTCAGCAGCTTGATAGCGCTTATCCATATAGGGAATGCCGATTTCGTGAACAGTCATCCCGCAACGGATTAAGAATCTTGCTTGGGAAATTTCCAGCAAGTTATCACCCATGAAGAATACAGACTTACCGCGAATTAGTTTCACATAATCTTCCAAGCCTGCCCAAATTTGTGCTTCCCGTTCATCCAAACCCTTGGGAGTAATACCGAACACCGAGCAGATTTTCTCAATCCAAGCGCGGGTACCATCGGGACCAATGGGGAAGGGTGCGCCAATGAGTTTACACTTGCGGCGGCGCATTAAGGTGGTAGCAGTACGGCTAAGAAAGGGGTTGACACCAGCGACATAATACCCTTCTTCTAGTACTGGCAGTTCAGTGAAGCGCTTCGCAGGTAGCCAACCGGAAACTTTGATACCTTGTTTCTTCAGTTCCAAGGTTAACTGAGTAACTACGGGGTCGGGAAGGGAGCCGAAGAGAACCAATGGTGGGTGATCCACGTACTCAGATTCATCTTGGGCGACATCTTCTTTCTTCTTACCGAAGTTGAGCAATTTAGCGATCGCATTGCGTTCACTTTTCTCTGTTTCCGCCACAGGAGCCTTATCAGGACAACGGTTAGCCATTGCTGCTAATACGGTGTCTTCCCCTTGGGTGAAGGCGTAATCTAGACCGTTTGCCCGCGCTACAACGATGGGAATACCGATTTCGGATTCCAGTTTTGGTGCCAAGCCTTCCAAATCTGTTTTAATAATTTCGGTGGTGCAAGTGCCAATCCAGACAATTACACTAGGATTGCGATCGCGTTTAATCTGCAAGCACAACCGCTTCAACTCTTCATAATCATTCAGTTGTGCCGAAATATCGCCCTCTTCCAACTCTGCCATTGCATAACGGGGTTCAGCAAAAATCATCACCCCCATCGCGTTTTGCAAGAAGTAGCCACAAGTTTTTGTCCCAATCACCAAAAAGAAGCTATCTTCAATTTTTTGGTATAACCACGCCACGCAGCTAATTGGGCAAAAGGTATGGTAATTTCCAGTTTCACATTCAAAGTTTAAAGCTTCTGGTTGTTGAGCGACAGTCATTTTGGTTTTTTCTCCCCTTGATATTTAATGGCAGGTCAACCAATTTTAGATTTTAGATTGACAATTTTAGATTGAAGACTGGGACAACAAAAGTAGCCTCTGTCTGACGACAATTTCCCTAATTCCTAATCCAAAACCCCGAATCTAAAACTTAAAATTGCGAGGAACGGCAATAATTAGGCATTGGGGAAGAGACGGGCAATTTCTGATTCATCAAAAACGCCTGCTGGCAGTTCTTCCCCTAAAAAATCGTTACTTTCTTCAGTCTTTTGCAAGGCTGTTTCATCACTCCAGACATCTGACAACACGTCTTTAAACGCATTTTCATCTAGTGGACTATCTTCAAGCGCCTGGTCGTCATCCAGCTTTAGTTCGATTGCAGGTGTTGTATCGAAGCTAATTTCCCCAAACTCATCTGCTTCTAAATTAGAGGTTTGGAGAGACTCATCTTTTGAGTCGTGTCCATTGGATAAGGAAATATCGCCAAAGCCATTTTCGGTTTCCTCCAACTCGCTGATTCCCAGGCTTTGCTCATCGGAATCCAGGATTACCAACTCTTGAACTACCGCCACCGACCCAATGCCGTTTGTATGAGAATGTGTCAATGTTTCATCTTCGGGCTTTTTCTCAATGACAACTGCTGCTTCTTCTACGTATTTTTCCGGTTCTGGGTTAATGAGGAAGCGGTTACCAAGAGCAAAATCTGGGTCAAAATGCAAATCCAGCACCTCAATCAGGGTATCGGCGTCAGGATTAAGTTTGGCAAAGGGCAACATTAACTGCGCTAGCTTTGGCTCTAGGGCGTTAAGAACTCCCAGGATGAGGTAAGAAGGTGGTCGCTTCCCGCCATCAGGGGTGTACACTGATTCCACTTCCATGTGCAGGGTAATCCAGTCCCGATTATTCTGGAAAAATTGCAACCACTTTTGCTTTATTGAATCTGTAAAGCTGTGAAAGAAAGCCATATTATTGTCCCCCATCCTGAGAACTTGGTGATTTATACAATCATCAAGTCTAGTTCCTCTTCTGAATTAGGAACCTGGGGTTTACCCGGATTTAGATAAAAATCAGACAACAAAGAGAACAGCTCACGATCTGGTGTGTCGTTAGGTACAACACCTTCGGGACGCGCCAGAATTTGGTCAGCGATGTTGAGATAGTAGTCGCAAACGTAGTCCAGGGAAGGATCTTGCTCTGCCATCTCAAACAAAGTCTTACCCTTCACACGGGAAACACGGATATCTTCAATCAAAGGTAAAACTTCCAAAACTGGCATTGGCACAGCTTCTATATATTTTTCAATCAAGTCGCGCTTGGAGGTGCGATTGCCAATCAACCCAGCTAGACGCAGTGGGTGAGTTCGTGCTTTTTCACGGACTGAAGCAGCAATGCGATTAGCCGCAAACAAAGCATCAAAGCCGTTGTCTGTAACAATCAAGCAGTAATCTGCATAGTTGAGTGGTGCTGCAAAACCACCGCAAACTACGTCACCCAGAACGTCAAAGAGAATTACATCGTACTCATCAAAGGCGTTAAGTTCCTTAAGTAATTTTACGGTTTCACCAACTACGTAGCCACCGCATCCAGCACCCGCAGGTGGTCCACCAGCTTCTACGCAATCAACACCGCCATAGCCTTTATAAATCACATCTTCCGGCCAGACATCTTCGTAGTGATAGTCCTTTTCTTGGAGGGTGTCGATAATTGTGGGAATCAAAAACCCAGTCAGGGTAAAGGTACTGTCATGTTTGGGGTCGCAGCCAATTTGCAGCACTTTCTTGCCACGTTTAGCTAGGGCGACTGATATGTTACAGCTAGTTGTGGATTTACCGATACCACCTTTTCCGTAGACTGCTAGTTTCACTGTTGTTTGCCTCTTATAGCTTTTTGTCAAACTTGTGGCTCAAAAATTTGTCTTCACCTGTCCTGAGATGGCGATGCATGACGTCTGTGAATGTCATTATTGTGCAAATTACATAGAAAAGAAAGTGGCTCTTAATTTGTAAAACGGTCTTTTTCAATGAATTAGAGCTTAATTCTGCTTATTTGGATTTTAATTGTTTTCAAAGCCTAAAATAGCTCTAAAAAACCTTAAAAAATAGTTTTTATTACTTACTTTTATAAAAATAGTGACAATATAAAAAATATTCAATTGGCTTTTTTGAATGCTTTTCATAGAATTAGCTGATGGTATTACAAGGTGTTTTCAGGGATTGGGGCGCAGCATCAAGGGTAAACAGAACTATATGCAGACCGATGCCGGAAATACTACTGCAATTTGCGTTAGCGTAGCTCACCGTACCCCTACGGGGAAGCAAGCTACGCGTAGCGTTCCGCAGGAAAGGTATCGCAGATAATTTGGTAGTTTTCAGTCGGTAGCCAAGACCCTTTAATTGCTGCTTGAGAGTAAGTTAGTCTGATTTTGTAAAAAATTATTAAATTGCCAAATATTATCTAAGATTATTAAAATCTTTCATATGTGCTGATTGAAACATTATGTATCGCTCATACTTAGAAATACATGTTATTGATTTGCTGCCGCCAGTGAAGGAGGTGGCAGCCTACTAATGGGCATTCCCAGTCTCTGACTAGGAACGAGGCAAATTAGGACACCTCAGTTTCAAATTCCTGGATTTCCTGTAATGTTTGCCAGCCCGCTTGCCACTGGGAGTTATCTTGTAATAATTTGGCATTTATCCAGAAACGGACTTTAGGATCACAAGCAGCAACCATTTCGGCGTAAACCCACTTAGCCTGATTTTTCCGGTTGATAACTTGGAAGTGCCGCCAACCGTCTACTTTTTGCTGTGCTGTCCACTTAGAACCAACTAGGTAAGGAAATTTAGGTTTTTTAGTCATTTGTTTTTTAGTCATTTGTTATTGAACATTGGGCATTGTTATTCTTCTTCTGCCCCCTGCTGCCTCACTCCTACGGCTAAGATGTCACCAAATCGCCGTTACGGGTAAACTTATGAGAATGCAACTCACTATCTTGCTGGACGCATAGCGAAAACCATCTGATATGGCTCCAGCACGTGTTGATGTTGTTGGTAATTTTGCGCTTTTTCTTAAAAAGGCGTTGTCTTACGACTTCATTAGGGCAAAGAATTTCTAGCGATTTTCAGGTTGATACTCAATCTGGCAAGATTATAGGCATTACTTCCTCTGGAAAAGTCACTATAGAATATTTGGAGATGAACAGTACTTATAAAGTGGCAGCCTGACAATTATGGATTCGCTTGAGTTTGTTTCCGTAGTTATATAGCACAACAATAAATGGGAAATCGGGACTACGGGAAAATACGACTTTTACAAGACGTGAACACCGATCTAGGCGATCGCTCTGCTGTTCATACAATATCTATAAATGAGAACAGAAATTTTCTTTACTTGGTGTTCTAGTGGTAGCCTGTCTTGAAAAGTGACGCTCCTGCGGACGCTCGTTCCGACGCTCCCACGTCGCTAACACTACCGCTTTGCTAACGCTAACGCTGCGCTAACGGCGGGAAACGACGCGATACACTTTTCGCTGCAACAAGCTGCTGCGCCTTTACATTCCTGAAAAAGCCTATGCAACCTACTAATCCTAACCAATTTACAGAAAAAGCCTGGGAAGCGATCATCCATAGTCAGGATATTGTTAAACAATATCAACAACAGCAAATTGAAAGTGAACACCTGATGAAAGCGCTGCTAGAACAAGATGGTCTAGCAACTCGGATTCTCACCAAGGCAGGTGTTAACCTTCAAAAACTGCGCGATCGCACCGAACAATTTTTCCAACGTCAGCCAAAAGTATCCGGTAGCAGCAGTTCTGTTTATTTGGGACGAAGCTTGGATACACTGTTAGATCGGGCAGACGGATATCGCAAGGAGTTTCAAGATGAATATATTTCTATTGAACCTTTATTGCTGGCTTACGCTAAAGATGACCGCTTTGGCAAAGCTTTATTCCAAGAATTTGGTCTAGACGAAGGCAAACTAAAAAATATTATTAAACAAATTCGTGGGAGTCAAAAAGTGACCGACCAAAATCCAGAAGGCAAATACGAAGCACTGGAAAAATACGGGCGTGACCTTACAGAAGCCGCGCGTAAAGGTCAACTCGATCCAGTGATTGGGCGAGATGATGAGATTCGCCGCACTGTGCAAATTCTATCTCGCCGTACCAAAAATAACCCTGTGCTAATTGGTGAACCGGGTGTTGGTAAAACTGCGATCGCCGAAGGATTAGCACAGCGCATTATCGCAGGTGATGTACCCCAATCCCTCAAAGACTGCAAGCTAATCGCTTTAGATATGGGTGCTTTGATTGCGGGGGCAAAATTCCGCGGTGAATTTGAAGAACGCTTGAAAGCAGTATTAAAAGAAGTTACTGAATCTAGCGGCAAGATTGTTTTATTTATTGATGAAATTCACACCGTTGTCGGCGCTGGTGCAACCCAAGGGGCGATGGATGCTAGTAACTTGTTAAAACCAATGTTGGCGCGGGGCGAATTGCGCTGTATTGGGGCGACAACTCTGGATGAATACCGCAAACATATCGAAAAAGATGCCGCACTGGAAAGACGCTTCCAACAAGTTTATGTCGATCAGCCTAGTGTAGAAGATAGTATTTCGATTTTGCGCGGGTTGAGAGAACGTTATGAAACCCACCATAGTGTGACGATTTCTGATAGTGCTTTAGTTGCAGCAGCTATATTGTCCAGTCGGTATATTTCTGATCGCTTTTTACCTGACAAAGCTATTGACTTAGTAGACGAAGCGGCTGCTAAACTTAAAATGGAGATTACCTCCAAACCAGAAGAACTCGACGAAATCGACCGCAAGATTCTGCAATTGCAAATGGAGCAGTTGTCTCTGCAAAAAGAAAGCGATCCAGCATCTCGTGAACGTCTAGGAAGACTGGAAAAAGAAATTGCCGATCTTAAAGAAGAACAAAGAACACTGAATACTCAATGGCAATCTGAAAAAGATATCATTGACAAAATTTCGTCAGTTAAAAAAGAGCTTGAACGTGTTAACCAGGAAATTGAGCAGGCCAAACGTAACTACGAACTTGAAAAGGCTTCGACGTTGGAATATGGGAAGTTACCCGATTTGAATCGCAAATTAGAAGCAGTAGAAGCTGAATTGGTAAACACTCAAAGAAGTGGTAAATCACTATTACGGGAAGAAGTAACAGAAGGTGATATTGCCGAAATCATTTCTAAATGGACAGGGATTCCGCTCAGCAAGTTGGTGGAATCAGAGAAAGAGAAACTGCTGCATTTAGAAGATGAACTTCACCACCGGGTGGTTGGACAAGAAGAAGCAGTCACAGCGGTAGCAGATGCAATTCAGCGATCGCGGGCTGGACTGGCTGATCCGAATCGTCCCATCGCTAGCTTTATTTTCCTTGGGCCTACGGGTGTGGGTAAAACCGAGTTGGCGAAAGCGCTGGCGGCGTATATGTTCGATAGCGAAGATGCGCTGGTGCGAATCGATATGTCTGAGTATATGGAAAAACACGCCGTTTCTCGCTTAATTGGTGCGCCTCCAGGATATGTAGGTTATGAAGAAGGCGGACAACTTACAGAAGCGATTCGGCGGCGTCCTTACTCAGTGATTCTCTTCGACGAAATCGAGAAAGCACACCCCGATGTCTTCAATATCTTCTTGCAAATTCTCGATGATGGTCGCGTCACTGATGCCCAAGGTCATAAAGTGGACTTCAAGAACGCTATTATCATCATGACCAGCAACATCGGTTCGCAATACATTCTTGATATCGCCGGAGATAACGCCCACTACGACGAAATGCGCCGTCGAGTCATGGAGGCGATGCGGAATAGCTTCCGTCCAGAGTTCCTGAACCGCATTGACGAAATCATCATCTTCCACGGTTTAGATAAGAAGGAATTGCGGCAAATTGTGCTGTTGCAAGTGGAAAGATTGCGGCAAAGACTGAGCGATCGCAAAATATCCCTCAAGCTCTCGGATGCAGCACTTGACTTTTTAGCAGAAGTAGGCTATGACCCCGTATATGGGGCACGTCCACTGAAGCGGGCGATTCAGCGGGAGTTAGAAACTCAAATTGCCAAAGCCATCTTGCGCGGCGAATTCAACGACGGCAACACTATTTTTGTAGATGTGCAAAATGAGCGTCTTTCTTTTAGTCGCCTACCTGTTGAGGTATTTACTAGCTAATTCAGTAAGTAATAACCTCCCGCAAAGACGCAAAGTTAAATAAATGCGTCTTTGCGTTTTTTGTGACATTACTTTTACTAATTCTTACAAAGCACTTGTCGCATTTTACGCATATTTGCAGGCAACTCTAAATTCATTGCTTGTTGAATAAAAATTGATGGAATCGGTATAAGAGGTGTAGCTTGCACAGTATAAGCAAGTATTGTGCCATCACCACAATCTTTTAATTCTAAATTGGCGTGGAAGTCCTCAAAAGTCCCTTTTTCCATGCGAAATTGGATTTGCTGCCCCAGCACTTCCATGACGTTGAGGTAAATTTCAACTTGAGCAGTGAAAAAGAAAAAGGCTTTCTGTGCTGCTTGATACAGGTGTTTCACTTCACCTCTGTACATCACTTCGCTTTTAGTGATGTCAGGAAAATATTGCACCCACCGGGGATAATCAGTTAATTGCTGCCAAACTTGCGATCGCACCATCGGCAAATACATCCAGGCTGTGACAGCGCCACCCCACATCTTGTGCGATCGCGTTTCTACCAAAATTTCACCTTGTACCAGTAACCTTTGCTTGTCTTGACTCCAAGCCATATCTGAACCTGCAATAATTGAGTCTGATATATAAGAAGATGCAGACATAATGATTTTAGTTACTCCTCAACTCATCCACCTAACGGAGTTGAAACTACAAGCTATAAAACTTGATTTAGATCCAACCCACTAAATTTTAGTTCCAGTTTAATGCCTATGTTTTCCATAAATAGTGAATTTTCAGTAATTATTTCAGTCACTTTACTGTAAAAACTGTAGTTCTTATCACAATTAACACAATTAATACTTAAGTTAATTTTATCAGAGCAATATTTGGAGATGAAAAACTGCGTTGTTAACAGCTAGAATGGCACAAACACAACCTAATATCAAGCAGCTTACCCCAGCGTTTGGATAGTATCTCTCTATTTTTACGTGTTATTTCTGATGAAACTGCAAAATCATCGTAAGTTCATATCTTCTTGTCAATATCAAGTGTAATCTCTGTTGAGTTGAGAGGAAAACTAAGTGAGTCAATCTTCTTTAAATCGTAGATTAATCCAGATTTTTGGTATTCTTCTTGGCATTAGTGTAGCTGTCTGGGTACTAAGAGGCTTTGGTATTCTCACTTTTATTCCAGGTGGAATTATTTGGCTACTACTACTAGGGGCGATCGTGATCGCCATTATCAGTTACGCCCAAAGGAGATGGTGGCGTATTTAATCTGATTTCTTTTGAGGATAGCTGGGATAATCTCGGAAATTTCCCCCCAAGGGTACACGCCTTTATTTAATGATTTTCATGCCCTAATCTGCTCTTAAGAATTGTGGCGTGCCTATTTTGACACACTGCCAAAAGGATTTAATAGGGAAGCAAGGCCAACAATTTACTAGGGGAAACGAACATGGCAAAGTATATATGTACTGTTTGCGCCTATGAATATGACCCAGAACAAGGCGATCCAGATAGCTACATAGCACCGGGAACAGCCTTTGAAAATATACCAGATGATTGGTCATGTCCAGTTTGCGGTGTCACAAAAGACCAATTTGAACTAGTTGAAGAGTGAAAATAACGGCTAGCCTAGTAAAGTACGTGCTATAGAGAAATTTTAGAACTTGCTACCGTTACGAATCGTAATTATTGGGGGTGGGGCAGCGGGATTTTTTGGCGCGATCGCTTGTGCTAAAGCCAATCCTGATGCCGAAGTTACTTTACTCGAAGCCAGTCGCCAACCTCTAGCGAAAGTGCTAATTTCTGGTGGCGGCCGCTGCAACGTCACTCACGCTTGCTTTGACCCTGAGGAGTTAGTCCAAAATTACCCCAGAGGCGCAAAAGCTTTACGAGGTGCTTTGACTCGTTTTGGCCCTCAAGATACAGTAGCTTGGTTTGCTGCTAGTGGAGTCTATCTAAAAACTGAAGCTGATGGCCGGATGTTTCCTGTCACCAATACTTCAGAAACTATTGTGGAATGTCTGATTAAAGCGATGGCAACATCTGGGGTAAAACTCCGTATCGGTACACCTGTAACTTCGGTGAGAACTTCCACAGATGGGGGGTTTGATGTTTTTGTGAAGTCGGGAGATCCGATAAAATGCGATCGCCTACTTCTTGCGACCGGCAGCAGCCTTGCGGGTTATAAAATTGTCCGAGAGTTAGGTCATCAAATTGAAGCGCCAGTACCCTCGTTATTTACCTTCAACATTGTCGATCAAAAGTTGAGGGAGTTAGCTGGAGTTAGCGTTAACCCTGCCCAATTGCGGTTATCTGTGGGCGGAAAATCCCAATTACAACAAACTGGGCCATTACTAATTACCCACTGGGGTTTGAGTGGCCCCGCAGTTTTGAAGCTTTCTGCTTGGGGTGCAAGAGTTCTGCACGAAAGCCGCTACCAAGCCAGATTATTGATTAATTGGCTGCCCCATTTGCGCCAAGAACAAGTGCGAGAAAAAGTTTTAGCAGTTAAGGATGAATGGGGAAAGAAAGCGATCGCATTGCATCGCGGCGTTGATCTACCCCATCGTCTCTGGCAATATATCATCGCCCGTGCAGGGATTACCACAGAAGATCGTTGGGCAGAAATATCTAGTAAAACCTTAAATCAACTAGTGCAAGAACTTACTCAGGGACAATACTTAACTAACGGTAAAGGAGCCTTCAAAGAAGAATTTGTTACCTGTGGCGGCGTCCTCCTCAAAGAAGTCAACTTCAAGACGATGGAAAGTAGGTTAGTTCCTGGTCTTTATTTTGCCGGAGAAATCTTAGATATTGATGGCGTCACCGGTGGGTTTAACTTCCAAAGTGCTTGGACAACTGGGTATTTAGCAGGGGTAGCAATGGCGACTAGCAACTAGTACAAAGCGGCAAAAATAAAGCTACCATCCTTTGTAGATAAATTTTGAACACACCCAACAATGAAATTCAGCGAAATCCTCCGCCAATTTGGTGATGCGCCCACCAATCATAGCCTAACTAGCAACCCAGACCATGACCCAGAAATTACAGGGGTAGCAGCCATTGATGAAGCTAGCAACGGTACTCTCAGCTACGTAGAAGGTGCAAAATTTGGGTCTTTTATCGGCAAGACTAATGCTAGTGCTTTAATTTTGCCCCAGGACGAAAAATTACAGGCGCTTGCACAGGAGAGAGGTATTGTCTGGCTAGCGACCCCAGATCCGCGATTATTATTTGCCAAAGCGATCGCCCTTTTTTACCAACCATATCGCCCCGTCCCAGAAATTCATCCCACCGCTGTGATTCACTCCACCGCAAAAGTTGGTAGCGATGTTTACATTGGCCCCCATGCTGTGATTCAACAAGGGGTAGAAATTGGCAATGGCGCAATGATTCATCCGAATGTGGTGATTTATCCAGATGTTAAAATAGGTGATCGCACCACCTTACACGCCAATTGCACCATCCACGAACGCACCCACATCGGTGCAGATTGCGTCATTCACAGTGGTGCTGTCATCGGTGCAGAAGGTTTTGGTTTTGTTCCTACCCGGACTGGTTGGTTCAAAATGGAACAATCCGGCTATACAGTTTTAGAAGATGGCGTAGAAGTTGGCTGCAACAGTGGCATTGACCGCCCATCTGTCGGAGAAACACGGGTAGGTCGCAATACAGTAATTGATAGTTTAGTGCAAATAGGTCACGGTTGCAAAATTGGTTCTGGCTGTGCGATCGCAGGTCAGGTTGGCATGGCAGGAGGTGTTCAACTGGGAAATCGCGTTATTTTAGCTGGACAAACAGGAATAGTCAATCAAGTGAAGATGGGAGATGGGGCAATGACATCTGCTCAAACTGGAATTCACAACGATGTTGCACCAGGAGAAATTGTCTGTGGAACTCCAGCTCTTCCTTACAAAGTATATCTCAAGGTATGTGCTGTTTATGGTCGCCTGCCAGATATGTATCAATCGTTAAAACAATTGCAACGTAAATTAAAAAATAGCAATGATTAATAGGAGTCAGTAAGTGAAAAGATAAAAGTAAAAAGAGAAGAAAGACTTAATAAGTTCTGTTTTGCCTTTTTACTTTTGCCTTCTCGCACTTGATTTGAGAGAAAGATGAAATTAAAACTGTGTAGGCGTAGCCCATCGCAAACATTGCCTACACATCAACTTAGATAATTGCCTACATCCTCATATTAATTTACCAAAATCATTAATTTTTGCCTTGAATTCAACTACTGAATAGTAGCAACAAGCTACAGGAATCCGATTTGATTTTTGAACAAAATAAACAAAAACAGCAACATTCAAGCTTAGAACTCGGAAGTTGAGCCTCTGAACTCGGAAGTTAAGCCTTTGAACTCGGAAGTTAAGCCTTTGAACTCGGAAGTTAAGCCTTTGAACTCGGAAGTTGAGCCTTTGAACTCGGAAGTTGAGCCTTTGAACTCGGAAGTTGAGCCTTTGAACTCGGAAGTTGAGCCTTTGAACTTGGAAGTTGAGCCTTTGAACTCGGAAGTTGAGCCTTTGAACTCGGAAGTTGAGCCTTTGAACTTGGAAGTTGAGCCTTTGAACTCGGAAGTTGAGC
>NZ_JBALCO010000116.1:0-10852 GCF_036919595.1 Nostoc sp. | reverse complement strand
TCTTCTTTCTCTTGGTTCATTGTCAGCGATCGCACAGGGTTATTTCCCTTTAAATTTTCCCATAAGTGGTAAATCTTCCAAAACTGGATGCTCCCAAAGAATATTGCTCACTTGGGGAACTCGAACATAAATTGGCTTTTGAATATGATGTAACTTATGAGTCAAAACGCAGCTATTATGACTTGTTTGATGCGGCACTTTGAAAGAGCTAGTTTTAACTAAGTTGAAATTGAAAAATTGAGACAGGGACACGGGTAAATATTCGTTCTCCGACTCACTGTGTCTTCCTCCGATTGCGTCGCTCCCTACTCATTATTTGTTGATTGATAGTCGAATAATATGGCATCTACTTAATTCTATATCCTCTAAAATTTGCCATATCTCAATTTAATTTTAAACCCACTTCAGTTACCTTGATAACTCAGGTTACGTCGGCAGAATGCTTATTTATATCGTTTTGATTAAATTCATAATTGCCGCTTAATTGCAATCAATTTAGAATTAACAATATTGAAGAAAGTCTTAACCTAAATTTGTACTAACTTTAACTCAACCTTTGCTTGCGCTGTATGCCTTAGTAAGAAGATTGTGTAGTAACTATGATAAAACACTGTATTCTTATCGGTTTTTAGATGTATTACTACCATTAACCCAGAACTAGAAGTCAAATTGGAGGTTATTATGAGTTGCTGTTGACTGCATTAAGGATCGGAGATTCAAGATTCGAGATTCATGAAACTGCAACTGACCCAATTACATCTACTCTGAGCCAAATTAACTGGAGCGTAGACCCATGAGACGCACAGGTGTTGCTTCCATAGCACAAAACAGATGTCTACGCCGACAGCATGACATTTGCATATTTTATGTGGGGTTTTCTTAACTTACTTGAGGAGTATAAATGCTTGAGGCTATCGCTGTTGCTTGGTTATTACTGTTTTTTGGCGATTTTCTATCTACATTCTTTTACCACGTACCCGAGCACGTTTTTGGTAGCCTTCATTTAAAAACGCACCACTCTTGGAAGAAAGACTTCCGCCACTACGCTATTTTGACTTTTAATCCCCAGGTTCTTTTAGATGGTGTCTTGGGAGCTTTGCCTTATCTACTTATAGCAGTAGTCCTGTGGTCTTTCTCTCCCATTGGCGTTATCTCTGGATTACTGCTTGGTCAGTTTCATGTATGGTGGAGACACACAAGTGTACTGGGTTGGCAAACTTCAAAGCCTGTAAATATCTTATGCCAAATCCTATTTATTACTACCCCTGAGAGACACTGGTTACACCATCACAAAACTAATTTAGGTTTCGGTGATATTTTCACCTTCTTTGAACAACCTGCACAAATGTGGTTACGCTGGCTTCGGCTACTCAGACTTCGTTTTCGCTACTCTCGGATCTAACTGAAGCTACCGCTTACCTGAATACTTTTTAAAATTACCAAAATCAGCTGCGATCGCTCACCTGCAATGAAAGAAACAATCTTGAAAAGTGCCATTAACAGATACATTTATAAATATCCTGACAGTTAAAACCGAACCCTCAATAGTGTGACTGAGCCTGATCACAAAAATAAAAGGAGAAAATTATGGTTGCGACCCAACCTCAACATAGCTCAAATACCGGGACTTAAACATTTTTGAGGTAGAAACAAGCCTTAAACCCATGCAGAGTGAAGGAAATACACCAAATACTCAAAAATAGCCCAAACCTAGATATATCAATAAAGTAACCAAAACGATGTCGAAGTCATTCTATATATACATTTGAGGCTCTTTTTTAGGTGTTTTTTGTCTAAGTCCCAATACTACCCAATTGCTGCGCGATCGCGTTGTTTTGATCACAGGCGCAAGTCGTGGCATTGATGCAGCAAGCGCCAAACTGCTAGGACAACATGGTGCTGCGGTTGGCGTAAATTACTATGGCAGTGAAATGGCACTCCAGAAGCAAGAAGAACACTTGAAATTAAGTCCCGCTAAAAAAGTTGATCCAGAAGCCGTGATGTTCCAACTCTTCGCTAAAAATCCAACTGTTGGCGGCAATGGTGGTACAGGAGTAGAATTGGTTGGTAGCTACGACACGCTGGCTACAATAATTGCAGATTTTGTTGATGCCGGAATTGAGACTTTTGTGTTGCAATTCAATCCCTTTGCAGAGGAAATTACACGCTTTGCCCAAGAAATTATACCGCGACTGCGCTCTTTACAACTTGTGGCTTGAAGCTAAGTATTAGATCCTCCCGTGCCACACTTTAAAAGAAGCGTTGCGGGGATCATCTAGTGTGATCGCAGCTTTTTTTGTCAACTATTTAATTGACCCAGATTCAGGATTTTTGACTGGCGCTGGGTCTTTACTGCAATCAATACAACTCTAAAATTTCTAATTCTGGTGATAGTGGAAAGCCAAACTTCTCATGATAATGAGGAAACTTGAGTAAGAATAGACACAAGGGTTTATTGTGATAAAAAGCTTTTAGCTTAAATAAGCGAACATCAAAACCTTCCTTTTGTGCTTTTCTTGATTCAGAAAAGCTTCCAGGGAAAATTTCATCAAAATGAACTTCAAATTTCCTTGCCGTTTCTAAGAAAAGTTTGCCAATCAATTTAGTACCATTGTCATAAGCAGGATTAGGTATTGCTCTCCTGTACTCACTTTCGTCTAATCCAGCCTTGAAAATAAATTCAAAAAATCCGTTAAATATATTGAGGTTTTCACTTGTATTAAAGTCTTGCCAACCTTTAACCAAACTATCTTGAAGTTCAAAAAAAATGTTAAGTATAAATTTGGTTTCTACAGAATTTAAATTAGTGGTAGATAGTTTCATCTTGTTAAGTATTGTTTATTCACAAAATCAACTTCACTTCGATATAATAAAAGTGAATACTTCAAAACGTTATTGCAATCTCAATAAAAAAATGAGAGCGCTTAGTAAAATTAAAATATAGGATTTTAAAAATCCCTCTACTTCAGCACATCATGCTAAATAATTATTATCAACAGATTTTTTATTTGGGGATAATGCAATCCTCAAAGCTGACTAAATTTTTTTTTAACCTGTAGAATTTATGAAGCTATGTGCTAGAAACCTGTGTATTTATACTGCCATATAAGTTTCATATAAGTCAACCAGATTAATAATAAATTTAAAAATTACTGAATATTACTATTGACAAGTTTATATTCATCTATAATTCATATTTGTCAAAGCAATTTTCTGCTCAAAATACGGATAACACAGATATCTTCCTTCTGCCCCAGCCCCGATCTTCTACAAATAATTGGGCAGGGAGCAGGGGACAGCAGGGGGAAAATTCCTCTTTACTGCACCCTTTGTCCCACCCATAAAGTCTCTTCAGCACTTGCTCCCTGCTTGTTCAATTAGAAGGTAATTCTGGGAAACCTTAACTTGTGAAAGCGAGAGGTTTTGCCAGAAGGAACTAGAATTAGGAAACACCTAGCTGGGTGCTTCTGACTTTTGAAATTAGGAGTGCATGTGTGCCAAAATCCCCTAAATATTTGCTGATTGGATCAACCGAGACTTACAGCGGTAAATCTGCAACTGTTCTGGGTTTGTCTCATCAGCTACAGCAAAAAGGACTGGATATTACCTACGGGAAACCGCTCGGTACGTGTTTGAATTTATCTAGTGGAACCGTAATTGAGGAAGATGTTCAGTTCATCGCTCTTAGCCTCAATTTGCCGGAAAACCGTGTTGCACCTACAATGCTGGCTTTAGATGAACTAAATGTGCAAAAGCGCTTGCGCGGGGAAGACAAAACCGATTATCAACAGTCCCTAATACAGCAATATTTGCAAATGTCCCAAGGAGATTTGGTGTTACTGGAGGGGCCTGGTGATTTGTCAGAAGGCAATTTGTTTGACTTGTCTTTGCTGCAAATGGCTGAAGTATTGGATGCTGGTGTGCTGTTAGTAACCCGCTATAAATCGTTGCTTTCGGTTGAGGCGCTATTGGCTGCTAAAGGGCGTGTGGGCGATCGCTTGATTGGAGTTGTGATCAATGATATCCCACTCACCCAACTAGAAGCGGTTGACACTCTCTTGCGCCCATTTTTGGAACAGCAGGGGATTCCGGTGCTAGCAATGCTGCCGAACAACGATTTGCTCCGCAGTGTCAGTGTTGGCGAACTGGTCAAGCAGTTAAAGGCTGATGTTCTCTGTCGCAACGATCGCCTAGATTTGTTAGTAGAAAGTCTGGCAATTGGAGCGATGAATGTCAACTCCGCTGTCAAGTATTTCCGTAAACGCCGGAATATGGCAGTGGTAACAGGAGGCGATCGTGTGGAAATTCAGCAAGCTGCTTTGGAAACTTCTACCCAATGTTTAATTCTCACCGGGCAACTACCACCTCCGCCATTCATTCTCAGTCGTGCTGAAGAACTAGAAATCCCAATTTTATCTGTTGACTTAGACACACTCACCACTGTAGAAATTGTTGACCGCACTTTCGGGCAAGTCCGCCTCCACGAGCCGATTAAAGTTCAGTGCATTCGCCAGTTAATGTCTGAGCATTTTGACATTGACCGCCTGTTATCTAAACTGGGTTTAACTCCTGCAGCGGCATTGTCTTAGGCTCATCAACCTAAACAATTAAGAGCATCTATGCTCAGTTATCAGTTAGGAGGGTGTATTGCTGGTGAGGGTACAGCTGGTTCGCCGTCACCTCCCAGGCGACGGCGTGCTGTTTCCCTGCGCCCCATAGCTGGGACGTGCTTAGTTGCAGCAGCTAATCCAAACACAGGCATATTCCCGTAAACCGCCTCATATTTTCCCGGTTCGATTAAATAAGTTTCGTGCCAAATGCCGACACTGCCATCAGCAACAATGGCTTGATTAAACCTTTGGCAAGCTTTTAGATGTGCATCAGCTGGATTTCTGGCAAAACGCTCCAAATCTTTAAACGATCGCTAATACTGAATCAGTTCCACTCCTCGCCAACCAGATAAAAAGCTCTACAGGGTTACATACTTGGGAGAACAGCAGTTCAAAGAGTGGATTGCTCAACCTTGTGAACCTACACCGATTAAAGATGATTTGCTTGTTAAAATTTTTGCTGGGCATATTGCTTCTAACCAGATGATTTTGGCAGAGCTAGAGCGTCACCAAAAAGCCCACTTAAAAAAATTATCTACGTACAAGGATTTAGAACAAGAATGTTTTCAGAACCCGTAAGAACTCCCAGAATCAGCAAAATTTCAGTATTTGACTCTCCTGAATGGCATCACTTATGAAACACATTGGCTGGCTTGGTGTGACCAAGTAATCCAAACAATCGAAAAATTGTAGCAAACTCTAACTCAGGTTCGCCTCGCACCTACACGCTGTTTGGTAAAATATCTGGGTCGTTTAATCGGATTATGTCCATCTTTGAGCCAATCAACAGACTTAATTAACCTCGATACATTAGCGCAGGAACTGGCGACAATCCAGCAAACGGGTTCTAAAAGAATTGCCTTGCTGGGTTCTCGTCACGTCCCGATTACGCATCAGAATCTTATTGAAATGATGACATATGCCCTAGTTTTATCGGGTAATCGCATCATTACTTCTGGTGCTACAGGTACAAATTCAGCTGCCATCAAGGGAGCAACGCGGGCTGATCCGAATTTGTTAACGGTGATTCTACCCCAAAGCCTGGAACGCCAGCCTTTGGAATCGCGCCAGCAACTAGAACAGGTAATGCATTTAGTAGAAAATTCCAGTAATGATAATTTGTCCCTTGCGGAAGCTAGTTACCTGTGCAACAAGGAAATTGTCTCTCGTTGCCAGCAACTGATCTGCTTTGCATTTCACGACAGTGGCACCCTGTTGCAAACTTGTCAAGATGCAGAAGAACAAAGAAAAGTAGTGACCCTCTTCTACTTTGATTAGTCATTTGTCATTTGTCATTTGTCCTTTATATTTGACTAATGACTGATGACTGATGACTGATGACTAATAACCAATGACTAATAAGTAATGATAATTTTTTTGTACTCGATCGCTGCTGCTGCTGTTCTGATTTACCTACCATTTTTGGTGGTAGCTTATGCCCGTGCGCGGATTGGGTATGAAATGTTTTCTACTCCTCGTGCTATGTTTGATAAATTGCCAGCATACGCCCAACGAGCTACTTGGGCACATCAGAACACCTTTGAAGCGTTTATGGTGTTTGCGGCAGCTGCCTTGATGGCATACGTAACTGGTGTAAATTCTTCTATAGCACAACTGGCTGCGATCGCCTTTGTGGTGGCCCGTTTGCTATACTCAATTTTTTATATTTTGAATATACCCCTTTTGCGATCGCTTATGTTTGCCATTGGCATCCTTAGCTCTAGCACTCTTTTTTTCTTGAGTATCATCCAAACTAGTAATTAATTAGGGAGTGGGGAGTGGAGAGATGAGGGAGATGAAGGAACAGGGGGAGCAGAAGGAGAACTTGCAACAAGTCTTTCCTCTTGTCCCCAATTCCCAATCCAAAATCCAAAATCTAAAATCCAAAATGTTTTATGGCTTCTACTTTTTCCTTTGACATTGTGAGCGACTTTGACCGACAAGAGTTGGTTAACGCTGTCGATCAAGTTATACGAGACATCAAAGGTCGTTACGACCTCAAAGACACTCAAACTACTGTTGAGTTAGTCGAAGAAAGCATTAACGTTAGTACTGATAGCGAGTTTACCTTAGATTCTGTACACACCATCCTGCGGGAAAAAGCCGCCAAGCGTAACCTCTCCCAGAAAATTTTTGATTTGGGCAAAGTTGAATCAGCTAGTGGTAATCGCGTCCGTCAAGAAATCAAACTCAAAAAAGGTATCAGTCAAGAAATCGCCAAACAAATTTCCAAATTGATTCGCGACGAATTTAAAAAGGTACAAGCTTCAATCCAAGGAGATGTTGTGCGGGTTTCTGCCAAATCTAAAGATGACTTACAAGTAGTCATGCAGCGGCTGAAACAAGAAGACTACCCAGTTGCTTTGCAATTTACAAATTATCGTTAAAAGATTTGCATGGTGAGCAATGCCTAACCAAACTAAGTTTTGTGAATATTTTTATTTAGATGTAATAGACGCTAGGGGCACATAGCTATCCATTGGTGTCAACTTAACGTTAAAACCAATCTAGAACTAGCTTTTAGAGATTGTCTCGTTAAGAGTCTCCGACTGGGAATGCCTACTCTTAGGCTTTGCCTTCTTTACTCACAGTACCGCAATGAACAGCATTTCCAGCCTCTGGCTGGAAACAAGGTTTGAAAAGGGTTTTGGCTTACAGCAGTTTTCATGTATTTGAACCACATCCGTTGTATGGGCGCAAGGCCTTGCGCCCCGCGTGGTCTATTTACCTGAAAATAGCTGTAAGTTGACACCAATGACAGCTTATCAGCCCCTACAAACCATTTGTATTTCACCGCATTGAAAACAGCTACAATCAAGCCCCTTTGCCAATACTTTTTTGAAATGCCGGACGCTCAGATAACTGCTTCATATAATTCAACACCGCTGGGTAGGGGCTGAGGTCTAGCTTCAGCATGATGGGAATGTAATTCAGAATAGACCCCACTGCCACATCGACAACAGTGAATTGATTACCTAGCAGAAAAGGTTGCTTACTGAAAATTTCATTTAATGGAGTCAACAAGCGGGGCATTTCCCGCTCCCGACTTGCTTCTACAAAAATTCCTGGCCCAAGGGTAGCATTGGCAAACAACACCCATTGGGAAAATACAGCACGTTCTTGAAGTGAAAGTGCAGTTTTACTATACTTATCGGCAAGATACAGCAAAATTGCCCCAGATTCCCAAAGTTGAAAATCCCCATCAACAATTGCTGGAACTTTACCAATTGGGTTAATTGCCAAATATTCAGGCTGAAGGTGTTCACCCGTCTGCATATCGAGCTTGATAAATTCGTAAGGAACTTTTATTTCCTCTAAATACCAGTGGACAATTGACGCTCGACTCCGAGCGCCGCCGTAAAGTTTTAGCATAATTACTTAAAGAACTTTATGAGTGTGAGAATGCTGTTTAACGTTGTCTTCTTTGGTGACAACTCTAGCGGCATTTAACACCCGTTTGCGCTCAATGGAATACTTAAATTCGGTGTAGTTTGTACCTAAGGGAATCAGGGATTTTGCAGATTCACGACGCTTGTAGGTACGAGCTGCTGCAAATGCCCGTGGCACAAATTCTTCTCCAAACTGAGCCGACTCTGGGAAGCCATCTGGCACCAGTTGTAAATCGCCATCCAGCAAAGATCCCAAAGTTGTTGCATGAGCAAGCTTATAGGAGGTAGGGATGCCCTTTAAAAGCGCTTCCAAAGCCGCGGAGGGAATCGGTTCTATAACTTCGATTTGATAAACTTCTCCATCTTCTTTGACGAAGCAGGTTGCCAAGCCGATAACAATGTAATCATCGGTTGCTAAATCAGGGGCATTGGGATAAGAAATTGCGGTTGTCATCAGAAAATTTCTCAAAACTTAAAAATTGAATATAGAGGCTGGGGCATAAGGCATTGGCATTAATTGTTATCCTCCTCATCCCCTCTTTAATGGACGGCTTGTTGGCATTCTACCAATTTGTCGCTCTCATCACTACTTGACTAGTCTTTGAGATTAACATCTGCTATTTCTGGAATTTAACTTCGGGATCAAGTATCCATGATTAGGTTTGAGGAGCAATTGTTTATTTAGGGCGTAAATTTCTCTTATGCGGCTAAGTTAAGTTCTCTCTTTAGATGACTTTAATGTAATCCTAAATACCTTCAAAATAGACATAGTGGTAAAACTACTAACGATAAAAAAATAGAATCTGATTTCAAAAAGCATTGATTTTATGTAGGTAAAGATGAATATTCACTCATTTTTAACTGATGATTAC
Source organism: Nostoc sp. (assembly GCF_036919595.1). Lineage (GTDB taxonomy): Bacteria > Cyanobacteriota > Cyanobacteriia > Cyanobacteriales > Nostocaceae > Nostoc. The sequence goes on along the minus strand of NZ_JBALCO010000116.1, from coordinate 1,981 downwards.
CAGCAAAGTAAGCAATACAAATATGTTCTAAATAATACAAAAAGATTTAAAGAGCAGAGGATGAATGATCGCAGCGAATCTACTTTAGGGGATAGCTACTTACGCTCTTGTGCTTTGAAGTCTGCTCAACAAGGAGATTATACTGAGGCGATCGCACTTTTAAGCCAACTAATTTCCCGCCATCCGCACAATGCTGTTGATTACAATAATCGGGGGCTAATTTATTTCCAAAGTGGTGAAACGCAAAAAGCGCTTTCCGACTATAATACTGCCCTCAAAATCAATCCCAATTTGGCTAGTGCTTATAATAATCGGGCAAATTACTACGCTGCTTGTGGAGAATTAGCAGCAGCACTTCTTGACTACGATCAAGCGATTAATTTTAATCCTCGCCATGTCCGGGCGTGGATTAACCGAGGCATTACCTGGCGTGACTTGGGGCAATATGAGGAGGCAATTGAGAATTTTGAGGTAGCACTGCTTTTGGGTCAACTAGAAGGTCATATCTGGGCTGAACGCGGCAGGACTTACCATCTTTGGGGTGACTGGAATTGTGCGATCGCTGATTATCGTCGCGCCCTCACTCAACTGCCTTGTATCGACAACAGCAAGAATATTACTGGTTGTCGCTTGCGTTTACAACTCGAAAATTGGCTAAACGAGTTGCTATCTGAATCAGCGTCCTAATTGGTAGATGAGTTCTTCTGGAGGATTCAAAATTCAAAATAATTGATTAAATCTTGAATTGGAGTTTAGTAACGCTGTATCGCTAATGACTAATAGATGATAACTACATAGCTATTCACAAATTAGCTATTAACCATTATTTATTAGCAATAATATAAATTAACACCCGGTTTATCCGTAGCCTGAATCACAAGAAACCTGAATAATCCCAAATTCGCGATTTGTCTTAGGGTGATGAATCTGTTTGTTCATCTTCTCGGCGATCCTGATTCATCAACACGACCCGACGCTGGCTGGGATCAAATCGGTATCCTTGTTCTTGCATAATAGTTTTAGTTTGCTGAGGATCGAAGTTACGGCCAAATTTCGCTTGCAAACCATTCACATGTCCTTCCATCAGCTTGACTTCAGTACTAATTTCTCGCAACTTTTCTTGCTGTAACCAATGATAAGGCAAAAGTTGTGCTATAGCAGATGCTGCAACGGCTGTAACAGCAAGATTAACCGCTATTTTGGCTGTGCTTTCTAGTGCCATCACCTGGTAAGAACGTTGACGAAGATGCCGTTTTGGTCGAGTAACGGCCCGGCGTTTTTGTATAGGTTGTAACGGTGGTCTGGAGGGTTGAATCGCGTTCATGATGCTAAAAAATAACCTCGCTTAATGAAGGGAAGCACTGTAAAAGCGTTCTGGCACTAATTACTGCTTGATTTAGCTGTCATATTACTTCATTTTTTTGAAATAACTACAAGTGTTGCACCAGTTAAAAAATAACCTGGCTTACGTAAGTGCCATCCTAGCTATTTATGGCATAAAGCCAGAAGCATTTGGAAATTGCACCCCGTACTGCCAGGATTATTAGCTTTTTAACTGTGTCACATCGTAGTGTTATTTGTAAAGTTCTGTGGCTAATCGCCAAGCGAGAACTCCTGGGATCAGCGCCACAACTAGAGCGATGTAGACTTGAGTATCTGAGATGGAAGATATCTGAGCGATGTACAGAGTATCTAAGATAGGCATGGCTGAAAACCTCCTAACCTGAATAGATTTTGAACAGTTCGTTTACTACTTTTCCTTGTTTTGCCAAGATTGGGGAATATCTTGTTACAAGATGCAACAAAAGCAGTTATTGGTCAGTAGTCATTAGTGATTCTCTATTACGCCTTATGTGAGTGAGAAGGGGTAGCAAAAAAGAAAGGGGAACCACAAGATAAAGGTAACGAAACCAAAGCTTGAGGTCTCCCAATGAATATGGTAGACGGTTCAACCCTGTTGACCACAATTTTTGTGCTAGTA
>NZ_JBALCO010000115.1:0-8735 GCF_036919595.1 Nostoc sp. | reverse complement strand
TCAAGCAATGGCTGAAGTTGTAAATTATATTACCGAGGATGATACTTTCGGTTGGTTCAATCACTGTGGTCTATTTACCTGAAAACTGCTGTAAGTGGTTTTTCACTGAACTTCAGCCATTCAAGGATTGGGTATCACAAATTAACCATGTAAATATAAATATCCCTATTCAACCGGAGCAACCTAAATTAAATGCAAATCAAAAAGCAAGTATAAAGAAAACACGGGATACTAGTATTTTATATACTATTTTTGGACAAAAAATTCTTTTTTCCGCTGTTTCAAGGTTCTTGCTTAGGATAAGAGTCGAATACCGTATTCCAGCGATTCTTGATTATATATCGCTGAGTATTACTAAAATGGATGAAGCTGACTTTTTCAGACGCAATAAATCTCATTGGTATTATGTTTTAGTGCAGCCAAATGCAAAACTTAACATGATAACTAAAGGTCCTGGATCTGAGAGATGTATAGAGCTTATCAAAATGATATTGTTGGATACCTCTGATGGCGTGAGAGAATTGATAAAACGTACTAAAGAAGATATCAGTAATGAGGTTGACTGGAATGAAACCTTGATTTCTAATTGGAGAAGGGAGTTTCATGTGAAATTACCTAAAGTTGATTTGATTGATGAGCAGATAAAGGAATCTTCTGAATCAGATGACTCCTTTGCTGAAGTTCGAGATTTGCTTGACTCTTCGGAAGAGGATGAAGAAGTATCTGATGAAATTGAAGATGATGAGGATATTTTTCAAGAAACTGAGGAAGTAAAAGACTTATAGTGAGCTGTAATACTAGTAGCTAAAATTAGTTAAGGTTTTGATATTTCTCCAAACTTAGGACTCCACCACCCTTTTTGCGTACTGAAATAAGCTACATCTTTATGTTTAGTATCCTTACGCGATTGTGAGTCAGAACATCGCAACATTGTCTTACTCTGCCCCTCTTTGATATAACTGTACTCTTCTAGAGGTTTCTTACATACCGGGCAGGGATACGCAGTCATCTTCACAGGAGGCTTTTGGTGATTCTCAGATTGGACTGCTTTAGTTTGTGGTGGCTGCCAAGTTTTGTTAAAGTCGCTCCAAAATAGCACGACATCACAGCCTTTTGTGCATTTGAGGAAATATTTCTTTTTGACCTTACTACTCGGAATTTTGGCGAGAAAATTTTTGCATTCAGGGCATCGAGTCTTAGAAGTTTCATATTTCCGTTCGCTTATCACATTAGCTTTACCTGTTGGGGAACTCGCAACTACAGTTTTAGCTTTGGAGAGCGCTGGTACAAAATAATTCTGATTCCAACTAGTTAAATAATGCTGCCAAGAGTTTTTTCCTTCAGAAATGGCATCAAGAGCATCCTCCATTTTCGCTGTGAATTCCGCCTCTAGTAAATCCGGCAATGCTTTGAGCAAAAACGCATCAACTTCTAAGCCTAACGCTGTCGGTTGAAGATGGTCTTTTTTTAACTCCACATAATTGCGTTTTTTTAAGGTAGCAACAGTCGGAGCATAAGTACTTGGGCGACCAATTCCTTTACGTTCCATCAATTGCACCAATTTTGGTTCGCTATAACGCGGTGGTGGCTGCGTTTGCTTCTTTTCATGTCCAGCATTCTCAAGTTTCAATGCTTGTCCCTGTTGTAATGAAGGTAAAACACTATCCTTGCTAAGATTGTTCCAGTATCGGGCATAACCGTAAAATTCAATCACTTGCCCTCTCGCTGACCACAGTAAAGAACCAGACTGAGTAATCACCAGAGTTTTACGCAATTGAGCAGCACGACACTGAGAAGCAATTGACCGTTTCCAGATCATCACATACAGATTAAACTGATCATCAGGAAGTTCAGAGCGCAATTGAACTGAGGGACGAAATACATCCGTGGGACGAATCGCTTCATGTGCTTCTTGAGCCGATTTACTACTGCGATGCTTGGCAACTTGCGGCGGTACATTCTGCGGATCATTTTGCTCTAACCATTTACGGGCGCTGGCACAAAATTCTGGACTCAGCATCACTGAGTCTGTTCGCATATATGTTATTAGCCCTGCTTCATACAGCTTTTGGGCAACAACCATAGTTTTATCAGGAGCAAACCTCAACTTTGAACCGGCTGCTTGCTGAAGGCTGGAAGTTGTAAATGGTGGCGGTGGCTGACGATTAACGATTTTTCCTTCAAAATGAATCACCTGATGAGGATGTCGCCGTGCTTCTTCAACTAAACGTGTAGCCTCTGCTTCGGAAAGAACACGTTTAGATTCCGGTGTTTCTAGACTATTACCTACCTTCGCGTCATCATGAGTTTCAGTTTCTTGTTCTGCTGCATCTTTTGCAGAATCGACCGTACCTTTGTAAAAAGCCCGAAATCCCTCAGTATAATCTACCCAGACACTCCAGTAATCTTGAGGGACAAAAACCAGAATTTCGTTTTCTCGCTGACAAATCAGGTGCAATGTCGCGCTTTGGACTCTGCCAACACTCTTAGCGCCGTTATTCAATGCCCAAACTAAAGGACTACCTTTATAACCCACCAACTTATCTAGGCAATCTCGGCACAACCCAGCACCGATTAAGTTTTGGTCTAGTTTTCTAGGATTAGCGATCGCACTCTGCACCGCCGATGCTGTAATCTCAGTATAAATTACTCGTTTCGGTTCCCTTAAACCCAGCGTTTCTTTAAGATGCCAAGCGATTGTCTCACCTTCCCGGTCTGGGTCAGTTGCTAAGACAACTTCATCAACCTGCCTCACCGCAGACTTGAGTTTCTGGATTGTTTCTTTCGCTCGTTGGTCACGTGGGACGTAATTGCACCGCACATTATTGCCGTCCATGACGAAGCCCAAGGAATCGTCCCCTTCATTGCTAAGTTCTCGGATGTGACCACAACTAGCTAGAACTTTCCAATCTGAACCCAGAATTTGACTGAGTTTTTTGACTTTTCCGGGAGACTCGACCACAAGCAGGCGTTTGATCATAGCAACTGGGTTCTTGATTCTGAGCAATAAACTGGCAATGGCTTTTGAGCGATGGCTGCGCCAACGTCAAAGGCGAACGCCTATCTTCCTCATGGGGATTTTCTAGAATACTGTACCAAAAAGCTTTGGAAATTGCTCAACTCAGTTTAGAGGTAAATCATCCCAACGCGATGTTTCGATTGTGCGATCGCGGTTTAGGAGAGAATCCCAGCAAACTAGTTCAAAGCGCGAAGGAACTGAATAAGCAAGAAGAGTATGATCAGGTTTTGTGTGTTTTTGATCGTGATCCTTGGACTATATAGCAATCCTATTTGATTTGTGAGAAAATACGGAATAGAGATAAAGGTGTAATTACTAATAAGTACAGAGAGTGCTGAATGTGGATGCGATCGCTATTAGAGTTTATCGAAAATAGCCATACCAACCTAGTCGCTTGCCTGCTTTACTCCAATAGGCAAACGGTCTTTCGCGTCTCTCCTACACGGATCTACAGTTTTCTGGTTGGTCTCATAGAGCTAAAAAACTCGTTAATCTTGCAGTACAATAGCCGCATAAAGTTAGTTTCAAAACTGTTTCTATAATCGCAGTTTGTAGAAGTAATATTAGAAGAACCTCAGGTGGAGAAGTATTTTTAGTGAGAGTTTTGATTAATACCAACATTGCATTAAATCTCCGTTGCCAACCAAGCACGTAAAACCTCTGCCACTGTCCACGCTTGGGCAATACATCCTCGTGGAGTCATCGGGGCATCTCCATCAAAAATTTCACTGAGACTGCCAAGACCGTGTACAGTGAGATGATTAGCCATTGGTTCCAAAAATTGACGAGCCTGTTCAGGATTTTTGTAGACGCGCAGGTGCGCTAGGACAAACGGTCCCAATAACCAACCCCAAACTGTTCCCTGGTGATAAGCTCCATCACGTTGATACTGATTGCCACCGTATTTACCCTGGTACTGAGGATGATCAGGGGCAAGCGATCGCAATCCATGAGAGGTCAGCAGCACTCGTCCGCAAGCTTCCACCACACTCCTTTGCTGGGCAGGTGTTAGCGGACTTTCTGGTAATGAAACAGCAAAGATTTGGTTAGGACGCAAGGCCGAATCATCACCATCAGGACTGTCTAGAACGTCATAGCAATAACCTGTCTCGTCATTCCAGAAGCGAGAAAATCTATACTGAGCACGGTCTGCCATTGCCTCATATTCTTGATGTGGTTTACCAAGCTGACGGGCAAACTTTGCCATTGTCCGTAAAGCATTATACCACAGGGCATTAACTTCAATCGGTTTGCCAATTCGGGGCGTAACTACCCAATCATCAACTTTGGCATCCATCCAGGTCAGTTGTACACCTGCAACGCCTGCATAAAGTAAGCCATCGGCTGGATCGAGGTGGATGTTGTAGCGTGTACCGCGACAGTGCCAATTAATGATGTCTGCAAGTATTGGAAAGAGTTCACCAAGCAAATTATCATCGTCTGTAGAACTGTAGTAGGCACGGACTGCTTCAAAGTACCAGAGAGTGGCATCAACAGTATTATATTCTGGTTGCTCACCTGCATCGGGAAAGCGATTCGGCAACATTCCTTGGTCTACGTATCTGGCAAAGGTGCGAAGAATTGAGCGTGCTACCTCTGGGCGACCAGTCGAAATTGTCAAACCAGGTAGACTAATCATTGTGTCGCGTCCCCAGTCGCCAAACCAGTGATAACCAGCGATGATGGTTTTACCGTGAGGGTCTTCTGGTACTGGTCGGTTAACAATAAACTGGTCAGCAGCTAGTACTAGATGGTTGATCCAGCTAGGTGATTCCTTAGTGTTGAGGGGTTGGTTACTATTCCAAAGTCCTGTTAGCTTCTGCTCTTGAGCGCGACGCAACTTAAGTGCAGCTTCGCCATGCAAATCTGGTTGTTTTTCTGTGCTGGCTACAAATGCGATCGCTTCCCCAGGATTTAGTGTAACTTCAAAAGTGGCGGCGTGGAGGTGGTCTTCTTTATCTCTCAATCCCCGATAGCGTTCAACTGCCAAGTCAAAGCCATAATACCAATTGTGGGCAACAGATGCACTACCGCGTGAAGTGTAGCTATCACCTTTAGGCGAATCGCTCAGTAGATACAGTGGTACAGCGCCCGAATAAGCAGTTACAGAAATCCCTTGTTCCACCTGCTCAACAGACATCTGCCAACCATTGCTTTGAGTATCGCCGTGATAATCACGGTAGTTGACCATTGCTTTGAGCGTCAACTTCAGCGGTTGGGTGGCACGACGCAGAGTATATTGGACATAGGTTGTGTTAGCGCCTTGTTGCATCCACACCCGTTTTTCTAATAAGGCATCAGCAACAGCAAACCGCCATACGGGTATTGTGTTTTCTAGAGAAAAACGTTCAATATGTTGATAACCATGGGGATTGACAGTACCATCTGCCCAACGATTGGTGTGTAGAGAATAAGAGCGAGTGTCATACAGGACAGTTTCATCTAGTTTTGCCAGCAGCAAAGTGCGACCTAAAGGTGGTTTCAATGCAGCTACCAGTAGTCCGTGATAGCGGCGGGTCAATAAACCTGCCACAGTTGCAGAAGCGTAACCACCAATACCGTTAGTAACTAACCACTCCCGCGATTCTGCGGTGTCGAGATTGCCGCAGATTTCCCGCCCAAATTCAATACACATAAATCAACACTTTATTTTGGCGATCAATATCTGGATTATCGATTATTAATCCTCTACTGTGCTGAGATCGGTTAATCCCAACTAAAATTTTAACTGCTAATCAGGGCTAAAATTTATTAATTTAAGTAATATTAAATACTAGTAGCTTTGCTAAGACATTTCTATAAGTAGAAGTTAAAATGTTTCTAAACGATTCTTTAAGACATTTATTAATTACGTACATTAAATTATCGTTTGACATCAAAGGTTGTATATGCAACTTTATCTTCTCCGTGAGGTGGGCAAACGATGATATTCACTCATTGCCACTGAATTTTCACATTTTGGCAAATCAAAAGGGGAAAAATAGAGTGTTGAAAGATGTTGAACGTTGTATTCCTTCAGAAGAAAAATATCTGGAGGCATTCCACTCAATTTATAAGGGATTGACTCCGGGACACAAAGCCATCTTGAATAAGTTGTATCAGCATTGTTACTTGATGAAGGACAATCGCAGATTACGTACTTGGGAGTTATCTAAAGCTGCGGGATATGATGGTGACTCTTCTGGTCAAATTGGTCATTTAGGTGCAAAGTTCTGCGAATTCTTTGGAGTAAAAGATGATGAATTTGGACAACCAGCGCTTGCAATAATTAGTTGGTTTGCAGATGATATAAACGGGTATTGGTACATTGAGCTAATTCCTGAAGCAGCTAGAGCGTTTAATCGTTTTCACCTTGAAGCTGTCTAATGTAAATGATAATTTAATAGGACTTACACACGGGCAATGAAACAAATTTTTATTTGGTTGAACTTCTGCTCGTCCAGTCAGAATTTTAGTTACGAATTTATTTAATTTTGTTGATTCGTTTAGTTAGCGATCGCTCCTCTAGATCCGGCAACTACTTCTCCACCACCTATAATGGTTTTACTTTATTGCAGATTCATAATTTTGACATACCTCATTTATTATTAACATTACTTAATCCTGGAAAGCTTGGGGAAAAGCTGATCAGATAATTTGGCAAATTCCATAACTCCAGCAATAGGAATTTCTTGATTCTTTTCAGACTTTTTAGCACTGTTATTTGGTGTATAAGTGCGATCACACGCACATTATATTATGCTATACCTGCGAAGATTCAGCAGGCGGCGGAATAATCTCAAGACCGTATCTTGGAGCAGCTGCCAAAATTTTTTCAATGTCTGCCGGACTAAGGCTAGGTAATTGCGTCCTCTCTGAGACTGGCACACCTACTTCCATAAAAAACTTCTCTAACCCTGCTGGTGTGACCCAACACAGCAATTTTGCTGGCTGTGAGCCGATATTTGTAAACCTATGAAGTTGACCTTTAGGAGAGTGAAGAAAGGTTCCAGGAATTGCTAATATAATCTGCTCATCAAGCTGAAATTCCAATTCTCCCTCTTGAATATAAAAGGCTTCATCTTCATGACGATGAATGTGGGGAGGTGAACCATTTTGTGGTTGAACAGTAATTTCAATTAGAGCATAAGCTTGACCAGTTTCTTCACCTACCGCCTTAAAGGTACACAAATCCCCAAATACCCAGTATGAGGAACCTTGTCCTAGTTGCTGTAATATTCCTTGCAAATTGACTGTCATGGGGATTTCCTTTTGAGATGTTTTCTATTATGGATTTGTCAACAAAATCTAAATTTTCAGCCTGTAAGTACTTAGACAGAAATAAACCTAACCATATTATCGTGAATTGAGCAGACTGAAGTCAAGCGATATCTACAACGGGCTATGCCTTTGTTTGATTAAGTTATATTTTTTATATTTAATTTTTGGAAATAGTTACATTTTTAATATCACTAATTAACTCATCAATCCTTGATTTTGTTGTGTTCCAAGAACACATAAAACGTACTCCTCCCACACCAATAAATGTATAAAAATGCCAGTTCTTTACTTTTAAGGCGTGAATGACTTGTTCAGGTAATTTAACAAACACGGCGTTGGCTTCTCTAGGAAACATCAAGTCAACACCTTCTATGTTTAATAGTTGATTTTCTAAGTAATCAGCACATTGATTGGCATGTCTGGCATTTTTTAGCCAAGCACCAGTTTCCAATAAACCCAACCAGGGGGCAGAGATAAACCGCATTTTTGAGGCTAGCTGACCTGCTTGTTTGCATCGATAATCAAAATCCTCTGCTAGCTCTTTGTTGAAGAAAAGAATGGCTTCACCCAATGCCATTCCATTCTTTGTACCACAAAAGCACAACACATCGACTCCAGTTTTCCAAGTAATTTCAGCAGGGCTTTTATTCATCGCAGCAACTGCATTTGCAAAACGAGCGCCATCCAGATGAATCTTTAAGTTATACTTTTTCGCAACTGCTTTAATTTTCAAAAGTTCCTCAATAGAATATAAAGTTCCTAATTCAGTTGATTGTGTAATGCTAATAACTTTAGGTTTAGGATAATGAATGTCAGTACGTTTAGTAACAATAGCCTCTATCGCCTCTGATGTTAGCTTGCCATTTTTCCCTTGAGCAAGTAACAGTTTAGAGCCATTAGATGCAAATTCAGGTGCGCCACATTCATCTGTTTCTATGTGAGATGTTTCATGACAAATGACGCTGTGATATGACTGACAAAGGGCAGCTAAAGATAAAGAATTTGCAGCAGTACCATTAAAAGTAAAAAATACTTCACAATCAATTTCAAAGAGTTCTCGAAAATAATCTGTGGCTTTTTGAGTCCATTCATCATTTCCATAGGCTGGAACACTACCTTGATTTGCCCTAATCATATATTCCAGCGCTTCTGGACAAATACCAGAGGAATTATCACTTGCAAACTGCTCTAAGTTACTACTCATAATCTCTATTTTGATTTTTCTCAGTAATTGTTACAATATTAGTGAAAAATTTTGACATCTGCCAACTTCAAGATTGACGGGGATGCTATTAACCTCTCAAATTATCTAATAACTCTGGTAATTATAAGAACTTGGAAGAAGTAAGTAGAGACAATTCAGGGACTTCCAAAGAATAAAATCACCAAATCTAATAATGATAATCATTGTTAAGTGAAGAAGAAGCCGCCGACGGCGGCTTCTTCTTCCCTTTTT
>NZ_JBALCO010000114.1:0-37112 GCF_036919595.1 Nostoc sp. | reverse complement strand
TGGGGTGGGAGAGGCTGCCAACGGCAGCTTCTCCCACCCCTTAACAATGATTATCATTTTTATTATTTGTATATTTTATTTTCTGGAAGTCCCTATTTAATTGCGCTATGGAAGGAGCTAGGAAAATCGGCTCTATTATATTCTTTATTCAAAAGAGTATTCCAAATTAGGAAATATCCTGATATTTTTGTTAAATAGTAGCAATAAAGGAGCCTTTTCCTGTGGTAATTCCAGGTTTCAGTTTAAGCACATATCTTGCAATTCCCCTAGTATTAAGTCTTTTAGCTCAAGGAGAAAGGATAAAAGTATCTTTAGTTAAAAACGTTCACCAGGTATCCATTAACAAGGAAATGAGTCTATCCAGCCGCGAGCTAATCAGCACGAATGCGACACCGAAAATATACTATGTTAGTGGTAGCGGAAACGACAAAAATAGTGGACTTTCTACTTCATCTGCCTTTAGGACAATTCAAAAGGCAGCAGACCTGACTAACCCTGGCGATACAGTATTGATTATGAACGGAGTATACACAAATTTACCTAAAGCTCCGAGTGTAGTAAGTATTAAACGTTCTGGAACTGCAAATGCATGGATTAGGTATAAAGCATATGCTGGGCATTTCCCAAAAATTCAGCATAATACATGGAACGGTATCCTGATTTCAAGTGGAGCTTCATATATCGAGATCAACGGGCTGGAAGTTATAGGAAACAATGCCAATATAACCCTTGATTATGCATTAAGTCAGAAGACTAACAGATCAAATCCACTTACAAGCGGAAACTGTATAAACATTGACGGACGAGCCAATGGTCATGTTCATCATATCCGTATTCTAAACAACAAAGTGCATGACTGTGGAGGAGGAGGTATCGGAGCAGGGCAGTCTGATTATGTGAAGGTGGATAATAACACTGTGTTCAATAATGGCTGGTATGGTGTTTATGGTTGCAGTGGCATTTCGTTGGGGAGCAATTGGAATTCTGACACCAACCGGGGATACAAGATGTTCGTGACCAACAACAAGGTATATAACAATCGCATGTACATCCCTTGGATTGCGGTGGGAAAGATCACAGATGGTAATGGCATTATTATCGATACTTCCAGAAATGAGCAGAACCCAAATTTGGATGCATATGTAGGACGGACTTTAATTCAAAACAATCTGACATTTAATAATGGTGGTTCAGGGATTCATACATTTTTAAGTGAACATGTTGATATCGTCAATAACACAGCTGTTTTAAATAATCAGAGTCCAGAAATTAAAGATGGGCAAATATTTGCCCGTGGATCATCTGATGTCAGAATTTTAAGGAACATTCTCTATGCTTTTCCTGGCAAGGATATTAACAATGAAGATAATAAAAATAAAAACGTTATTTATGATTATAATATTTACATCAATAATTCTAAAGTAAATGTTAAAGGATCTCACGATATTGTTGCAGACTCAGAGTTTTTAAGTAAGCATTCTACTCTAGAAAAAATATCTGGCGATTGGAAATCGCGGTTAGATAAACAAAATCCGCCAACGCAAACTTATGTAGAGCCTAAGTCGGCGGGTTTTGTTTGTGGGCAAGTGACTTATCGTTTACAAGGTAAACTCATCAAAGTAGGATGCTCGCCGCTATCTTTGGCTCAAACTACTTTTTCTGATGTTTCATCTAGCTATTGGGCGGCACAATTTATTCAACAATTATCTCAACTAGGTGTAATTGCCGGATTTCCTGATGGTAGCTTCCGCCCTGAAGAACCGGTGACACGCGCTCAATTTGCCGCGATGGTCAACCAAGCCTTCCAAAAAATACAGCAACGGCAGGCAATCAATTTTACTGATGTGCCCAGCAACTATTGGGCATCCAGTGCAATTGGGCAAGCTTATAGCATTGGTTTCTTATCTGGTTATCCTGGAAATCGCTTTGAACCTAACCAAGCTATTCCCCGTCAGCAGGTTTTGGTTTCTTTGGCTAACGGTCTGGAATATACTCCCAGCGGTAATACCGAAAGCACTCTGCAATACTTCAACGATGCTTCTAACATCGCTAGCTATGCCCGTAGCCCGATCGCCGCAGCAACACAGAAGCAAATTGTGGTGAACTATCCGAATGTGAAGTTCCTGAATCCAACTGCAACCGCCACTCGCGCCCAGGTAGCAGCTTTTATTTACCAAGCATTGGTTAGTTCTAATCAAGCCTCAGCAATTAACTCGTCCTATGTCGTGTCAAACCTCAGAAATTAACTCGCCCTATGTCGTGGCTATCGGGTCTACTATCCCAACACCTGTATCAGTCATATTTCCCCAAGGGACTGCTATTGTTCTTAGAACTGCACAGGATTTAAGGCTCACACTGAATTCTAACTTGAATTTAGTACCACCATCCTGCTACTAGATTTAACTCCATTCAAGTCGTGACTTTAATCACCCCTGATAGGCGATCGCCACTTCAACTATAGTGGGCGATCGCCTTCATTTTTAACTATAAAAACTTTTATTGAACAGCAACCATTCTACCTCTATATCGTCTTAATCAGTATCGATATTTATTGGAATACTTATTTAATTGTGCTAATAAGTAATCGGGTAATTACACTACTTCCTTTGAAAGATACTTTTAAAGTATAACTGTATGACTAAAGTAATGGTTTTTACAAAAACCAGAAATAATGGGGAATCCAATACTTCAGTAAATGTCTAATTAGTTAACAGTAAAAAAACTAATTTTAATGGATTTAAAAATTAATGTTTACTTTAAATCGTTGGCAATCTAGAACAGCTGCACTCATGGCTTTGAGCGTCACAGTCGGTACTGTAGCGCCTTTCATTACAGCTTTGCCATCTTTAGCTCAAACTACTTTTTCTGATGTTTCATCTAACTATTGGGCGGCACAATTTATTCAACAATTGTCACAGCGAGGTGTAATTGCCGGATTTCCTGATGGTAGCTTCCGCCCTGAAGAACCGGTGACACGCGCTCAATTTGCCGCGATGGTCAATAAAGCCTTCCAAAAAACACAGCAACGGCAGGCAATCAATTTTACTGATGTGCCCAGCAACTATTGGGCATCCAGTGCAATTGGGCAAGCTTATAGCATTGGTTTCTTATCTGGTTATCCTGGAAATCGCTTTGAACCTAACCAAGCTATTCCCCGTCAGCAGGTTTTGGTTTCTTTGGCTAACGGTCTGGAATATACTCCCAGCGGTAATACCGAAAGCACTCTGCAATACTTCAACGATGCTTCTAACATCGCTAGCTATGCCCGTAGCCCGATCGCCGCAGCAACACAAAAGCAAATTGTGGTGAACTATCCGAATGTGAAGTTCCTGAATCCAACTGCAACCGCCACTCGTGCCCAGGTAGCAGCTTTTATTTACCAAGCATTGGTTGGTTCTAATCAAGCCTCAGCAATTAACTCGCCCTATGTCGTGGCTGTCGGATCTACTACCCCAACACCTGTCTCAGTCACAATTGCCCAAGGGACTGCTATTCCTGTGAAGTATGACAAGGCAGAAAAAATTCTGGTTACAAAGGATGAAACAGCGCCTTTGACATTGACTGTATCCCAAAACGTGGTTACGCAAGAGGGATCTGTAGTGATTCCTGCTGGTATTCAAGTTATTGGTCAACTCAAACCTGCTACAGGCGGTTCTCAATTCGTTGCCCAAAAACTAGTTTTGACCAATGGTCAGGAGTATCAGCTTAACGCTACTTCTGAAGTGATTACCAAAACTGAAACCGTCAAGAAGGGTATTAGTACTGGTTCAATTATTAAGAATACTGTATTGGGCGCAGGTGCAGCAACTGCGATATCAGCTGTCACTGGCGATCGCGCCATTGCCACAGAAGAAGTCTTGGGTGGCGCTGGTATCGGTGCGTTGGTTGGTCTGTTCTTCGGTAAGAAGAGTGTTGACTTAATCGCCATTGACCCAAATACCGATTTACAAATGACAATCAATCAGAATTTGCTGGTTTCATTAAGATAGTCATTGGACATTAGTGAATGACTAATGACTAATGATTAATTTTTAACTTCTGGCAACCAAATAATAAATGTGGTTCCTGGCGTATTGAGTGAAGTAATAACAGAATTAATTGCAGGGCTGAAAACCTCGATTTCGCCTTGCATTTGCTCTATTAATTGTTTAGCGATCGCTAACCCCAAACCTGTGCCGGGGATTTCTGTTTGCGCTTGTACACCCCGATAATGCCGTTCTCCAAGATGCTCTAAATCTTCGGGTGGAATGCCAGGCCCATTGTCACTGATCACAATTCCTTGAAAATTAGCTTTTTTTTGCCCCGCCTGAATCAAAATTTTGCCATCAGTAGGAGTATATTTTAAAGCATTATCGATGATGTTAGTTAAGACCTCTCGTAATGCTTTGATGTTGGCACGAACTCGAGGTGAATTCTGTTGAATTTCAGTTATTAATTTTAGCTTTCGCTCTTGGGCGATTGCTTTAGCTGATATTAATAATGGTTCCAATATATCTGCTAACGAGCAGTCAACTGCTTTATCTCCCGTTCCCGGCAATAATAGCGGTAGTTTAGCGGATTTTTGGACAGTTGCTTCCACAAATACTTCACTTTCCGCCAGATGTAGTGGTGCTAAATCTGCCTCTGTCAAGTCAATTACTTGCTCAAATTGTTGCAGCAATTCTTGGAGGCGATCGCTTTCTTGCACAATACTATTTGCCACATCTCGGTTGGCGTCTGCTGGCCGGAACCGTTTCAATAGCAGTTTGCCAAAAGTCCGCAACGCCGTTAAAGGGTTGCGAAACTGATGCAACAGGTTATCCAGTAAATCCCCCTGTTTTTCTCGGAGAATTTGTTGCTCACGCAACTGCTGCTCAAACCATGCCCGCCGTTGATCTAAAATACAAGCGATCGCCAGTGTTTGAGCTATCCGTTGAATCTGACTTTCCTCGTGTTCATTCCATGCCCGGTCTTGCCTACCTGTCACCAGTAACCCCATCATCACACCCTCATAAACCAGAGGTAAAACAATTTGATTACCACTAAGTAGGTATTCTTCTTTTAGATGGGGTTGAGATGCGTCTGGTCTTTCAGACTCCTGTGACGAGGTTGGAGATTCTGCTCCTGCTGTCAATAACCTTTTTTGATCATTAGGTAATATAAACACATTTCCAACTTGAAGTTGCTTGTGTACTGTCGCTTCAGCAGTTTCCTCCCCTAGCAGTAATAATGCTGTTTCTGGGTAAATTACCACAGGAATCAGTTTGGCCTCACCTAAGGGAGTCTCTACCAATTCTTGTGTGAGGTACACAATACTTAAAGTTGCTCCCAGCCCTTGGGTTAGCAGCGCTATTTGCTCTCGACACAGAGCCAGAAAATCGGAACTGGCAGACATTAACATTTTTTAGCTTTTGCTCAAGATTACAGATTTTGAGGCATGATGTTAAGAGAGGATACTTAGTTATTACCTCACTCATTTTATAAAGCTTAACTAAAATCTTCTTAGTGATGGTTACTACCAAGGGATTATATCCTTAGGTGGTTTTGTTTTCTTTACCTTCAAAGATATTAATTTTCTTGCATTAAAAGGTTAAAAGCTATTGATATTTTGAACTAGAACTAATATAATGACGACGGATTTTGTAGCTATCACTACAATCTATAGCTTGAAAGAGGAGGACAATAGATTGGCAAGGAGACGCAAAAGGAAAAGTCGTCGTCGTCAGGAAGGACGGCGGATTTTGGAGCATGTGCCTCAATATAGCATCGAAAGTGGCGAAGAAAAACCTGTGACAGCAGCGAGAAGATTCATTCAAGCTGAAGGTATTTTGCCACCGGCATTGCTACTCGTAAAGCGAAACGAACACACCACAGACCGTTATTTCTGGGCAGAAAAGGGACTCTTTGGTGCTCAATACGTAGAGGAAAACCATTTCTTGTTTCCTAGCTTGAGGGTGTTAGAACCTTCGCCAGGTCAAGAACCTCTTGCTTTAGCTAGTCGGTGAACCAGAAATGGTCATCTTACGCATTGAATGTGGCTCCTGACTATCATTAACTGGCAAAATTGCTAAGTTTATGCAAAATTTAATTTTTTTTTAGTTTGGAGCTGATTTGCTTTTTAAGCCTAGTCTAAGTAGTTGGAAAGTCAACTTGTCTCAAACCATGTTAGATTGCATGGATTGATGCTAGTGTCATGATGCAGAAGGGAGTGGGTATAGAGCCAAGCGCGTCCAAAAGCGCTAGTGAAGTTGCGCTCTTATGCCGTAAATTGTTAAGGAAGCTCTGTCAACAAATTTAAGTTAATGAATTTAAATTTTTCCCCACGACTTGTGTCGTGGGGAAAATTGACAAAGCAGAAGTCTTGATTTCCTCCTGATTACTTTCCATTGCCTAAAGAGTAGGTTAGTTAAAAAGTCTGCATATCATAGTTAAGAAATGGTCACCCAAACCAACAATTATTCACCAGCCTTGAGCTGTAGAGTTCTCTGTAACTCACTGAGTTCATCTCGATGGGCAACTACAGTGATCTTACTTGAGGAGGTTTGTTCGCTCTGAGTTGTTTCTACTTTGAGCGACACCTTCTCAAGTCTTCCAGATTTTTTCCAATAAAATAGACCACTTAAAGGCGACAGCAGTACCATAGCCAGAACAAGGGTGCTGAGGTTAGGAAAAAGCAGGGAAACGACTAGTGATAGACAAACAATACCAGTCGCTGCCAGCAGAGTTAAAAATATAGCTAAGAACCAACTGGGGCGAACAAAACCTTCAAAAGTCACTTTGTTTTGTTCTCGGTCTACCGCTGCCACTCGGTAAGACCGTGAGCGAAAATACTCTTTTAATTGAGACATTAAAGCAGCTTCGTCTTGTTCAGATAACAGTTGCGCTGTTTGTATGCGGTCTTTAGTCGAGGCACGAATAAAGAAAAACAGCCCAACCAATAACAACAAGGTAAGCAGGAACGTAGATGGCAGAATAGCAGTATCCATAACTAATTGTTAGTGTTTGACTGGAGGAGACTTATTCATTATTAATTATTCGTTACTTTGTCCTTCTGTTGATGTAGTCTTGCCAAAGAAAAGCTAAATCCTGTGCTTGAACTTGCCATCCTGGAAAAACTTGGTACATCCGCCTGGGGCGTCCTCGTCCTTCGAGTTTCTTCCAATATCCAGTGATTGCCTTTTGGTCTTCGAGAAATTTGATTGCACTATAAAGTACGGTATCCGAAAGCCTATAGGTGGGATATTCAGTTTCTAATCGCTCAATCAACTCAGTTCCGTAGGATTCACCTTGTAATAAAACAGACAGTATGTAACAAACTGCTACTTCCTGACAAAGGTAAGTTGGCGGAGGATTCTCAAAAAATTGATATATATCCTCAAGTTTCATGGTTAGTGAATGGCTAAAAAAATGCCTTAGGGTAAGGTCTACAATTCTTGTAGTCAGTATACAGTGCTACTACTAAGTAAGTAATATATATAAAGCTACTTAGATTAGATTTCCAAAGTGTAAACACCAAATGATTACCCACGCCTATGAAGTTGTGGGACGAGTTTGCGAGTTTTAGGGGCACAAAATACTGTACCCCTACCCGAACTCAATACGGTGTGGTAAGGAGCGAACAGACAGTGGCGAAGTCACTACCTTGGTGTTAAGTGATGCCGGGCTGGTTAGAACTGCTTAAGCAATAAAATGCCATCGAAGAAATTTTACAGGTAAAATGCAATTTTGTCTGTAAAACTTAATAAACACTTTGTTTTACAGTGATTTTCCCAATGCAGATTCTAAAAGCTTAAGCTAAGTCATATGTCTGGGTTAAAGCTGCTACGCCTGTGGACACACCTAAGCATTAACTATTTCTGATTTCCTCGACAAGAGAATCTCTTGTCTTATTTGGCAAGTGTGATAGTAAATTTATCAAAGAAGACGTAAAGACTAGCAAAGGGAGAAACGCAAAGTGCGATACCTCTTAACAAGGCTTTCCGTGTTCCCCGGGAGTTCTGAACTAAGGCTTTTAGATCAGACTTCTCTCCGTGTTTTTGTGTCCTTTGAAAGCGCCCAGCACATTGGTGAACAGTATGTCACAGACTCCCGATGCTCCATCATCTTCCTCAACTCTCCGGGCGATTGCCCAAACCTTTCGTTTTACAGGTTGGATTAGCTTCTGGATTCAGCTAGTACTAGGCGTTGTTTCTAGCATAATTGTGCTGCTGTTCGCCATCTTTAATCAAAGAACTGGCAGTCCTACTAATAATCCTGGGACTGGCTTTGGCGTATTTTTAGCAATTTGTGGACTGGTTATTTTGGCTGGGGGCATTTATTTAGCTTATCGTTACACTAGAATTGGCAAGCAATTGGAATCCTCCAATTCCAGCAACCGCCCTCGCAAAAGCGAGACTGTGCAAGTATTACGGTTAGGGCTGTGGGTGAATTTAGGGGGAACGTTGGTAACTCTTTTGGGGGCGCAAGCGATCGTTGGGACACTGGTAGCAAGATCCATATCTCCCCAAGCTATAACTACGCAATTTTTTGACCCCACCCGGATTATTAGCGGTCTAGATATGCTTGTGGTGCAGGCAAACACCAACACTGTCTCAGCACATTTTGCAGGGCTTATTGCGTCACTTTGGCTACTCAATCGGATTAACCGACCCTAATATGAATCCTAAGTGCTAAGTTTTCAGGAGTCAAAAGAAATTAATCATACTTTTCCGAAACGGACAAAACTGGGTGTGAAGACAACTACATAATCCTTATAATCCTTCATTAAATTTGATTAGTTAGTTTGTCATCAAAATCCTGTTGTAGAGACGCGAAATTCCACGTCTCTACAAGCCTCTAGTAGGTGATGCCAAAACTAGCACATGGATGATAAGTACCTTTTTTGGAAGTCTGACACCATGAAAAATCAATTTGACACTATGAAAAATCAACCAGCACAGAAATTTAATCAAGACGTATGGAGATTTGGCGTACAGGTTTTCTTTAGTAGCATCGTGTTGGGGCTGTGCATTTTCAAGCTAGGCTCGCCAGGGGACGAAAAGAATATTGCGCTTTACTGGGGTGGTTTATCAGGTGTGCTTGCATACTGGTTACCTTCACCTGGACAAAATAGAGACGATAAGGAACCAGCGAATATCACTCAACGGACGTTTGCAGCCGCTGATAACAATAATGGTAATGGTCATCTTGCTCAGGTTACTGAAACGACAGTAACTCAAGATCCGAATTCATGATTAGTCAAATGCATTATGTTGTTTCTTAGCCCTGGCAGTGATGCTAGGGTAAAATCTTGATTAGAGATTGAGACTAATTTTTCCAATAAACTTTGTTTTTCCAGTTACAACAAAGCAAATTTACTATATGCTAAATGCTTATATATTAACTGTATTGACAGGAAGAATTTAGGCTAAAAACTGAGAAAAATCTGTGCTGGATATTAAGCAAATACGGGAAAATCCACAATTAGTTCAAGAACGATTGAACAGTCGTAGTGGTAAATACGACATTGAACCGATTTTACAATTAGATCGGCAACAACGGCAACTAGAGGGGACACGTAGTCAACTTCAAGCTCGTAGCAACGAAATCGGTAAAATTGTCGGGCAGAAGATTAAATCTGGGATCAATCCTCAAGACCCAGAAATTCAAGCTTTGCGGGATGAAGGGAACTCTGTTAAAGTTACGTTGAGCGAACTGGAACCCCAGGAAAAAAACCTCAAAGCTGAAATTGCCCAACTTGTATTGGCACTTCCCAACTTACCAAGCGACTCTACACCCCTTGGAAAGAATGAGGAAGATAACGTAGAAGTGCGTCGTTGGGGTGATGAGTACATTCCCCAAAATCTGAATATTCTCCCTCACTGGGAAATCGGCGAAAAGCTAGGTATTCTCAATGTTGAACGGGCTGTAAAAGTTGCCCAAAGTCGCTTTGTGACATTGATAGGTGCTGGTGCAGCATTGGAGAGGGCATTAATTCAATTTATGCTTGCTCTCCATACTCAAGCTGGGTATGTGGAAGTCAGTCCGCCGCTGTTAGTGAATACCGAGTCTTTAACGGCGACCGGTCAGTTACCCAAGTTTGCTGAAGAAAGCTTTAAATGCGCTGATGACGACTTGTGGCTGATTCCCACAGCAGAGGTTCCAGTTACAAATCTCTATCGGGGTGAAATTCTCGCTGCGGAAAACTTGCCTATTTACCACTGTGCTTTTACTCCCTGTTTTCGCCGCGAAGCTGGTAGTTATGGGCGCGATATGCGGGGATTAATTCGCCTGCATCAATTTAACAAGGTGGAAATGGTGAAATTTGTCGAACCCACTACGTCTTTTGATGAACTGGAGAAATTGGTGGGAAATGCAGAAGCAATTTTACAGGCGTTGCAGTTGCCTTACCGAGTCGTAAATTTAAGTACTGGGGATTTGGGATTTGCCTCGACCAAAACTTATGATTTAGAGGTTTGGTTGCCCTCTTCTGGCAAATACCGCGAAATTTCTAGCTGTTCTAATACTATAGATTTCCAGGCGCGACGGGCTGATATTCGCTTCAAGGAGGCGGGGAAGAAAGGTACTCAGTTCGTACATACCCTCAATGGTTCGGGTTTGGCTGTGGGAAGGACGATGGCAGCAATTTTGGAGAATTATCAACAACCTGATGGGACGGTGAGGATACCAGAAGTGTTGCAACCTTATTTTCAGCAGGGAGAAAAGTTGGGTTTTCCATCGCTGTAAAATTTACAAAGAGTTCAAAACTCACCAGTTGTACCCCAAGTTTTGCAACCAGTCTTACCAGAACGTGTTTCAAAGCCAACAATACAATTGCAATACCGTTATATTGTTGATTTGCTGTTTTGGCTTCCAATCGCCTTTTATGTTATGTGGGTAATACTATGGTTGTTGTTTTAGCAGAAAAACCAATCTGACCAAAACTTACGATTTAGAGTATATAGACAGTTAGGGTGCGTTACGCTGTCGCTAACGCACCCTATTAGCTTTAGATGTTAGAACCAGGGATGAAATATGCCCCATACCCAATGACGCCACTTGCTTCTCAAGACAGGAGACACTCTTGCTAGCAAGATCCCCTACGGGGTACAAGCCGGGGAACCCGGACAACGCAGTGGCTCCCCAATGCCCAATGCCAAATGCCCAATTAGAATGGATATAACTATAGCTTAATATCTTCACTAATTTACTTTATGTCAGTTTTAGCAGCGATCGCAGTCTTGGCTGTTCTGATCTTGGTACACGAGTTGGGACATTTTGTTGCAGCTCGTTCTCAAGGCATTCTGGTTAACCGTTTTTCTTTGGGTTTTGGCCCAGTTCTTTTAAAGTACCAAGGTTCACAAACCGAATATGCTGTCCGTGCCTTTCCCTTGGGCGGCTTTGTGGGCTTTCCCGATGATGACCCCGATAGCGATGTTCCACCCAATGACCCGAATCTGCTGCGTAACCGTCCAGTATTAGACCGGGCGATCGTCATCAGTGCCGGAGTGATCGCAAATTTAATATTTGCCTACTTGGTGTTGGCTCTGCAATTAGGTATTGTCGGCATTCCCAAGGAATTAAACTTTCAAGCTGGTGTCCTTGTACAACCTGTTAATCAAGAATCTGTTGCCTACCAAGCAGGAATTCGGGAAGGAGATATTATTCTGGCTGTGAATGGTCAGGAACTCCCTGCTTCTGAAAAGTCAACAGCTTTGCTGACAAAAGAAATTCAAACTCATCCTAATCAGCAAATCGAACTGAAAATTCAGCGTGAAAACCAACAACAATCGCTGAAATTAACACCAAAACTGGGAGCCGATGGCAAAGGTGTAGTTGGTGTGGCACTTAGTCCAAATGCTACAGCAGTTTATCGCCGTCCTAATAGTCCTTTTGAAATTTTCGGCATTGCTGCTAACAGGTTTCAACAATTATTTGTTGGGACACTCAGCGGTTTTGGGCAGTTGATTACCAATTTTCAACAAACTGCTGGACAAGTTTCTGGTCCAGTTAATATTGTCAAAATAGGTGCAAAATTAGCTGCTGATAATAGTGCAAACCTGTTGTCTTTTGCCGCAATTATCAGCATTAATTTGGCTGTGATCAACATTTTGCCTCTACCAGCTTTGGATGGCGGACAACTCGCTTTTCTGCTGATTGAAGGTTTGCGTGGTAAGCCTGTGCCTGCCCGTATTCAAGAAGGCGTCATGCAAACCGGTTTGGTATTACTCTTAGGGTTAGGAATTTTTCTGATAGTTAAAGAAACCACCCAATTAACTAGCGAATTGCAATGGGTGCAAAGATTGTTCCAGTGAGCGTTAACTGAAAATAGGGAGTGAGGAGTAGGGAGTGAGGAGTAGGAAAGAGAAACTTTCACCTTTAAGGCAACGATCGCTAGAAATTTTAGCTCGTCTGAAGCGTCTTTATCCAGATGCTACTTGCTCTTTGAATTACTCAACGCCAGTACAACTGTTGGTGGCAACTATTCTTTCTGCTCAGTGTACTGATGAGCGGGTGAATAAAGTGACACCAGCTTTATTTAGTAAGTTTCCTGATGCTGCTAGTTTAGCGATCGCTGACTTGGTAGAATTAGAAAGCTTGGTGCGTTCAACTGGGTTTTATCGCAATAAAGCCAAGAACATTCAAGCCGCCTGTCGGATGATTGTCACTGAGTTTAACTCTGTTGTCCCCAACCAAATGGAACAGTTGTTAAAGCTTCCAGGTGTGGCGCGGAAGACAGCAAATGTAGTTCTGGCTCATGCTTATGGTATTAATGCTGGAGTGACGGTAGATACTCACGTCAAGCGCCTGTGCGAGCGTTTGGGTTTAACTGAAGCAAAAGACCCGGTTCGGATTGAGCAAGACTTAATCGGGTTATTGCCGCAATCAGATTGGGAAAATTGGTCAATTCGGCTGGTTTATCACGGTCGTGCGATTTGCAAAGCCCGCTCTCCTGCCTGCATGGCCTGTGAGCTTGCAGATTTATGCCCTGCTGCGAATAAACCAGTGGTTGTAGGGTAGGTTTTCAGTAAGTAATTTCTATCTCTTCGTCCCGTATCCGTCAATTTCAGCTTGACATACCAGTAGGCAACACAAAAACCCTAGAATTGATAGAGAGACTGTAGAATGGAAAATGCTGTCTTTTAATCAATTAAAAATTGTATGGCAAAAAAAAGCTTGATTGAGCGCGAGAAAAAGCGCACCAAGTTGATAGAAAAGTATGCTGACAAGCGGGAAGCTCTCCTGGAAGAGTTCAGAAGTACAGAATCTCCCCTGGATAAACTGGAAATCCACCGGAAGATTCAACAGCTACCCCGGAATAGTGCGCCCACTCGCCACCGCAACCGTTGCTGGTTGACTGGTCGTTCTAGAGGTGTTTACCGCGATTTCGGACTGTCTCGGAATGTGCTGCGGGAATGGGCGCATGAAGGTCTTTTGCCTGGAGTTGTTAAGTCTAGTTGGTAGTCAACAGTCATTAGTCATTGGTAAATAACAAGGGACTAATGACTAATGACAAAAATTATTGACCACAACACTTATCAATTCCCAGACTTTCTAAGAGTAGATCGCTGACGGCGTTGGCGATCGCAAACTCTCCATAGAAGCTACTGGAAAAATCATACGACTGCATCTCTGTGACAATGGCAATTACCAGAGAACCAAGGTCGTTTTCTCCTTCCATCCGTTGACGCACAAAAATCTGTGCGGCTCGTTGAGCAATATTTTGGTTGATTGCTTCGGGGATAAATTCTGTATCTAGCCACCGCTGTAAACGCTCTCGTAACCATTCACCTTCGAGCAGCGGATTTTCAGGCGGTGGTAGGGTGATGGGTGGAATTGGTTGAGTCATTTTTTTATCTTAAATGCAGAGGGACGCAGAGGGAAACGCCGAGGAACGCTGAGGTTGACTGCTAGCATCAAAGTGCGTTTCTAAGAGTGTTTCTAAGAGTGTTTTTTTATATTTATTTATGCAATATGATATCGCCGCTATTGTTGAGGGTTATACACAAGGCTATTTTCTCATGGCTGATGAGCGCGATCGCCTGAGTTGGTACGGAAGTCGCGATCGGACTTTTATTCCTTTGGATGAGCGGTTTCGCTACCCCAAGTCTTTGCAGCGTGTCATCAATCAAGAGCGTTTTAGTGTGGCGATTAATCGGGACTTCCAAGCTGTGGTGGCTGGATGTGCTAACCGTGAAACAACTTGGATTTCACCAGAATTACAAAAGATTTACTGGCTACTTTACCAAAATGGTTATGCTTATAGTTTTGAAACTTGGCAGGGTGACGAATTAGCTGGGGGAATTTTAGGGATTGTTATTGGTAGTGCTTTCATTGGAGAGTCGATGTTTTACCGCATTACTGAAGGCTCGAAGGTAGCAATGGTCAAGTTGGTGGAAAGATTGCGCCAGAGGAAATTTGTGTTTTTTGATGCCCAAATGATGAATCCTCATTTGGAGAGGTTTGGTGCTTATCGGGTTGAGGATGAAGAATATCAAACTTTACTTAAGCAAGCGTTACAACGTCGCTGTTCTTTGATGTAAAGGCTAAGAGACTTTTTAACACAGCTTTTCTCTGTTCGACTTGAACAATACCTCAGGTACTGATTGGGCTGCAAGAGCAGCAGTTAAAAGGTTCTGTCTGGAGATTATTGGCTCAGATAGGCAAGCCAGTGAGTGAGCAGCGAACTGATAATTCAGAAAGTTGCTGACGCTAATCGGATCCCAAATCTGCTCAAAGCGATCGACAGTACGGTTATCTGCCTCTAAACTCGTTAGTGTGACGTTAGTAGTATAAGGTCGTTCTACAAATGCATAGCTCAAGCTATTGTACAAAGACCACTTATCGCTAAAATTATGCTCAAATTTGTAGCCAACTCAAGCAGACTGCATATCACTCAAACTATAAATCTTTTGGGCTGGTTTAACTTGATTGGATGCTGTCTGTTGGGGTAATGGTTGTTTGTCAGTTTTTGGTATCTCCTGACTTATAACAGGAAGAGTATATGGCACCATTGAGGCAGTAAATAAAAGACATCGCCGAAACAAGACAAATAGTTTTTCCACAGCCACTTATCACTCCTCACAATTAGCTATTTACTTTTAAATCACTACACTACAAAATATGTCTTTGATATAGGTGATCGCAGAACCAATGAACCTTTATCTTTTGGCATTCATGTTTCTAATCAGAATACTAAAGGCACAAGCTGCCAAAGAACCTGTCAAAAAATATTTTTTCATCTGTTTGCTAAAATATTTAAATTTTTAGATATTTTTTCCTCAAGGGTAAAACTACCAATTTAGTTGGAAAAATGTCAATTATTTTATATAAACAAATTTTGGCTTTATTACAATTAAGACTTACCCATTGACATAAGTAAATAAATATGGAGATAAATTTCTAGGCATTCAAGTTTGATTTTTTCATTATTAAACTGCGATCGCTACTGATTTAAAGGTAATCGCTAACAGCCGGAAAAAACTGAATTTCGTCAATACACAGGATAGTTATTTTGTATAGCGTGTAAATTCTATACAATCTGGTTTAGTTAAGAAAATTATCAGTTGAGGCAAATAGGAGGAGCAGTTCTTGAACAAGGGGAGAAATAATTATCGCTCAAGAACTCTTTTTCCTCCCTTACCTCAAGAGTTTATCCAAACTGTATTGGGTTTTGTTAATTATTGAAGACATGGTGGGTGTAAACAAGCTTTTCAGCAGTCACACTTAAGAGATTTACAAATGTTTCCAGAAGTTATTACTGATAGTCTTAAGACTAAAAATATTAACCTCTCCGTTAGAAATATTTTGGTTTCAAAGGATAAGCAGGAGCGGATAATATGAGGATATTTCTCACATTACTAACGTAACGACCTCCAGCTTTATCACCTGGAACTACTAAACGAGCAAATCCTTCATCTATTAAAGACACGACTTTACCATCACTGCCTTTTTTTTCAAATGCAATTAGCACTTTTTTTCCTTCAAAGCTAGGTTGAATTTCACCAATAGCTACAACTGCACCATAGCAATCTGTGGCTTCAACTAAAACATATTGCCTCAGAAAAGAGTTTTTAGGATTTAAACCATAATTCCCAGGCTTGAGACCACCTCCAGCTTTCGGATTATTAATCAATTCCCATAAGGGGACTCCATAGTATGTTTCTGTTCGTGGACCTGAGCCGGTTTGAAAGCTTACAGTGATTTCAGTAACTACTGGTGGATTTTGTTTTTTTAAAGCATCTCGCAAATTTCTCAGGCTTTGCAAGTTATAGGTGGTTGGATTCTTGAGTTCTCCACCCAAGCGAAAACTTTGTGAAAAACCTCCAGGACACTTATTTTTCTCCCAGATAGATGGTGTTTTTTGTTCTTTATTCCAGTGAACATCACTCCTGGAGTCAGCTAAACTAGGCTGCCATAAAACCAGTATCGATAGTAGAAAAGACGCAATGGGTATTTGTCGGGTAAAACGCATAAAACATTTCTCCGTTTACTATTGAATATTGAAAAATTAGATAGTTTTGCTCAAAGCTGTTTGCTCACCAAAAATTAATATCGTTATCGTCAAAACTGAGCAGGTTGACAATAAATTTTGTTAGAAAGAAATCAAACCTTCAAATCGTTCAACTTCCAACTCCTTACCAGACGACACAAAATACCTAGTTCTCAATATGAGTTATTAAAAACTAATAAATCACTTGCCAAAGTTAACCGCAAACCTATTTTTAGACTTGCGTTTTCAAAATGGATAAGTGTATCTGTGTAATCTATTGAAGATAATACCAACTTATTGAGTAAATTACTATATTTTTTGGTAATCGAACTTTAACAAAATTAATTTTTATTTCTTTTTAAAATAGTCAAGCTTAATATTGTAAAGACACTTGCTATGGTTATTTGCCTTATAAATAGGTAACTGTCAAGCTAATAAACTGTTTACAAGTGAGACTCACCTGTAAATTGGAAATTCCAGTGAATAGACTTCCTGCATGAATTAAAAGCACTCACCCTAAATCCCTCTCCCAAGGCTGGAAGAGGGACTTTAAAATTGCCTCTGTTTCTCCCAATTTATAAATTAAAAATGCACTACCGGGCCATTGTCATTTTGACTGCAATATCACATGGTTTACCAAAGTATGGTGAACTTGTCACTAAAATATCTACACCAGTGCTTGCATAATCTTTTATATTTTCAGAGGTAATACCACCAGCCACCGCTAGTTTTAAGTTCGGATACTGCTGCTTCAACTTCAAAACCAGAGGCTCAAGGTCTGAGATCAAAATTTTATCAAACTGAATTAAATCTACACCTGCTTGAGCAAGCATCCAGGCATCTGTTGGTGTATCTACTTCAACGCAAATAAGTTGTTCCTGAAACTGTTGTCGTAGTTGATTCATGCGCTCAATTAGCCCAGCTATACCTCCCAGGAATATTAGGTGTTGGTTAAATATCAGGACTGTTTCAGATAATCCTAAGCGATGAAAAAAGCCCCCGCCAGCTAGAACTGCTTTGATGGAAAGCCCTCTAGTACCTGGAAAACATTTACGAGTAGTCACAATAGAAACAGACTGATTCACTGTTTTGGCAGTATCTACTAATACTCTGGTACGTGAAGCAATACCGGAGGCATATTCCATCAAATTTAAAGCAACTCTCCAGCCACTATGCAAAGCTTGAGCAGTGCCACTAGCTTGAAGAATTAATTGCTTTTCCTGGCAGACTGTACCACTTTCCACTTGATAATGAACTTCGGCACCACAATATTTTAATACTCTGGCTGCTTCTTCAGTAGCGCAAATGGTCATCGGATGACGGGTAGAAAACTCGATTTCACCGGGTTGCTTGCCAATGCCAAGTCCGTAGGTTGTCAAATCTAGGTAAGGAATATCTTCCTGAATTAACCTAGCGATCGCTTCATCTGAGAAGAAAACACTCATTTTAGTTTTGTGATCAGCTTACAAATATATAAGCTCAACAAAGATTTACATTAAACCTAATATCATTAAGTTGCAGGAATTGTAATAATCACTACTATTCCCCAAAATAGTTGGTAACAAAATAATTTTATAATTTCCTGTGTGCCTTGTACCACGAATTACGAGTCAATCCTTACAGGCTTATAAAATCTGTTGCACAATAGGCTGATTTGGCAAGATTCCTGATATTGATTTTTAAAGATTGCTTTAATAGGTAATGTAGAAGGATTAATTGGCAGCTCTACATTTTGTTTAATATCTTATATACCTACTTTATCGGTAAATATCAGCCATTACTTTTTAGCAAAACTATAAAGTAGTTGATTTAGCTCTAATTAAAATCTGTAATCAAAACAACTTTTTTCTCAAACGGTTAATAAATATTGTTTGGGGCGTTGTTTATATGCGTAGACGCAAAGCGGTGAGGGAGTCGCAGTCTTGGCGGTTCCCGTCGATTGCGAACTCCCGAACCCGAAGGGCTTGTCGTCAGACATCGCATCTGTGCAGTTTGTATAAATTTTTCTGTACATACTATAGACAATTCAAAATTTTTACACCCTTTCTTCACTAACTAATGTCAGACTAACCCATTCGCCTTTATCGTTATAGCTGCGAATCATCCGCTGGCGCAGGTTTGGCTGGATTAACCAACCCGCTTCCAAGAATAAGGGTTGACGTAACTGCACCTTGAGGGGAGAAGTTGCAGAAGCACCATCAGGTAACAATAAAACTTGTATTTGCTTTTGGGGATCTTGGTCAAAGAGAACGATGGAACCTTTAACGGTAGCACTTGAAGTAATTGTCCGTTCCCCAAAAGAAGTACTTTGAATTAATCGCCCAGTATCATCAAGTTGTATTTTCAAAGTTGTAGAGTAAATATCAGGCGATCGCAAATCTCGATATATTGTCACTGCTTCACCAAGCCATTCTCCCCACAAGTCATCTATCTGTAAGGGTGGACGTTCTGCTGTTTGTGTTCCAGCTAAATGTTCTCGAATGAGAGTTAGTCCATTTAGCTGACCGTTTTTATCAAAGAGTTGCACCAGACGCAAGCGGCGATTTTCATGAACAAAAGCGAGTTCTCCACCGAATTCGGAAAATGGCCCTAGCTGAATTAAACCTTCAGAAAATGAACCATTTTCAAAAAACAGCAGACTCCCTCCCACAGAACTAAATTCTCTCTTGACATCATCTCGTCCCGAACGGCTCAAAGTTAGGCGCACTGTCTGGTTATTGTTCAAACCGTCCAGCGAAAGACAGCTAGGAGTATCGTTCAGAAGTGTACCTTGAGGAGAAAAATTAGTAAATGAACCTTCCCAGACACCGAGATTTTGCAGAAAACATTCCCATTGCGATTTCATAACGATTTCCCCCCATGCTCAATGCCTAACCTTTAGCAAAACGTCGGACTGCAAATAAGCTTCCCATTAATCCTACAGCTGCACCGAAACTCAAGAGAATCAGGGGCAATAGTGAAATTTGGGCTGGAGTGAGTTGTACCCTGTTGGTGATAGCTTGAATAAACTCAGGTTGATTGGCTAGCAACTTACCGAGAAACTGTTGAATCACAGAAATGAAACTCCAAGCGATCGCACCACCAACTAAACCAAAGGTAATTCCTTGTAAAATAAACGGCAGGTAGATCCAAGCCGAAGTTGCTCCCACTAGTTGCATAATTTCAATTTCCTGGCGTCGGGCCATGACAATCAGACGAATTGTCGTGGTAGTCACTGCGATCGCTGTTAAAGTCAGAATAATTGTAATAGTTAAAGTAATCCAGTTCAGACCTTGGTGCAACTGGGCAATGCGTTTAACTGCTTCATCAACATACTGCACTGTATCAACTCCGGGTAACTTAGCCAGCTGGGTTGCTAAAGTTGGTACAACTTGAGAACTACGAGCTTTCACCTTCATCTCATCAACCAGAGGATTCTCACCTAGCTGCTGGGTAGCACCCTCAATATCAGAAATTCTCATTTCCTTAACTAACTTAATCCAAGCTTCCTGTTTGGTAATAGTTTGTATCGCCGCTACCTGTGGGATTTTTGCGATCAGTGGCTCAATATTTTCGACGCGCGTATCCGGTTCGAGATAAACTGATACTTCTAACTGGCTACCAAACTGGTAAAGGAGTTTTTCGACTTGCCAAGAAGTTTGCAAACTTAAGCCGAATAAAAACAGTAACACCGTAACAGTACTTATAGCTGCCCAATTCATCCAACCTCCCCGCAATAAACCGAGGAAAGTTTCTTTGAGCAGGTAGTCAAGTTTTGTGAAAGATTTAAACACACCTCACCCCAGTTAAAAATTCATAACTCATAACTCATAACTTATAACTCAGCACTCATAACTGACTAGTGACGAGCTTGATAGAATTAAAGTAGGAATTTTCACCATCTAGCCATTGAGACTCATGCCCTCTGAAATTGCTGTAGAGAAAAAAAAGTTAAAAAATCCACCTTTGGAGCTTCATTATTTAGGCGATCGCGTGCTGCGTCAAGTCGCAAAGCGGATTTCTAAAGTAGATGACGAACTCCGCCAAATGGTGCGCGAAATGTTGCAAACTATGTATAGCAAAGATGGCATTGGTTTGGCTGCATCCCAAGTGGGAATTCACAAACAACTAATTGTCATCGACCTGGAACCAGAGAATGCAGCTAATCCGCCTTTGGTGCTGATTAACCCCACCATTAAACAAGTAAGCCGCGATATCTCTGTTGCCCAAGAAGGATGCTTGAGCATTCCCAATGTATACCTAGACGTAAAGCGCCCCGAAGTCGTGGAAATAGCCTATAAAGACGAGTATGGTCGTCCCCGGACATTAAAGGCTAATGACCTCCTGGGACGCTGCATTCAGCACGAGATGGATCACCTGAACGGCGTAGTATTTGTAGACCGTGTGGAAAACTCCTTGACTTTAGTCCAGGAGCTATCTAAAAATGGCTTCTCGTATCAAGCGGTGAAACCAATAGTATAGGGGGCTAGTAGTGTATTTAACTCCAAAAAGCGGTTTATTTCTGGGTGGTTCTTGTGTAAGTGCGATCGCAGCCGTCGGTTCGATTTTTGAGCTTAGTTACGGGCATCCAGATTTGGGTGTCCAAGTCACGGCGATTATCCTGGCGTTGAGCATTCCACTCACCGGATTCTTTTTCTTTGCCGCAGTGAAAGACGCAAGGGCTAACATAAAATAAGCATCAGGTACATAAAAAAGGTAAAGGGGATGAAACAAAAACGTAAAGTTCACCCTTTTACCTTTTATTTTTGCTCTCCATCTTCCACTGCTCCTAAAGCTTTTAGTGTTACTAACTGCGCTGCGGTTAAGCCTGTAACCCCGGTGATATTCATTCCTTCATAGGGTCTAGGCGATGTCTACGACCGGCTACGTCTACGCGGTGTCTTTAGGCACTTATCCGTCAATACATCCCAAAGCGTGAATTTTAAATATTCCAGTATTTTTGCTGGTTATAAATTTTGCTAATGAAGTTAAATATGATGTAGATAAATTATTTATCTTTTGTTTTTGTTTCATAAAGGTATAAAAAATATGGATGAATTGGTAGAAGAAATTATTACAAATGAATAATTAAACAGTATCCAAGATAGCTCCCTCTTAATAAAGAATGAACTGGTTTTTTTACCATCAGAAAAAATTATAAAAAGCTTATTAATTCTGTGGTCTGAAAATGATGATACTTCTGTAAGCTTTAAAGAAGATATTCAAACAAAGTTAAATCAGACAGTATGTTCTAACAAGACATGGGATATTTACCTAGAGGAAGAAGAAATTCTTGTTGCTCAAAAATTTAGTGATGAGGAGATAGCATATTTATTTCCTCCAATTAGCGAGGATGTTTCTAGTTCTATAGATAGTCAATCTTGTTTGTCTTATACAATACATGATGTCTTATCTGATGTATGGGGCGATGAACCCCAATTATGGAGTATTTCAATGACTCCATCATTTATTAAAGACATAAAAAATATAGACAAAAAAATTCACGATTTGGTACTTAATGCAATCAATCAAATCAGTGAGTATCCAATGAAAATGCTGGGTAATACGGTAAAACCTTTAACAGGAGAAAAAAGGTATAAAGGATTTTGGCGTTACAGAATAAAAGATAAATATCGTTTGCTATACCAGCCAATTAAAGAAGAAATGAAGGTAATACTCCATAGCTTAAAATCGCGTGCAGAAGCATATGATTAGGATTTGGGGCAGGTATACAAGCTCAAAAGCAGATAGCTGGTGGTAGAATAGTTACTTTCAATCAGTTGTGCATTTATATTATGCAGCTTAATCAACAGAGCAGCTACATTCTCTCAATAAAAGGATTTTATTCGCAATAATTTTAAAAGCTGTTTTTCACAGATAGCCTGCTAAAGGTGAGTTGCAGATTATAATTTGCTTCTAAAATAGAAGAATGCTGTCAACTCCTACTCAACTACTGCGACTGTCTCAAGGACAACTGAATTTACTAGAAGCTTGTCCGCGTAAATTTCAACATACTTATCTAGAACAACTCAATTCGCCCTCAAATCCAGAACAAGAAGAACGGCAAACTTTGGGTAGTCGCTTTCACTTGCTAATGCAGCAGCGAGAAATGGGTTTGCCAATTGATAGTTTCCTGCAAGCAGATGCTAAACTGCAAAGCTGGATGCTAGCTTTTGCCGATGCAGCCCCAGAAATTTTAACGGCTGCATCTGATAATCAAACCTTCCGTGAAAGTGAACACTTCCGCACTCTGCAAGTTCAGGATTATTTGCTGACGGTTGTCTATGATTTATTGATTGCAGATAACCAACAAGCGCAAATTCTCGACTGGAAAACTTATCCTAAGCCACCCAATAAACGCAAGTTAGAATCCAACTGGCAAACACGGCTTTATCTGTATGTATTGGCAGAAACTAGCGACTATTTGCCAGAAAATATTTCGATGACTTACTGGTTTGTCCAATCTGAGGGCAAACCGCAAAATATTAAATTTAATTACAATATTGTTCAACATACACAAATAGCAAAGAAACTTAATCAACTGTTAAGCCAGTTAACTATTTGGCTGGAAGATTACCAAAATAACCAGCAGTTTCCCCAAGTGGTGGAGGGTAGCAAAACCTGTGATTATTGTCAGTTTGCCAAACGCTGCGATCGCACACAAGCTACTGAAGAAGTAGTGAAAGACTCATTGCCAAATTTTGACAGCATTCAAGAAGTCTCACTCAACCTTATACATTAGAGGATTGTAAAATCCAATAGGGGTATAAAGAAATTACAACTTCTAAATTTATGTCAAGCTTTGACGAAACCGAAGCCATTTATGTCCGCGAATTAGGAATTGATGACATTGCTCCTGTTTACCATTTGGGAGAAGGTTTATTTACCAGCGATTTATATCCTTATTTATACCGCACCTGGGACGAATGGGAGGTGATTGGACTTTACAACACCGATTCCGAATATTGTCTTGTGGCCGAAACAGACGGAGAATTAGCCGGATTCATTTTGGGAACCATCATCACCAAAGCATCCTGGACTTACGGATACATTTTATGGTTGGGAGTTAGTCCGAAGTTTCAGCGTCAGGGAGTTGCAGACAAGTTGGTTGATAAAGTCGTCGCCCGGATGATTGAAGATGGGGCGCGGTTTATGCTGGTAGATACCGATCCCACCAATACTTCAGCATTAAAGTTTTTTAACCGCAAAGGTTTTGGTAATATTCGGCAGCATATTTTCTTGTCGATGAATTTAAGCAAACATGAATATTATGGCAGATTGATTGATTACGAACACCAAAAAGCTGAAAGAGCAGGTTACAGGCGATGTCTACGACGGGCTACGCCTACGCGTCCGGCAATTCGCGCCCGGAAACCCGATAGTGTCGCCAATGAAGTAGTCCTCAATCCCCTAGTAAATGAATCTCAAACAACCGAGGATCAATCTCCAATTTAACAAAGCTTAGGAGTTAGAAGTTAAAAGTTAGGAGTTAGGAGTTAAAACTTTTAGAGGTCATTTATAGCGTTTTCTAATAAAAATGAGGTACAGCTTTATCTCCTCTCTTTTTAGCAAGACTACAGTGTACACATAAGTCTCTTGACCTGCAATGCCATTGCATCGATTAACAATGCCATTGCATCGACTAACAATGCTAATGCATCGACTAACAATGCTATTGCATCGACTGACAATGCCATTGCATCGACTGACAATGCTTTGCATGAGAGAATCAGGAAAGCCTTATCAAGCTAGGTTTTTAGGACTTGTGTGTACACCGTAGCCTTAGCAAGGAGAGGGGCTGGGGGTGAGGTTTTGATATGTACTTCATCCACCTCGGAACCGCTATATCAAGTAAAAATAAAATTATAGTAGGGTGTATTAGGCGCATATTTTCGATATCATTTGTCAGCAAAGACATGAGTAAAGCGCCTAACGCACCATATTATATAACGATGCTTGATAGCAAAGCCGTAACTACTTTATAAATCAACTTTTAACTCCTAACTTTCAACTTTTAACTCCTAACTTAACTTTGTATGCCAGAACAACAGCAGTGGACTATAGCAGCAACCGAACAACCCCCGGAGTGGTTCATCCAAGCGGTGAAACAGCATACACCCGCATCAAGTGGAATATATGCAGCGCAATTATTGTGGCAACGGGGAATTAAAGACGATCAACAATTAACAGCTTTTATCAACCATAAAGCTTATCAACCAGCCAGTGCGTTTGAGTTTGGGCAAGAAATGCACCTAGCGATCGCCCGGTTGCAACAAGCATATAACGCCAGAGAAAAAATTGCCATCTGGGGAGACTTCGATGCTGATGGGATTACCGCCACATCTGTACTTTGGGATGGATTGGGGGAGTTTTTTAAACAAAATACTCAGTTAATTTACTACATTCCCAATCGCCTGAAAGAATCCCACGGACTCAATAATCAAGGGATTGATAACTTAGCAAAACAAGGTTGCAAATTAATTGTTACTTGCGACACAGGTAGCACAAACATTGATGAAATTATCTATGCTAAACAACTAGGTATAGATGTAATAGTTACAGACCATCACACATTACCCACCGAACGCCCACCCGTCGCAGCAATTATCAATCCCCGTTATTTGCCAAGGGAACATCAGCTGTTTAATCTTTCTGGGGTAGCGGTAGCTTATAAGTTGGTGGAAGCACTATATCAAACTCTGCCTAATATTGCAAAACATCCTTTAGAGGATTTATTAGATTTAGTAGCAGTAGGATTAATTGCCGATTTAGTGCAGTTAAGTGGAGATTGTCGTTATTTGGCACAGATGGGAATTCAACGACTGCAAGCAGATTTTCAACAGCCAGCTACAGCGCGTCGGCGTCCGGGGGTGGGGCGATTATTAGAATTGTGTCAGAAAAGTGGCGATCGCCCCACAGATATTTCCTTTGGTTTGGGCCCAAGAATTAACGCCGTCAGCCGCATCCAAGGTGATGCCAGTTTTTGCGTTGAATTATTAACTAGTCGTGATGCCAAACGTTGTAACGAACTAGCCGAAGTTACAGAACTCGCAAATGCCCGTCGCAAATCTTTACAAAAAGATGTACAAGCGCAAGTAGCACAAAAACTTACTCAATTAGACTTATCAACCACCAGCGTCATAGTCCTAGAAGATGCCCAATGGCCTGCGGGTGTGTTGGGCTTAGTTGCTGGACAGATAGCACAAGAAACAGGTCGCCCAACTATTTTATTAAGTACGGAAGGAGCAGGGGAAGCAGGGGAGCAGGGGAGCAGGGGAGCAGGGGAAGCAGGGGAAGCAGGGGGAGAAATTACTCCTTTATCTTCTAACTTAGAACTCAGAATTCAGCACCCAGCACTCGCATTAGCCCGTGGTTCTGCTCGTTCGGTGAATTCCGTCGATTTATACCAACTGGTGAAAGACCAAGCACATTTGTTACATCGTTTTGGGGGACATCCCTTTGCAGCGGGTTTGAGTTTATTAGTGGGGAATATTCCTTTATTTACAGCGGCAATTAATCAGCAGTTGCGGCAATCTTTAGGTAGTACAACCTTAACGCCTACCATGCAAGCAGACTTGACGGTAACAGTAGCAGACTTGGGGAAAGAGTTATTTTTGGAACTGAAACTGTTAGAACCTTGTGGAATGGGTAACCCTGTTCCGAAATTGCTAATTCAAAACTGCTGGTTTGAAAATGCTTGGCATCGCAATCAGCAGGATTGGCAAGGGAAAAAGGTACAGTACATTAAAACCGAGTTTGACATTCGGGATGATTCTACCAGAAGTGCTTTTCCTGGTATATGGTGGGGACACTACAAAGATGAATTGCCCATAGGAAGGTGTGATTGCATAGCCGAACTGGACTACAACACCTTCAAAAAACGTTATGAAATCAGATTAATTGGCGTGCGTCCCAGTGTTAACTCAGCACTCAATGCTCGGAATGGGCTAAACGCCCCGCTATCGCTAACACCACTCATCTTAGACTTACGGAATCAGGAACACTCAGCAATCAAGACTCAGGACGGGCTAAACGCCCTGCTACCGTTAACAGCACTGATTATCGAAGATTGTCCCACTAATTGGGATAATTTACGCGCATGGTTGCGGCGATGTCTAATAACAAGCCGCTCTACATCTGTGCTTGACAATCAGCAACAATTAGCGATCGCTTGGTCTAAACCCAACCACCAACCACCCAATCAAATTTGGCTGACTCTTGTAGGAATTGCCAAATATCTCAGTCGTACAAATCAACTAGTTACCCGCGCCCAACTTTTAGAGAAAATCGGCATCAGCAACCAAACCTTACTTGTAGGAATCAAAGCTTTAAAATCTTTAGGGTTCACAGTCAAAGGACAAGACCCTTATTTACAAATTAGTTGGCATCCAACCGATAGTGCAGAAAGCTTTGCTGATGCATCAGTGGCACGATTTTTAGCCGCTGTCCGAGAAGAACAATTTCAGCAACAGTATTTTGCCGAAGTGCCTTTATCTACTATTGTTGCGATCGCCAGCTCCGACAATTATTAACCCAAGTTGCGGGTTATCAGACTTCGAGTGAAAAGCACCTTAAGAGGAATGCGATCGCACAGAGCCTTCACTTGGTCTTCTCTCGGTTGCCTTACTTAGTGAGCTACGGAATGCAACCAGAGAAAACTTTTTTTGCCGCTTAACGACCGGTCATTTGCTCCAGCTTTTCGGGGTACCGAGCCCCTTGCACCGTGATCTTAAAGGCAGCGTTATCGATGTCATGCAGATCGTCGGGCGTAAGTTCGACTGAGACTGCCCCAATGTTTTCGTCCAAGCGATGCAGCTTCGTAGTACCTGGGATCGGAACAATCCACGGTTTCTGGGCAAGCAGCCAAGCGAGCGCGATCTGAGCAGGTGTCGCCTGCTTCCGTTCTGCGATGCTGCCGAGCAGATTAATCAGGGCCTGATTCGCCTTGAGAGCCTCCGGCGTGAAGCGAGGCAGGGTGCTGCGGAAGTCGGAGCTGTCGAAAGTCGCTTTTTCGTCTATCTTGCCAGTGAGAAAGCCCTTGCCCAGCGGGCTGTACGGGACAAAGCCGATTCCGAGTTCCTTAAGGGTTGGTATCACTTCCTTCTCAGGAGTTCTCGTCCACAGCGAGTATTCGCTCTGGAGAGCAGTGACCGGCTGAACTGCGTGCGCGCGACGGATCGTTTGCACTCCTGCTTCAGAGAGTCCAAAGTGCTTAACCTTACCTTGCTGAATCAGTTCCTTCACTGCTCCTGCCACATCTTCGATCGGTACGTTCGGGTCAACCCGATGCTGATAGAGCAGGTCGATTGTCTCGACCTTGAGTCGCTTGAGTGAGCCTTCCACAGCCTGCTTGATGTGCTCCGGCCGGCTATTCAGTCCGGGCGAACCCTTCATCCCGCGGGGATCGAAATTAGGACTCAGGTCGAACCCGAATTTGGTGGCGATCACCACTTGCTTGCGGAAGGGAGCG
Source organism: Nostoc sp. (assembly GCF_036919595.1). Taxonomy (GTDB): domain Bacteria; phylum Cyanobacteriota; class Cyanobacteriia; order Cyanobacteriales; family Nostocaceae; genus Nostoc. The sequence continues at coordinate 9,213 of NZ_JBALCO010000114.1, read as the reverse complement.
AGGGCTTCACCCACAAGCTCTTCGTTCAATAACGGGCCATAGACCTCGGCGGTGTCAAAGAATGTAACGCCGCGTTCGACGGCGGCCCCTAGAAGAGCGGTCATCTCCTGCGTGTCTTTGGGCGGGCCATAAGAAAAGCTCATTCCCATACAGCCAAGCCCGATAGCCGAGACTTCCAGATTACTGTTTCCGAGTTTACGCTTCTGCATTTTTTGAACTCCTGTCTTTGAATTAAAGGTTGGAACTGTCTTACTCCACGCTCAGGCCTGGTATTGTTCGTCGCTGACCTTTTCCATCCAGTCCACGGTCTTGCCGTCGAGCTGTTCCTGAATGGCGATGTGTGTCATGGCTGTGGTTGAGGTAGCACCATGCCAATGCTTCTCACCCGGTGAGAACCAGATCGTGTCCCCCGGCCGAATTTGCTCAATTGCGCCACCCCAGCGTTGTACCAGACCGCAGCCAGCCATGACGATTAAGGTCTGTCCCAACGGGTGGGTGTGCCATGCTGTCCGAGCGCCAGGCTCGAACGTGACACTGGCACCAACAGTGCGTGCTGGATCCTGTGCCTCGAACAGGGGGTCAATGCGGACAGTGCCGGTAAAATACTCGCTCGGCCCTTTGGCGGAAGGCTGTGAGCCACTTCTTTTAATGTCCATTTTCTTAATTCCTTCACTTGATGCCATTTTGGGTGCTAGCAGGCAAGTCTCTTGCCCAATTAAAACTGAATTTTCTCTTAAATAAAAATCCAGAATGCTTATAAGAAACCGAAATCATTTTTCATTGCTTTAGCTTCATTCTAAGAATCCTGAAGAACAAGTAATAGGACGATCGTCTAAGATCGTTGTACAATTCTGCAAACTTAGAAATGAACGCTGCCAAAACGAGTGAAAAGTCCGATATGGATTTAATCAACGACCAGCAGGCAAAGCGCGAGGCAGACAGAGCGCAAGCCAACAGAGATGAACTCAAAGAGCGTATTGCACAGGCTATTCGTCATGATGGGACGATTGAGCCGCACAAAGGATTGCACTTCAACCGCTCCTCCTCGCCTTCGGAATGCGTTCATAGTGTCTCTGTTCCTGCCTTTTGTGCGATCGCTCAGGGCAGCAAAGAAGTTCTTCTGGGCAGCGATCGCTATCAGTACGACCCGATGCATTATCTGCTTGCTACGGTCGAACTGCCGATTGTAAGTCAAATTCTGGAAGCGTCCAAGACGAAACCGTACCTTAGCCTTCGCCTCGATCTCGACCCTACCCTCGTTGGCTCAGTCATGGTCGAGGCAGGGTATCCCTCATCGCGCAGCCGTGCTGACGTGAAAGCGATTGACGTAAGTCCGTTGGATGCAAATCTGTTGGACGCTGTGGTGCGGCTTGTCAGGCTTCTAGATTCCCCTGCTGAAGCTCATGTTCTCGCACCACTGATTAAGCGGGAAATCATTTACCGACTCCTGATGGGAGAGCAAGGTAATCGGCTCCGTCATATTGCAGTTCTGGGTGGCTATACCTACCACATCGCCAGAGCCGTCGAGCGACTTCGTAAAGACTTTAACGAGCCGCTTCGTATTCAAAGCATCGCACAAGAGCTGGGAATGAGTGTCTCGGGCTTTCACCATCACTTCAAGTCTGTCACTGCAATGAGTCCCTTACAGTTCCAGAAGCAACTGCGGCTCCAGGAGGCTCGCCGTCTAATGCTGGGGGAAAACCTTGACGCTACTAGTGCTGCCTATCAAGTGGGGTACGACGATGCCTCCCACTTCAACCGGGAGTACAAGCGGCTCTTTGGTGCCCCACCGATGCGCGATGTAGAGCGGCTGCGAGAAGCTGCTAAAGAGACTGCTAGTTCAATATGATCTCCTCAAGACGCCCTAATCTTGCTAGAAATCGTTTCCACGCAAACATCCTTTAACGCGGGCACTTCAGGAATACGGCAGATTGATCAAGACAGTTCATATTCTGTGTTGGTATGCCGATGAGACCAATCGCCGCAGGCTGAATCGCCAGATAAACAAAGTGGAAGCGCTGCGGGGAAGCGCAAACTTCCCTTGAATATCCCGCTTCAGCATCAACCTTCCCATGTAATACACCGTTAATTTAGCCCTAACGGTGTATTACATGGAAGATGTATTCTACTTTGATTCTGATTTTTGAAGCATGTCTTGAGGTAAAAGTTTATTTTATAATTCAAATCACAGTTAGTTTAGCAGAAAAGCGAAATAACTAAACTTTACACCCCTAGATAGTGACATCTATAAAAACTTCCTCTGAAATTTTGACCAAAGAAGTACAAGAACATAAAAATACAAGACAAATGTTCGTATTTATGTTCTAATACATCTTGAGTATCCAACTTTCCTAGCTTGAAACAATACTATGGTGATTAAGCTTTAATCGGCAATTACACGGTATATCAATATAGATGAACGATTTATTTGCTCAAATATGTGATCGCCACGACCCTTCAAATATTAAATTAAAGCCTGTATTCATTACTGAATCAGGCTTTTGAGGTTTTTTATTAAATTTGCCTAAAGAACTCCAGTTTAATTACTGAATAGTGAATCCTTCCGGTCTGATAGCATCTTCCAAATCAACCCCCATCAGGTTAACCCCCTGCATGTTTGCATTTGTAAGATTTGTCTTTTCCAAGTCTGCGCCCTGTAGGTTAGCTGCTTGTAGGTTTGCTCCCAGCAGGTTGGCTTTTTCTAGGTCTGCATCAAATAAGTTTGCTCCCAACAGATTCGCTCCCAAAAGGTTTACCTTGCCTAAATCTGCTCCTTGAAAGTTAGCCCCTTGTAAGTTTGTTTCCTGCAAGTTAGCCCTTTCTAAGTCTGCATTTTGTAAGTTAGCACCCTCCAAGTTTGCCGCTTGCAGGTTTGCATCCTTGAGCATTGCTCCAGTCAGGTTACACCCGACACATTCATTAGTTTGCAATAAACGTCTAACGTTTGCTGCTACAGACACTACTGGGGATATAACCGGAGATATTACCGGGGAAGTTACAGACTCCATTGGCGATGTAACCGGAGGCATTACTGGACCTAGTTTTTCCGTAGGTATGGATGGTGTTAGTGTTAAAGCTCTAACTGCTTGCTGATCAAGGAGAGAAAATCCTGCTACAAGTACCAGAAATACTGCTGTTACGATCCAGTGAGGTAATTTTTTTGGATTTGGTTTATTCATTAGTTCCTTCCGATGATGATTCGTAGTGGTGAGCTTGCTTTTATAAGAGCCATCAATAATCTGCTTTATTCTCACTTTAGATAAATTGATTGATAACATCAAATATTATTCTGATTAAAATTGATAAATTCAAGTGATTAAAAAATCTTTTGGGATGGGAAACGATAAGCTGATTTTTCGGTTAGATGAGGAACATAGCATCGAGCAATAATTTTCAGTGGCTCATTGCATAAACGCGTAGTAGCTTGTCGTCAGACATCGGATCTCCAGGTAACAAGTTTTCAGATTAGGTGCGATGTCGATAGCGTTCGCGCAGCGTCTCGTAGAGAAGCTCTCTTCGAGTCTTCTCCCAAGGGGAGACGCCAAGGGCGAACGAGCGTCATAGCCCGTCGTAGATATCGCGCAAAGCGCCCACTGTAGGCGATCGCCTCATGCCTAATTGGAAAGCATTGCCAGACTAGGTAAAAGTCGATACGATTCACTTTTAATCAAGATAGAGAGTCCCAAGTAAATTAAGATAAACGGGCAGATTTTTCGACCATAGCGAGTTAAAACTGGAGTCATCAGAGGATTACGAGTCAGGTAGTAAGAGAGTAAGCACCACGCCCCAACAGTGAAATAGCAAACACACAGAATTACACCCAAACTTGGAAGATTGGTACTGGCAAACAAGGGTACATAGATCCCAATGTTGTTTCCTCCATTGGCAACGGTGACTGCGGAAACGCGGTAAGTTTGAGGATCGCGGATGGTTGCTAATAGTGATTTCTTCTGGCGTCCAGATTTGGCAGGAGTTAAGTCAACTGACACCGCTTGCACTGTCTCTGTTTCCTCATCTCGACTGATGAAATTACTAATACCAATGGCGATGGGAAGCAAACCTAGCAAACCAATCCAGCTGCTTGGAATAATCAAACCACCGAAGAAACCAGGGAGACTAGCACATACTAAGGTAGTGAATCCTAGAAATTCACCGAGAACAATATGCTTAGGACGAAAGCTGCAATTGACTTTTCCGAAGAAAGCTGTCAAATATAAATTGTCGTCAAAGGTGGTTGCAAAAGCGGTAGAGATTCCAATAAGAAATGTACTAATTAGCCAACTCATAATTTTTGCTCACGATAATTCAATGCTGTTTGTCTTAGTCCTTCTTTGCTTCTGGTAATGAGGGCAGTTCAGAAGATTTTGTGACTGTTTTACTTAACGACAACCGATCTTCGCTAGTCATCAGCCAGTTCCCCAGTTTTTAGAGGCGATTGCCTCCAATCAAATTGGTGTTTTTTTCTCAGCAAGGTACCCTGGGAGCTCATGAAGTCAATATTATGGCTTTCAACCAAATAAGAGCAAATACTCTTGTTTTTTAAAACGATAAATAATAGTGATTAATAAGTTTAGGGACTACAAAAAAAATAAATGACTCAAAAATGATTAAATAAAGCTGCATAATCTAGATAAGAATGATAATCAGAGAAAAAGTGGAGGAAGTAGTTTCCAAGGGGACTGCTTCCTTCCTAAATCAACTCCTGACTGTGCAAAAAGCAAGCAATTTGACCAGCGTGAATTGATTTATCTTTTACAGACTGCCTTGATTTTTTCTGGCTATTTATTTTTTTGCTAGTACAACACGGCAAAAATAGAGCAACCATTCCAAATCAACCAAAAGCTTACATTCTAAGCTTTTTGACTTTTGACTTTTGACTTTTGACTTCCGCGTAGCGGTACTAGTCCCTTAAATTCGACAGGCTCGCAATGCCGTCTGAACAACCTCTAGGAGTTGGGCGCGACTGGCTCCACTCGCTGCTTGGACGGACATTCCAAAGTTGACAGTTACGACAAAACGAGCAAGGGTAGCAGGATCAATATCAGACGGCAAGTCACCTTCTGATAAAGCACGCTCGAAGCGATCGCGTATTGCAATCTCGCCTAAGACTCGGCGTTCTGCCAATTCTTGATGGAGCGGATCGTCCGGATGTTCACATGAAAGCATACTCAGTGCAAACAGACATCTTGAGGGATTGCACGGATTAGTCAGTAAGTCAACAACGCCATACATCATCCGCTCAATGACTCTACGTGCAGTTGGCTCCTCAAGTGCCTCACGAAGGTAGGCTGTTTGCCTATCACTATAGCGATCAAGCACCTTGCGGAATAAAGTTTCCTTGTTGCCAAAGGTAGCATAGAGGCTCGGACGGTTAATACCCATCGCCTCTGTTAGATCCGTAAGGGATGTTCCCAGATAGCCCTTGCGCCAGAACATCTGCAAAGCTTGCTCTAAAGCTTCGTCGATATCAAAAGCGCGAGGACGTCCCTGTACTCTATGAGACTTTCTCGTTTCCATACCTTTGAGTATAAAACTTCCTTGACAGCAAGATTTAATCAGGGGATACTTTTTGTACCGATTGGTAAATAAATCCTGATTGGCAACTTATTATGCCCAGTAGAGCAAATTATGGGAAAAACACTCGTAGGTAAAGTTGCATTGGTTACGGGCGGTTCACGCGGTTTAGGAGCAGCGATCGCTAAACGTCTCGCCCACGATGGCGCAGCAGTCGCCCTCACCTATACTAGTTCGTCCCAAAAAGCCGACGAGGTGGTGCAAGCCATCGAAGCGGCAGGTGGAAAAGCCTTGGCGCTTGCTGCTGACAGTGCCGATGTTGAAGCGGTGAAACACGCCGTCGCCGAGACAGTCAACACTTTAGGTCGCCTCGACATCCTCGTAAACAACGCCGGAGTTATCGCTGTTGCTTTGATCGACCAGTTCTCGATGGATGAGTTTGACCGACTCGTTGCGGTGAACATCAAGGGCGTTTTCGTGGCAACTCAGGAGGCGATTCGCCATATGGGTGAGGGTGGACGGATCATCATGATTGGCAGCGTCAGCAGTGATTCCAGCGCTTTTGCTGGGATCTCGGTCTATGCGTTGACTAAGGGAGCGATCGCCAGCTTTACCCGCGGTCTCGCCCGCGATCTGGCACCTCGCGGCATCACTGTCAACAACATTCAACCTGGCCCGATTGAGACCGATATGAACCCGGCAGAAGGGGACTTTGCCGATGGGCTGAAAAAGATAATTGCCCTCGGTCGCTACGGACAGAGCGATGAGGTTGCTGGCTTGGTTTCCTATCTCGCCAGTCCTGAAGCCGCCTTTGTCACTGGTGCCAACCTGAAGATTGATGGTGGCTTTACAGCTTGAACGATATGTAATCCAGACTTGCTAGTCCCTAAACCTGATTCAAAAAAAACATCACTATGTCACAGAAGCTTTCAGAAAAAATCGCGCTGATTACAGGTGGCACCAGCGGCATCGGTCTTGCCACTGCCAAGCAATTCGTCGCCGAAGGTGCATATGTCTTCATCACGGGTCGTCGTCAAAGTGAACTCGATGCCGCCGTCAAAGAGATCGGTAAAAACGTCATAGGCGTTCAGAGCGATGCCTCAAATCTAGCAGACCTTGATCGCCTTTACACCACGATTGAGCAAGAGAAAGGTCGCCTTGATATCATCTTCGCCAATGCTGGAGGTGGGGAACTTGCCCCGCTCGGATCGATTACCGAAGAACACTTTGACAAAACCTTCAACACCAACGTCAAAGGTCTGCTTTTCACCGTGCAGAAGGCATTGCCTTTGTTGCCAGAGGGAGCTTCGATTGTCCTCAATGCTTCGATTACTTCTATCAAGGGCACCCCAGCGTTTAGCGTTTACAGCGCCACCAAAGCCGCCGTGCGATCGTTTGCCCGGAACTGGACACTCGACCTCAAAGAGCGCAAGATTCGTGTCAATGCCATCAGCCCTGGTGTCGTACCTACTGCTGGCTACAATCTACTGGGACTGAGCGAGGAGCAGGTGCAGGGATTTATAGCAAGTCAGGCTGACAATATCCCCCTTGGGCGGGTGGGCACGCCAGACGAGATTGCTAAAGCTGTCGTTTTTCTTGCATCCGATGACAGCAGCTTTGTCAACGGCATCGAACTCTTTGTTGATGGGGGCATGGCGCAGATTTGAAGCCTCCCCAAAGCGATCGGCAAGGTAAAAGACAGGCTGTTTCTAGTCCACTTCATGCTCAACTCAAATAACTTAAGGAGGCGATCGCCAGAGAATAACTAAGGAAATCGCACACACACATGGTGAATGACATTCCGCTGGGGCGCGTGGGAACCCCGGATGAAGTGGCAAAAGCGGTTTCCTTCCTGGCTTCAGATGACAGCAGCTACATTGCATTGAATTGTTTGTCGATGGCAGTGTGGTACAAATCTGAATGGGTGCGTAGGCATAGCCCGCCATAGGCATTGCTTCATTAGCTTAGAACTTGATTTTGTACCCTTTGGACACACTTCCAAGGGATTGCACAGAATGAATGCTTACTGGGATACTTTTAGAGCTATGTGTCTTTTCCCGGATGTTGCTGCTTAAGACCTCACTAATAAAGTTCTGCTGTACCGACAACCTCTAACCACGAAATAAAAAGATGAGCATGATCATAACGAAAGATGACACGCAAATTTATTACAAAGACTGGGGCACAGGACAACCTGTCGTCTTTAGTCATGGCTGGCCACTTAATGCTGATGCCTGGGACGAGCAACTGCTCTTCTTGGCAGACAATGGTTATCGCGCGATCGCCCATGACCGTCGCGGACATGGGCGGTCAAGCCAGCCCTGGAACGGCAATGAAATGGATAGGTACGCCGATGATCTCGCGGCGCTCATTGAGACACTGGATCTCAAAGATGTAGTCCTAGTGGGTCACTCGACAGGCGGCGGCGAAATCACCCGCTATATCGGTCGCCACGGCACGAGGCGCGTTGTCAAAGCCGTACTAGTCGGCGCAGTGCCACCGCTGATGCTAAAGACCGAAGCTAATCCTGGCGGACTGCCAATCGAAGTCTTTGACAACATCCGCGCGGGTGTTGCTAATGATCGTTCCCAGTTTTACAAAGACCTCAGCGAGTCATTCTACGGTGCTAACAGACCAGGTGCTAAAGTCTCCCAAGGTCTCCGAGAGCAGTTCTGGCTCCAGAGTATGCAAGTCGGTCTCAAAGGTGCGTTCGATTGCATTAAGGCGTTCTCGGAAACGGACTTCACCGAAGACCTCAAAAAGTTCGACGTGCCGACGCTGATCATTCACGGCGACGACGACCAAATTGTGCCGATCAATAACTCAGCTCTTCTCTCCTCAAAGATTGTCAAGGACTCAACTCTGAAGGTCTATCCGAGCGCACCTCATGGACTGACCAGCACACATCGGGATCAATTTAACACTGACCTGCTGGCATTCCTTAAGACCTGAATTCGCTTTGCCAGTGCCGCTAACAAATCGTTATAAAAGGACTGACAAAGAATAAATTACCCACAAAAATTAAGAGTTCAAACTTAAACAGTAATGGTAATTATTCAGGACTTAGGCAAAAATTGCTAAAAAGCTTAATTTGTCCTGGACACGTAGTGGCTTGCCGCAGACTACCGCCATCTCTGCCAGAGGCTGACGCCAACGCGCAGCGTCTGGTAGAGAAGAATTCGTAGAGTGGGTGTAAGTCCTATTATTATGAGGGTGAGAGAAAAGGGAGCTTGTTGTAAATATCGCGAAAGTGCTTACTTTATTAAAGTGAAACGGTATGACATATTAAATGTGATAAAAATCTTCGTTTTAAAAATGTCATTACATGGAGATTGGCGGGATGGAGATATAACAGGGGCTGTAGCACTGTTAAACCGCATAGGAAAGAGTAGCAGTTGGTCACACCTCATACTGAGTTAGGATCTGAGAAGTTTAAGAGCGATCGCCCCTATTGAAGAGATACTAAGGAACGTGGATTAAATAAAATGCAAAACTTCATTCTTTATCTTGCTTCCCTCTCCAATATATCGGAGATAAATTGAGGGTGAGGTAAGTCAGGGACATAAATTGTATGTTATTTAATTCTTATTCCTAAGTAGATTTCTGGTAACTGCCTAGCTAGTAGTAATAGAGGAAAGGAAAACAGAGACATTACCTTCTAAAGCATCAGTAATAACTTCGAGGAGATTAAGACCATGC
>NZ_JBALCO010000113.1:0-13820 GCF_036919595.1 Nostoc sp. | reverse complement strand
TGGTCTTAATCTCCTCGAAGTTATTACTGATGCTTTAGAAGGTAATGTCTCTGTTTTCCTTTCCTCTATTACTACTAGCTAGGCAGTTACGTTATAAGTTTTAATTCCTCACTCATCACTCCTCACTCCTCACTTTTCCCCCAGCATTCAGCAGTACTGCGACACATCTTCGCCGCATTCGTCCGCTAGATAGCACATTGCTCGGAAACGTAAACCAACCACTTCTTCATATAAGGGGTTGAGCTTGCACATCGGCGGAATGTGAAACAGGGTTTTCCCAAATAATTTCACATCTCGCTCAAATGGACACTGAGATGGAATCAGTTTACACAAGCGGTGAGCTAATTGGCGATCGCGGACTTGAATGCTATCTACACGCTGCCGTAGGGGTTGGAGAATATTCCAGTAAGATTTGGAAACTGAACGGTCTAGCTGGGTTACTTTATGGTCACTAGTCTCTGCTTGATTGATTGATACCCAGCTTGCCAGAAAAATCTTTTTTGTGGTATTATCAGATACCTTCATGGTTAATCCCCTGTGTTATTGAGGCTGTTCATCTTTTTGATGAATATATACAACGTGGCAACGAACTTTACCGGAAAAATCGCGTTCTGACTGCGATATAATGTAATACCTGATTAGCCACTTAAGTCAGAACCTAATTTATTACTACGTCAAGTTAATCGCAATTTTCTGGGGATCGGTAGTGTAATCTGACGATCTTGTTCATAACTTGATACAGTTTAAATTTTAATAAAGACATCCGTCATTGGATAGGTTTTAGTGTAACATTTACAGAACTTAATATAAGGTCTTTCCGCAAGTATTTTTGCTAAGTATAAATATTGCTAATACCCTAATAGGTGTCTTTCGTTTACGTATTCTCACTTCCCCACGTCAGAGCGTCCTGTTCATTGCTGGCTGAATGCCGTAGAAGTAAAGAGAAGTCTGTAGACGCGGCTGCGGCTTAAAGCCAGGTGGGTTGGCTTTCTCAGTAGATGCAGAGCGGCTAGTCATGAAACATCGGTCGTGGCAAAGTCTCGGTAAAGAAAGTGATTCTTCTTCAATTTGCAATCTATAGCGTCTTAGGGCTAACTTATCTGGGATTAGCATTGGGCTACATTCCTGGTTTACGCATGAACCGTGCCACCATTGCTTTAGTCGGTTCTGCCTTTTTAATTGCTTTAGGTGTTCTGAATTTACAGGAGGCATGGCAGGCCATTGATGCCAATACCATCGTATTTCTCTTGAGCATGATGGTAGTTAATGCCAACCTATCCTTTGCAGGGTTTTTTAGACGAGCAATCTCAATTATATTGAGTATCACTCGCAGTCCTCTAGGTTTGTTAATTGCTTTAACTTTTAGTAGTGGTATTCTCTCCGCCTTTTTTCTCAATGACACTTTGGCGTTGATTTTTACACCCTTAACCTTGAGCCTGACTCTAGCTTTGGGCTTAAATCCGATTCCTTATTTACTAGCGATCGCAGGTGCAACTAATATAGGCTCAGTAGCAACTTTGAGCGGTAATCCTCAAAATATCCTGATTGGCTCCTTTTCAGGCATTTCCTATCTAGATTTTTTGGATGTATTGGCCCCAGTTGCCCTAATAGGCTTGGTAATTCAAGTAGGATTACTGTGGCTACTTTATCCAGATGTGCGCTCAGTCAAACCTTGTGAACAGATAATAGTTGGCAACCAACGGATTTTTAAACCTTTATTTAAAAAAACATTAGTCATCACAATTGGGCTGCTAATTGCATTTACTGTCGGCTTACCGTTAGGGGAGTCTGCTTTAGTTGCTGCTAGCTTGTTGCTAATCACTCGGCGGATTAAACCTCAGCGCATTTTGCAAAAGGTCGATTGGAACCTGCTGGTAATGTTTTCTGGATTGTTTATTTTGACGCGAGTCACGCAAAAGTTGAATTTAATCCAGCCATTTACCCATGCAATCAACTCTGCTGCGAGTTTTTTGAGTGTAACTGTTATTTTATCTAACTTGATTTCTAATGTTCCGGCTGTACTTCTGCTGCATCCCCTGGTTCCTCCAGGTGACACTAAGTATTGGCTATTATTGGCAGCCGGATCAACGTTAGCTGGTAATTTGACTTTGTTTGATTCAGTCGCTAACTTGATAGTTGTAGAAGCTGCTGCTGATTTAGGCTACAAGCTAACTTTTTGGGAACATCTAAAGTTTGGAGCGCCATTAACAGTGTGTACTTTAGTTATAGTATACCTCTGGGTTAATTGAGGGCGATCGCTCTTGGGAACACACAATGACTATGATGCACTAACTGGGTGTAACACAAACTTGTTCCAAACTTTACTTACGTCAAAGCCAAAAACTAATACTAAAGCCTCTGATATTTTAACCAAAGGCTTTGGTATTTTAAGCTTATATGTTGAAATACTAAGGATTACGCCAGTTTAATGCTTCACTGCGTATAAATAGAGTTTCTGCATCTTTATTATCATAATTAAGCATAATTCTATTTCTTGTACTGCTTTATACTCTAGTTAAAATTTTATAATATCACTGGTAGTGGTAGCTGAACAGAAAATTTGGTTAAGCCTAATTGATTTTTTCTCAGGAATTAGGTAAAAAAGTGCAAAGACGCTCAAAAAACTTTGCGTCCTTGCACCTTTGCGTGAAGTTATTATTAAGATGCTACTTGAGCTGCAGTCCGAGTGCGTCGTCTTCTGCCATCAGCAACTTTCACGGGTGGCTCATCAGGGATTTGCATCAACAAAGTCACAGATGGCTGACATTGCAGTTCGCGGCGGATGGAACGTTGCAATTCTCGCTCTAAAGTACCTTGCAATCCACCCCAATCTATATCTGCTGCTTCACCTTCCCCAGCAGCAAATTCAGACCAGCGCACAGTGAGGATTTCTTCAATCCGTTGTTTTACCCAAGTTTGTAGCAGTGAGCGCTCTACACTTGTCACTACACCCCGTAAGTGAATTTCTGGTTTTGCCAACAGTTTACCATTCCAATCAATGGCAGCTGCGATCGTAATAATGCCTTCTGAAGCCATGCGTTGCCGTTCTTGTAAAACTTTGGCACTTACCATACCCGAACTAGTAGTATCCACCAATTCGATACCAGATGGCACTTTCCCAGCGACGCGAATGGCATCTTCAGTCAGTTCGACAATATCACCATTCTGGATAATGATCGTGTTTTCTGCGAGAATGCCCATACTTTGAGCCGTTTCTGCGTGCTTCACTAGCATCCGATGTTCGCCGTGAAATGGCACAAAGAATTTGGGTCGAGTTAAGGCAATCATCAGCTTTTGCTCTTCCTGACAACCGTGACCGGAGACGTGAATCCCTTTATCCCGTCCATAGACCACTTTTGCACCCTGAATCATCAATTTATCGATGGTGTTGACTACTGCGATCGTATTTCCGGGAATTGGGTTAGCAGAGAATACTACCGTATCTCCTTGGCGGATTTTAATGTGAGGATGTTCTTTGTTGGCAATCCGGGTCATTGCTGCCATTAATTCACCCTGAGAGCCTGTAGTTAAAATTAGTACTCTCTCATCAGGTAGATTGCGGACTGCGTGCAATGGTTGCAGCAGATTATCGTCACACTTGATGTAACCTAAATTGCGGGCATGAGCAATCAAGTTCAGCATCGAACGCCCCACAATCGTCACTACACGGTTTTGCTTCTTTGCGATATCCAAAATCATGTTGATCCGATGCACACTGGAAGCAAAGGTAGTAACGAACAATCGCCCAGTAGCTTGACTAAATACTCTGTCCAGATTGGGATAAACTGAACGTTCAGAAGGTGTAAATCCTGGCACTTCCGAATTAGTGGAATCACTTAGCAAGCAAAGAACGCCTTTTTCACCATGTTCTGCTAGCCTCTGTAAATCAAACTTTTCACCATCTACTGGAGTATGGTCAATTTTAAAATCCCCTGTGTGAATAACTACACCGAGAGGAGTATGAATGGCAACAGTGAAACTATCAGCGATGGAGTGGGTGTTACGGATATATTCCACTAAAAAGTTTTTGCCAATCCGCACCACATCACGTGGTATGACTGTTCTAATTTCTGTGCGATCGCGCACTCCTGCTTCTTCTAATTTACCCTCTAGCATTGCCATTGCTAGTCTGGGGCCATAAATCACGGGGATATCAAATTGCTTAAGATGAAAAGCAATCCCGCCAATATGGTCTTCATGACCATGAGTAACGATCATCCCTTTAATTTTGTGGCGATTTTCCCGCAGATAGGTCGTATCCGGCAAAACAATATTTACTCCATGCATCGCCTCAGTAGGAAAAGCCAATCCTGCATCTAACAGGACAATTTCATCGTCGTACTCAAAAAGACAGGTATTTTTCCCAATTTCATGCAGACCGCCCAAAGGAATAATTTTCAAGGCGGAATTATTAGCTTCGTTTTTAGCCATTTTCTCTTTCTTATTGTTACTTGTGGTTAATTAAGTTGATAGTTAAGTTTCCTTGTATTTAAGACAACATCATTTGTCTCTTAAGTTAGTCCCAAAGCAATCAAGTTTTAATTGAAATCTTCAATTTCTTATTCAATAAAATGGATTTAAATTGCAACTTATGAACAATTATGATCATTGTTTATATCTATCTTTAGAAAGCAGCAGATTACACCGCTTAACCAAATGGTCGCTAGATTAAACTAAGTTCTTTCAGAACCGCTTCTAACTTTTGACTTACTTCTAAGTCAGGTTCACATAGCGGGGGACGAGTTGAACCAACCTCCCAACCTTGAAGTTTTAGTGCTTTTTTCACTGGAATGGGATTTGAAGTGAGAAATAGAGCTTTAAACAACGGAAAGAGTTGGAGATGAATTTCGCTGGCTACCTCTATTTTACCGACACTAAAAGCTTGGATCATCTGCTGTAGTTGGTTTCCTACCAGATGAGATGCCACACTTACCACACCCTTTGCCCCGATCGCTAACAAGGGCAAAGTCATGTAATCATCACCAGAGTAGATGTGGAATTCTTTTGGTGTCAAGCGACGAATTTCGCTTGCCTGATCTATGCTACCAGTGGATTCTTTAATCCCGACAATATTGTTAACCTTAGCTAACCGGGCAACTGTTTCTGGCTGAAGGTTTTGTCCAGTACGACCTGGAACATTGTATAACAACAATGGTAGATCGGGACAGGCTTGTGCTATTGCCTGAAAGTGCGCTTCCAATCCCGCTTGTGGCGGTTTGTTGTAATAAGGAACAACTTGTAAGGAACCATGCACTCCTATTTTAGACGCTTTTTGGGTAGCAGCGATCGCTTCTTTGGTGGAATTTGAACCACAACCTGCGATCACCTTGGCTTTTCCTGCCACGGACTGCAACACCTCGACAAACAACTGGTATTCCTCATCCCAACTTAGAGTAGGAGATTCTCCTGTTGTGCCACACATTACCAATGTATCTGTACCGTTGTTAGCTAGATGTGCTGCCAGTTCTGCCGCTACATCATAATTTACACTACCGTCTGCTTTAAACGGCGTAATCATAGCGGTTAAAACATTGCCAAAATCTCCCACCCTGTTTTCACTCCTGATTACCCATGTTTTTGTATCTTGGTGGTTTTCTATTGTAATAACTTATTTACATATTGCTTTCAACACTGATTCCTACATTTGCTCTTTATCATTAGTTTTTATTTTTACTAATAACTAGCTTGAAACGTAAGCCTTAGAAGGTTTTAGTAGATTTTTTTCTACCAACAATTCGGCGATTTGTACTGCATTTAATGCTGCACCTTTGCGGATTTGGTCGCCACACAACCATAATTCCAAGCCACACGGATGAGAAATATCCTGACGAATTCTTCCCACTAAAATTTCATCTCGACCAGTTGCTTCAATTGGCATCGGAAAATGATTAGCTTCCCAATCTTCTACCAATTTCACTCCAGGGGAGCAATTTAAAATTTCTCTGGCTTCCTCTGCACTAAAGGGAGTCTCAAATTCTAAATTAATGGCTTCTGAATGGGCGCGAAGTACGGGAACCCGTATACAGGTTGCAGTGATTCTAATTTGCTGCGTACCAAATATTTTTCGGGTTTCGTTGACCATTTTCATCTCTTCCTCACAGTAACCCAAATCGTTTAATGGTGAGTTATGGGGAAATAAATTAAATGCCAGTGGGTAAGGCAATACCTCAGCAACTGGTGGCTGTCCTTGTAGTATAGCGCTTGTTTGGGTTTTGACTTCTACCATTGCTCGAGCACCAGCACCACTAGCTGATTGGTAGGTTGAGGCTACGATGCGTTGCACTGGTTTAACTTTATGCAATGGCCATACTGCCAAAGTCATTAAAATTGTTGTGCAGTTGGGGTTGGCAATAATGCCTTGGTGATTAGCTGCTGCTAGTGGATTCACCTCTGGTACTACTAAGGGAACTTCCGGGTTCATCCGAAAGGCACTGGAGTTATCAATTACCACTGCGCCCTTTTCAATAGCAATTGCTGCCCAAGTTTTTGATGTGGAACCACCTGCACTAGCCAGTACTATATCCACATTTTCAAAGGCGCGATCGCGAACTTGCTCTACTGGTATATTTTCCCCTTTAAACCGCAGCGATCGCCCAACACTCCGCTCTGATGCCAATAACTTCAAGTCAGCAATCGGAAAATTACGGCTTTCTAATAATTCCAGCAACTCTGTGCCAACAGCACCAGTTGCTCCCAAAATAGCTAAACGATAGGATTTAGACAAACTCACTTCCTCCTTTAATGAGGTTTATTTGCAATTTCTTGGAACAATTGAAAATTTACTTAAATTATTTAAATTGTGAGCGTAATCAATCTTGAAATACATTTTGAATAGATTTATATTTCTCTCTAATTTAGTCTATCTTTATAGACCTAATGCATTTATTTTCTTTGATATTTAATAAGTTAAGTGATGTTGCATTTTACAACAATGACTATTTAATCTTTACATTTATTTAAACTATTTTTATTTAAACTATATATTATTATACAACAAACTGCCATTTAGCAGAAAAATGGAGATATCTGCACTTAGACGTTTAATAGGCATCCCACCAATAATGGTAACAAATGTCTTGGTTGCAAAGTTGCTTATCAAGAGGATGAACATACTAACATCTAAATGTATAAAATCAGCACAGCATGAAACTGAGCTATACAGCTAGATAACAGATGCGCTCTCGTACTACAACTTAATAATATCTAGACTCAATACTATAACTTGAACTTGGGAGTACTAACCACTCGCTCAGAACCAGGATATCACAGCGTTAGTCCGCTAAATAATTATATTCCTAAGTTCAGAGTAACTGGAAACTGGGGACTAGGGACTGGGTACTGGAGAAGAGTTTTCCAATGTCCAATGCCCGATTAACTAATTGTTATGAAGGTAAAATGTCAAGTCCTTGGTCATTGGCAGTAAACTGGATCTTTGCCCCAGGACAAATATCCATCGTTGGATGTCATAAAGCCTTGTGGCAACATCCCACACCCCTAAGAGACATCAAGCCATAAACGCAAACAATTATTTTATTGCGTCTTGTGTGTACTCCGAGTTTAAAATATCAGCAAACTAGAGACGAAGCATGAAAGTTACCCAGGAAAGACTCCCCGCCAGCCAAATTGGTCTGGAAATAGAGATTACGCCGGAAATTACCAAGCAAACTTACGAACAGGTGATTAAAAACTTAGCGAGTACTGCCAATATTCCTGGGTTTCGTAAAGGCAAAGTGCCTCGACCGATATTGCTACAACGGTTGGGTACAACTCGAATCAAGGTAGCAGCGCTGGAAGAACTAATTCAAGATGGCATTGAGCAAGCAGTCAAACAAGAAGCTATCCCAGCAATAGGTCAGCCACAATTGCGCTCCTCCTTTGAGGATTTGATTAAGAATTATGAACCAGGAAAACCCCTGACGATTTCGGCTGCTGTCGATGTAGAACCAGAAGTGAATCTAGTGCAGTACACTGATTTGCTTTTCCAAGCTGAAGAAGTCAAGTACGATCCAGAACAAGTAGACAATAGCCTCAACAAGGAACGTGAAGAATTGGCTACATTAATTCCTGTGGAAGGACGTGCAGCCCAAATCGGCGATATTGCCGTAGTCGATTTTAAAGGTGTATTCTCCAAAGCTGAGGGGGAAGACGAAACAGCCGAACCAGAAGTGATTCCCGGAGCTGAAGCAACTGATTTTCAAGTTGAATTGCAAGAAGATAAGTTTATTCCAGGTTTTATTTCTGGAATAGTGGGGATGAATCCTGAAGAAACCAAAGAAATTGCGGCGCAGTTCCCAGATCCATATGCTAATGAAGATTTAGCTGGAAAAGCGGCAACTTTCACAGTAACGCTCAAAGAACTGAAGGAAAAAGAGCTACCAGAATTAAATGACGACTTAGCCCAGGAAATCAGTGATTTTGAAACCTTAGAGGAATTACGTGCTTCCTTGGTAGAGCAATATCAAAAAGAGGCGGACGACAAAACAGAAACAAATAAGCAGGAAGCCTTGTTAACGGAACTGCTCAAGCACGTAGAAGTTGACTTACCAGCAACGTTGATTGAGCAAGAAGTGGATGCAATGCTAACGCAAACAGCAATCCGCCTGTCTCAGCAGGGATTAGATGTGAAGAAGTTGTTTACTCAAGATATTATTGTTCAATTGCGGGAGCGATCGCGCACTGAGGCAATTGAACGCATCAAACGCTCCTTGTCTTTGCGAGAAATCGGTAAACGCGAATCTATCGAGGTAACACCAGAAGAAATTGCATCTAGAGTCACAGAACTTTTGGAACAGTACCCGGAGGAACAAGAGGTTGATGAAGATAAACTGCGCTCAATCGTGCAAAATGAACTATTAACCGAAAAAATCATCGATTGGCTCTTAGAACACTCCTCAGTTGAACTTGTACCCGAAGGCTCCTTGAGTCCCACAGAGGAAACCGAAGCCGCAGAATTAGATGCTGATGCTGATGCACCTCAGACAGAGGAAGAAAGCAGCGATTCTACAGAAGTCACAGAAGGATAATAAAAAATTCCATAACCATGAGTTCACCAGTTCTGAGTTAAAGTACTGGTGAAATGGGTAAGGTAAGGGAGATGAGGGAGCAGGAGGAGATGAAATACCACTGCCTCTTAACTCTTGGCTCCTCAAAACTCAGTGATCAAGTCAGAATAATTAAAGAATTAATGAATTTTCGGCAAATAGTGACACATGTTATCGCCTGAGCTTGATACTGTGTTACACGAGAAGAAATTATATGAGGCATAATGGTTAACACGTAGCTGATAAAAATTTCATTCGTCGAAAAGGCAGCACATGCTGCGGAAACATTTGTCCTAAATTATCGTCAAATTTGATTGTATGCTTGGATCGCAATCGGGAAATTCCCCCATCAGCAACTTAAGTCGAATAAACATTAACTCCCAGTTGAGCAGCCCTAGCAACATTGTGCCGATGGTGGTAGAACAGTCTGGGATGGGAGAAAGGGCTTTCGACATCTACTCCCGCCTGCTGCGAGAGCGGATTATCTTTTTGGGAACGCCAATAGATGATGCTGTTGCCAACTCGATTGTGGCTCAGTTATTATTCTTAGACGCCGAAGACTCAGAAAAGGATATCCAACTGTATGTTAATTCTCCTGGTGGCTCGGTCTACGCAGGGATGGCAATCTATGATACAATACAGCAAATTCGCCCTGATGTTGTTACCATCTGTTTTGGATTAGCTGCGAGCATGGGGGCGTTTTTATTGACAGCAGGAGCTGCTGGGAAGCGAATGTCTCTGCCCGACTCCCGGATTATGATTCACCAACCACTTGGTGGCGCTCAAGGTCAAGCCATTGACATTGAAATTCAAGCCAGAGAAATTCTTTACGTTAAGGCTAAGTTGAATCAGTTAATGGCTCACCATACTGGTCAACCCCTAGAAAGACTTGAAGCAGATACAGAACGCGACTTTTTTATGTCAGCAGAAGAAGCGAAGAACTACGGTTTGATTGATCAGGTCATTTCCAGGCAAAATCTTCCCGTAGCAGGGGAAAACGTCACCATTCTGAAATAAGAGGCTGGTATGTCTAAGTACGACTCCCATTTGAAATGTTCATTTTGTGGCAAGTCTCAAGAGCAGGTGCGTAAATTAATCGCGGGGCCGGGAGTCTACATCTGCGATGAATGCGTTGACTTGTGTAATGAAATACTAGACGAGGAGTTACTCGATACAAATGGTGCGGCAGCACAACCAGCACCAAGAGCAGAACCACCTCAAAAACGCCGTACCCGATCTTCTAGTATTTCGTTTAATCAAATACCCAAGCCAAGAGAGATTAAAAAGTATCTAGACGAACACGTTATTGGTCAAGACGAAGCCAAGAAAGTGCTGTCAGTAGCCGTTTACAATCACTACAAGCGACTGGCGGTTATTCAGTCTAAAGCTAGTGGTAAACCTGGGGCGGATGATGCTGTAGAACTGCAAAAGTCCAACATTTTGTTAATCGGCCCGACTGGTTGCGGCAAAACTCTCTTAGCGCAAACCCTAGCGAAAATCCTGGATGTACCGTTTGCCGTCGCCGATGCTACGACACTGACGGAAGCGGGGTATGTAGGAGAAGATGTAGAAAATATCTTGCTGCGACTGTTGCAGGTGGCAGATTTGGATATAGAGGAAGCGCAGCGGGGAATTATTTACATTGACGAAATTGACAAAATTGCTCGCAAGAGCGAGAACCCGTCAATTACCCGCGATGTTTCTGGCGAAGGCGTACAGCAAGCCTTGCTGAAAATGTTAGAGGGAACGATCGCCAACGTACCACCCCAAGGAGGGCGTAAGCATCCCTATCAAGACTGCATCCAGATTGATACAAGTAATATTTTGTTCGTCTGTGGTGGTGCCTTCGTAGGTTTGGAAAAAGTTGTAGATCAGAGAGTTGGCAAAAAAGCAATCGGCTTTGTGCAACCGGGAGAAGGCCAATCTAAGGAAAAACGGGCAGCAGATACTCTTCGCAATCTAGCACCGGATGATTTAGTAAAATTTGGCATGATTCCAGAATTTATTGGGCGCGTGCCAATGGTAGCAGTAGTAGATCCGCTAGATGAAGAAGCGCTGATGGCGATTCTCACCCAACCACGCAGCGCCTTAGTGAAGCAGTACCAAAAGCTGCTGAAGATGGATAATGTCCAGTTAGATTTTAAACCAGATGCTTTGCGAGCGATCGCTCAAGAAGCCTACCGCCGTAAAACTGGTGCTAGAGCGCTACGGGGCATTGTCGAAGAACTGATGCTGGATGTAATGTACGAATTACCGTCGCGTAAGGATGTAACTCGTTGCACAGTAACACGGGAGATGGTCGAGAAGCGATCAACTGCCGAACTCATAATACATCCATCTTCACTACCGAAACCAGAATCAGCGTAAATCAATGCTGTTAGCTGATAAGCTATGGTTTAGCCCGTAAAGTTAGGAGTCAAGAGTGGAGAATGAGTAATTAACTCAAAACTCCGAATTCAAAATTAAAAACTCCTAACTCCTAACTCTTAACTTCTAACTCTCAAAAATGCCTTATATTAATATTCGTGGCGTTGAGCATTACTACGAATGGGTGAAAAAACCATCTGGTTCTTTGGTAAAACCAGTGATGGTTTTCATGCACGGTTGGGCTGGTTCGGCTAGGTATTGGCAAAGTACCGCCAATGTTTTATCAGAGCAATTTGATTGTTTACTCTACGATATGCGGGGATTTGGTCGTTCTGGTGGGAAGCCAACCATAGCTGAAGCAAGTGAAGCTATTGCCGAGTCTGAGTCCCCTCAGGAAGAATCAGAGGCAATTAGAGAGTTAACCTATGAATTAGAGGAATACGCTGATGATTTGGCAGCTTTGTTAGATGGGTTGCATCTTCAGCGTGTTTATATCAATGCTCACTCAATGGGCGCGTCTGTTGCTACTTTATTTTTTAACCGCTACCCCCAACGAGTAGAACGAGGAATTTTAACTTGTAGTGGCGTTTTTGAGTACGACGAAAAATCTTTTAGTGCCTTTCATAAATTCGGTGGCTATGTAGTGAAATTCCGTCCCAAGTGGTTAAGCAAAATTCCATTTGTTGACCAGATGTTTATGGCCAGATTTCTGCATAGTTCAATACCACATTCTGAGCGTCAAGCTTTTTTGGAAGATTTTCTCGAAGCAGATTACGATGCGGCTTTAGGAACAATTTTTACTTCCGTTAGTAAGGCTCAATCTGAAGTGATGCCGATTGAGTTTGCCAAGCTGACAGTGCCGACTCTGCTCGTGGCTGGGGAGTATGACAAAATTATTCCAGCCGAGATGGGGCGTAAAGCAGCCGCACTGAGTGACAAAGTGGAATTTGTGATGATTTCTAACACAGCGCATTTCCCAATGTTAGAGGATGCGCCAACTTATTTGCAACTGGTACAAGAGTTTTTGCAAATTAACATCCCACAACCACAAGTCGGATAACTGATGACGGTTTTTTAGACAGTTAAGTGTACCTGTGTGATACCTTGACGCATTTTATATTGTCGCTTTAACCAAGACTTTTTAATTATTTTACGGAGTAAGGGAGCCAGTTGAATCAACAGCGAACGCAGCAGTGCATTTTTTCGCAGTAGTTCGCCTTGTTTAGCTTCCTCTAACTGGAGTTGCTGGGCGCGGATAATTTCTGGCTCACGTTCCGCTTGGATGTACGATAGTGCCATGTCAATATCCTGGTGTCCGGCTTCTCTGTGCAACAACGGCACAAGGTGATTAGCAGCAACAATCACATCACGCAATGCGAGATTAATTCCTTGGGCACGCACAGGGGACATTGGGTGTGCAGCGTCACCTAGAAGCAATACCCCTGCTGCGTGCCATTGGGGACAATAACCAACCACAACAGAGAGCCGAATGGGAGATTCGATGGTTTCTGCATGATTACGGAAATGCTCTGCTAGCCATGAGGGTGATAGTGAGGCAAAAATCTCTGCCCAGTTGGCTTGCTTGGAGTCAGTGTTTTCGGTTGCGGACATCACCCAAGCCAGATGCAGTTTTCCTGACTCTGCTCCGTGAAAGATGGTAAATACGCGATCGCCATTTACAATAGTACGAAATACATTATCGGCTGCAAACTCAGGACTGGCGGCAAGCTTAAACCAGAGAATATCAATATTTTTGGGCTGGCGTACCAATTCCAATCCTATACGTTGTCGCACAAGAGAATTTCGACCATCTGCCCCAATCACTAAGTCAGCAGTTAGTTCTCTCCCATTACTTAGTACTACACCTGCGACACGTTGATTACTCCAGCGTAAATCTTTGACTGGAATACCCTGGATAAATTCAAACCCATCATTGGTTTGAGCTTCCGAAATCAGTGCATTGAGTAACGGTGGTTGTGAAACCAGTGTACAGGGTCGGGTTGCTCCCATTGGTTCATCAACTCGAAACAACTGTTTATCCCCCAGAATGAATTCCCATGCGTCGAGTTGTCGATGGGGAATATGCTCCAACAACGTCGATAAACCCATTTGCTCTAGTGCATCTAAGCCACTAGGCATTAATCCTTCGCCGCGAAAAACACGATGAAAGTCTTTTGCTGCTTCAATTAACGTTACAGCAATACCACGTTTTACAAGGAGCAGGGCAAGTGTTACACCTGTAGGACCTGCGCCCACAATCACAATCTGCACCATCTCATCCCTCGTGTATTAGTTGCTCTCAAAGATGTTGGTCGAATTATCGTAACTGCCTAGCTAGTAGTAATAGAGGAAAGGAAAACAGAGACATTACCTTCTAAAGCATCAGTAATAACTTCGAGGAGATTAAGACCA
>NZ_JBALCO010000112.1:0-10191 GCF_036919595.1 Nostoc sp. | reverse complement strand
CAAATGAGTTCGCCGAAATAACAAATGAGTTCGCCGAAATAACAAATGAGTTCGCCGAAATAACAAATGAGTTCGCCGAAATAACAAATGAGTTCACCGAAATAACAAATGAGTTCACCGAAATAACAAATGAGTTCGCCGAAATAACAAATGAGTTTACCGAAATAACAAATGAGTTCGCCGAAATAACAAATGATTTCGCCGAAATAACAAATGCGTTGGCGTAGCCCACCGCAGGCATCGCCAGATTGCAACAATTTAGCTTTGACGCGGGAGCGTAACGCACCCTTCGGCTTGGTGCAGTCGCCTGCTCCGGGAAACCCTACCAAGAGCGCTACTGAACCGCAAATCTTTGGTGGATGAAGTTTTTCCGACTTGTGTGTACACCGTAGCCCACTCCCGACTCAGTTGTAGCTACTAGCTTGACGACTAAACATCAAATGATACTGTCCGCCTAATGCAATGAGTTCGTCATGAGTGCCTACCTCGATAATTTGACCGTGTTCTAGTACTACTACTCGGTCTGCTAGTTTTGCCAAGGCGAGGCGATGGCTGACTACAACGGCTATTCTCCCCTTAGCCAAGGTACGCAAAATGTTGTAAATCTCATGTTCTGTTTTCGGATCAAGGTTCGCTGTTGGCTCGTCAAGGATGAGTAGTTCGGCTGGAGACAGTCGCAACAAAGCACGAGCGATCGCTAACCTCTGCCATTGTCCCCCTGATAGATCAATACCGCCTTCTAGTTGTTTGCCTAAGAGAGTTTCCAAACCGTGATCGAGGTTTTGAATTACTCCAGCCAAACCAGCCTTGGCGATCGCTTCGGTGATAGCGTCGTCATCCTGCATTTTAGGTAAATCCCCAAAGGCAACATTCTCCCGCACGGTAGTCGGAAAACGAGCGTAATCTTGCATAACTACATCAATTCGCGATCGCAAATCTTCTAACGGGAGCGATCAAAAATCCTGCCCATTCCAAATAATCGCACCTTGGCTGGGGTCATAGAGGCGACACAATAGCTTTGCTAAAGTGGTTTTGCCAGCACCATTCTCACCCACTAGTACAATCATCTCGTTGGCGTGAATCGTCAGGTTGATGTTTTTTAGGATTGGGCGTGGTTTACCGCCGTAGGCATCGCTATTGGGATAAGTAAAGGACAGATTTTCGATGTAAATACCTGTCTGTGATACTTCATACTCGGTTGCATTTAGACCTGATAAAGCTTGCCGATGATTCCCATTTCTTTGAAAGTTCCGATTGTTAACAGCTGATTCCCTGACTTCTCCCCATGCCTTTGTTAAAGTTATTGATGCTAGCGATCGCATCACTCACCAAATTCACCAGCAGTGAACCTGCAATACTGGAGAGTAGCAGCGGTTGAGAAAATATCAGGGCGATTGCATTCTGCGTTGTCCCGATGCTTAATAAGCGAGTAATTTCATCAATGATCACCTTGTTGAGCCAAATGGCGATCGCTGGGCTTAAACCACCCACTAATGTCATAATTGTCACGTAGCGTAGCTCCTTTGGAACTACCTGCATTACCGTTGCCACACTTCGGCGATATGCTTTAAATGGATAAATTTCAATTATTTGCATATAGTTTAAAGTAGCAAATAATCGCAAAATTCCCAGACTTTGTGATCTCAATTTCAATGAGTAGCAAATGCGATCGCACTGATATCAAGCTAATAGCAGACATTAGCGATCAAATGTAGATGTCCGCTTTTATTATTCAAATTCACCTCATAACTTTGGAAGTAATTTTATATAATTATTCAACACAGTATTTATACTAGTGTAAAATATTAAGTCTAAATTGATACATAATCTAAAATTTAACATTCAAAATGGCTAAAAGCTTAAGTACTGAACAGCAGCATCGATTACAGCAAATCGGATAATGAGGATAAGCAAGAATCATCTCTTACTTGTCACAATATCAGTAATGCGATCGCACTCTAAGCGAAAAACGCGATCACCTTCCATTAATTTCTCAATAAGCCTCATTAAGAGAGCCAATAATTAGTTAGGAAAATCATATCTTGATCTTCATCAGGATATGATAATTTAAAACCTCATTAGTCATGACATTGTACTGGTTGAGTAAATTAACAACAATCAGAAGTTGATTGTGACCGAACCATCCACACTAAAATACCTAAGACTCGCTCTACTGGGGGAATTAAATATTCAGTTAAATCAATAGTTACAGTGCTGTCTTCCAACTTTAGGAAAGTCCACAGGTTCCCACTAGTAACACTACCGTAGATAGTAGCAATAGGTTTTTCGTATTTGGCATTAAACCTTTGGGAAGCTATCATTTCTGCAATACACTGCCCCAAACCACCTTTAAGATTTTCTTTTTTGGCTTCCACAATCACCACTGCTGGGGCTTCAATAAATAACTGTTCTGGCGAAACGCTAATCAAAAAGTCGCAAAATCCTGCCAGTCCAACTTCTGGTTCAACATTAAATTCTTCTCCAGAAAAAAAACTGATTTGTCTGTTGAGAATTTTTCGGACTTCAAACAATATTGGGCTGATAATCAATTCTGATCTAGCTTTCTCAGAACCCATTGCAATTGCTAACTGGATACTTTCTGCTAAAAATTCAGCCAGTAAGGGACTAGGTGAGATTGGTTCTATAGGAGGTAAAAATCGCCCACCTTCCACTAGGGTGAGGTTAAAGTCTTGTTTTACTTTTCTTAAAGAAAACTCTCTATAGGACATTAAGTTAAGTGTCTCCTAGTGACATCCCCTCTCCGATTCGGAGAGGGGTTGGAGGTGAGGTTATGCCGGATAAATCCGCAATCTTCTATTTGGTTCTTCACCAAAACTATGTGACTTGAGGCGATAATGTTCTACCAACTCATGTTGCATTTTGCGGACTTGCGGAGAACGCGGCAATAACTCGACTGGCTGTCCTTTAGGAATCACAATTTGCTCAACAGCAAGTCTGGCTTCTTCAAGAGCGTCCATCTCATCATCGCTACCACTGTGCAAAAACAGTTGCAGTTCGCGGTCATCAGCCATTTCTGGGTCGTCCATGTTCAGCAACCGCCGCAAACCACGGGTAATTTGGGGAATGGTGCTGGACTTAATCATGTGGATGGGTACATGACGGGCTTTGGCCATTTGGCGTAATTTGGCGTGGTTTTTGACGTGCGATCGCAGTGCTAAAATTGCATCAGCACTATCTATATCTTTTGTCAATACCACAGGTAAAATTAGCACGCTGATTACCTGTTCTAGTTGGTGGCGGCTGACGCCATAGGGGTAAACATGCAGTGGCAAATCTTCACCATTAGGCCCTGGCTGTCTGGTAGCAGCACCTAAATCAATGCTCTCCGAATAATTGAAGGATTCATCCAGCAAACGGTCAAACTCACTCCGCCCAGTCACCCGCTCTACTGGCAATTGCGGCAGTGCTACCATTTGCCCAGATGAACGCCAGCCATTAGACGGTCGCGCCGGTGGGAAAGATTCCTCCACTGTCGCTAGCTGTCCACCGCGACCATTGACAACGGCTAACTGCCTTGTAACCCCAACTTTGCCGTGGTCATCAACAGTTCTCGTTTGTGGGGTAGGCTGACGCCCCCGCAGCAGATTATCTACTGTGTCAGCAACACTTTCGTGTACTGTCCAGCGTTGCCGTTCCAACATTTCCACAGCAATCTCGAAGGTAGGGGGCGCTTTCCGCTCCAAAACAGTCTTTTGAGAACCCCGGCGTCTGGCTTCGTCGTCTCCCAGTGTCACAGCTTGGATACCCCCAACTAAATCAGCAAGGGTGGGGTTTTTAATCAGATTTTCTATCTGATTCCCGTGGGCAGTACCTACCAACTGTACACCCCGTTCAGCAATGGTACGAGCCGCTAAAGCTTCCAGTTCCGTGCCAATTTCATCAATGACAATGACTTCTGGCATATGGTTTTCCACTGCCTCAATCATCACCTGATGCTGTTGTTCTGGATGAGCCACTTGCATCCGCCTAGCGCGACCAATGGCGGGGTGGGCAACATCACCATCCCCAGCTATTTCGTTAGAGGTGTCAATAATCACCACTCGCTTATCCAGTTCATCCGCTAAAACACGGGCAATTTCCCGTAAGGCAGTAGTTTTGCCCACGCCTGGACGCCCTAGCATGAGAATCGATTTACCAGTTTCTACCAAATCGCGGATCATGCCAATGGTTCCGAATACCGCCCGACCAACGCGACAGGTCAAGCCAATAATCTTACCCGTGCGATTGCGGATGGCGCTGATCCGATGCAAAGTTTGCTCAATTCCTGCCCGATTATCTCCGCCAAAGATTCCGACTCGTTGAGTGCAATCATCTATCTGTTCTTGAGTAACGGGTACTTCGCTCAGATACTCAGCTTGATTGGGAAAGCGAGCCTCTGGGCGACGACCCAAATCCAAAACCACTTCTACTAAACTATCTCGTTTGGGA
Source organism: Nostoc sp. (assembly GCF_036919595.1). Classification (GTDB taxonomy): domain Bacteria; phylum Cyanobacteriota; class Cyanobacteriia; order Cyanobacteriales; family Nostocaceae; genus Nostoc. Next base: position 5,742 of record NZ_JBALCO010000112.1, on the reverse strand, counting down.
TGACTCTCTAGTACTTGTTGCAAATCTTGGGGCAAAATGTCTAATAACTTTTGGAGATCGTCTGTAATCGTCATGCTTTATATGGTGACGGAAACAACAGCAAATGAATACTTTCAGCCTTTAACTGTTCTCAAACGCTCACTTCATGCTCAAACTCCCTACCTTGACTATACGAGCATAAATTTTTAGTATGATTTAATACTCAACATTTATGCTTAACAAATGCTCACTCTCTCAACCTATCGGGGAATGAGGGACAAAAGCATACCTCTATCTTATATCTCTAAAGTTGTTGAAGTAATAGTCTAAGAACTTTCACTACGTGGAACCTACAAAAAAACCCAACCTTTTTAGGGTCGAAGACTAGGTGCGTTACAGTTGTAAACTGATTTACGAATTTTGAACCAGCGCAACCAAAGGGCGAGGAACCGTTGACTGACCAATTTAAGTTTTAGATTTGCGTGCAGGAGAACCCGTTCTGGGTAATTGTCCTGAGCAATAAATTAACGCTCCTGCTGTAACTTGATTTGGGAAACGAGAGAATGGGCAAGTTCTACAGCTTGCCAAAGTAATCGGTCATCTTCTTCTAGGCGAATAATCGCCTTAATATTGATGTTACTTACCTCCTTATTCTCTAATTGATCGAGAATCGGTGACAGCAGTACACGGGCGTAGCTACCGTAGGCGACCCCGGCAATGGAGGCAAGGGAGCAAGGAGCAGGGACTAGGGCTAGGGGTGAAAACTCTTCTCCTCTGCCCCCAGCAAAGGACGCCTCTGCCTCTCTGAGCAGTCCCATTGCCTTTAACTTAGTAACGGTATAGCTATTAGTGCCGCCTGCTAACTGCACATATCCCGGTAATTTAGCTGCCAAAACTTTTTGCCCTAATTTCACCGCGGCTATTGTAGTGCCATCGCCAATATCGCCGCTCATGGGGCGACCGTCGGTTTGCCATATTAAAGCACTCTTGAGTGGGGCAATCAGATCATATATTGCTTTTAGGTAGTCAGTCATCCCATCGCCATCGGGACAGCTGATAGCTAGTAGCTTTAATTGGTCGGCCCACGGTGAAATTGCTTGCCACAATCGCTGAAATTCTGCCAACCGCCCTACTTGTGTATGGATTTCTACGGCATCTACTCCCGTTGACATTATCAATGGCGCGATCGCTCCCGGCGTTGTCACATATGAATATGTATAAATTATACCATAGGGACAAATTGGTATGCAACGACCGCAGCCATAGCACTTTTCGGATGCTACTCCGGAAAAGTCTTCTTTTTTACTGTTAAATATAATTGCTTGTGCCGGACAAATCCGTTCACAGGGTCTAGGACAATCTGTAGGACACTCAGTAGGATTAAATTCCGCTTTCCGAAAATGGGGGTCTTCTCCATCGTTCAGGCTGACCATCAAAAAGGGTGAATTGCCTTTGTAGTTAAAGCCTCGCTTTTGGGCATCTCTAGCAAGAGTTCTAGCTACTTGTAGCGCTGCTTGCGCCGCTGCAATTACTGCTGGATCAGCTGCAACATCTATACAGTCAGCGCCCGCCAAAGTATAGGCTAACGTTAAATTTCTGACTGCCGACAAATCCTGGAAGCTGGCTCCGCAGATCAGTTTGAACCAGTCACCTTGTTTGAGAGATTGTAAAGGGGCGAATAGATCAGTCACACTTACTTGATTTTCCAGTTTCAAAAGCTCTCAACTTGTACAAAAATCTATATTTAACTACAACAATTTTAAAATTTTCACGCAAATAAATGATAAAAAAATTTACTTTGTATTTTTTATTTCAAATAAATGTTAATTTTATTGTGGAAGTATGTTTACCTCATCGCCGATTTGTAAAATTTTTCCGGCTGACGATGGGGGTAATTGGGTATTGACACTCAATCTGTAAAAGTGATTAAAAGGCGATGAAGCAACCCAATCTGGCAAGGTTGCTTGCCTCTGGTTCGCAAAGATTTTTTGAAAGTTTGGGTAAGCTTCACCTAAGTAAGAATCGCGTGTTGGGACTATACAACGCTGACACGGCTTAACCCCAAAAAAGTGGACTTCTCCAACTTGAAAGGAAAATAAATTACCTTGTTCACTAAATAGCTGATCTTCCCAAAATGCTGGTACACCATCAATCTCAATGTTGGCACGCATCCGACGGCGCATTTCATCTACACTTAAACCAGGAAACCAAGAAGCTACCTCTGCCAACGTTGCTGTACTAATTACCGTTGAACCTGGTGCAGATGTATCGTCAGGAAAGCCCATCAGAGAGTTTTGCCTCAATGTGACAGCAAACCCAAAAAAATCACTCAAAGTTGCTTCTAGCGCTTGCTGTTCATCATCTAGATGAAAAATTTGTTGTAAGTCGCCGCCTGGGATTTGTAGCGAGATAGTTCTATTGAAGAGTGCAAATTGCGCCCTTAGTAAATGGATTTTAGCATGACGCTTGGCATTGACAAATTTACCCTGTTCGTCAAAAATGGCAAACTCACGGTCATACTGTAGTGCGCCACTGGCAAGAACTCCAGCGTTCTCAACTTCAACACCATCCAGTGACTTAACTGGATACACTAAAATCTTGGCTAGGTAAGGCATCATAGCAATTTTGAATTTTAGATTTTGCGAAAAGTTGTAAGGAGAGCCACTGCGTTGCGCGGGTTAAGAGCGTTGTAACAAGTCCCTCCGTAGCAAACTTTTCAAGACAAATTTTGGATTAAAGATTGGTGATTTAGAAGTTCCCAATCTAAAATTCTTTTGTTACTTACCCAGCTTAGTAATATTGTTAATTTATGGATATAGTGGCGATTTATCTATTCCTCCAACATGATTTAGAGGCCAGAAGCGAACTACAGCCCGTCCAATAATATTCTGCCGGGGGACAACACCCCAGCAGCGGCCATCATAACTATTGTTACGATTGTCACCTAGTACTAAGTATGAATCGGCTGGTATAGTCTGGAGTTTCGCCAAAAAAGGTGGTTGTGGCCCTGATTGACAAACATCAATTACCGTACTCTGCCCAGAACTGAGGTAATTGGCTTCTGAGAGGGGTTTGTTGTTGATATAGACTTTGCCATCTCTAAGTTGTACTTTTTCTCCAGGTAAGCCAATTACCCGTTTAATAAAAGCATCCTGGTATTGTTCTTTCTGTAGTTCTTTGGTAGGTGAAAATACTACAATATCTCCCCTCTGCGGGTCAGCAAATTTATATTTCAACTTATCGACAATGATTTTGTCTGCCTCCCACTGGTTTGGCGTACCATGCAGAGTCGGTTCCATCGATCCAGAAGGAATCCAGCGTGCTTCAGCAACAAATGTACGAATTCCCAGAGCTAGAACAATGCTCAATACAATTGTTCTACCTAGCTCTGCGATCCAAGAATTATCAGGTTGTTGACTAGAATTGTTATCAGGCACTTGATTTTGCATGAAATTACTTAACTGAACGAAAGATGTAGGTGATCAACTCGCCTAGTGAGACTTTATTTGTTAATCTTAACGGGAAAACTTTAATTTCCTAATCATGTTCGCATCTTGACTACCAATTTTAGATTGTGGATTTGAGATTTTGGATTGGGGGTGTCTCTTATGGATCATGACTCGCCTTTGGTGGGTGAAACCAATGTAAAATCCCCAAGCCGCATCCCTTCTACGGTACAGTCAATACAAAATCTTAAATCTAAAATCAAAAATTGATTGACGGGCTTCTTCATAAATTAAAAATAAACTTTTTTTTAACACACAGCAAAAATTGGTTACTCTGATCGCGAATAAGTTTAATCTAAAAGCATGGTTCTCTGTAATACATAGCTCCCTGTCTGAACAAAGTTAACTTTATGTCATCCCCACAAAATTTACTGATTCGCCGCGCTCGTATAATTCTACCCAATGGTGAACTGATGATTGGGGATGTGTTGACGCGCGATCGCCAAATAGTCGAAGTTGCCCCAGAAATCTCCCAAACAGCACTAGCCACTGAAATTGACGCACAAGGGTTAACTTTGTTGCCAGGAGTTATCGATCCGCAGGTGCATTTTCGAGAACCTGGACTAGAACATAAGGAAGATTTATTCACCGCCAGTTGTGCCTGTGCTAAAGGCGGAGTCACTTCTTTTTTAGAAATGCCCAATACGCGCCCCCTGACGACGACACAGCAGGCTTTAGACGACAAGTTAGAACGTTCCTCCCACAAGTGCTTGGTTAATTATGGCTTTTTTATTGGGGCAACAGCAGAGAATCTCCCAGATTTACTTTTGACAAAGCCAACACCAGGAATTAAGATTTTCATGGGGTCGATGCATGGTCAGTTGCTGGTTGATGGTGAAACAGCCCTCTCGACGATATTTGCTAAAGGTTCGCGCTTGATTGCCGTTCATGCCGAAGACCAAGCTAGAATCAACCAACGACGCCAAGAATTTGCCAACATCCACGATCCAGCTGTTCACTCGCAAATTCAAGACAATCAAGCGGCCTTGCTTGCAACCCAACTGGCATTAAAACTTTCTCAAAAATATCAACGTCGTCTGCATATTCTGCACATGTCAACTGCCGAGGAAGCAGATTTGCTGCGTCAGGAGAAACCTAGTTGGGTAACAGCAGAGGTGACACCACAGCATTTGTTGTTGAATACTAGTGCTTATGAGAAAATTGGTACATTAGCACAGATGAATCCACCTTTGCGATCGCCCCACGATAACGAAGTTCTCTGGCAAGCTTTGCGCGATGGCGTGATTGATTTCATCGCTACAGATCACGCGCCGCACACTTTAGAAGAAAAAGCTCAAGAATACCCCAATAGTCCTTCAGGAATGCCTGGGGTGGAAACTTCCCTAGCTTTAATGTTAACTGCGGCGATGGAGGGAAAGTGTACTGTTGCTCAAGTTGTGAACTGGATGTCTAAAGCTGTAGCTGTGGCCTATGGTATTCCCAATAAAGGAGCGATCGCACCTGGTTACGATGCCGATTTAGTGCTTGTAGATTTAAACACATACCGTCCAGTCAGGCGGGAGGAACTTTTAACCAAGTGCCGTTGGAGTCCCTTTGAAGGCTGGAACCTCACCGGCTGGGCTACAACCACCATTGTCGGTGGTGAGATAGTTTATGACAAAGGCCAGGTAAATACGCAAGTCCGGGGTCAAGCTTTAACTTTCTTATAGCAAATATTTATTTAAGCTTACGTAATACACAAATAATTATACATCGAAGTCATACTTTAACTGGCAAGATTTTCATCTACCAGAGTTAAGGTTAGTAGTCTGTCAAGTTTAAATTGATGGGTAAGCAAGTTCGTACTTAGGACTTTAGTCCTAATTTTCTAAGTATTAAAGTGCTTACTACAAACCCTCAAAACTAGCTTGACAAAGTACTAAACCTTGCTTGATTAATTAACTTGTCACTTTATCCGCAATCGCGACTTGAAACCTTAAATTTATTAGTATCTTATGTAAAAAACAGTTTTTGTACCTGCGGCCACTCTCAATACAGTTCAGATCAGAAAACCCCCACTTCCATTTCCCCCCTCTCTAAAGAGTAAATGGAGGAAAATAGCCCCCTTTCCCAGGGAAAGCAGTGCATTGCAAAATAATTCTGAGCGTTAGCTTTTGGTACTCAGAACTTTGGAGAGTTGCTTCGCTTGTTGTACTTCAAAGGGGGAGCATCCAGTTTTGGAAGATTTACCACTTATGGGAAAATTTAAAGGGAAATAACCCTGTGCGATCGCTGACAATGAACCAAGAGAAAGAAG
>NZ_JBALCO010000110.1:0-19515 GCF_036919595.1 Nostoc sp. | reverse complement strand
ACAAATGAGTTCGCCGAAATAACAAATGAGTTCGCCGAAATAACAAATGAGTTCGCCGAAATAACAAATGAGTTCGCCGAAATAACAAATGAGTTTGCCGAAATAACAAATGAGTTCGCCGAAATAACAAATGCATATGCGTAGCCCGCCGCAGGCATCGCCATGATTGCAACAATTTAGCTTTGACGCGGGAGCGTAACGCACCCTTCTCAAGACAGGAGACGCTCTTGCGTTCGGGTGACGCTCCTGCGTCGCTCTAAGCGAATCCATACTTACGTGTACGAATTTGATAAAACCCAACTTGAGTTAGCCAATCTAAAATTTTCGGTTGTGACCACTTTGTTGGGTAAGTCTGGGCTACACGGGCACAGAGGCGCTAGGGGCGTGGCTTCCTTTGAAGTACGTTTAAGATAAGAAAATATCAAGAATTATTGGGAGGAATCAATCGTCATGACTGTTATTGTTGCTAAGTGGACGATTGACGAATATCACCGGATGATTGATGCTGGCATTTTGAGCGATCGCAAAGTTGAACTACTTAAGGGAGAAATTGTCGAAATGTCGCCGGAAGGGGAACCCCATGCTTATTGTAGTGATGAATCTGGTGAATATCTAGCAAAGTTATTGGCTGAACGCGCCAAAATTCGTCATGCCAAGCCTATCACCTTACCCAACGACTCGGAACCAGAACCAGATATTGCCATTGTCCAACGTTTAGGACGCGAGTATCGAGAGCATCATCCCTATCCAGAAAATATTTTCTGGTTGATTGAGTATGCTAACTCCAGTTTAGAAAAAGATTTAGAGATAAAAAGCAAAATCTCCGCTGAAGCAGGTATTTTAGAGTATTGGGTTGTTAATCTCAAAAAGCTACACCTAGTGGTGTTTCGAGAAATCTTAGACGGAGAGTATACAATAAAACTAACATTAACTGCGAGAACAATTCAACCGCTAGCATTTCCAGATATTTCTGTTGCAGTAGAACAGATTATTAATAATTAAACTAATTAAAATCAAAAATCAAAATACAGCAATGTTAAGAAAGATCCGGGTAATGTGGTAGCTTTGGGAGAAGGGGAAACGCTGTTCGCGTTCGCCAACGGCATGGCAACTCTTAGAGACGCTCCGAGTCATCTCCCAAAGGGAGACAGTCAAGGGCGAACGAGCGTCACGAGCATCACAGCCCGCCCTTAGACATCGCCTGTAATATTGGATGGTGCGCCATCACCAATATTACAAATACTTCTGCAACAATAAGCCTAACTTTTCCTTCGTCGCCGCTGGTGCTTTATCCAACTGAGTCAAAATCGCATACTGCAACGCCGAATGCGCCTCACTCGGCGGTGGATTTTCACTCAAGCGCCGCACAGTTTCTTGAATCACCTTTTGAGCATTCACAGCATTCCGCAGCAAATTGCCAAGCACCATCTCCACTGTCACACTATCGTGATCTGGATACCAACAATCGTAATCTGTCACCAGCGCTAAGGTTGCATAGGCAATTTCGGCTTCCCTTGCCAACTTCGCCTCTGGTAAATTCGTCATCCCAATGATTGTTGCACCCCAACTGCGGTAAAGATTCGATTCTGCCTTAGTGGAAAAAGCTGGTCCTTCCATGCACACATAAGTACCGCCGCGATGCAGAGTAACTTGTGGTAAATTCAGAGATGCGATCGCATCTGCCAACACAACAGCCAAGTTCTTGCAAATTGGATCGCCAAAGGCAATGTGAGCAACAATTCCCTCACCGAAAAACGTTGAAATCCGATTTTTAGTTCTATCAATAAACTGATCTGGCACCACCATATCCAGTGGTTTCGCCTCTTCCTTCAAGGAACCCACAGCACTAGCTGAGATTAAATACTCCACGCCCAATTGCTTCATCGCATATATATTAGCACGAAACGGTAACTCAGACGGTAAAAGCGTGTGATTGCGACCATGACGCGCCAAAAAAGCTACTCGTGTACCATCCAAAGTCCCCAAAATCAAAGCATCAGATGGTGAACCAAAAGGAGTCTCGACTCGCACCTCTTCTAAATCTTTGAGCGCATCCATTTTATACAGACCGCTACCACCAATAATCCCAATATTAGCCTGAGGCATGATTCTGAACCTGTTCCTTGGTGATCTGCTAAGTTATTTTATCGAAAACGGAAGTAGTAGAGAAACTAAGAAACTAAACGATTACATTTTGTGCCGCTAACACTATTGAATTATTATCGATTAATTATTGGTTGACGCTAATTGAAGCGTGGAATAAGGAAAGTAGGTATTTTATTAAGTGGATTGTCCCAGATATGGTAAAAGCAGACGAGATTGACCGAGCCGCAGAGTTAGTTGACTTAGTTCGGGTTTTGACGCGCTGGCTGTTTAAGTGGGGTACAATCTGGTCGGATGCTACAGAAAAGCTATCTGCTACTCAACAAACAGAAAATTGGTTGAAGCGGGTTCTAGAAATATCGGGTAGAGAACCTGAATCACTGAGCGCTTGACTTCCAGGTTTTAGCAATCAAATTTATGATAATTTTTGAAGATTAATGGTTATGATTAGTCCTTAAGTTAATTATCACCATAAGGTGTAATCGATGCTTAATGTATACAAATATTAAGTAGACGCACTCCTGAGCAGGGAGAGAAAGTAAGGGTTATACTTTTGGGAAAAGGCTTATTTTAACCCCTGTTTTTAACATTTTCATAAATCAATGGCTCTCAATTTTCGCTTTGCAGTAGTCAGCGACTTACACCTGGCACTTCCCCACACAATCTGGGATCATCCCAGCCGATTTCATCTAGTAGAAGTAAGTATCTCGGCGTTTGAAAGGGTACTAAAACATTTAACACAACTCGATTTAGATTTTCTCTTGTTGCCAGGAGATTTAACCCAGCACGGCGAACCAGAGAACCACGCTTGGTTGCAACAACGGTTAGCCCAACTACCTTTTCCCGTCTATGTTGTTCCTGGGAATCATGACGTTCCTGTGCTGTTGGCTGATCAGCAATCAATTGCTTTTGCAGATTTTCCCTACTATTACACGAAGTTTGGCTATGACGATCCACGGCAGATTTACTATATTCGTCAGTTGCTGCCTGGAGTTAAGCTAATTGGACTGAATTCTAACTCGTTTAATGACCAGGGTGAGCAAGTAGGGTGTTTGGATACCAAACAGCTACAGTGGTTAGAAGAGGTGCTAGCGGCGTCTGGTGATGAATTAGTTCTAGTGATGGTGCATCATAATGTGGTCGAGCATTTGCCCAATCAATCGAGCCACCCACTGGCAAATCGCTATATGTTAGCGAATTCAGCAGAACTGTTGCAGTTACTCAGGCGCTACGGAGTCAAGCTAGTATTTACCGGGCATTTGCACGTTCAGGATATTGCTTACTCAGATGGAGTATATGATATTACCACTGGCTCTTTAGTTAGCTATCCTCACCCTTACCGGGTGCTAGAGTTTCATCGGGATCACCAAGGTAAAGAATCGTTGCAAATTTTATCCCATCGGGTAGAGTCAGTGCCTGAGTTCCCCGACTTGCAACAGTCATCGCGGCAGTGGATGGGCGATCACTCTTTCCCCTTCCTAATCAAGCTACTAACTCACTCTCCATTAAACTTACCATTATCACAGGCAAAAGAATTAGCTCCTAGTTTGCGAGACTTCTGGTCAACTATTGCTGATGGGGATGCAGTATTAGATTACCCTGATTTTCCGCTAGAAGTGCGGCGTTATATTCAGACCTATAATGCATCACAGCCCAATTCAGGTATGGCTACTAATGGAATTCCCCTGATTGATAATAACAGCACACTTTTGCTGGGTTAGAGGTGATGAGTAGCCTCTTTCCATTAGCCCCCGTATGATCACGCTGACTGAACCTTGTTTGACAAATCGTTCAAAGATTGCACCCAGTATTTATCCTATTCTTGTGTGTTCCTTTTGAGATAGCGATCGCTCCTGCCATAATTCTCCGATCAAAAGTCACCTTGGCAGGGCTACTCCCAACTCCTGTACAGACAAAGATTTTTCGCGTCTCTAATTACCGATATCTTCATTCCAAAGTTCCGGGTTAGTTTGAATAAACTCACTCATCATTTGTTCGCATTCGTCAAGATTAAGATCAATTACTTCCACACCGTGAGATACCATAAATTCTTTAGCACCAGGAAAAGTGCTGGATTCTCCAGCAATGACTTTTTTAATGCCAAATTGTACCACTGCCCCAGCGCACAGATAACACGGCATTAAAGTTGAATAGAGTGTAGTACCTCTGTAGCTGCCAACTCTCCCAGCATTACGGAGACAATCGATTTCAGCGTGGGTGACAGGATCGGCGTCTTGCACGCGTTTATTGTGTCCTCTGCCAAGAATTTTGCCATCCTTGACCAGAACCGAACCAATGGGAATTCCACCTTCTTGTCTGCCTTGTTTTGCTTCTTGAATTGCTGCTTCCATAAACTTATCCATATTAATTCTTCTTTTATGTCAAAACAACTAGTATTAATGGATCACGATGGCGGTGTAGATGATTATCTAGCAACTATGCTGCTGTTGACAATGGATCATATTGAACTCCTTGGTGTTGTCGTCACTCCAGCAGATTGTTATGTCCAACCAGCTGTTAGCGCCACACGTAAAATTCTCGATTTGATGGGATTTTCTCATATTCCGGTTGCAGAAAGCACTGTGCGCGGTATCAATCCATTTCCTACTCTCTATCGCCGTGATTCGTTTATTGTTGACCATCTCCCCATTCTCAATCAAAGCGAAACCATCGCTACGTCTCTGGTTGCCGAAACAGGTCAAGATTTTATGATCAAGGTGTTACGTAACGCATCAAGCCCCGTAACGTTGATGGTAACTGGGCCATTGACGACGGTAGCAGTAGCTTTGGACAAAGCACCAGATATTGAAGCAAAGATTCACAAAATTGTTTGGATGGGGGGTGCGTTGAATGTCAGTGGTAATGTAGAAAAAAGTCTGGAAGCAGGACAAGATGGTTCTGCCGAATGGAATGTTTATTGGGACGCAATTTCAGCAGCGCGGGTATGGCAAACCCAAATTGAAATTATTATGTGTCCTTTGGATCTAACTAATAATGTCCCATTCACATCGGAATTAGTGAAAAAAATAGGGCGACAACGCCACTATCCCATCTCTGATTTAGCCGGACAATGTTATGCACTAGTTATCCCCCAGGATTATTATTTTTGGGATGTCTTAGCAACAGCTTATCTGGGACACCCGGAATTCTATCAATTGCGCGAATGGGAAACGGAAATTATCACTACAGGTCTGAGTCAGGGGCGTACTAAAGTAGTTCCTGGTGGTCGTAAAATTTATGCAATGGATCAGGTAGATAAAGAGGCTTTTTATGTTTACATTTTGCAGCAATGGGCAAGATAAAAAAAGTGAAAAATTAGGTGGCGTGGATACTCAAACTTGCCACCGAAAACTAACGACCAAGCTCATCGAACGCAGACAACCTCTGCAACTCAACTGACCATATTGGGTCATTCCGGTGCAGAGACTTTTTTGGGTGTGGTGTTACTTAATAATCAGGATTACTCATAGCGTGCCTTTTTAGATTTAATCACCTCAATTACATCATCGTGTCTTTGCCCCTCGATAATATCCTTGAGATGAATTTGCCCATTAATATATTGAACATGGATACGCCAACCTGAGACTTTATCGATATCAGCACGATAAATTGCCTGTTTCACACCTTTTACTTTGTGCAGCCTCGTTTTTGAAAATTTTCTTGTTCTGTGACACTCGTTATCTTCAAACTCTGCCAAAGCTTCAAGAAAAGCAATCTTTAGCTCGTCATCTGGCGAAATCTTCATAGCTTGATAAATAATGTCGTATTCATCATACAGAGTAAGGGTTTGTGCCATAAACCGACTTACTAAATCCCGGCAGTTTCTTGATTGTGGTGGAGTAATTCTTGATACAAAGACTCTGCCACACTTTTATATGCCTTATCGAGGTCATCGTGTTTGACCACTCGAAAAAGAGTAAAAATAACTTGCCCAAAAATTGGATCTTCGTCAACTGTCAAAATTACCCTTAGTTTCTGCGAAACCCTTAGCGTGTACAGCGAAGATTCATAGCCATTAATATCTGACGGTAGGGAAAGACGATGCAACTTACGATAAACGTCAGCATTTTTAGTTGGGAAGAGGCTGACACAATCATTAATTTTTTTAACCGTTGCGGCTTTTCCCTCTTCACTCAGCCTACCAAGATCCTTTTCAAAGCTTTTTGTTGACTCAATTAGAACATCCACGTTACAAACCGCCAATTTGAGTTTAGCTACTTAGTTATATACAGAAAAATTCTGTACATCATCCTTACGAGGACATTAGATGGAAACTTTATTAATATTATTCTATGCTCAAACGTCCCAAAAAAGTTGCTGTAAAAGCCTCACGATACAATTCCTCTTAAGTATTTTTTTAAACAGAAGAGAGGTATAATGATTATTAATAATTAATAAAATTTAAACCTAAGAAAAGAGCCGCTACAGTTCCCGCTACAGAAATTTCTCCCTGAAGAATTTTATCTAAAACTGATTCTACAGGAATTAATACAACTTCAATCTCTTCTGTAATATCTAATTGTTGCTCTCCCACTTTCCTCACATTTTCTGCTAAAAATAGATGTATTTGATTGGTATCTTTACTTGGCTTATCATATAGAGTTCCGATTTTTTTAAATTCTTCGGGAATATAACCAGTCTCTTCTGTCAGTTCTCTAATTGCTGCTACTTCGGCACTCTCTTTTGTGGGGTCGAAATTTCCTGCTGGCAGTTCTAAAAAAAATTCACCTACTGCATGTCTATATTGCCGGACAAAAATTATCTCTTTGCTACTAGTAATAGGTAAAACCATCGCCACGTCTGGTTTAATACTGACAAAATAATCATCTATAATTTTCCCATTGGGCAATTCTATTTCATCTTGCCTTACCTGGCACCAGTAATTATCTAAAACCATTTTTGATTTTAAAGTCTTCCATTTTTTTAAGTTGGTCATAAATTAAGTAACAAATAAAATTATGTATAAAAAGTTTAGTAACTCAGCAATGAATGTAAAAAAGTATAACAGATGCATCCGATAATCTAAACTTTGAACTTACACTGGCTTTTGCTAAACATAATATGTATAATAAGTATGCAAATAAATGTAAATTTATTTACAGTCAATAAGAGATTTCCGTTGACCATTAGTCGGGGCACAACGGCACAGACAACGAATGTATGGGTGAGGATCTCAGATGATGGGATCGAAGGCTGGGGGGAAGCATCGCCATTCGGTGTGGGCAATCATCGGCAATCAACTGATGCAATCAAAGACGCCCTACAGCAAGTTGTATCACTGTTGCAAACATTCAGTCCCTTACAGCGGCAGCAAATTGAGCAAGTTTTAACAAAAAACCAGGTTCCTTCTGCTGCAAGAGCAGCCTTGGATATGGCAATGCACGACTGGTTAGGTAAGCGCGTAGGATTACCCTTATGGCAAATTTGGGGACTTGATCGCAATCAAATAGTACCGACTTCAGTCACAATTGGGATTAATTCGCCTGAAGGTGCAAAGGCTAGAGCGCGAGACTGGTTACAATTTACTGATGTCCGCCTTTTGAAGGTGAAGCTAGGTAGTCCAGATGGCATAGATGGAGATAAAAAAATGCTATTAGCAGTGCGAGAAGAAGCACCATTACCAGAATTATTTGTTGATGCCAACGGGGGTTGGAGTTTAGAAGATGCGATCGCAATGTGCAATTGGCTGGCTAATTTAGGTATAAAGTATGTAGAACAGCCATTGCTACGCGGACAGGAAAAAAGTTTAGCAAAACTCAAACAACACTCTCCCATGCCCATCTTTGTCGATGAAAGTTGCTTCACAAGTTCCGATATTCCTGATTTGGCAAACTACGTGGATGGCATTAATATCAAATTGATGAAATCAGGGGGACTAACCGAGGCAATGCGAATGGTACATACAGCGCGAGCCTATGGGTTGCAAGTAATGTTTGGTTGCTACTCTGACAGTTCGCTAGCTAATACAGCAGCAGTACAGCTAGCGCCACTAGCTGATTATCTAGATTTAGACAGTCATCTCAACTTAATCGATGATCCCTTTACGGGTGCATTGCTAAAAGAAGGGAGAATTTTGCCAAACGATTTACCAGGTTTGGGGGTACAACACAATGCGATTACCACTTAATCAACGAGTAGCTATCTTGCTGCATGAAGGAATTAGCGGATATCACGGCAAAACAGGGCTAGCAATTTTACGTTACAGTGGAGCCCCAATCGTAGCCGTAATCGATCGCGAATGTGCTGGCAAATCTCTACCAGAATTAACAGGTATCAAGCGTGATGTACCAATTGTGGCATCAGTAGCCGCAGCCCTAGAGTACAAGCCAGAAGTCTTGGTAATAGGCATTGCTCCAGGAGGTGGCGCTGTACCAGATGATTACTGGGTAGAAATCAAAGATGCTTTAGAAGCTGGAATGTCGCTGGTGAATGGTTTACATACACCAATGGCAAGCATCCCAGAATTAAATACATTACTCAAACCAGGGCAACTAATTTGGGATGTACGAAAAGAGCCGCATAATATAAGTGTTGCTAGTGGAATGGCTCGCACCCTCGCGTGTCAGAGGGTGTTGACAGTGGGAACGGACATGGCGATCGGTAAAATGTCAACTAGCCTAGAGTTACATTGGGCATCAAAACAACGGGGCTGGAGTTCTAAATTCCTCGCCACCGGTCAAACTGGGGTGATGTTAGAAGGGGACGGCGTGGCTTTAGATGCCGTGCGCGTAGACTTTGCCGCTGGTGCTGTGGAACAGATAGTCATGCGCTATGGCAAAAACCACGACATCCTGCACATTGAAGGACAAGGTTCACTGCTACATCCTGGTTCAACAGCAACTCTACCCCTGATTCGTGGTTCGCAACCAACTCAACTGGTGTTAGTACATCGGGCAGGACAAGTTCATGTACGTAATCATCCCCATGTAGTAATTCCACCTTTACCAGAGGTAATTCAGCTTTATGAAACTGTCGCTAGTGCCGGTGGTGCTTTTGGAAGTGTTCCTGTAGTAGGTATAGCGCTTAACACAGCCCATCTAGATGAGTCTGCGGCTGAGGAAAGCATCGCTCAAACAATAGCAGAAACTGGACTACCTTGCACCGATGTGGTGCGCTTTAATGCTGATGTGCTTTTGGATGCAGTGATGAAGAATTAGATGTAGATTTTACTTCATCCAAAAATGATTGCAACAGATGAAGCGTTAAATGAGATTACCAGTAGAAACCCGAAATCGCTGCGCTAAGGTGTCTCTACTCTTTTATATAATTTTGCATTTTAGATTCTGCAATTTAAAAAATTGTGTAAAGGCATAGCGGTAAGTCAAGAGACATCTCGCTTTCCCCGCCTGGGGCAGCTTCGCCTAAATCCCCCATCCCTGATAATTCAATTTTTATTTATCTATCAGCCTTTTTTGTCAAGTTATATTGACACTTTGTAACAATATGGTTAATGTTTTAATGCTGGGCGATCGCAGTTTGGGATGCGATCACCCATAAAATAAAGACAAATCAAAAAAAGGGGCTGTTTATGGCAACCCAACTCGGTGAAGCTAAATCTTCAACAGAACTGATAATATCTTGGGAAGCGTTGCCGGCAGATTTTCAGTTAGAGGATGAACCCGTGGAAAATACAGGTCAGCCACTATTAGCTGGTGCTTTGCGCGAAAGCCTTGAGATAAGTGGTTTCATCCAACCCCAGATGTTAATCGCCTCAAATTTTGGACTTTGTGCGACGATAAACGGTCAGTTTGTGGCGAAAGCACCTGACTGGGTTTATGTTCCAGTGGTGAATGAAGTTTTAGGAGAACGCAAAAGCTACACACCTAATTTAGAGGGTGATATTCCAGGGGTGGTGATGGAATTTCTATCTGACACTGAGGGTGGAGAGTACTCTTTTAAGCGAATCTATCCACCAGGAAAATGGTTTTTTTACGAGCAGATTCTTCAAGTCCCAATTTACGTGATTTTTGACCCAAATGGTGGTTTGTTAGAATTTTATCAACTCGAAAACAGGCGCTACGAGTTGCAGCAACCTGACGAAAATGGTCGTCATTGGATTGATTTAATGGGTTTATTCTTTGGAACTTGGCAAGGAACAAAAGAAGCCAGAACTGGTTACTGGTTGCGCTGGTGGGATAAGGCAGGTAATTTGTTACCTTGGGCAGTAGAACAAATTGAACAGGAACGTCAACGCGCCGAGCAGGAACGTCAGCAAAAAGAACGGCTAATTGCCTATTTACAATCTCAAGGTATCGATCCAAATAATTTGCCGTAGCATATATAGACAAAGTTTTCAAGTAGCTAGGTTACTCAGTTTAAGTAAATAAGTGCTAAGGTGCGATCGCTTTATCTGTATTTTGGTAATTCCTCTTACTGCCGACTGCGAAAACCCTGTCTTCCATTAACTTGGTCAAAGAGGACATCGTATTTATCAAAAAATGCAATGCCACTATTTACAAATGTTGCAAGTTCTGCCTTTGGCGAGATACTCAAATTCCAGCGATTAAATCCGTCGCGGGTTCCTGGTGTCAGGCTGTAATCAAAAATGCTATTAATTGCTAGCTTAAGAGCATTTGCTGAACTTAATACTCCTGGTTTGAGTTTACCTGCTGTGGAAGCTGACTTGAATTCAGTCCAACCATTAATAGTTCCGGTATCAGTGATCATTTTGCCATTACAAAGATTTTTAGCAGAACTCCCAGCAATAGTTAAACAAACTTTGCTCAGTTGAGAGTCCCATCTGTTACCGGGTACACCATTAATTTCGCTTTGTTTACTCCAAGCAGCCATTTTGAAACCTGCTTGATTATTGGCAGTCAAACCGAGAATTAAACTGCCATTTTTGTTACTACCACCATTTCCAATCACAATAAATCCGTTACTCAGATTGCCTGGTAATTTTCTCAACGGATTATAGGGAAGTGACTTTTCAAAATAGTTGACACCGATAATACCAGAAAATGGCACACCACTCTTTGCTGAACAATTAGGCTTTTGGGCAGTACATTGGCGACTAGTAACAATCTGTACCGGAATCGGTTCTGCGGTGGGAAGCAAACCAAACTGGACATTAGTATAAACTAATTCTCCCTCCAGGATAGTACCATCACTTAATACCTCCTTGATATTTTGTCCCGTTCTGCGGATTGGAGCATTACCTAAAAATTCTTTGGGAACTCGCAGCCCTGCTGACCCTGTATCTAATAAGATACGCTTTGGCTGACCACCTGCGATCGCCATTTCCAGAAAATAGCCGCGAACACGTTGACCAAGGGAAGGTTTTGGATATAAAGGTAGGGATATGGTATCAAAAGTTGGCTTACGGGGTGTATTTTGAGAGATGTCGCGCAACGCTGGGTTTGGGAAAAGAGCCGCAAATGCTGACTGGCGTTGTGCTACTGGTTCAGATGCGATATCCCAAAGGCTTTCGTAGTAAAAAAAGCCGATACCTAAACCGCGTTGTTGCACTGCTTCTACCTGGGATTGAATTTGTGATATGGAAACTGGACGATTTCGTAACCCCGCCATAATACCGATACCAGTTGGGATGACTTGTTGGGTTTCTAAAATTTCTGGGCGGGTAATTTGAGCAATAAAACTTTCCAAATCATTACGGTACACCTGCATGACTAACTCATCGACAATACCCAACCGTACCCAGTTGAGCCAGTCTTGCAGTTGCAGCTTGTAGGCGAAATCATAATAATTAGGAGCAACTGAGAAGATAGCATTCGGTTTTCGCGCTTTCACGGTTTGCTGGAGGTCTGCTATGAATGCCGTGATTTTATCTGCCCGCCATTTTATCCATGCTTGGGCTTGGGGATTAGGTGGAGGAGGATTTCCAGTTTCTTGAGTATATAGACTAATTGTGTACTTATCGTAACCAAAATCCACAGGTAAACTCGTATTATCGTCAAATTGAACGCCATCAGCATCGTATTGAGTAATGACTTCCATCACGAGTTCGGTGAAAAACTTTTGCACTTCCGGGTGAAACGGATTCAACCACGCTACTTCACCCGCAGCACTAATTGAAGTTTGAGTCCCATCCGCCTTTTGTGTCAGCCAATCTGGATGCTGGGATGCGAGTTCTGAAGTTAGGGGAACCATGAAACCAAATTCAAACCAGGGTATTGCTAGTAGCCCTTCTCTGCGGGCTTGGCTGATAATGTCTGCAATCACATCTTGTCCATCTGTTCCCTTGAAGAAGAAGGGAATACCCATTTTTTGCATGATGGCACTGGGATATTGTGTATAACCATCGTTCCACACTACCGGATAAACAGTATTAAAGTTTAACTGCCGCAGTTGGCTCATAGCTGCTTGCACCTGTGAGCGATTTCGGAAAATGTTAAAATCATTACCACTCAGCCACACCCCCCGAATTTCCTGACGAGGTTGAGGAGGTAGTTGAGCTACAGCAGGGGCAAAGCTGTTGAGTAGCAATACCGCAACGAACGATATCAGACATAATAATGGCAGCAGACGCTTCCTTAAAAGCCACCAACCTTGACGAATCAAAGGCGATGTTTGGCGACAAGCCCTTCGGGTTCGCAGTCGCCTGCGGAGGGAAAACGCCAGATGCTTCAACGGGGGGAACCCCCGCAACGCACTGGCTCCCCTCCCGCAGCGCTGTCTCACTGCAACTTTACCAGACGCTTTGTGTAGCTTACTCCTATGTCGAAGTAAGCCTCTACGCACAGGGTTAAATAGTAAATTAGTTAGAGTAGCATTAATTTCTATGCTTTTTTCCCAAAACTGAGTTGTCATTACTGCTGCTTACTAAATGAGGTTAATTGGTTATATTTCATTCCATATCAACGTTAAATTGCTACACCAGGAAAACTGATACAGTAATTTAGCTACAAAATAGTTGACGCAGTTATAGAGTTAGTGGTGCCAAATATAAATGTTTCAAATGTAACCTGTAATAATTTCTCGCTGCTCTCTAAAACTTGAGCAAAGTTAACCCTTAGAGTGTTCCAATAAATAAATGATCCAAAGCCTGCCATTGCGTAGGCAGAGCCTACGCAATGACAATTGGGCATTTTTTTACTTGGATTACTCTTATAAAAATGATGATAAAAATCAGGCTCAACCAGCAGGCAAGTTGCGAATAGTAGTTTTCAGAAATTAACACGTTTATTATCTGTTGCTTTAACTACATTACATGGTTAGCATTTTGTCAAGATAATTGAAATGCGTTCCCCCTGGCTTAAGCCCCTTGTTCAAGGTAGGTAGGCAAACTGACGCCACAGTGTACTAATTTGGGCTACGCCTACGCCTGGTAGATTTTTGGCATAGCACCATTCCTGCTATTCAAATTAAGTCACAATGATAATAGGTAATTATAGAGGGTACTATTATGTTTCGTTTAACTCAAATTGTTCGGAACTTGTTCCTTCGTCTTCAAGGCTTGTTTGGTGTTTTATTCCAAAGTTTTTTCAATTTCGTCGGAAATTTATTTATTTTTTTTGCCAAGCTGTTCGGATTTACTAAATCTGGTTATTTCTTGGAATCTGATCAGGTGCAAGGTATAAAACAAGCTTCTGCAAAAGAGCCAATTGAAACGAATCGGGATAACACTGCTAAAATTCCTACCACTAATCGCCGTCGTCCTAATGCCAAACTTGACGACTACTTCCTCAACATGGCTCGTGATGTGAAAAAGAACTAACAAAAGCCATCAATTGGAGCGTGATCTTAGTAATGCGTAGACGCAAAGCGCCATCACAATTCCAATTTTTCCTCTGAGAAATTTTATATATTCTCTAATACTTTGTCAAGCTAGCTTTTAGAGTTCGTAGTAAGCACTTTAGCGCTTAGAAAATAATGACTAAAGTTCTTACTAGGAACTTGCTTAACCATCAATTTAAAATTGACATACTACTAGAAATTAAGCACAATTTTGGTTACTTTGTGCCTAGCTCTTGCATTTATTGATGGCGCATGAGCATACTATTTAGTTTGTTCAGAAACTTTCGCCTACACTGTTATAGCGTGAGGGCACTTTTCCGAAAAATCATCCAGCCGCAATTAACGGATTTCTATGTGCGTAGGCATAGGTTGCCGTAAGCATTGCACCTTTAATAAGAATAATATCCAATTTGAGGCTGGACAAGAGCTAAAGATATTTTTTAGATTGAATGTTTCCTTGATTTTTAACTTACCAAATCAACTAAAGCGTTGCTCCGAAAGCGGACTATAGATGAAACTGAGCAGCCGCGATAATTTTCAGAGGTGAATACTGATAGTGTGATATTAGCTTCACCAGGATCTAATATGCGTTTTACCTTGCAGGTTTGCATTTTGTTGTTGCAGTAAGCAATAATGCGATCGCCAGCCTTAACATCCAACGCTTGAATTTTCAATTAATCCCAACCTCGCCCAAGAATTTGTTTAGCTAAAGGAAAAATATATTACTATATTTTCCTTGCTCAACAATTGCAGTGTTTACTTAGTATAACACAAAAATCAAGGTCATTAATATTATCAATTTTCTTTTGATAATGTCAAGTTTATTCATGCTCAAAACTCTATTAAATGCTGGATTTTCAGGAAATAACGATCCAATCCCAAACTTCGCGCAGGGTATAGTACAGCACGGCATAAATCCAGCTACCATCTCAATGAACAAGACTTGGGGCAAAATCTCTTGTTAAAGGTAGGCAAACTGACGCTACAGTCTTACTAGGTTGGAAGCCTCATTTTCAAAATCAAGATGGGATAAAGCTTTGCTTTGCTTTAACTTATTTGCTCTAAAAACCAAGCAAAGCCTGCCTACGCAGACTTTGCTTGGGTAGCCCCAGACTTTAGTCTGTGGGCGCTTTCATATTTTTACAGGAGATTGAATAACTAATTTCAATCAACGTCTTTAACTGTTCTCTTCACTGCGTTGCCTGCATCCTCAGCTCCACGCTGAACATTTTTACCAGCATCCTCAGCCCCACGCTGAACATTTTTTGTCACGTCTTCGGCAGCATTCTGGGTATCACCCTTAATATTTTCAATTCCTCGCTGAGTTCCCTTAACAATACCTTTGCGAACTTCTTCAGCTGAACTGCCGATATCTTCACCCAGGTTCTTTACTCTTTCACCAAGGGGTGTACCTTCCTTGAAATTTTGGCCATATTCCCCTGGACTGTTAACCCCTTTCTGATCAATATTCTTTTGAGCATTTTTTGCCATCGCATCCCCTCTGTCATTCGCTGCCTTTTCATCTGTCGCTCTAGGATCTACATCACTAAAGTTATTTATTCCACCAGCAGGAGAAGAGAGAGGATAATCTTTTGTGGGATCATATCGCTTGGAATAAGGTGATTGAGCCTCAGGCTTTGGTGGCTGTGTTGCTGTTCCTGGATCACCACAAGCTTGTGTCAGAAATAAAAACATTCCTGCTAAAAACACAGTTAAAACTTTTAAGGGACGAATATTTTTCAGCCAATTCATTGCTTTTTTCATACTTCTAACTCCTTGCATTTTTGTGACTAAGTTAAACTTCAACCAAGATAGCATTTGGAATTAATTTTGCATCCGAAGCATTAAGATAAAATAAGGATTTTATCTGCCTACTGCTGGATTTTTTTGTAATTCAGGTCTTGCACCCGCTTCATCTGTCTTATTTTTCAAAAAGCCGGAAGCTTCCTCAACAGCCTCTTTTACAGTCTCAAGACGATCTTTAACCCGTTCTCCTACATTTGATTCATTCTGAATCAAACCACCTGGTTCAGGTTGTTGAAAGTCTTTATCTGTGATGATTGGCAGTTGTGCTTCTTTGTTGACTCGATCCGCTGGTGTCTCGCCACTAGGATAAAGTATCTCGGATTCTCTATTTGTAGCAATTAACAATTGTGAACTTGGTTGTAAGCTAGCTTCGTCACGTCCCTGATTGGCTTTTGGGTTTGTTATTTTCGGATCGGTGGACATTTGGTTGCTGGTATACTTGTCTCCACCATTCTTATAAGGATTGTTTGCTCCGCCAGCTTGCACAGCAGAATTTTGTGGATTTGCACCTTGAGCATTTGCCCCACTACAAGCAGTGCTAACTATTAACAATAGTCCAGCGAAAAAGATAGTTAATATCTGGCGCAATCTGATTTTTTTCAAGAATACTCTCACAGCGTTCATGTAGTCCTCCTTACCAAAATATTAATCAGCTAATAGTTTACTCAACCATTGCATTGGTCAGCAAATTGTGCTTGTCTTGGTTTGCTCACTTTCGATAACCTCTATTAAGGATATGAATAATAAAATTAACTTTACCTCTAGCGCAGGCCACATTTTAATTATTAATAATAGAAGATTTTTATCTAACTCTAGAGAGATATAAAATAAATTAATATACTTATCGGAAAAAGAACTACATCAACCTGTTTAATCCTTCAAAAGCTTTGGATAGGTAGCTGATGTACTGTAATAGTTGAGGTATTCAGCCCTTGTTGCTCTAACTGTTAAATTACTAAATTCATGAAGCAATTTTTACGCTGGATAATTTTGGGCGGAACGCTGTTTTTTTTAAGCAAAGCTCTGAAGGATAATTGGATTGAAGTGACTGCTATCCGCATTGATGGGGTAGGATGGGCAATTATGGCGATCGCTACAGGTGTCACTTTACTGGCACATACTTGGGCTGGCTGGATCTGGACTTGGATTCTGCAAGAGTTAAATCAACCCATATCATCTCCCCAGTTCATCCAAGTTTACCTAAAAACGAACATAGCTAAATATTTGCCAGGTAATATCTGGCATCACTACGGGCGAATTATGGCAGCAAAAAATGCCAATATTTCTGCTGGTGCAGCTACCTTAAGCGTTTTGCTGGAACCGCTACTGATGCTAGCGGCTGCTTTAATCATCATTGTTCTATGCAGTAGCCAATTTGCAGCAGCTAATACTACCCTTGTTCTGCAAATATTACAATTGCTGAGTTTAGCTGTAGTCCTTTGTGCGATTCATCCTTGGTTTTTAAACCCACTTATTCGCTTTTTATACAGATTGAAAGCAAATAAGTCTGCTGGTACCACTGAGGCAATTGTTCCCTTCAGTCTTAAAAGCTACCCTTTACGACCTTTGTTAGGAGAATTGGGCTTTATGGGACTACGTGGAACTGGGTTTATATTAACTATGTTCGCCCTGGATTCATTGAATGTGAATCAAATTCCTTTGTTGTTAGGGGCTTTTAGTTGCGCTTGGTTGTTAGGGTTTATTATTCCGGGGGCGCCTGGTGGGTTAGGTGTGTTTGAAGCGACTGCATATGAACTTTTACGACACCACTTTCCTGCCGCCTTAGTATTTAGTGCGATCGCTCTATATCGCCTCATTAGTATTTTAGCTGAAACTGCGGGTGCAGCTTTGGCTTGGTTAGACGAACGCCTTGCTAAATTATGAATCAGGCGACACTCATTTTTTTCTATCTACCTTCATCTGTGAAAATAGACGATAATCATCCAGATTCAACTGGAGATTACTGCTTTTATCTTCTTTCATCTTAATCAAGTTGTATTCTACGTTTTCTGCATAAATTGCAAACGTAATATTAAAAATCTCGATAAAATTGATTATCCACTTGCATTCATCTTCAGGATATTTTTCGTAATAACGAATCAGATGAGCAATCCTAAGTTCTAAATGCCTGCGGGAATTTCTAGAAATCAAAATAGTTTTTAGCAATATAATTACCAATGTTAGAGAGTGACCTGGAGTAACCAATAATATAAATAATGACGAAGGTTCTTTGCCATTTTCTGTTGTCAAACAATCAATTACTCTATTACAGGTTCTCAAGAATAATTCTTTATTGATAATTTCTTGATTATAATTTTCCTTCCACAAAGAGAATTTTTCTCCAAACTGCTGCCGCAAATTCCCGACTAATTCTTGATTATCTACAGAAAAAAAGAGATATTTCTCTATGCTTTTTTTAAATTCTTTAAGAGTTTGAGCTTGAGTTTGTTTGATAAATATATTGGCAATATTTTCATGGCTAAATGTACCCTTTTTTAAAACAATTGTTTTTATTAAATGCAGAACATTATCTCCCAAAATACTGGGATTTTTGTAGCGGGCTGTGCTTGAGACAGCAGATTGAGAACGAGCAATATACATTGCTAGTTCAAACTTATATTTGTCTTTTATCTGTCTATAAAGCCTTCTAGCAGCCTCTTGTTGCTCCCGGCAATTATTCTCATTAACAGATTGATCAATTAATAAATAAGAAGTGTAGCGATTAGCCCAATGACCTTTAAATAATTCGTCATGTTTATTAGCAAATAATTTTATTTCTTGATAATCTTTGCTGGATATAAAATTTTCTAGCCAGCTTTTACGGATATTTATCTCTAAAAAATCATTGGTATCTAATTTCAGCTCTTCATTAGCAAATAAATTAACTAATTTTTGAATATATTTGTCTTTTCTGTTGGTTTTCCAATTATTAATTATTATGTAGATACACCGCTTAAGTGTATTACAGTACTCTTTTTCATTATCATTTAAAAAAATGTTGTATATCCCAGGTATGGAATGGGAATACTGTGAATCAAGACCGTCTATAAATAAACCTTTGAATTCCCGTAAAACATCATCTGGCGGCAATTTTTTGACAATTTTGACGAAGAAGCTATAAACCTCCTCTTGTGCAATTTGCACATTTAGCTGTCTAGAGTTAAACGTAACATAATCGGGATATTGCTGACTAATTGATAAACTATTAGCGCTCATTCCAGTTATCAGGACAAAAAAGCTTCCTGTTCATATTATTACCAGCTTAACCTTGGTGAACAGTAGCATCAATCTATTCTTTAGAGATTCAGTAATCTTTTTACACAAATTTGATAAACTCGGACTCTAAATAAAGTATTAAACACAAATTGTTTAATAATTCATCAAAGACTTAAGTGAAATTACTTAGTTCCAACAATCAGAGCCAATACAAAACTATATGGGCGAGTTGATTTACCATTAAATACAACCCGCCTATACTTTATATTGATAGCGCGATCGCGTATCATATCGAAATAGCTATAGCCATCCTCATCTTTGCCAGCCTTACCGCCAGTGGCATAGAAGGATTTTTCCAGAGCATTAATAATTCTAGGATTTACGCACTGTACAAACGAATCATCTTGTGTGTTAGTCTATACGTTGCTTAGACACAAATTCTTGGCGGTGCTAGCGATCGCCCAGTACCAGAGATAAATGACGAACGGACAAAACGGACAAAAGAAAAAATTAGAAACTCAGCTGTGGAATATTGCCGATTCGCTACGGGGCAAGATGAACGCCGATGAGTTTCGGGATTATTGCTTAGGGTTTATTTTCTACGCCTTATGTGAGTGAGAAGGGGTAGCAAAAAAGAAAGGGAAACCACAAGATAAAGGTAACGAAACCAAAGCTTGAGGTCTCCCAATGAAT
>NZ_JBALCO010000109.1:0-31413 GCF_036919595.1 Nostoc sp. | reverse complement strand
CTAAGAAACCATGCGATAGAGGAACTGGTACTCAACGCCAGCCACTTAATTTTTCCATTATCAATACTGCTTAATTCTTAACCGAAAAGTATTGATATAGCGCTTCTTGTTTTAATGCATTACACCACGATAAACGGTAGGGGTATAGCAATGCTGCGCCCCTACGAACGCTTGTATTTGACGCAAGCGAGAACGGCTATAGTTGTGAACAAATATTAAATGGTAACTTTAAGGCGATTTTGTTAAAGTATAAAATCTGTCAGAACGCATCTGAGTCCCATTTCGCCAAACTTCCACTCTTTCAGGGCTGACTAAATAATAAAAACTACCATTATCGGCTCGATATCTGCCTTTGCCAATATTCAAAGCTGATATCTTTATAGGCTTACTTGGGTCTTGTTTCAACTGCCCAATATAAAATAACTGACCATTTTCTTCACAGACTTTTACACGAATACTTGCAGTCTCACCCTCAATAATGGTAACTCCATTGCATTCAGTATCAGTGCTTACAGGTGCAAAATCTATTGGAATTCGCTGTGAAGATGAAACTTGCTTTGCCACTGGGGATGTCGAGACTGGGCGGTTCGGGTTATCCACTTGCTGAACTTTAGAAGCAGGAGCAACACTTGCAGTTAAGGATGTCAACAGACGAAGGGGGTCAATAGCTATTCGACCATTTGGATGAACTTCAAAGTGTAGATGAGGTGCTGTACTATTGCCTGTAGATCCCATCTCAGCAATAATTTGACCTTGAATGACCTGTTGACCCTTGCTCACTAACAAACGGCGATTGTGACCATAAACAGTGATGCCCCCGTCAAGATGTTTAATAGTTATAGCATTGCCTAATCCCCAATTATCCCAACCTGCTTTAACAACTGTACCGGATGCAGCAGCAACAATAGGAGTTCCAGATGCCCCTGCAATATCAATTCCTTCATGTTGATATTTGTGGAAGCCTTGAGAAATAAATCCTTGAGTCGGCCATATTAAGTTAGAAGCAGGGATAGGAGTTTGTCCAATTGGGGAATCGTCTGCTAACTGTGTTAGGGCAGATGTAGTTGTACTTAATATGAGGGTTAAGGATATTAACCCGATTAGTCCATAAGTGCAGTATCGATAAACGGTAACTTTTTTCATAAGTTGCAAGCCTATTAAAACAATAATTCAGATAGTTTCTGATTATTTGCTGTTTCAAGCTAACTCGAAAAATATCAGGAAATTAAATACTGCACTTTTTTTATTTAGTAGCTATGGCATCTCTAAGACCTTCGCCAAACACTTTGGAGCAGCTATAAGTGTAATATCTGCCTCGTATGCCAGCCACCGACGCATCGAACGGCGGCATACGTTTATTGTGATTCTTCCCTTCTGGCTTAGGACTTAGTGTAATTATCGATTACTTTGGCTAAGTCTGGCACTGCTTCTTCTACGTGTTTTTTGGCTGAACCGCGAAGTTTTTCATAGGTTCCTCGCACGATTTGGCGCTTTACGTTCTTGGCTCTAGCATCGGTGACACCCAGTAGCGCGTCTGCTGTATGAGAGCGATTCCCACTAAGGTATTCAATTGGATCGCCTTTCTCTACGCCTTCATTCCAGATGGGATCAAGTGCTGTGAAGCACTGTGGCAGAATCTGTTCAACGACGTAAGGGATATACCCTGGCTTAACCCCCTTTAAGGCGGCGAAGGCAGTTTTCAAAGCGATGCCGCTCATACCTGACTTGGATGCAAGCTGTCCTTCGATCATCTTGCAACAGTCATTTATCACCATAGCCTTTTTGGTCGGGTTCAAAAGTCCCTCACTAAGTCCCATTTCACTCTTCCTTATCTAAGTACTTAATTTCTATTCAACTAATTTTTTTAGCAAGCAGGAAATTACAGAAAATGTTATCGCGTTTGGGGTCTTCCCAAATAGAGGAGCCAGCCTTGTAGGCGGGTCTGGCGACTTGAGCGGACTGGCGTCAAGTGGCGCGTGAATTCCATTCGTCAGGACAGTGTTTTTACACTCATTGAGATGCTCCTCTTTAGTGCTTAGAAAATAAGGACTTAAGTCCTTACTACGAACTTGTTCACGTATAAATTTAAACTTGACAGACTACTAGCGCTGGTAAGCTTTCTTAGGTTGCCCTCATCCCCTAACCCCTTCTCCTGAATTGGGAGAAGGTGAACTAGAGAGGGTTTAAGTACTGTGGTGCGGTTGGTTATTACACAACCTTTGTGTTTGCCTAGGGTTTCGTAGAGAAGGCGAATGGCAAAAGTCAGGTTATCCCATCCTGCTGAGACCTGAGTTGTGTCTCTGGCTGACTTGAGGCAGCAGGCACTTTATGTTCAGATGCCGAAGCTCCATTAGGAGAATCTGGAGGCTTTGAACCTCCTGATCGCTTCTGAGAAAATATAGCCTGAGCCAGGGTCTTGACTAGGATGTAAAGAATTGGCACTAAGAACAAACTCAAGAACGTTGAAAGCATCAGCCCCCCAAAGAGCGCTGTTCCTAAAGACCAACGGCTGCTTGCTCCAGCCCCTTGAGAGATCACCAAGGGCAAAAATCCTAACAGCGCTGCAAAAGAAGTCATTAAGATGGGTCGCAGACGTTCTTGCCCCGCTTTTACCGCCGCCCGCGTGTAGCTCATGCCCTCCTCATGCAGTTGATTGGCAAATTCCACGACTAAAATCGCGTTCTTTGCGGCTAGACCAATCAAAGTCACCAGACCTACCTGGCAATAGATATCATCCACTACTTTGGGGAAAAGGCTACTTGCCATGAAAATATTGGAACGTAGCCAAAGTGCTGTCATCGCTCCCAAGACTGCTAAAGGAACCGTCAGCAAAATAATCAGCGGGTCAATGTAGCTTTCATACTGAGCCGATAGCACCAGAAAGACAATTATGATCGCTAAACCAAAAATCAGACCTGTAGCTCCCCCAGATGTCTTCTCCTGGAGATAAGTCCCTGTCCACTCGTAACCAAATCCCTGAGGCAAAACCTCTGCTGCAACTTGCTCCATCGCTTTAATTGCTTCTCCAGAACTAGAACCAGGAGCAGGAGCGCCCTGGACTTTAATAGACCTGTACAAGTTATAATGCGAAATAGTTTTCGGCCCCACAAAGGGAGTAACTTTCACCAGATTGCTCAACGGAATCATCGCCCCACTTGCAGAGCGAACATACAGCTTGCCAATATCATCTGGATTAGAGCGGAACACTCCATCTGCTTGGACATATACTCGATACTGTCGCTGTCCCTGCACAAAGTCATTCACATATTGCGACCCCAAGTAACTTTGCAATGCCCCAAAGATGTCGTTGAGCTCGACGTTGAGAGCTTTGGCTTGGTTGCGGTTCACTTGGATGTCAAATTGCGGAGTATCTGCGGTGAACTGAGTGAAGACTCGTTGTAAAACAGGTTTTTTATTTGCCGCCGCAATAAATTTGTTAGCAGTATCAACCAGGGTTTGAATCGGCGCACTTCCAGTTTTGTCTTGAATGATAAACTCAAAACCACCCGTAGTACTTAGCCCTCTAACCGGAGGAGCATTCACAGCGATCGCTCTGGCATCTGTAATTGCAGAGAGCTTTTTGTTCATCCTCTGAAGTATTCCATAGACAGACTGAGATTCAAGAGTTCTCTCTTTCCAGGGTTTGAGGTTAGCAAAGGCAATGCCTAAATTAGAAGCATTGCCATCGAAACCAAAACCACTGATCATAAAACTAGCTTGAACTTCAGGAAGCGATGTTACTTCTTTGACAACCTTGTTCATCACAGATTCGGTGTATTTCAAAGAAACCCCATCAGGCCCCTGGACAATTACAAAGAAGTAACCCTGATCTTCCTCTGGAATAAATCCGGTAGGCACTGCTCTGTACATCAAAACCGTTGCTACTAAACCAGTAATGAAAACCCCAATCACAATCGGCTTGACATGGGTAAGGTAGCTAACAAACCCGACATAGCGGCGTGTGAACCAGCCAAATCCCCGATTAAACTGCGTAAAAAACCAGCCTAAAGGACCCCGTGGAGTCTGAGCTGGGCGCATCAGGATGGCTGCCATAGTTGGAGAGAAGGTTAAGGCATTGAAGGTCGAGATGCCAATAGAGCAAGCAACAGTTAAGGCAAATTGTTTGTAGACAATCCCAGTAGTGCCCGGAATGAATGCAACTGGAATAAATACCGCCATGAGTACAAGTGAAGTGGCAATGATTGCCCCAGTTAACTCTTTCATTGCTTCGACAGCAGCATCAAAGGGCCTCATGCCCTGCTCTAGTTTGACTGCAACTGCCTCCACCACAATAATGGCATCATCGACGACGATACCGATCGCCAGGACGAAACCAAATAAGGTCAGTGTATTAATCTGAAATCCTAAAACAAACAGAGCCGCACATGTCCCAATCAGGGAAACGGGGATCGCAACAGTGGGAATGATCGTGGTCCGCCAGTCTTGCAAAAAGACAAAAATTACCAAGACCACCAGGATAATCGCCTCAACCAAAGTGTGTAGAACTTCTTCTAAAGAAATTTCTACAAATGGAGTGGTATCAAATGCCAACTGTGCTTTTAGTCCAGGTGGAAAACTCTTCGATAGTGTTGCGATCTGCTCTTCAACAGCATGGGCAACGTCCAGGGCATTACTACCCGGAAGTTGATATATCCCCAAACCCACCGCTGCCTTGGGAGTATTTCCTGGTAGGGTGAATTTGGCATCAGCGAGATAGTTCTCTGCTCCCAGTTCAACTCGACCAATATCTCTGACCTTAACTAGGGTGCTATTAGTGTTGGTATTAATGTTGCTACCAGTGGTGCTATTAGTGTTGCTATTAGTGTTGCTATTAGTGTTGCTATTAGTCCCACCTTGACTTACCTTTAGCACCATATCCTCAAATTCAGCCGCATCTTTAAATCGACTGGTTGCTCGTAAAGCAAATTCAAAGCTTTGATTATTTGGTGCTGGTTCCTTACCAATCGCCCCTGCACCCACCTGAATATTTTGTTCTTGCAGGGCAGTTACTACATCTTGAGGAGTTAGTTGATGTTGGGCAAGCTTGTTGGGATCAAGCCAAAGACGCATGGCATATTTGCGCTCTCCAAAAATCGTGGCTTTTCCTACACCAGGAAGCCGTTTGATCTGATCGAAAATAAACAGATCAACATAGTTACTAATAAAAATGTTGTCATACTCATTATTTTCTGAGTAAAACCCAAAGACGAGAAGTAGACTGCTCGATGCCGTTTCAACGGTCACACCTGTTCGTTGAACAGCATCTGGCAATTGAGGGTCAGCAAGTGTTTCTTTATTTTGAACGTTTACTTGAGCTATATCGCTATTGACATTAGTTGGGAAGGAGACAGTTATATTGCTCAAACCATCATTACCCGTATTAGAAGATATATAAGATACATCTTTAACACCATTAATTTGTCGCTCAATAATGTTGGTGACAGTACTTTCTGTGGTTTGAGCATCCGCACCAATATTGTTGGAGGTAACAGTGATTTGCACCGGAGCGAGGTCTGGTAGCTGAGAAATCGGCAGGATCGGAATACAGATGCTCCCCAGCAGCAAAATAATGAACGTACAGACCGTCGTCAGGACTGGACGTTTGATGAAGGTATTGACAAACATAAATTAGGGAAAAGTCAAGACTCATTAGTAAGGTAGTAGCTTTTTATTAATATAAGAATTTATTAAGGCTTAGTGTTGGCGATCGCCCAAAATTGGTAACAGAGTACTGGATATTAGGCATGTTTTCCCTGAAGTTGATGCCAATGTTGAGATATCAACTCCTACTGTGTATTGTATCCAACCGATAAACCTCTCCAAGAAGCACAGGGAACAATACAGTTTAGTTAAGGAAAATTATCTGCTGAGGCAAGCTGTTCTTGAGTAGGGGGAGATAAAAAATGCTTAACCCAAGCGTATTGGGACAGGGAAGCAGAAAAACTTTTGTTAACTGGAAGAGGCATCAAAGCCTCTCTTTGGTGAAAGAGAGGTCATTTGGGTTAATCAACTGAAAAATGCGGTAATGAATTAAAATTTTTAATTATCTTTGCCATTACCCTGAAAATTTAACAAATGCTCATCATTCACCCAAATTGCTTGTTGAGGCACAGAAATGGAAATTTCAGCTTGGTCTAAGGCAACTTTCAGGCGGCGGCGAAACTCCCGTGCTACATCCCATTGTTTGAGAGGCTGTGTTTTAATCCATACACGAATAATCAAACCGCGATCGCCAAATTGATCTATTCCCAAAACTTGCGGCGGCTCCAAAATTTGAGGCTGCCATTGTACTTCTTGATTCATCTGGGAACCAACAGTTTCAATCAATTTCAAAGCCTGTTCTGTATCGGCTTGGTAGGCGATCGGGATTGTTAAATCGGCTCGTGACCAACGACTAGAAAGATTGGCAACAACTTTAATTTCACCATTGGGAATCGTGATCAAGCGCCCTTCCGAATCCCGCAGTTGGGTCATCCGCAGATTCAGATTTTCTACTAAGCCTCCCACGTCTCCCACACTAATCACATCGCCTAAAGCGTACTGGTCTTCTAGAATGATCAAAAAACCGTTAATCGCATCTTTAATTAAGTTTTGCGAGGCCAGAGATACTGCAACACCAACTAAACTCACACCCGCTAGCAAGGGAACAATATCTATCCCCAATGATACCAGCGCTAGCAAGAAGCCAACTCCTATCCAGATGCCAGTAGCGATACTTTTAGTCACGCCAGAAAATGTGGAAACTCGCAGTTGCAGCCGTTCAGAACTTTCTGGAGTCAGTAAAGCACCACTGCTGATCAGAGTGGTGGTGAAGCGGTCAATGAGGGCGTAGGTAAAACGGATCGCTACATAGGTTCCCAAGAACACGACACCTAATCGCAAAGGAAATTGGGCAGCTGTGAGAATTCCTACCTGGAATGGTCGTGTATAGGGAAATAGACCCAAAATAAAGAAACTTCCTCCTCCCCAAATTCCGGCTTGAGTTAGCTCAAACAATCGTCTTTTGACTTCTTGGAGATGCTGCTTTTGCCGTTGATTCAGTTGTGTTGTAATTGGTTGAGCTGCTGCTACTGCTGGTGAAATTGGGGAGTTTTGGGGCCCTCTGGAGGGTTGGGAGGCAATGGGGTGTAATAAATCTTTTTTGGAACGCCTTTGCCAGCTATATACCCCCCAACTCATCACAATCATTGCCAGTCCAATGCCCGCAGCCTTTTTACCTTGGTCGATTAAAGATTGAGTTTGTCTTTCTTGCTTTGCCTGTAGCAAGTCTTCCTTTAACGATTCCTTTATTTGATCTGCCGATGTCCATATATCTACCTCTCGCAATCCAGCATCCTCAGAAGTGATCGTCATCAGATATTGGTCGTTGACATAAATTACTGGTAAGTCGTTTACTTTGCGAACTTCTACCTTGACTTCTGTTTTGGTTGCTGACTTAATGTAACTTTGACTAATTTTCTGCAACTTCTTTTGAATATCTTCTGAACGCTCAGGAAAGTTGGCTTTTGATGCCGCTATCTGAAATAGCGGACGACCATCTAAATAAATCCAGCCTGTAACAAGTCTATTATTTGAATCATTATTCACACTGCTAGGAGCTTGCAGCTGCTGTAACAAAGGAATTTGGGCTGTGGCTTTTGGCACAGATACAACGGCTATGGCCATTGAACTAGCGATCACTAAAAATTGAAAGCGCACTTAAACACCTCCTTGAGTAAAATCTACTATTGACTACTTCCATAGCCATCCTCCTCAATTACTTTCTGTAAATGTACCTATCTAAAGTTGGGTTTTCCCATTAGATAATTAAATTTTGATGCTTTTTTCTTGCCCTATATCTTTAGAAAGATGACAAAATACTTAAAATCAGTATTAAAAACTGAGAAGAGTCTTACTCTTACCAAAGATAAAACAAAAAGGAAGAAGCTGGGGATGAAGTTGACATTCCGCTGATCAAACGTCAAGCTAGTTTTGAGGACTATTGACTAGTAGTTTGCTAATTCCAAGCAAAAATCGCCAGTAGTAGAATAACCTAGTAGAGTGCGTAAACTTTACGTAACTTTTTTAATTTTTTGAGGTAACTTTTGATGACCGCAACTTCTCCCCGATTAAAGCACGAGGTTAAAGACCTCGGCCTAGCTGCCTTGGGAAGACAGCGCATTGAATGGGCTGGACGCGAAATGCCAGTTTTGCGGCAAATCCGCGATCGCTTTGCCCAAGAAAAGCCCTTTGCTGGCTTAAAGCTTGTGGCTTGCGCCCACATTACAACCGAAACAGCACATTTGGCGATCGCTCTGAAAGCCGGTGGTGCAGATGCGCTTCTAATTGCTAGCAATCCCTTATCAACGCAAGATGACGTAGCAGCTAGCCTCGTCGTCGATCATGAAATTCCTGTCTTTGCTCAAAAAGGCGAAGATAACGCAACTTATAGCCGCCACGTTCAAATCGCCCTAGATCACCGCCCCAACGTCATTATTGATGACGGTAGCGATGTGGTTGCCACATTAATCCAAGAGCGCCAACACCAAATTGCTGATTTGATTGGCACCACTGAAGAAACCACAACCGGAATTGTGCGCCTCCGGGCCATGTTCAAAGATGGCGTTCTCACCTTCCCCGCAGTGAACGTCAACGATGCTGATACCAAGCACTTCTTTGATAACCGCTATGGTACTGGGCAATCGACCCTTGACGGCATTATCCGCGCCACAAATATCCTGCTGGCTGGTAAAAACATTGTCGTGGTTGGTTACGGCTGGTGTGGTAAAGGTACAGCCCTCCGCGCCCGTGGTATGGGTGGTAACGTGATTGTTACCGAAATTGACCCGATCAAGGCAATTGAAGCCGTAATGGATGGTTTCCGCGTCTTACCAATGGCAGAAGCTGCTAGAGTTGGTGATTTGTTTGTCACAGTTACTGGTAACAAGCACGTAATTCGCGCCGAGCATTTCGATGTGATGAAAGACGGTGCGATCGTTTGTAATTCCGGTCACTTTGATATTGAACTTGACTTGAAATACTTGGCTTCTCAAGCTAAGGAAATCAAGGAAGTGCGTCCCTTCACCGAAGAGTACAAACTGCAAAGTGGTAAATCAGTCATCGTTCTTGGACAAGGACGTTTGATTAACCTGGCTGCGGCTGAAGGACATCCCAGTGCAGTAATGGATATGAGCTTTGCCAACCAGGCTTTAGCTGTTGAATACCTAGTGAAGAATAAAGGTAAGTTAGAACCTGGCTTGCACTCAATTCCCATTGATGTAGATAAAGAAATTGCCCGACTCAAGTTGGAGGCGATTGGAATTAAGATTGATAGCCTAACACAAGATCAAATTGAGTACATTAATTCTTGGACTACTGGAACTTAATGATTGATTAATTGATTTTTTAGGGGATAGGCTTTTAGGCTTATCCCTTTTTTTGTGTTTGGTGCATACTGCAAGCAGAACCCGTAGGTTAGATGCAAATAGTACAAGATACAACAGCTTATTCAAAAAATTAGGTAAAATAATACTTTAAATCTTATTTTGACTTTCCATGTCAGCGAAAGATATCTTTCACAACGCAGTTCGTTTAGCTTTAGAAAAAGCTGGTATTCCTAAAAATCAAATTGTTCTCGCCTTTCAACTAGCCGATATTAGACAGTATACTGAATTTGCAGTTACTTAATTAAGTGTAGTTGAGTAGGTGCGTTATGCTGTCGTTAACACACCTTACGAAAGTTCTAGATTCTCAAGTCTAAGATCCTAAACTATTTGAAGTAGGAACAGGGTTATCAACAGAAGATTATTAACTCTTCGCTGTGCGGCTGAAGACTCGATAGTATAGCCATGTACTAGTTTCCTTTAAGGGAAACAGCAGATAGGTGAGAGGATTTATGGTCACAATAATATTTCGGAAGTCTCGCCGTGCCAAAAATAAGATCGCACGAGCAACTTGCTGTGCAGACATCACTCCATAAGGATTCAGTTGACTCTTAAACGGGCCAAGAATTAACTTGCGAATTACACAATCCCCGTCTAAACGCTTGAGGGTAACAATATCTCCTAGCGATCGCTTGCTGAGTTCATAAAGCGGACTCAGCGCTGGAGAAACCTCAGCCTCTGAAGTATTCACCCAAATTTCCTTAGTTGCTTTTGCTTGTGGGCCTGTCACAGTTGTCAAAAATACATCCATCAACCGCAATGCTGAAAAGGTATTCACCTCATAGGAGGAGTTGATGGCCTCTGATGTGCGACTGGCGTAGACATTGATTCCGTGGTTGATAATTAAAATATCTACTTTCTCTAAACTATTCTTCAGTTCGGCTTCGTTACCTAACTGCCAGGGAACCACTTTCACCCCAACTTGCCCTACTAATTTTTCTGGATTAGTGGTTAATGCCAGGACTTTAGCATTATTCTTTACAAGTTCAGCCGTTAATGCTTGTCCCAATGCTCCTGATGCTCCGGTTAAAGCGATGGTTTTCCCCTTGAGAGACAGTCCTGTACCAAGAATTTTATCAACTAGGGGAAAGACACCACTGTAGTAAGCGTTGACATTATCAAAATGATGCCGCCAATGGTAAGAGCGATTCACCCACCAAATGGATGGAATTGTCTCTAAAGGGCCGGGCAAGTGGTTGTAATCTGTATCAATTTTTACCTGGAAATATCGCACAGATGCGCCATATAAGAAGGTACAAGCATAAGCTACTCCTAGCCATAACCCCATTTGCTGGACAATTAAGGCAATTACCACCAATACCAGCAGCAGTAGACTCGACTCTAAAATGTCGTGATAGAGTTGGGATTCTTGATAAACTTTCGGGGAAACTATCGATAAATCCCGGCGATAGGCCATGTGGTGCTTGTTGTGCCATTTAGCAAGCCAATTGACTTGGTGACACAAAGCATGGTAACTGTCTCTCAAGACCTCAGCGAGTAAAAGTGAAAAAAGTCCCCAAGTAGCAAACTGTAAGCTGGCATTTAGCCAAACCCAATTAATTTGTAATTTTGCTTCAATTCCAATCAAGTTTTCAGATAGCATTTTTATCACGTTTGTCTATACTCGTTTTTCTTAATCATTCTTCATGATCATCTGATAAAGGTGCATTAAGGTCGAGCCTAGAGCAAACAAAAATCAAATAGACTTATTGTCATCCTACCAATTAGCCCTATTTAGCCACAATATCCCAGTTGACTTTCAGATAGCCAGGTTCAATGTGGGTAAAGTGTTTGCTCAACTGCTGATGTGCTTTTGGTAGGGCGTGGAACGGAATTGATGCGTACAAATGATGCTCTGCATGAAATGACATATTCCACATGAAAAATCGTGCCGGCCAGAGGGTCAGTGTTGTACGCGTATTCGTGAGCAGATTTGCGTCAAGAGTACAACCTGTATGTTCTGCTAACAGAATAAACCGCAGAATCGGCTGACCGACAAGCAGGGGTAGCAGCCAATAGAGGAAAAACCAAGGCTGACCAACTGCAATTGAGATAGCGATCACACCTGCATAAATACCTAATTGCCAACGTGTGGAGCGAATAACTTCGGCTCGTGCTGCTTCTGGCACAAATGGAAAATCGTCAAATTGAGCAGTTGCAACCTGAAAATGCCCACGTATTTTACCCCACCACCACGGTAAACCGCTAATTATCAACAAGTATTTACCCCGGTTGCTTGGTTTGGGATCGGTCAATTCCGGATCTTTGTCAGGAACGCGAGTGTAGCGATGATGCCACTTATGGTAACGACGAAAAAACGCGCTGTTGTAAAATGAGAGCAAGCCGGAAAACCAAGCTACAGCATCATTGAAACGATTGTTAGCAAAAGCTGTTCTGTGAACACATTCATGCATCGGTGCAAACATCGAAGCCAGACTAAAGCCGTAGATTACCAGTGCTGGTATAGCCACCGACCAATTGCCAAAGTTTGTTGCCCATAAGTAGCCACTCAAACCCATAACAGTGAGATGCAAAGCCAGTTGAACCAGTCCTTTGGAGTTGGAGCGATCGTTTAGAAGACTTAATTCCTGTATAGTGAGAATTTGGTAGAGTTTTTGCTCATTATCAACTTTGGATTCCAATAATTCAGATTGAATAATTGCGTTATTAGACATGATTTTAAGTAGGTCGGCGTGGGTTCGCTTCTAAGTGCTGAATTCTGACTCCTGAATTCTGACTCCTGCTGTAATTTTAATAGACACCGTGAATTTAGCTGACCACACCAGCGCGAAAAATTTGTTCTGCGGTTAAATTCAACTCTGGGAAACGTGAATGAGTCTTTGATACTCGCTGACGAGTCTTCGATACTCGTGAACGAGTCTTTTATACTCGCCGACGAGTCTTTGATACTCGTGAATGAGTCTTTTGTACTCGCTGACGAGTCTTTGATACTCGTGAATGAGTCTTTAAACTCCGTTAACGAGTCTTTGATACTCGCCGACGAGTCTTTAATACTCGTGAATGAGTCTTTTATACTCGCTGACGAGTCTTTGATACTCGCTTTTAACTTCCTTGAACTCAGGTTAAGAAAGAAGATTTAGTGTGGTGTTTCACCGTTTATTCATCCACCCTTTAAGTGACGCTTGTTCCGACACTCGTTCCTTGCTACCGCTTCTCTACGAGACGCGCAAGGGACGCTAACGGCAGTTCCTTTATGCCGCCAAACCCGTCCACTGGACTGCCTCACCAGTCGCACAGAATTCAATTTCTTTTTCTGGCGACTGATGCCTTTATTCTTTGTTGTTAATTACGAATTATGCTGACTGTTTACGCCAATTGTGTTTCTTGAGCTTTGTTTGCCAAGACTCCATGTAGGTGTAGAAAACGGGCGTTAAATAAAGTGTGAGAAACTGCGAAAATACTAACCCCCCAACTACTGCTAAACCAAGGGGACGGCGTGTATCTGCTCCGGCTCCCAAACCGAGGGCAATTGGTAAAGTCCCCATGAGTGCTGCCATTGTCGTCATCATAATTGGGCGGAACCTCACCAAGCAGGCTTCATAGATAGCATCATAGGGGGTTTTGCCGTTTTGACGGGCAATGATCGCAAAGTCAACCATCATGATGCCGTTTTTCTTCACAATGCCAACCAGCAAAATGATGCCCACAAAGGCGTAAATATTCAAGTCAACTTGAAACAACAACAGGGTCAGCAGTGCCCCAAATCCAGCTGAGGGTAAGCTAGAAAGGATAGTCAGGGGGTGAATAAAGTTCTCGTAGAGAATCCCCAACACGATATAAATCACGAAGATGGCAACCAGCAGTAGCAGTCCTAAGCCTTGAATTGATGACTGGAATGCCTGCGCTGAACCTCGGAAGCCTGTACTAATAGTTGGTGGCAGTGTTTGACGAGCAAGTTGCTCAATCTTCCCAGTAACGTTACCGAGTGACACTCCTGGCTTGAGATTAAAGGAGAAGGTAACAGAAGCAAGTTGCCCTTGATGGTTGATAGTCAAGGGGCCCACATCTTTAGTCATCGTGGCTACAGCGTTGAGAGGTACAAGTTGTCCACTGGGGGCACGAACTGAGAGTAAATCCAGGGCATTGGAGTTTTGTTGATATTTTGGTTCCACGCCCATAATTACTTGGTACTGGTTATCGGGGGCGTAGATGGTGGAAACTTGGCGAGTGCCATAGGCATTACTCAGGGCAGTTTCGATTTGATTGGCGGTCAAACCTAGAGCCGAAGCTTGGTCGCGGTTGATGTTTACTTTTACTTGCGGATTTTTGATTTGCAAATCGCTATTGACATCTTGTAAATCTGAGAGCGATCGCAGTTTTTCTTCTAAAACTGGAGCATACTGGTAAAGTTCCTGAATATTGGGTGTTTGCAGAGTAAATTGATACTGCGCTTTTGTCTGTTGTCCACCGACATTGATGGCTGGGGGATTTTGCAAGAAAACTTTGATTCCAGGCACACCTGACAACTTAGGTCGGAGTTTTTGTACAACTTCATCAGCACTGAGACGGCCCTCATGGCGGGGCTTGAGTTCGATTAAAATTCTTCCAGTGTTGGCAGAAGCATTTGGCCCGCCAGCCCCGACGCTGGAGTTGATGGAATCGACATTCGGATCACGGTAAGCGATCGCAGCTATTGCCTGTTGATGTTTTACCATCTCATCAAAGGATATATCCTCTGATGCCTGAGTAGTTGCAGTGATTTGTCCAACATCTGCGTTGGGAACAAACCCTTTAGGCACAATTATAAATAGATACACTGTCGCTACAAGAATCGCTCCCGAAATCACCATCGTTGTGCGGTGATACTTGAGTGATTTCTTCAAACTCCAATCGTATCCGCCCAATATCACATTAAAAACGTTTTCTGAAAAGTTGTAGAGACGACGGTTAAAATTTTGGATTTTGGATTTTAGACTTCGGCTTCTCTTTGAGACGCTACGCGAACGCTCAGTCGAACGATTTTGGATTGGGAATTGGGAATTGAGAATTTCTGCCTCATCTTCCCCTGCTTCCCCTGCTCCCCCTGCTCCCCCTGCTTCCTCATCTTCCTCACTCTCCGGTTCATGATGAGGTGGACTCAAGAATCTGGAACACAGCATTGGCGTCAAGCTGAGGGAAATTACGCCAGATACCAAGATTGCAACGCTAATAGTAACAGCGAACTCACGGAACAGTCGTCCCAGAATGCCTTCCATGAACAGTATAGGGATAAATACTGCTACTAAGGAAATGGTCATAGATAAAATTGTGAAACCAATTTCTTTAGAACCATTTAGGGCTGCTTCCATCCGGCTTTCGCCCATTTCCATGTGGCGGACAATGTTCTCCAGCATGACTACGGCATCATCAACCACGAAACCTACTGAAAGTGTCAACGCCATCAGTGACAGGTTATCGAGCGAGAAGCCCAGTAGCACCATCACCGCAAAAGTCGCTACTATCGAAAGCGGTACTGCCAAACTGGGAATGAGTGTAGCTGAGATATTGCGGAGAAACAGAAAGATTACCAGCACCACCAAGGCAATGGTGAGCAACAGCGTAAATTGTACATCATCCACCGACTCGCGAATTGACTGGGAGCGATCGTAAAGAATATCTACGTTCACAGCCGCCGGAATTTGTGTCCGAAAGGTGGGTAGCAGTTTCTTGATAGCATCCACTACTTGAACGGTATTGGTTCCCGGTTGGCGCTGAATTGCCAGAACGATCGCCCGGACGCCAGAATTTTGGATTTTAGATTTTGGATTTCGGATTGAGGATTTCTCCTCTGCTCCTTTTGTCCCCTTTTCTTTTACAGGAAAATACCAGCTTGCTATCTTGTCATTTTCCACGCTGTCCAGGACTTGACCCAGTTCTCCTAGCTGCACTGGTGCGCCGTTCTGATAAGCTACACTTAGGGAACGATAGCTTGCAGCATCGTTGAGTTGACCGTTTGCTTGAATCGTAGAATTCTGTTGCTGACCGTAAAGTGTCCCGGTAGGCAGATTGACATTTCCGTTAGCGATCGCATCAGCTACTTCATCAATTCCGATTCCCTTAACACTCAGTGATTCAGGGTCAAGCTGAATCCGTACCGCGTATTTTTGGGAGCCGTACACCTGCACTTGCGCCACTCCATCCACCATTGACAGGCGTTGTGCCAGCAATGTTTCAGCATATTTGTCTACAGTTGAGAGGGGCAGAATAGACGAATTCAGGGAGATGTAAAGGACTGGCTGGTCCGCCGGATTTACCTTCCGGTAAGACGGGGGATTAGGCATATTCGTGGGCAACTGCCTCGCTGCCTTAGAAATAGCAGACTGGACATCTTGTGCTGCCCCGTCTATATCCCGATTCAAGTCAAATTGCAGCGTAATCTGGGCACTACCCAAAGAACTGGTAGAGTTCATTGAACTCACTCCCGCTATACTAGAAAACTGCTGCTCTAAAGGAGTTGCTACTGAGGCAGCCATCGTCTCTGGACTAGCTCCGGGCAGATTAGCTGTTACCTGAAGTGTCGGATAATCCACATTAGGCAGGTCACTAACGGGTAGCTGTTGGTAACTGATCAGCCCAAATATCAAAATGCCAACCATAACTAGAGTTGTCATGATTGGACGCCGGATGAATAGCTCGGAAATGTTCATTGCGCTCCCTACCTCTTGCTTCCTACTTCCGGTTTCACTTGGACTATGGCACCAGCCACTAGGTTGAATTGTCCATCAATAACTACTTGCTCACCTGATTTCAACCCTTGCTTGATCACCGTTTCGTTCTTAACGGTATCACCGACGCTAATTGGACGCATTTCTGCTGTTTTGTCGGGTTTTACTACATACACAAACTGCCCCTGCTGTCCACTCTGTACCGCCTGAGAAGGAACAGTAATGGCATTTGGTTCTTCGCTCAGTTTGAGGACTACATTGACAAACTGCCCTGGAAAAAGTCGCTCGTCAGCGTTGGCAAAAGTACCCTTAAGTTGAATCGTACCTGTTTGGGTATTGACTCCACTATCAACAAAGGTGAGTTCGCCTCGTACCGGATGCCCTGCATCTTTAGGAGGTAAAGCATCGACTTCTAACTTGCCGTTAGCACTGTATTTTTTGATGTCTGGCAGCAGTCGCTGGGGAATGGAAAAGTTGACGTAAATCGGGTGGATTTGGCTAATCGTAATCAGCGAATCCTCGGCATTTGCAGCATTTGCCTTAACTAAGTTGCCTTGAGTTAGTTTCAAGCTACCCGTGCGTCCAGCAATTGGTGCGTAGATGGAAGTATAAGAAAGCTGAACTTTGGCATTGTCGATCGCAGCTTCATCTGATGCTACTGCTGCCAAGGCATTTTGTACATCTGCTTGGGCTGCCGCCACCGCTGCCTGAGCATTTGCTACTCCACCTTGATCTGCCTTCACCGTTGCCTGTTGAGCCTCAGCAGTAGTCTGGTACTGTTGGGCCTGTTCTTTACTGATTGCCCCTTTGTTGAGCAAACTAGCATAACGTTGAGCTTGCACATCTGCATTTGTTGCCTGCGCCTTATCCTTGACTACATTCGCTTTTGCTTGGTTCACATCGGCAATGGCTTTGAGCACATTTGCCTGTGCCTGTTTCACCAGCGCTAAATCTTTGGCTTTGGCAGCATTAGCTTGCATCAGCGCGGCTTGTAGAGGGCGGGAATCAATTTTAAATAATAAGTCTCCTTTATTAACGTTTTGTCCTTGCTGAAAATAGACGCCAGTAAGTTGTCCGCCCACCTGAGACTTGACAGATACCGTGGAATATGCCTCTACTGTTCCCGTAGCTGATAGCTGTATTGGAATCGTTTTTTGAGTCGCAGTGGCAACCACTACTGGCACAGCTCGTTTTTTTCCTGCTTCTTTTTTAGTAGATTCGGCTTCGGAAGCATTACACGCACTACACAAGTAGGCCAGACTTAATATAAGTAGCGACAACCGCCCTCTTTGAATAATGCTTTGAAAACGAGGAACAATTTGAGCAGCCAAGGACGAAGGCTTTGTCGTCTCAACAGGGGCTAAACAGCGCATATCGACAATCTGGGGGAAAGGGGCAAGCACAAACACGTACTAGCTTGTCGTTAGACATCGCATTTTCTGCAAAATGATTGGT
This sequence comes from Nostoc sp., assembly GCF_036919595.1. Classification (GTDB taxonomy): domain Bacteria; phylum Cyanobacteriota; class Cyanobacteriia; order Cyanobacteriales; family Nostocaceae; genus Nostoc. The sequence continues at coordinate 13,871 of NZ_JBALCO010000109.1, read as the reverse complement.
TGCGATTAATTCTAATTAGAGAAGCGTAATATTAGTTAATCTAAACATTAGTGTACTAATAATTTATTGTTCAGCCTACCCCTTTTGGAAAGAACTTGTTGTAACTTTAGTATGAAGCCATTGTGACTTTGGTATGAAGTCTTTATGACTTTATTATAGAACTGCGTTGCAAAAATTGTTCGAGAGCAAATGGAATAGCCTAAGCAACAACTTTATTTTATGAAGGCGATCGCTGTTTATCGTCAAGCCAAAATAATCTTTTGACTGAGACATTCAACAGAAACGATGCCTACGGCGGTAAACTACGCCCCCAACTGAAATTTAAGCAGCACAAAAAATCGGGGCGGGTTTACAACCTGCCCCGATGGTTTCTGATATACTGCGCCCAACGGCTGTTGCTACAGGCTTTAAACTATTAACTAGATGCACCATATCTTCTAAAGAAAGTGCTTGACGGGCATCAGAAACAGATTTTTCGGGTTCTGGGTGACATTCAATAATTAATCCATCTGCACCGCAAGCGATCGCAGCCCTAGCCACAGGTGCCACCAGTTCACGTTTTCCGACGGCATGGGAAGGATCTACAATCACAGGCAGGTGAGTGATTTGCTTGAGTGCTGCCACTGCCCCTAAATCTAGGACATTGCGAGTGTAATCATCAAAGCTGCGGATACCGCGTTCGCACAACACTACATTAGGATTACCGTGGCTGAGGATATATTCAGCAGCCATGACGAATTCTTCAATTGTCGCTGCTAAACCACGCTTGAGCAGTATTGGCTTACCAGCTTGTCCTAAAGCTTTGAGCAAATCAAAGTTTTGCATATTGCGGCTACCAACTTGAAGCATATCAGCGTGAGCGGCGACTACTTCAATTTGAGAAATTGACATCACCTCAGTAACAACTGGCATATTGTAAAGCGATCGCACCCTTGCCAAAATCTTCAATCCAACCTCTCCCATACCCTGGAAGGCGTAGGGAGATGTGCGGGGTTTGTAGACACCACCACGCAAGCCCTGCACGGATGCAGTAGAGAGCTTTTGGGCGACTATCTCCATTTGTTCTAAGCTTTCAACGGTGCAGGGGCCGCCGATAATTACCAGTTCTTTGCCCCCGAAAGCGACTTTTTCTGAAAGTTTAACAATTGTCTGATGGTTCGGATGGGATTGTGTGGCAAGTTTGGCATTAATCATGGTTCATTCTCCTAAAAAATTAAGTATTGGGCACTATACCCCGATAAGAAAAAAGCCCAGAACCTTCGAGGAGTTCCGGGCGCGTTCTGATTCATTGGCATGACGCTATTTACCCGGAACTTATTCTGGGCCAAAAGTAAAAGCCATAAAACCAGCTACTGAAATAAGTCATAATGATGAAATTCTCCTTAAAAAAACAAAAACCGCAGAGTTCGCTCTGCGGTTCACCGGGCGGTTTCCGTTGGGAAACTCGATTCACTCCCGGTGAACCACCCTAAACCAAAAATAAAAATAAGAATTTGTGTTAAGCATTTGCGCGGCTTTTGCTGGAAAATTAAATAACTATAGCCATGTATAATAACATTAACAGAAAGAGTCGGCGGTGTCAAGACCCCCATAAACCATAAAAAAGCGATAGACTCAGTACAACTGTGGGAGTCAAGACTATTGACATGCTCACGCCCGCTGAAGCCACGGTGATTCCAACTTCAAGAGACGCGAGTTTTCTGGTTCTGCGAGTCGGCTTACTTGGGTATCGTTGCCGTTATCCACTTAAGAGATGTTAATTTCCGTATGCCCTACGGTACTCAATCCAATACGAAGAATATTCACCGCAGCATTATGATTCACGAGCTAAAACCGTTCCACATAAACAAGCGTGAGTCCTAGTGCTTAGACGGATTGAGAAGTTAAAATATATAATTCTCCTAACTTGTAACCTCACCTTGCGAAAGCTGATTGCCGACAATTGACAATCACCATACATTATTCTTACCCAAGTCTTCATTGACCAGATTAACTTTTTAGGATCATCAGTTTCATTATGCCCAGTTCCAAAATCTTAGCCCAATCTTTCGACTATTATGGAGTTTACCCCTGCCCAGTCTGTCGGATAGGTAAGATTTCTCATATGCCATTAATGGAAGCTATGGCTTGTGACTTTTGCCAAGAGATTTTTACAGTCAATCTAGAACTACAGCAAATCAAAATGCCTTCTAGGCAACCACCCTTAATTTGGCGTTGGAATGGATTTAGTTGGACAGAAGCCCAGTTGGAAGGTATGGAATTAGGTTGGGGTTATGGAGTAGCAGCAGCAGCTTTTGTAATTCTTCCCACTACTTTAATTGGCATAGTAGCTTATTATTTTCCTGCTAATCTCAAGGAACCCATTACCTGGATGCCATATATTTGGACTATATTAACTTTCTTATCACATTTATCAATTATTGTTTGGATTTTTATTGAAGTCTATCAGATTCCAGTTGCAGCATATTTGAGAGCGATCGCTCGATGGAGAAATGGGGAGATGGAGAGATGAGGAAGCGGGGAGGCTGGCGTTGCTGGCGTTGCAGAGGGGAAGTTGTAGTAAGTATTTCTGCTTTGCTCCTTTGCTCCTTTATCTCTTGTGCCCTATGACGCCAGTCGCCTCTTTTAAGGGAGACGCTCTTGCTAGCTTGCTTCCCCGTAGGGGTACAAGTCGGGAAACCCTTGACGCTCGATTACTCGCTACCGCTACGCTAACGGCAGTGGCTCCCCAATGCCCCATAATCAATGACATAATGATTCAGCGGATAGATCGACTCCATAACTCATAATTAAGTTGATTGTCCACCAAAATATCGTATGAGCGATCTGGAGCAGTACTATAGAATTTTGGAATTAGAGCCTGGGGCAACACTTGACGAAGTGAACCAGGCTTACAAAGATTTAGTCTTTGTTTGGCATCCCGATCGCATTCCCAAAGACAATCTCCGTTTACAGCAGAAAGCACAGAACAAGCTGAAAGCTATAAATGAAGCTCGTGAAAAGTTGCGCTCTCTAAAAACCAAACCTCAAACCACGCTTAACTCACCGCCACCTGAACCACAAAAACCATTTCAAACAACCCAGGAACCACCAAAGAAAAGCTCAGACTTGAGTGGCAAAGACTACAGTCGGGCAAATTTGAGCAATAAAGACTTATCTGGCAGAAATCTGAGTTATGCCAATTTGAGTGGTGCTAATCTCAGTGATACTTTTATGCACAAAGTCAACCTCAGAGGTGCGAATTTATCTGAAGCAAATTTATTTCGGGCAAACTTACTTTTAGCGGATCTGCGGGAGGCGAACTTACGTGCTGCTAATTTGATTGGAGCGGATCTTAGTGGGGCCGACTTGCGGGGAGCCGACTTGACAGGAGCGCGGATTCGCTCTGGTGAGCGCCTTTTGGTTAAACTAATTGGTACTAACTTAGCTGGGGCAATTATGCCTGATGGTGCAATTTACCAATAATTGAAAACATAGAATTGATCTGACACTTGAGGGTGCGGAATGTGGGATATATTTCTGGTGTATTCCATACCGAACTCTTAATACACCCGCGATTAATGCAATCGTACTTGTCAGCAGTTTCCGGTAGCTAGCAATTATAGGCAACACGCCTACCCCTACTCTCCTATGAACAATAACGGTGTTAGGATATCTTTCACCAGCGGAATCTGACTTATGAAATTAGTTTGCTCCCAAAGCGATCTTAGTACAAACCTCTCACTCGTCAGTCGTGCAGTACCTTCACGACCAACTCATCCTGTACTTGCCAATGTGCTGCTACAAGCGGATGCTCAAACTAACCAGGTAAGCTTAACAGCCTTTGATCTCAGCTTGGGAATCCGCACCAGCTTTAACGCTGAGGTATGGCAAGGAGGTGCGATCGCACTTCCTGCTAAGTTACTTGTAGACATCACCTCTCGTCTTCCAGAAGGCGAAATCACTCTAGATGATGAATCAGCCCTCATAGGTGCAACATCCGGTGGAGAAGGTTTAATTGTCACACTCACACCCAAGAGTGGACATTACCAAGTCCGAGCAATGGGGCCTGAAGAATTTCCGGAACTACCTGTAATTGAAAATACAGAAGTAATCCATCTCACCACCACCGCATTAATTGAGGGATTACGGGGTTCATTGTTTGCTACTAGTGCTGATGAAACCAAGCAAGTACTCACTGGAGTGCATTTAACAGTTAAACAAGATACCCTAGAATTTGCAGCTACCGATGGACATCGCCTAGCAGTGGTAGAAACTAGCAACGAGCGTCCTCTAGGCGGAACTAATCAACTAGAAGTGACAGTACCAGCTAGAGCATTACGCGAACTCCAACGAATGCTAGCTCATAGCGCCTCATCAGATGAACCTGTAGCTTTATATTTCGATCAAGGTCAAGTTGTATTTTCATGGCAAAATCAACGCTTGACTAGTCGCACATTAGAAGGGCAATATCCTGCCTATCGACAACTGATCCCGCGCCAATTTGAGCGACAAATTACAATTGAACGACGAAAATTTGTCAGCACTTTGGAGCGGATTGCTGTATTAGCTGATCAGAAAAATAATATTGTTAAGGTTAGTATTGATAGCGAAGCTCAAGAAATTACCTTATCTTGTGAAGCTCAAGATGTGGGAAGTGGTAGAGAATCAATGCCGGCCCAGATTTCTGGGGAAAATATAGAAATTGCTTTTAACATTAAATATTTGATGGAAGGCTTGAAAGAGTTACCATCTTCTGAAATTCAAATGCATCTAAATCAAAGCCTGACTCCAGTGATTTTTACGCCATTGGGTGGTTTGAAAATGACCTATTTAGCTATGCCTGTGCAACTTAGAAGTTAATCGGACTTATACCAATTTTATGTTGGCTCCCAAACCTACGGGAGTTGATTGTGCGATTTGGTGATTTGTATAATCGGAATTTCAATCCAAAATTCTGTACCTAATCCTGGCTGAGAATCACATTTAAACACACCACCGTGTTTATCCACCACAATCTGATAACTAATTGACAACCCCAAGCCAGTGCCTTTCCCCACTGGCTTAGTAGTAAAAAATGGGTCGCAGATTCTTGCCTTTATGGCTTCGGGTATTCCTGAGCCATTGTCTGCAATGCGAATTACTACACTATTGACATTGCCTTCAAGCTCACCAAGAGCAGTACGGATAGTAATTTGATGGCTATGAAGTTTCGATTCAGATTCCCTGTAATCTTCTAGGGCATCGATCGCATTGCTTAAAACATTCATAAATACCTGATTCAGTGGGCCAGCATAGCACTCTACTAAGGGCAAGTCACTGTACTCTTTAACTAATTTAATAGCCGGACTTTCCGGTTTTGCTTTCAAGCGATGCTGCAAAATTAGCAAGGTGCTATCAATGCCCTCATGAATATTAACTGGCTTTTTTTCCGCGTGGTCAAGGCGGGAGAAATTTCGTAAACCCAAGACTATTTGACGGATGCGATCAATCCCAATTTTCATAGAAGATAGAGTTTTCGGCAAATCCTCGATGATAAATTCTAAGTCTATTTCTTCTGAGCGATCGCGAATCTCAGAGTTGGGGTCAGGGCAGTTTTGCAGATATAGGTCTAGTATACTGAGTAAATCTTGGGTGTAATCATTGACATGGTTGATGTTGCCATAAATGAAGTTCACCGGGTTATTAATTTCGTGAGCAATACCAGCTACCAATTGACCTAGTGAGGACATTTTCTCAGTTTGGATCAGTTGGGTTTGAGTTTGCTTTAAATCATGCAGAGTTAGAGCCAGCTTTTCTGTCTGCTCTTTAGTCTGATTATGCAATTGGGCTTGTTGGAGTGCAACCCCAAGCTGATTAGCAATTTGAGTAATAAACTTAATTTCTGAGGCTTCCCAGTGGCGGGGTGCAGAGTTCTGGTAAGCTGCTAGCAAGCCCCATAGCTGTTGCCCGATAAATATGGGTGCGATCGCATATGCCTTTACTTGTAATTGCTCCAGAGCCGCAATGTGACACTCCGAGTGACCAGACTGATAGATATCATCAACTATATAGCTTTCATTATGGCGATATCGTCCACCTTGAGTTTCCTGTAAATAGCTATCTTTCCAAACTGTCTTAAGATCAGAACCTACAAGTTTTACCCAACCATCACCCACAAACTCGGCGATATATTCACCACTCCAATCTGGATGAAAGCGATAGACAGCCACACGATCCGCTTGCAGTGATTTGCAAATTTCTTGAGTGGTAGTTTGAAAAATCATATCTAAGTCAAGAGATTCCCGGATTTTCGCAACAACTTCAAACAATACCTGTTGTTGTTCTGCCGCTTGTTGCAAATCAACAGCTTGATGCTTGGTTTGTTCAAGTAAATCAGCTTGTTCCAGTGCTACAGAAAGCTGTGCAGCAACTTGGGTAGCGAACTGGATTTCTGAGGATTGCCATTCACGCGGTTGGTAACACTGGTGAATGCACAACAAACCCCACAGTTCATTACTTTTAGCCAGTGGCAAAACTAAATTGGCTTTAACTTGGAGTTGCTCCAGCATTTGGACATAACAAACATTCAGATCAGAGTTCTGGATATCAGCGATCGCGTGGATGCGTCCTTGACGATAGAGGGCATCATACTTCTTCTTAAAGCAGTTGTCTTGAATTTTTAATGTTAAAGCAGAAGTAAACTCTGGCGAAAGATCCTCTGAAACAATTTCACCTTCATCGAGTTCGGAATTCGGGTCAAAGCGATATACTACCACTCTGTCAGCATTCAAAGAGCGACGAACTTCACACACAGTTGCGGCAAAAACTGTATTTAGATCAAGAGATTCCCGAATTTTGGCAACAACTTCAAACAATATATGTTGTTGTTCTGCCGCTTGTCGCAAACTTAACGTCTGCTGTTTTGTTTGCGTGAGTAATTCTGCTTGCTGAAGTGCTACCCCCATTTGGGCAGCAATCTGACTGAGAAAGTTAACTTCGTATTTTTCCCATTGCCGGGGGCCAGTGTGTTGATAAGTTGCCAGCAAACCCCAAAGTTTTTGCCCAACAAAAATCGGAGCAAGCACAAAAGCGTGAATTTGAAACTGTTCTAGATTATCGATATGACACTGGGCAAACCCCATAGTATAGATGTCATCAGCTGCAAATGTTTCATTGTTGCGGTAACGTCCTCCTTGTGTGTCTTGCAGGTAGGTATCATTCCAAACTGTATTAATACCTAGTTTGGAGTCATTCGACCAGTATGGACTAGCAGCCTCGAAATCCCCGACAAATTCACCACCCCAATTAGAATCGAAACGATAAACAGAAACGCGATCAGCTTTGATTAATTGACAAACCTCTTTAGTAGTTGTTTGAAAAATAGTATTTGTGTCAAGAGATTCCCGAATTTCAGAAATGACTTTAAACACAGCCTGTTGTTGTTCAGTTGTCCGTTGTAATTCAACTGTGCGTCTTTTAACTTGTTTTTCTAAATTTTCATTGAAGGCTTGCACTTGTTGGTATAGTTCATACTGCTGAACTGCTGAAGCAAAATGTTTACCGAGGTCTCTAGCCAGTTCAATCTCTTCGAGAGTCCATTTTTGAGCTTGTGCTTTTTTAGATTCGCGCCAAACCTGAAAGGATTGTCGGGGGTACAGTTGCCTTTGATCGCTGTCATACTGCCCCGCCCACAGGGTTTCTGTATCGATTTCATCGCGGAAAATACTTAAATAGCCCAGCAACTGCTGACGATACTGGAGTGGGATCATCAACATGCTGCGAATTTTAGTTGGTTGAAAAGCAACTTGCAAAGTTCGCAAGCTAGGAGTTTGATATATATCTAAAATCGGCCAAACATCGTAGTTACTAGACTTGTAGTATTCCTGCCAGACGCTATACTGCTCTATGAGTGGATACATAGTTTGTTCTGGCATCACAGGTTGCTGTCCACAAATATAAAGCTTGATACAACTATTTCCCGGTATTAGGCATTCTGTTAAGCTGGTCAGGTTGCCATTGTGGGAATCAAAAGCTGCATTTCTAATACAAAGTCTGCCACCAACACCATTGAAGGCAGCAACAGCCGCTTCTAGGGCTGGCTGTAATATAATGGTGGGTAGTGAATGCAGCAGAGTAGCAATGCGGTTAATGATAATTTCTCGTTCGGCTGTTTTGCGGACTTGAGTAAGCAGGGTACTTTGAGCGATCGCTACTGAAAGTTGCTCTACTACCATCTGTACAGCTTCCAGTTCATATTCTGAAATCTGGCGTGACTCAGAATGGTGAGACACTAGCAGCCCCCAAAGTTGATCTTGATAAATAATCGGCGCTACTACAGAAGATTTGACCCCCATTGCACTTAAGTACTCAACATGACATGGATCTACAGGGCGGTAACGGATATCTTCTGATATAGTTTCTCCATTTTCCAAATCATGCAAGTGACTTTGACCAATCTCTTTAGTATCAAGATTAACAACAGAACGCACTCGTGATTTAATAAATAGTTCACGGGCGGTGGGCGGAATATCATCAGCAGGAAAGTTAAGCCCCAATAGCGACGGCAACCGATTTTCGTAAATTGACTCAGCAATCACTTGACCACTATCATCGGCATGAAATTTGTAAATCATTACTCGGTCAGTTTTTAGTAGCGATCGCACCTCTGCCGTTGTGACTGTGATAATTTCTTTCAACTCTAAGCTTCGTCGGATACGGTTTGTAATGCGGCGTAGTAAACTTTCTTCATGGCGACATAAGGGCAAATATTGTTCAGGGTTGGAGATCATTGCTTATAGCAAAATAAATTAATAATTTGCAAACTGAAATAATTAAATCTAAAGCCATTTTGAAATTTATTTCATCAAATTGTCTTCAGTGAAACTACTGCCAAATCCCTAAGACAAATATTTATTTAACTTTTAGAAAAATTTACCAAAAACTCATAAAAACAGACGCTAAAAAAATTGCGTCTGTACTAGCTATAAGAAAAGATTCTTGCTTTTTAGGTTTGAGTTTTTGTCAAATATTGCCGGAGCAACAAAATTAAACTCTTATGTTGTCAGTAAAACGAATTTTAAGATAATCGTCTTCCATCTTTGCCCCTCCTGGTTGTAGTGCTGCTAAGGCTTGTGGCAAAACTAAGTTACGACGGTGGTTGCCAATAGTAATGTTTAATTCGTCTCCATTTTTACTCAGTTGAACTTGGTTTTTAGGAATACCAGGTAAGTAAAGTTCTAAACTGTATTGGTTTTGCTCCTGTACGACTCTCATAGTCGTTTCTTTATAATAAACCTGAGTCGGATCTTCATCTTTATAAAGGGTTTCCTTCAGGCGTTCTAATGAAGCCAATCCGCACATTTCCTCAGAAAAAAGTGGAACTTCTTTCACAGGTAGAGGGTGGAAATTATCATGAATCTCCTGGCGATATTGTTCCTGACTTTCCTTCCAACGTTGAAAAAATGGGTCTTGGACTTCACTTGGAATAATCCGATTAGCCACTACTAAATCTGTTGCAACATTATACAAACTCAAATAAGCATGGGCCCGAAGAGACTCTTTAATCACCATTTTTTCAGGATTAGTGACCAGACGCACTGAGGTTTGAGTATTGTCTGTTAATACTTTTTCCAGAGCTTCAATTTGTTCATAAAACTCATAAGGTGCATCCATCACCTCTTTATCTGGTAGCGAAAAACCAGCAATTGGTCTAAAAAAAGGTTCAACCAGAGGTCGAAGTGCTACGGAGATGTTTTGAAATGGTTTGTAAAAACGGCGCATATACCAGCCACCGACTTCAGGTAAACTCAGCAAGCGCAGTGCTGTGCCAGTGGGGGCTGAATCGATAATTAAAACATCAAACTCACCTTCATCGTAATGGCGTTTCATCCTTACCAAGCCAAAAATCTCATCCATGCCTGGTAAAATTGCCAATTCTTCTGCCTGTACGCCGTCTAAACCTCTTGCCTGTAAAACTTGGGTAATGTAACGTTTCACAGCACCCCAATTTCCCTCTAGTTCTTGCAGCGCATCCAGTTCTGCACCCCATAGATTTGGGCGAATTTCCCGGGGTACATGTCCCATTTCTATGTCAAAACTGTCTGCCAGGGAGTGAGCGGGATCTGTACTTAAAACCAATGTTCGATAGCCTAATTCTGCACAACGGAGTCCAGTTGCAGCAGCAACGGAAGTTTTGCCCACGCCGCCTTTGCCGGTCATTAAAATTACACGCATAGATGCTTCTGTCCTGCCTGAGGATTTTTTACATTTATTTACATTATCGACTGTTTAAGGAAAATAAATTAGTAGGCAAGGTTTTGAGTTTATCAAACTGATTATCAATAGTGTCAGTTTATTGATAGACTTTTAACAGAAAATCAAGGATTTTAAAAATAATTTCCGTTCTTTTGCGTCCATTTGATTGCCAGATCGACTTGTGTGTACAAAGTAGCCCAATTTATCAGGGAGCGGGCGCGCGCGGTCTTCTCCTTACAGCCCTTCCCTAACGGGACGCCTTGCGGCGAACGGGCATCCTACGGCAGGTAGACGTTAGCTTCTCCTTTGGGGAGAAGTGGAGACTATGCCACACGTAAGCAGCGTTGCGCCAAAAAGTTAGACGTTCGCAAACTCGCGCTTCGCTGCGCTATCAAGACGTCTGGGGTCTTCTCAAGTGGAGCGACTGGAGTGGCGAGTGGGGGGATCTAATTGCTCAACATAGTTTGATTTTATTGTCCACTTACTTATCATTATTAAAGTGAAGCGGTATTAAGCTAAAGCTGTAACGCACCCTACTGATGTGGTAAGACTAAATTTGTACATTAGATTTATGGTTTTTTGAGGCGAAAGCGCTACTACCAGCCTTTAGCTATTACACCATTTTAATCTTGCCATGCTACTACTTAAAATTTTCTGAATTCTAAATTCTAACTCTCGAAACTTATAAATCTAAGGAAGCTAAATATTGAAAAATCTAGAGCAAAGGAAACCTCTGCTCCGGTTTTTCGCTTAACTCAGAGTTATCTCTGAATTCTGCTGTATATCTTATTTGTTTACTTCTTATTCCAGAGACTTAAAAATGCTTGAGAGATAGCTGGGGTAATCTGACTTTGTAAGTGATTTAGTGCATCACGATGGTTTGCATTGTTGTCATCATAATAAGTAAATAAATTCGTCAGCTTGACAATCTCAGGATTTTGATCATTTGTCCCCCTCCATTTATTAGTAACTTTGTATAAAACGTCTTTGGGTAGATTTTGTTGTAAGTTATTTAGGGCTGCGATGTAAGAAGGATTTTGAGGATTCTTTTTGAATTGAAAGCACAAATCTATCAGCTTAAGTTGTGATTGTGGCTGTGGCTGGGGCTTATGTGTTATAGTTAGTTGCTGTAGAATTTGACGCTGTTCAATAGTGGCAATGCCATTTTCAGTAAAACCCTGAGATTTCTGAAATTTCTTGACTGCTGTATAAGTGGCTGGCCCATAAAAGGGCTTGTCTAGAGGAATTTCGGCATTGGTTGCAAAACCGTGAAACTTCAATCTATTCTGAAGACCTTTGACTGTATCTTCCATTACAGTTCGAGTCTCTGAATCAGCGTTACCATTTACCACAAGTTTTTGTGAGTACTGTTTCTGAAACTTTTTAATCGCTTCTTCGGTAGGATCATCAGTCAAGGAGTTATTGTTCCTCTTCCAGGGAGCAAATTTTGTGATATCAGGCTTAGGATCAATCTCAGGAGCTAAATATCCCAGCCCGATCAATATATGACGGATGACTTCAGGGCTACTAACGGCCATACTTCTTGATTCCTTTGCTACTAAGCTACCATTTAATGTATCTTGTTTTACAAAAATTAAGTAAGTAGAAATAAATAAATCTAACATATCTTGTTTGCAAGGCGTTCTAAAAGTTAAGCAATGTGTGATGACAAGGTGCAACTCTTTGAGAGGTTTGGCGTAAGTGACTACACACTGGTAAAAAGAAAAGTGGTTTTAAGTCTTAGTGAGCGATCGCGATCGCTTATTCTCAACTATTGATGATACTACGCAATGTTTCCTTTACACCAGCTTGCAAGCGGCTCTCCGTACTTGTGCGACCGCTCTTTGTTATTTTGCCACGTTTGTAAAAGAAAGTTGCGATTGGCAACGAAGAAAAAGGGGTAAGTGATCGCTTCGGATTGCTTCCAAATAGCGATCGCATCTATTACAGCAGATTTCAAGCTAGTTAAGTACAGTCCTTTGGTCTACAAGCCAGATAAAAAACCTTTTTGACTTTTAACCAAAGGCGGAGCGTCTCCGGCTTTACTCCTAACTCCTGCTCTAAAAGGTTGTTTGAAAAGTGTTTCCCTGGTGACTTTAGGCACTTCCAGATCCCCCCTAACCCCCCTTTTTAAGGGGGATTTAGAGGGATCTAAAACTTTTGATACCGAGAAGAGAACTTTTCAAACATCCTCTAAGCTCGACTTTATCCATTTTTTTCGCAATAGGCTCACTATCGCTAAAACCTTTGTGAGACAGTAGTTTTACTTTTTTAACTTCATCGATAATCTGTGACGTGGAAAAAGTATTTGCCAAAAAGCCAGGGTTTTGACCGGATAAAGAAAACTGAGTTCTTAATTTTGGATAAAGTCGAGCTAAGGGACTGACAAAAAATAAATTATCCAAAATTATTTGCACATTTGTAGGGGCGTAAGGCCTTGCACCTCAAAGATGGGATGTTTTTTTAACTGGAAGTCCCTAATGATAAGTAGCTGCACAAAAATATTGATAGTCATTACCAACGAAGTAAAGCAGTCCTAAACCGCAAGCGAATTGCAACTTTACGAGACGCTACGCCTAGCTTGCTTCCTCATAGGAGTGCGTTACACTTGTAATGATATTGTGTAATTAATTCTGTCCAACTACTTACTTAGCGGTTTGAGCGCTCTTTTTTGATTTTTGCTTTACGCCACCTTTCAAACGGGTTATCCTGCTTTTGCGGATGCGCTCGCTTTTGCGAATACCACCCGCCATCTCATATTCGAGGCTATCGTTACCGTACTTGAAAGCAACTCCCATCAACATTTTCGCAGTAAGATTACCTAAGCTTGTTTCTAACTCTTCAATCTCGCTTCGGTAAGAATCAATCATCGCTAGAGCGCTGTTATACTCATCAATTTTGGTGCGTAACTGCTCAATTAGTTGTGTGAAGTTTTTTAAGTTGTGAGCATCCCCAAAATCTATGGTTGGATCAATCGCCTTCAATCCAGAGGCTCTTAACTCAGCCTTTTCTAGAATGCGGGATATTAGTTTTTTACGAGTCATAAATTTACTCTTATCAAAAGCTTATAAAGCTAGCTTGCCCTACAGTGACTATATATCGCAGCAGTATAATCCGCAAAAGATTGTACTTTTTTAACTAAACTAATTATTTTTCCTGGTTTATCAGCTTAACGGCAGATCGAGTGTTAATAACGACAAATTCAGTATTTATAACAAAAGCTTAATTTTTATTGATAGTAGCTTAAGTTTTCCTTATAAATACTTCAGTTTTAGTAACGATAACTTCAGTATTCATAAAATTATATTAAGATTTAGTATTGTGTTACCCGAAGGGGGGTTCCCCCCGTTGTAGCAAGTGGCGTTTTAGGAACGAAACCCAACATTCTCAAGACTTTGTTGGGTTGCGCTGCGCTTAACCCAACCTACGATTCTTCTTAAGTGAACCGTATTGCTACGCGAACAGCATCCCTCTTATTTCAAGAACTGCTGCGATCATTGTTAGCTATTTCACCATCTTGGCAAAAGGGAACTGCGATCGCATTACCTAAAAGAAAATCAGTCGTAACTGCCTAGCTAGTAGTAATAGAGGAAAGGAAAACAGAGACATTACCTTCTAAAGCATCAGTAATAACTTCGAGGAGATTAAGACCATGC
>NZ_JBALCO010000108.1:0-11337 GCF_036919595.1 Nostoc sp. | reverse complement strand
GCATGGTCTTAATCTCCTCGAAGTTATTACTGATGCTTTAGAAGGTAATGTCTCTGTTTTCCTTTCCTCTATTACTACTAGCTAGGCAGTTACAAGTAATCTACATAAACGAGATTCTTAGTAGATTCTAAAAGGGAACGATAGCAATATAACTCCAGAATCATAAGTCCTTGAGTAATCGCTTCGCATTCTAATGCGAGCCTTTCATAATTTGGCGTTGAAAGCTTCAAAAATTTATCTATCCATGACCAATGGCTGTCTTCTTCAGATGAGTTTTGAAGTCTTTGTTTCCAAAAGGTTTCAAAGTCTGAAATATGTTTAGAAGATAGATTATATAATTCTGCTTCAACTAAGGCTGAGTCTTTAACACGGAATAAGGGGAGCTTAACAATCGCATTCAAGGCAACAACTCACAAGTTTGAATTAAGCTAGACAAGTATAAGTTCAGATTTCTTCTCGTCTCCAGTTTCAAAGTAAAATTTTTCACCTTGCTCTATACGCTGCTCAATCAGCCCCATCATCCGTAAGGCTTGCCGTAACACAGCTGACTTATTCATATCCTTTTTTTCACTAAGACTATTTAGTAGCTCAAGCTCAGTGTCCGACAAGTTAAGCGTGATTAAAGTTTTTTTGCTCAAAACATTTTTACCTCTGTTCTTATATATAGATTATATATTAAATATATATAGTACATACGTTCTATGTCAAGAGTAAAGCTAGTTTTTGTCGTAGCCTGTAGCCAGTAGGACGTGGGAATATGCCTATATGTGACTTATTGAGTCATATATAGGCATATAGTTCAGAAGCTTATCAGCACTCAAACCGCTTCTGTGTTCTTTTCCCCGGTACGAATCCGAATCACCTGTTCAACAGGCGAGATGAAAATTTTACCATCGCCGATTTCACCAGTGCGGGCAGCGGCAATAATTTTGTCCACTACCATATCAACCTGATTGTCGTCAACTACGATTTCCACTTTGAGTTTTTGGAGAAACTCAACTGTGTACTCAGAACCGCGATACCGTTCAGTTTGGCCTTTCTGCCGTCCGAACCCCCGGACTTCAGAAACAGTCATGCCAACGATACCAGCGTTAACTAAGGCAATTTTCACCTCATCTAGCTTAAATGGGCGGATAATAGCTTCCACTTTTTTCATCTTCTTGACTCCTGACTTCTACTAGCTTCGTTTATATATCTAACCAGATCCGCTGTCTGAAGCTGTAACTAGCAGTGCTTTTCCTAAAACATATGTAATAATTACCACTTTTTTAAAGTGTAGATGCTTTGCCTGAGGGTTTGGGACATGAGAAGCGGCAAGGATTTATAAATTGGATAATATTTGAGGTTTTAACATAGAGAAGTTGCTGTCAAGTTAGCATTTTTTATAGCTTTTATAATCTAAAAATAAATAAATTCCGTCATTTAGCAGATATGGTCAGATATTTAGAGAGTAATTGCAGAGAAATTGCTCGGTAGCCCGAAACCATGCTGCTGTTAACTGTGTGAGTGTCAACTAACGTTTCTGATGTTCAAACAAGGGACGCACAACGAAATATCCAGCACTAAAGGCAGTAAGCATAATTAACAAGATGGTGATAATTAACCACCAGCCATTAAGTCCCTTAGCATCTGGCTCAGTAGTGGAATAATAACTTACTTGTTGCTCTTCTATAAAAATTGGTTCTGGTATCGGGAAATTTATTTCCATTACAGGTGGAGAAAAGTTTTGGCGGCGGCTTTTTTCGGGTGGGGCTTTGGGGACAACAGGTGGAGATGGGCGAGAAACCTGCTGAGGTGGACGCGCTTGGGTTACTGGCTGTTTGGCACCACTTTTCATGTAGCCAGGAGCTTGGGGGACTTGGTGATAACTAGGTGTAGCATGGGAATCCACAAACTTTTGCAGGTGAGAAAAAGACTCAACAACTTTGGCAATTTCTTGGCGTAGTAGTTGATTTTCTTGTACTAATTGCTGATTTTTGGTGGTAAGTGCATCTAGCCTCGCCTGTGTTGCTTGCAACTCTGTTGACAATTCCCTGTATACAGATAATGGTACAGAGGCAGGGTAGGCTTGAGTAGTCGGTGTTGGCGAATTTCTGTGAACAGAACCTATGGTTGTTCGCATCGGGAGCTTAGTATTAAAAATCAAGGTAATTAGATCGTACAGAGATGCTAACAGAGATAGTCAGCCCTGAAACTATGCCCAAGAATAATAGAAAAATGCTGAAAGGGCAAAAATTTCTTATTTACATTTTGGATATGGTCAGTAGTCAGTAGTCAATAGTCAGTTAACAGCTTGATAACTAATCACGAGGTTAATTTCGCAACAATGGGAAGAAGTGTCCTACAGGACCTTGCCCTTCGCCAATATCTAGGGCGTAAGTAAGTGCAGTAGTGACATACTCCTTTGCCTGTCGCACCGCTTGCCACAAGTCTTTTCCCTTAGCCAGATTAGCAGCGATCGCAGCCGATAGGGTACAACCAGTGCCGTGGGTATTTTTTGTCTCTACTTGCTGGCAAGTCAAAACTTCCAATTTGTCCCCATCAAACCAGATATCAACACCACGTAAATCTCCCTGCATACCTCCGCCCTTAACTAAAACAGCCCTCGTCCGTAAAGTCTTGTGGATAATTTCAGCAGCGGCTTGCATATCCTCCAAGGAATTAATTTGTAAACCGCTCAAAATCTGGGCTTCATAGCGATTGGGCGTGATGATAACTGCCTTGGGAATCAGGGCATGGCAAAGAGTCTTCACAGCATCATCATCAATCAATTGTGCCCCCGTACGTGACACCATTACTGGATCAACTACTAGATTATCGATTTGTAAAGCTTCCACCTGCTGGGCAACAGCAAAGATAATTTCCTGATTAAGCAACATTCCCGTTTTGGCAGCTTGTACGCCAATATCCTCAATTACTGCCTGAATTTGCGCCACAACAGCCTCTCTTGGCATGGCATCAACCCTGCTCACTCCTAGAGTGTTTTGTGCCGTGACGCAGGTTATAGCGCTAGTACCGTGAACACAGTGAAAAGCAAAGGTGCGTAAATCAGCTTGAATTCCTGCGCCGCCACCGCTATCTGAGCCAGCAATGGTTAAAGCAACAGGTACCCTGGAGTTTATTTCAGCGTTCATATTATGAAGATTACTAGCGAGATGGTAGTTGCTTGGCGATCGCTTGTTTAAAAATTCGGTTGTGAGTTTTACAATATCTGACCACAAGCTGCTTTACCTCTGTGCTCTTGCGGCACAACCGTTAAGTAAGGTTGAGACTCCGCTTCATCAATCTAGTCAGAGTAATATTTTACGCAACTAGATTTGAGAGAAAGCTGAAGTAACTCTAAAATTGCCATATATGGCATTCCAATTGATTCTAGCGTTTGGTGCGACTCGATTATAAGCAATGCCTTGTGGACTAACGCCGAGCAAATTGAAAGAAACTTCATCAAATCCTTGTACAAAGCGCTCTCCATCCCCATATTACCCTGTAATTTGACAATACTTTACACCACACTCCCGTAATATTTTGCTCCATGTTGTAAAAAAAAGAACAAAAAACAGGGTATTCACTGATATCAATTGCTCTTTGTGAAGGTTAGTTTTAACTAAGTTCACAAAGCTTAATTACACGGCTTAGAAAAGCTTCGACTAAGTTGTTACATTAGTCTCCTTAAATTAAAGGGTCAACCTACTAAAGTTTCAACAAATTAAGCTTTGACTACTGTAACTTTAAGTCCCTAGTTATTAGCCAGGGGTGCATTTTACTATGTCGATTTGGCAACCTCGTGACTTCAGACAACGGATAAAGTTCAGAGGAATTAACATTCCAAATATGATTACCGTATCGAATATAGCAGATAGCAAAGCTGTTTTGCAAAGAGCAGCGATGTCTACGACGGGCTACGCCTACGCCGCTGCTAGAGATGAAGATCCGATTCAATTCGACTTCAGCTGTGGCAATTCATTGGATGTCAAACAATAAGCTCAAAGAAGACAGGAAACTTCTCCGGCTCCACATTGAATGTCTACGTGCTAATCCTCCGATTACCCTCAACAAAACCCTGACGGTTGACGGTATCAATACCCCTGGTTTAACCATCAACGGTTGACAGGATAAAAATTTTTCAGTTTGACAACAGCTTTTTTAAGATCGGCGCGATTTCAAGTCGCGATCGGACAACTGTGACTGTCCTGAATAGTCCAGACAGATAACTCATTCAAACAACTACTTAGCAACTGAGTTTGTTGCTGAGAGTGTACTACCAATTCCCCTTACATATATTCGGAGTAAACCTATGGCTGGCAAAACATACTACGTTTCTGGAACAGGCGATGATAAAAAAAATAATGGCCTGAAGGAAGGAGCCGCATTTCGCACCCTCCAAAAAGCCGCAGACTTGGTGCAGGCAGGTGATACCGTCTATGTCATGAATGGTACTTACACCTCATCTTATGCAAATATCCTGAGTATTGGAAATAAACAAGGTAGGGCTGATGCACCGATCACATTTATTGCATATCCTGGACACACACCTGTTATAGAAGCACACAGCAACAATTGGAATGCTATATCAATTACAGGCTCTTCATACGTAGTAATTGATGGCTTAACATTGGTAGGAGCACGAGATGAAATTACATTAGAATATGCGCTCCAACAAAAAGACAATTTGAATAACCCAGCAACATCTGGTAGTGGTATTAGTATTAACAAGAGTAGTCCAACTCAACGGTCATCCCATATCACACTTATTAATAACAAGATTTCTAAGTTTCCAGGAGGCGGGATTGGTGCAGGAGAAGCTGATTATATTACAATAAAAAACAATATCGTTTCTGGAACCTCTTGGTATTCACCCTACGGAACTCAAGGAATCACAGTAGGGCATCTTTGGAACTCAGATAATAATGTAAAAGATTACAAAGTAATTATCCAAGGAAATTCTTCTTTTGATAATAAACAATTAGTCCCTTGGTATCAAGCAGGAAAAATAACTGAGGGTCATGGAATAATGCTTGACACTTCTTATATTGGAAATGTTGCCTACACAGGGAAAGCCTTAATCAGCAACAACTTAATTTACAACAATGGTGGAGCAGCTATTCAGATTTTCAAAGGAGAAAACCCTGTAGATATTGTAAATAATACAACTTACCACAACTCACGAATAATCCCAGACGGAGAAATTTTTCTTAACGGTGCTAAAAATGTTCGGGTCTATAACAATATTATGTATGCAAGCACAGGAGGGTCTACCGCTTCCATCAATTCTTCTAGTAATGTTTCATTTAACAATAACCTTGCTTATAACGGAGCATTTGTTGGCCCAGGATCAGGAAATATTTTAAACAAAGACCCGTTGTTTGTTGATGCAGCAAATGGTGACTTTCGGCTCAAACTTGGAAGTCCTGCGATCGATACTGGTTCCAATGCCTTCAATAGCATCATTAAAACTATTCCCCAGGATGGGGATGGTAATGGCATTGCAGGGACTGATATTGGTGCATATGAAGCCCCCCGCAGTACCATCGCTACTCCAGAAATTCAAGTTCTCAATGGCACAGTTGATATTGCAGATGAGAGCACCAACGCCATTGACTTTGGCGACACCACTGTTGGTAACACCCTGACCAAAACCTTTACTATTAAGAACACCGGTGTAGCCACACTCAACCTGAGTAATCTCAATCTTCCCAACGGATTTAGTTTAGTCGGAACTCTTCCAGCTAGCGTAGCTGTTAATGCTTCTACCACCATATCGGTGGCACTCAATAGCACTACACCCGGCACCTATAGTGGCAACTTCAGTTTAAACAACAATGATAGTAACGAAAGCCCCTTTGACTTTGCTATTAGTGGCACAATTAAACCCGCTCCTGCTCCAGAAATTCAAGTTCTCAATGGCATATTTAACATTCCAGATGGGAACACCAGCGCTATTAACTTTGGCTACACCACTGCTGGTAATACCCTGACCAAAACTTTTACTATTAAGAACATCGGTACAGCCGCACTCAACTTGGGTAATCTCAAACTTCCCGACGGATTTAGTTTGGTGGGAACTCTTGCATCTAGCGTGGCTGTTAATGCTTCCACCACCATATCGGTGGCACTCAATACTGTTAAAGTCGGTACCTATAGTGGTAGCCTCAGTTTAAACAACAACGATAGTGACGAAAGCCCCTTTGACTTTGCTATTAAGGGTACAGTTGGACCTGCTGCTGCCATAAAGGGTACTTCAGGAAATGACCAACTTTCCGGAGGTGACCCAGACGATCAGATCTGGGGAGAAAATGGTAATGACCGACTTTACGGCAATGGTGGCAATGACCTGCTTTACGGCGATAACGGTAATGATACCCTGTTCGGCGGTCTTGGCGATGACCAACTCTACGGGCGTGCAGGCAACGACTGGCTTTACGGTGGTAAAGGCAATGATGTGCTGACTGGGGGCTATGATAATGACACCTTTGTATTAGCTTCTGGTGAGGGTACAGACACCATTACTGACTTTGAACTGGGTAAGGACAAGATTGCCTTGTCAGGTGGTCTCCAGTTTGGTCAATTGTTGATACAAAAACAAGGAAGTCAAGCCTTCATTGTGGATAGTTCAGACAATCAAGTGTTGGCGAAGTTAGATGGGGTTAGTGCAACAACGCTCTTAGCTCAGGCTTCTACAACTTTTATAACTATTTGATTGTGTTTTCCAATGGCCAAGCCTCGTCACAGCGGGTATAAGTGTGTAGGGGAATAACTAGAGAGAAAAGATTTGGTATTGAGCACCTAAATTTATTTTATGGGGTTTCTCTACACTTTAATCCCTGTCAAAGTGACTGCAACTTTTATTCTACTTAAGGAGACGGATTTACCCCTCGATATCGCAGATATGACGACAGTGACAACCACTCAAACTGCCACCACCCATGATCGCACACATGGACTCCAAACAATACAAGTTCTTCATCGACGATCGCTCCACTGGAAACGCTTATTTCCCTTAAAGTCTTTTAGCAAGAACAGTAGAAGCCCCACACCCACTAAACGGGGTGTGGGGACGGCAAACGAGAGCAACTCTTACCCGTCTAAAGCTCAGAATGAATATCGAGCCATGACTGATATTCATTCTGGGCTGTTTTGGTTGTTGATATATTCCTTAAGCTTTGATATTGTCACACCATTGCAACTAGCGACACAAATAAATAAATAAAAAACATCCCATTGCAAACAGGGAAGAAGTTGCGATAATTTATTTTTTGTAGTTCCAAAATAACTACTGATTTTGTTGCGATCGCAAGTCTTCTAATACCCCCTGTAAAAACTTACCCCATTCCGCCGCCAAAGGGATTTCTGTAAATGGAACGCGCACTGAGTTAGTAGATTCGGAAAATAAAAATTCTAACTCTATAGAACGACCTTTATTGGGTATATTTTCTATATCAACTGATTTTTCATCTACTAAAAGGTGGATTTGTTTGACATCAAGCAAAGAGAATGTTTCTAGTTTAATAGGCCCTTTAGGCGTGGGTTTTCCCCAAGTTAGATTGTTGCCTTTTTGACCTAATACAGCATAAATATCGTACTTAGCCCGTTCAAATTGCTCTGCCCAAGTGCGATAGGCTTCAACTTTTTGATACTCTTTCGAGCCTTGCCATGTCAACCAGAAAAACATTACTAATAGGGGCAACCACAAAAGACCACGTTCCATCGGTTAAAAAAGTCCTGAGTAATGAAGTGAAACTTGTAACTAAAAGAGCAAAATCCACCCATAAAGGATGGAGATAAGTTATGGTAGTGAGCAAACTGGCAAAAAGCGGTGATGAGTTAATATGAGAAAACTTATATTATTGTGCTTGTTTGTCATTGGGCTGGGATCTGCCATATTTGGTTTCCTGAATTTCCAGGGAATGGCAATTAAAGGAGAGTTTGAGACGATTTTGCTTGATTTTCGGGAAGATATTCCATCACTTGTGGTGGAACAGAATCTGCAAGCGATCACCAAACAATACAACGTTACACCCCAATTAGACAACAAGTTTTCCAAAAAAGATAATGTGTATATTGTCAAAGGCGATCGCCAGCGACTCCAAGAACTGAAAAAATCTCAATTTGCCCAAGCTACAGAATTTATTGAGCCAAATTACATTTATAGAAAGATTCCCCAACCAGGTCAAGCCGCAAGGCTTGGAGAATTTTTGAGACCCCAAGATGATGATGAGACAAGCCCCTCATTAACTGGCCCCAATGACCAATATTACAGCAAGCAGTGGAACTTGCACCAAATCGGCATTGAAGGCGCATGGAGTCAAACCAAAGGCAGTGGTATCACAGTTGCAGTAATTGACACCGGGATTACTAAGGTGCGGGACTTATATGAGACAAAATTCGTCAAAGGCTATGATTTTGTTAACGACCGAGAAGAAGCCAAAGACGATAACGGCCACGGCACTCATGTTGCCGGAACTATTGCCCAAGCCACAAATAACAAATATGGCGTAGCTGGAATTGCCTATGAAGCCAGTCTGATGCCGCTAAAGGTGCTGAGTTCATATGGTGGCGGTACTGTTGCCGATATTGCCGAAGCAATTAAATTTGCTGCTGATAAAGGCGCAGATGTAATTAATATGAGCTTGGGTGGTAGCGGTGAAAGCAAGTTGATGAAAGAAGCGATCGAGTATGCCCATAGAAAAGGTGTAGTTATCATTGCCGCAGCGGGGAATGAAAATACCAATGGGGCAAGCTATCCAGCCCGCTATCCCTATGTCATCGGCGTTTCCGGAATTGGCCCAGATGGGGAAAAAGCACCCTATTCTAACTTTGGTGCTGGGGTAGATATCTCTGCTCCTGGTGGCAGTGAAGCTGGTAAAATTCTCCAAGAAACTATCGATGAAAACGGCGAGGGAGTATTTCTTGGCTTCCAGGGTACAAGCATGGCTTCCCCACACGTTGCTGGTGTTGCGGCATTAATCAAAGCTGCTGGCATCAAAGAACCAGATGAAGTTTTAAAAGTCCTCAAGCAGTCGGCGCGAGTTATCCAGGATGATGGTTTGAACTATTATGGCGCTGGACAACTCAATGCAGAAGCAGCAGTCAAACTAGCCTTTGCGGGGCAAATTAGTTTCCCAGATTTCTTCCGGTGGTTACGCGATAACGGCTATCTTAACCCCGGCTTTTGGATTGATGGTGGTGCGATCGCACTCTTACCCAAGATATTAATGGTAGTTGGTTCCTATCTACTGGCTTGGTTTTTACGGGTTTACTTCCCCTTCACTTGGAGTTGGTCTCTATTTAGTGGACTAATTGCTGGCAGTTCGGGGTTATTCTTCCTCAAGGGAATCTATATTTTTGACCTTCCCCAGTGGCCTTTCCGGGTTTTGGGCAGTTCAATTCCGGAACTAGGCAATACCCTCCAGGGAACTAATGCGTTCAATCCCCTGTTTGCCAGCGTACTGATTCCCATTGTCTTAATGGCATTGCTGCTGGGACATCCTAGTTGGAAATGGTTTGCCATTGGTTCAACCTTAGGTGTCGCAGCCTGCTTGACGGTAAGTGCGTTTTTTGATCCAGCTGTTTGGGGTTTGGGAAGTGGTCACTTAGCACGTCTTTTCCTCATCACCAATGCCCTAATCTGTTATGGACTTGCTCGTTTAGCATTGAAAAACGAAGAAAAAATAGCATAGAAGGGGAGAGACGCGATTAATCGTGTCTCTACTCCTAACTCCTAATTTACTATTCCTCCACTCAGCACCGTTTATGAGCATTACACTTACAGGTACAATTCAACGCCGTGATATTGGCACAGGCGCATGGGCCTTAGTCACAGAAGAGGGCGTTACTTACGAAATCCTTAAAGGGGCAGACAAAGACTTACTCAAAGCTGGACAGAAAGCAAAAGTTAAAGGACAGGTGCGTGAAGATATCATGACAACTGCCATGATTGGACCTGTCTTGGAGGTCAAATCTTTTGAGGTAATTAGTTCTGATTAGCTGTGGAATTCAGAACCTCTTGAAGACGGCTTCTAAACTCCCCTTTGGGATGACCTCCTTTTACCTCACCCACAATCAGAAATTCTCCTTCTGGAGAATTGCAGATGATGTAAGTAGGCCATCCCATTTCTGATTTATCAGGATACTGAGTTAATAAAATCTTGCGATACTTGCGGTAAGCAGTCGTATCCTGCATTTTCACATCGATAAATTCTAAACCCAGTTCTTCAGCCACCTTTTTGTCATAAAAAGACATTTTGTGGCAAATGCCGCACTCTTCTGAAGAGAACTTAATTACAGCTAAACTTATGGGTTGGCGACTCTTAGGTTTTAGGCGAGTTATTTTAGCATAATGCTATGAAATGTTACCACATAGCTGGTCATTAGTGTCAACTTAAGGCTAAAATCCTGATTTAATATCTTTTCTTCCTTCCCTGCTTCTAATAGAGAAGGTAATTTTTTGGGAGGCAGAGCCTCCAGTACCGCATTACCAGGCTGAACTTGGGAACGATAAATATACAAATGTAGTCGGCGATGAAGCTCTGATTCGGAAGTTGAAAGCAGTGATTGCTGGTAGACAAACAATTAAACGCGAAAATATAGAAAAAAAATTAAAAATGTGATTAAATATCATAGCAATCATTTTGGTGTGGCATCTCTAGCTCACAATAAAAAGAAAGCGATTTAGGAATTGAGTGAGCAGCTTATGCTCTATCCTGGCAACAGGAGGATACTCAAGGTCTACCAGCAGTAGCAACAAGAGTTGTGGTGCATTTCAGTTAGATCGGTAGGAAATGCTAGGGCGATGTCTAAGGACAAGCCGCTACGCCAAAAAAACCCCCAGTGGGCGTTAGCCAACCAGGGGAGTTAGTTATCAGGGTGCATCTACCAATTAAATGTACTCAAGTTGAACACTATACTCCGGATAAATTTGTACAAAGGTCTGTTATTTTTTTAAATAAAAACCCCCCAGTGGGCGTTAGCCAACCAGGGGAGTTAGTTATAAGGGTGCATCTACCAATTAAATGTACTCAGGTTGAACACCATACTCCGGATAAATTTGTACAAAGGTTAGTTATTTTTTTAAATAAAACCCTCCAGATGGTGTTATCTTACTAGGGGAGTGAGTGATCAGGATGCATCTACCAGTAATCTTTTCTAGTGGCAGCAGTATCTTCCTGAGAAAATGGTAAAAATCAGGGTTGATGGCGATGTGCTAAGACGGGCGTAGCTCGGCAACTAGAAAAAAACCCCTAATGGGTGTTAGCCAACCAGGGGAGTTAGTTATCAGGTCACAGCTACCAATAATCTTTTCTAAAGTAAATGGGTAGCTATCGGATAAATTAGCAGAGG
>NZ_JBALCO010000107.1:0-78148 GCF_036919595.1 Nostoc sp. | reverse complement strand
CGTGAGCATCTGTGTGCTAGCACTCCTTATAGTCAAATAGCTACAACGCTTATTGTTGGCTGGTGCGCCGCAGGCGCACCCCCTGAACGGTTACGTTACAACTCAGTTGGCAGCAACGACTGAGGCGACCTCTACCAGATAGTCTTAAGTTTGCATTACATAATTTTGACCGAATTTGGATAGCTGATGGGTCAACATTAGAAGCTTTATTTCGGAAGCTAAAAAGCCTGGAAGACTTAAAAACAGGACAATTAGCCGGAAAAATTTGTACAGTTATTGATTTGGTTACTCGTTTACCCGTTGAAGTTTGGTTTCATACTAATCCCGTAGCATCGGAGACGAACTTTGTTCGCGCAGCGTCTCCCTTTGGGAGAAGCGTCATTACTAAATTTACTACTTGCTAAAACTCTGATTTTACTTATTACCTTAACCTCTCACGGATGCAAAACACCTGGGATTGTCGTTGGGTGACAGGGCTTGTCTTGCACTGGGACACGTGTTGAAGCTTCCTGTTATCACGGCAGATGAAGCATGGGCTGCTATTGACACCGGGATTGATACTACACTAATTCGTTAACTTATGGAACAGTATCACAATGTAATAAGCTGTTAGTTATCTGCTCAACTGCATTGGCACAAGATGTCAATTTTCGTAGCATTATTACCTCTTATGGTTCTGATACTTGCATCTCAGGTTATGTCTGGCGCGAAGCATTTCCAGGAGATCATGTCTGTGTGACAAGGGCAGTGCGATCGCTTTAATTCCTGGTATAGAACCCATTTGATATCTTTGAAGCGATCAAGTAGAATCAACGGAAATTAGGTGCATTTAAAGTTCAGGGTTGAAAATGGGGTATTCAAGCGATTTGACAGACGCATAGTGGGAAACTAATTGAGCCATTATTGCCGACTAAGAAGAAAACTAGACCCCCTCTGTGGACAAAGCGGCAAATTCTTGACGGTGTATTTTATCAACATAGGATAGGCTTTCAGAGCCTCTATTTCCGTTTTTATAGGGATCTCGGCTCAATGCTATGAAAAGTGAAAGTTGCCCTTTCTCCAGTATTAATGATTTTCGGTAGACCGAAAAGTTTTGCGATCGCTCTTTTGTGAATCCCTCTCTTCTTACACACGATTATCATTCTTAATAAGATAGTTTTAAGTATTTTAACTTATTGACAAAATGCGCTTTATATTAGATTCCCCGATGGTTAAGGTTAGAACTCTTTATCAAAGTCAATTTTTTAACGTAGACGCAAAGCGGCTTGCCGCAGGCTACCGCAGAGGCATCGAGAACACAGAGAGAAAAAAAATGCTTAACTGAACTGTATTGCCTTAAATTTATTACAAAAATAAATTCTTTTGAAAATGAAATTCACCCACCCCCAGCCCCTAAGAGCAGCCTCTTAGTGGCTGGGGGTATATATGTTTAATTGCCCGGACTATTATCCCAAATTTCAAATCCAACGCTCGCGGACTTGCTCTAAGCAAACGCAAGAGCATCTTTAAGAGTTGCCATGCCGCAGGCTTTACGCTGCGCTATCGACAATTCCATGATCCAAAATTGCTTGGCTTCCACTTGACTCCACAGGATGACGCTAGCTAAACAAGCGATTAAACTATGGGTAATATCAAACAATTGTTGCTTTTAGCACCACTTACATAAATTTAATTTCATTGTTAAATCTAAAATCTTATCCTGCTGTATAAAATACCGATTATGTCAGTGTATCAAGGAAGTTGTGGGGAGACCGCCGATATGATTATTGGTGTTCACAACCAAGAAAACCACGAATTACAAGCAAATTCGGCTCCTGTAGGTGCTCTTGCCACAAGACAAGGAACTTTTTCTACGTTTCTTGCTCCCCTGACTCAGGATACTTTTAAACAGGTCGTTAAGGATGTTGAGCAAAAATTACAGATTGTCCATCAAACCCTGTCAATGCTAGATTCTCACGGGTTTGAAACTCTTCTGCAAGAAATGTTGCATTCGATTACCTTGAAAACCGGGGAATTACTAGGGGCA
Source organism: Nostoc sp. (assembly GCF_036919595.1). GTDB lineage: Bacteria > Cyanobacteriota > Cyanobacteriia > Cyanobacteriales > Nostocaceae > Nostoc. Next base: position 76,122 of record NZ_JBALCO010000107.1, on the reverse strand, counting down.
GACCGGACAACGATATTTTTATTGGATGAAGAAAAACAAGAACTCTGGTCAATTCTGGCTGAGGGGGAGGGCGATCGCTCTTTAGAAATTCGCATCCCCGCTGATAAAGGCATTGCTGGGGAAGTCGCCACCTCCAAGCAAGTTATCAATATTCCCTTTGATTTTTATAACGATCCGCGATCGCATTTTGCCCAAGAACAAGAAAAAAGAACCGGCTATCGCACCTACACTATGCTGGCTTTACCATTGTTGAATGAACATGGACAGTTAGTTGCGGTAGTACAATTACTAAATAAATTAAAATCTGATAATAATCCCGATGCTTCACTTGGACAGCGCATTGATACCAAAGGTTTTATCTGTGCTGACGAACAATTATTTCGAGAATTTGCCCCTTCGATTCGCCTAATTTTAGAATCCTCGCGCTCTTTTTATGTAGCCACCCAAAAGCAAAGAGCAGTGGCGGCGCTGATGAAGGCGATCAAGTCCCTCTCTCAAAGCAGTCTCGACTTAGAAGACACCCTGAAGCGGGTGATGGATGAAGCCAAGGAACTGATGAATGCCGATCGCAGTACCCTATGGTTAATAGACCGCGATCGCCATGAATTATGGACGAAAATCACCCAGGATGATGGTTCAACTAAGGAGTTGCGAGTCCCCGTAGGTAAAGGCTTTGCTGGTCTAGTAGCTGTTTCTGGCAAAAAACTAAATATTGCCTTTGACTTGTACGACGATCCTGACTCGGAGACAGCCAAACAAATTGACCAGCAAAATGGCTATCGTACCTGTAGCTTGCTTTGTATGCCAGTATTTAACGCCGATCAACAACTGATTGGCGTTACCCAACTCGTAAATAAAAAGAAATCAGGAGATTTTCCCCATTATAATCCAGCTGATTGGCCGAAAGCTCCCGACTGCTTCCAAGCTAGCTTTGACCGCAACGATGAAGAATTTATGGAAGCTTTTAATATTCAAGCGGGAGTAGCGCTGCAAAATGCCCAGTTGTTTGCCACAGTCAAGCAACAAGAACAAATGCAACGGGATATTCTGCGTAGTCTTTCCAATGGAGTGGTTTCCACTGATAAAACTGGATTAATTATCGCCGCTAATGAAAGTGCTAAACGTTTGCTAGGACTGGGGCCAGAAGACCGTTTAGAAGGTAAATTAGTTACTGATGCGATCGGCATCAAAGAAGGTGACTTTAGCAAGTGGTATCAGGATGCTTTACACGCAGTTGACTTAAAAGGTCGCCAGCAATATTACCCCGATCGCACACTTTTAAGCACTAGTATCAAACAGCATAGTATTAATTTATCGATTAATACAATTGCCGATGTTAGCGACCAAGAGCAAATCTGTGGGGCGCTAGTGGTGATGGAAGATATCAGTGATGAGAAGCGGCTCAAGAGTACGATGTACCGCTACATGACCCAAGAATTAGCCGAAGAATTACTGAAACTAGATGACGCTAAACTAGGAGGCGATCGCAAAGAAGTTTCGATTTTATTTTCCGATATTCGCGGCTACACCACTTTGACAGAAAACTTGGAAGCAGAAGAAGTGGTGAGTATGCTTAATGAATATTTTGAATCAATGGTGGAGGCAGTCTTTAAACATAAAGGTACCCTTGACAAATACATCGGCGATGCCATCATGGCTGTGTTTGGTTCTCCTCTACCATTAGAAGAACACGCTTGGATGGCAGTGCAAACATCCTTAGAAATGCGCGATCGCCTGCACGAATTTAATCAACGTCGCTACGCAGCTGATAAGCCCGGAATCAAGATCGGCATTGGCATCAATTCTGATACCGTGATTAGTGGGAATATTGGCTCTAGTAAGCGGATGGAATTTACCGCTATTGGCGATGGTGTTAATCTTGGCTCCAGACTAGAAAGTGTTAGTAAACAGTATGGTTGCGATATTATTATTAGCCATAACACTTTTAAACCATGCCAAGATCATATTTGGGCTAGGGAACTAGATTACATTCGTGTCAAGGGCAGAAATGAGCCAGTAGCCATATATGAATTACTAGGTTTGCGTTCTGATTCCATTGAAAGCGAAAAACTACAAGTGATTGAGCACTATCATAAAGGGCGCGAGTATTACCTCAAGCGGCAGTTTACCTTTGCTAGAGCTGAATTTGCCAAAGTTTTGGCCGCAGACAACCATGATAAAGCTGCTATGTTGCATCTGTTGCGTTGTCAGCATTGGTTACAATCACCTCCAACAGATTCAGATTGGGATGAAGGAGTCTGGACATTTCAGGAAAAATAAGTAGCCTTGCTAAATTGACGGCTGAAGGATGGCTGACAAGACCCGAAGGATATCGGCAACTCAGTAAAGAGTACTGTTAACTATTATTTTTGGGAGGTATCCCCCACTACATAGGCTAATAAGAGGTTCGTAGTAAACGTTTTGTTGATTTGAAATGGGTTGTTAATTTCCGCCGCGCTGTACTAGTAAGTCTGTAGATATCAGATATAGGGTACGATCGCCTCTGGCGGACGCTTTGTGCCATCGCTCTTTTGTTTTCCTCTCTACGAGACGCACTGTTAGGTCGCTTGAATGCCGCAAGGAGCGTGTTTGCCTCAGCAAGATAGAGGCGATTGCCTACGGCACGCTACGCGATGGCAACGAGAACACCGCAGGCATCGCACATATCTAATTAGGGGGCTTTGGGTTTAACGAACTTGAGGGTCATGCGATCGCTCTCCCCAATGGCGAGGAAGCGTTGCCTATCCTTTTGTCCTTGGCTCAAGGTCGGAGGTAGTGTCCAGACTCCACCTGGATAGTCTTTAGTATCCTTTGGGTTGGCGTTAATCTCTGATTTGCCCACCAACTTGAAGCCCGCTTTCTCCACAGCAGCAATTACCTCATCAACAGACATATAGCCAGTTTTGATACTCTCTTGCAAAGAAATACCTGGTTTGGCACGGTGTTCTTCCACTCCCAGGATGCCCCCCGGCTTGAGTGCTTTGTAAGCCGCCGCGTAAACCTGCTCGGCATATCCAGCCTTAACCCAGTTGTGAATATTACGGAAGGTAAGAATCATGTCCACGGAATTGTCTGGGGCTAGGGTAAGTTCATTTGGGGGATTAATTTCAACGACTTTGACCTTACCAAAAATCTTTGGCTCACCTGCTAGCTTCTGTTGGAAAGCTAAAGCCGATTTACTCGTGCTGGGAGCAAAGTTGGTTACTATGAATTGTCCCTTTTGCTGTAGAAACGGGGCGAGAATCTCGGTATACCAACCACCCCCTGGCCACAATTCAACTACAGTCATATTCGAGCGTAGACCGAAGAATTCAAGAGTTTGGGCTGGGTGACGGTACTTATCTCGGTCACGATTTGTAGCAGAGCGATGACTGCTGGTAAGTACAGTTTGGAGCGTGGTTGTGTGGTCAAAAGTTTTGGCTTGTTCGCTCTCGTCGGCTAAAACACTGGTGGGCATTATGAATGCCAACAAAAAAAAACCTAGAGTTAGGGCTTTTAGCAAGCCTTGGTGGCGGGTGGGATTTTTGGCAAATTTCATAACTGTTTTTTCTACTTTCCGCTTCAGCATAAAGGCAAATAGAGTTCTCATAAATGGTGAGTATTGCACACTTTTGTGCTATTGTTTCTGACAAAACTGAAGGGAATCCAATGTGATGCGATCGCTGATAAATTTTCCTCTTGGAATCGAGGGCGATCGCAATCAAGAAGTTTATGCATGGCTCTGGGTTTGAGTATGAGTAACTGCTAGACTGATTGATTCACCCAATAAGGTGAGTATTTAGCCTTTTTACTAATGCAGTATCTGCAATTGCAAAGATGACAACATCTTTACCAATGCTCCAAAGAGCGGATAATGCAGACTTTTATCCAGCGATGTTGTGGAAATTATGCAAAAATTAGCTAAATAATAAGGTTTGACAATTTTTTTAGTGACACATGATAACCAGATTCTTGATATTGCCGATCACATCGTCTATATGGAAGATGGTATTGATGTCAGGGTAAAAGTGAACGCTGCTTAATCTAACCAATTTATAACCGTCATTCTGATATTCTTCCCCACTCCAATATGACTCAGTTAATCTCGCCACCCCAAGAACCGATTGATGGTGCTGTATCGGAGAAAAAAAAGGTGAAGTGGTGACACAGGGTTCGCCGAGTCAGATTAAAGCTGCTCAACCCGGTCAACTTGTGGAGGTTGTAACCGATAAAACTCAAGATGCCAATGGCACTAACCTCTTGGAAGTTGAATAGCGAACCACCGATTTTACAGATGTCAAATTGTTTGGTGCCATTAATTTCTACTCTGGATTGCTGGAGAACGTTTTGCTTTGCAACACCACGATGCCGGATGGCAATGTCATCACTGAAGAGACTTATTGGGAAGCCTGAATGATGGTAGGTTTCTGTGGTTGCTAGCAAAGAAGAAACTAACGCATCTCCCTTGCTATTGCAATCGATATTGCTTAACCAGTTGCTTTCGATATAAAAAAATTGAGTATTTCTAATAGGTAAAATCTATGTAAATTACTTTTTTAAAAATCTTAATATTTCTCAACTAAGTTTAAAAAATCTTGGGATTGGATTAAGAATGAATTAAGAGCGATCGCTTTGTTAAGGTTAGTTGATATTTCTTGTCAAACAGCGGAAGAAGTTAGAAACTAAGAATACAACACATGCAATTATTTTATGACTGCTATTTCTAGCCTTGAATTCAAACGACCAATTTGGCAAACTGCGATCATGTTGACTTTGGGCTTTTGGCTCAGTGCTAGTCTAGTTTTAGACTGGGTAATTATGCCTAGTCTTTATCTTTCTGGGATGATGAGCCAAGCAGGTTTTACGACAGCAGGCTATACGATTTTTTGGAACTTCAATCGGATGGAATTATTATCTGCTGCTGTAGTATTGACTGGGGCACTAGCTTTAGGCAAAATCCGATATCACTGGCGTATTGGCAGTATTGTTTTATCTGGGCTGCTACTAACTATAGCTATGCTTGACACCTATTTCTTAACTCCGCAAATGTGCGCTATAGGAGTTCAACTTAACCTATTTGAAGCTGCTGCTGCTATTCCATCGACAATGAATTTACTACACGGCAGTTATTGGGTACTGGAAGTAGTTAAGCTGGTGGCTGGTGGTACACTTTTAAGCTGGTGCTGGCGGGAGCAATTTTAAGTAAATGACGAAGTATAACAGTGAGATTATTCACTTCTAAATCTCACGTCAAAGGCGCAAAGAAATTCTTTGCGTCTTTTTGCTACATATATATTATGGGTTAATGAATGCGATGTCTATCACGGGCTACGCCTACGCGTACAACTTTGTATTTATATTTGTGACTTTTAAAACTTGAGATTTTTATGGTAAATTGCTACCATCAAATGATTCACTCATTTATAAGTGTAATTTAATAAGCAGAGAACATTATCTTTTACTGTACATTTTCAGTCTTTCAGGACATCTGAACAAATAAATACTAGAAGATTATATTAATTAGTTTTCACATTTACTTTATTGATTTATCATGAAGTTTATATATTTCTGCTAACTTTTTTTAAAAATTATAGTAATCTGAATTTTAGTGAGTACGTTACTTGTTATCTACCATCTAGCTGAAAATAGCTATTTTGCAGGTATGTACTAACAATCAAGAATATCGCTGTAAGTTATTGAATTTGTCACTCCAGTGTAGGGTGACTATTTAGCCCCACACAACATTAGAACCCGTTTCCAGTGCTTATGAAGAGATTCCCTTCTGCTGATTTGGTCGCCTGTGCATCTCACCACACACCATCATGGCGGCAATTATCAGCTAACTCATTCTTGATTGGAGGTTACCATTCTTGTTGTGCAAGTGATAATTTTGCCCAATCCCAACACTAAGAGTTGCTTTACAATCACAAACCTAAGTAAGACATTGAACTCTTTATGGGGGATTAAAGACTGAGGACTGGGAAGATTTGGATGGGGATTAGAACCCCAACCAAGTACAAAAGTAAGAATTTCTTGCCAGTACTTAGTTGCGGAGCGCCCATTCCTGAGAGGCCAGCGCAGTGAGGGAGTGCGGTCTTCTTCCTACAGGAGAAACTGCCGAAAGGGTATCCTGACTAGAGCGGACTGGCGTCAAGTGGCATGAGACGATGCCGCGCATAACGCAGCCTCAACTCTAGAAGTTCCCCTGAAGAATAAACTTCTAGCAAAAGTGCCGACGACTTTCGTCACGGCTACAAAAACATAGTTCGTCAGCGCGGACTTAATGCCTAAAAGCTTTGAGCAAATCCCTTTACGTCTACATTCTTGTAGGTTTTGGTCACTCTAAACTTTAGCATCAGGGGCAAAACAACTTTTGTAAAATAACTAAAGTACCTGCAATTTTAGGCTGCAAAATACGGATAACAATGATACTTTTGTGACTGATGGGCGAGAGCCAATGGTGTGTGCGTCACACTTGAGCTACTGTTAGATCGGCTAGATTAGCGAAAGATACAGAAAACCAATCTAATTTTTGAAATACTATATCCTGGCAACCAGTCAGGCGATTTTGCTATTGGGCTATAACATGAATTGGTTTAGTTGTAATTCGTGCCTTATAGCTTAACAGAGATTGGTGAATTAGGAGTTGGGGGGTGTGGAATCTCTGTACTAACTCAAATGTGACCGCTATATTTATCTGATAGTACTTCCAACAAAGTCGTGGTGAATTCCGATAAGGTAATTCACTAATTTTGCCTGCAAATGTTAATTTTATTCCAGAGCCATCCCGATGAAGACACTTCCGATTAGTAGATACAGATTTTTCCAAAAGCTCCAGCCTTTACCTCTGTTGAAAAAAATCACTGGTAAGTCGGTTACTGGTTGTTTGCAGGTGTTTAGCACGTCAGGCTGTTGGTCTATATATGTGGACGAGGGTAAACTCATTTATGCCTCCTACTCAGAGAAAATGTTTGAGCCGCTTTACAGGAATTTGCAACGCTTGAGTCAGGAAATTTCTACTCTCCCTGGTGGAATCAAAGAACAGTTGCGGGCGATATTTGAAACTGGTATTGAAAATCAGGCAATACCAAATCCAGATTATCTGGCTATTTGCTGGTTAGTCAATCAGAAATATATCAGTCCCTTTCAAGCGGCGATACTGATAGAGGAATTGGCGCTAGAAGTTCTGGAGTCATTTCTTAACTTAGAAGAGGGGAGTTATGAATTTATTCCTGAAAGCTTTCTGGATGACATGCCAAAGTTTTGTCATCTAAATCTCCGCTTACTAGTTGAACGATGTCAAACACCCCGAAGCGTTGGTGTCTCTGAAAGAGAAGCCTCTGGTAGAGAAGCGACTTATCGTCAGACATCACCAACTTCTCAATCGCACCCCTCACAATTGTTCCAAATAAATGAGTTAAAACCTAAAACTACACCAAAGTCGTCTAGAACAAGCAGCTATAAACCACCAGCCTACTCTATTAATACTAATGAACATAGGGATCACCGAATCACCCAACCACCTGTTGATAAAAAAGTCTACACAATCTTTTGTATTGATGATAGTCCTACGGTATTGAATGCTATTAAGAGTTATTTAGATGAGCAAACCTTTTATGTTGTCGGAGTTACAGATTCTTTAAAAGCTTTAATGCAGATTATTCGTACAAAACCCGACATAATTTTGTTGGATATTTCAATGCCTAATTTAGACGGATATGAACTCTGCTCTTTACTGCGTAAACACTCACATTTTAAAAATACACCCGTGATTATGGTGTCAGGAAAAGTAGGATTTCTAGATAGAGCTAAAGCTAAGATGGTCAGAGCATCAGGCTATTTAACTAAGCCTTTTTCACAAGGTGATTTACTAAAAGTAATCTTTAAACATATTATTTAATTTACTATTATAATAAATAACTCAATGAAAACCAATATATTTTTTTGAAGATTTAAGGTTGAGTATTACCTGGATTGCTACTATTGTAGTTATAGAATATTGTCTGATTAAATTGAAATTAATTAGTCATTATCTCAGCGCTCAGGATAAAATGTAATTAAAGTAATTAGTGCTAAATAAGCTCTATAAATAATCTTAGAAGAAAAGCCGGATGCGATTGTTACGGATGTAGTAATACCAGGAATAAGTGGATTTTAATTGTATCGCTTCATCAAAAAAATCCGACCAATCAAAAAGCAATACGCTTGGGTTAGCGCCAAAAACCTAGGACTTAGGGAAAAACTCTCTAAAACTCTTATTCCTACCCTGCGGGAAGCCGCTGCTGCGTCTATGTGTCCTTTGCGACGGCAGTCGCTTATGGGGGAAACCCCCAGACGCTCTCTACGAGACGCGCAAGGGACGCAGGCTCGCTACCGCTGCGCTATGCGCTAAAGCGTCTCTCCTTCTTCACATTGGGAGAGGCTAACGCCTGCCGTAGGATGCCCAAAGGGTTGTAGGAAGAAGACCGCGCTGCCTCCCCTTTGCTCACTACGAAACTTTTTTTGGGTTGAAATTGACAACTTTAATAGCTCTGAGGAAGTGATGCCTCCCCCAGTATTTCCAAAAGCGATCGCTCCATAACTTTACTGACAAATTTATTACCTTGTAAGTTGAGGTGAATGTGATCGTGATACAAACCTTGCGGGTTGGTAGTTGAATTGAATAGCGGTAAAAAATCTATATAGTTAATTTGCTGTACTTTGGTAAAATCGTTCAAGCGCTGCCGTGCTCTAATTTCGTAATCGCGGGGGCCTGGTTCACCAATTTCTCGCAGTAAGGGAGTCATGACTAGTATAAATTGGCTGTTGGTTTGGCGAGTCAGGGCTTGAATTTTGCTGATCGCCTCTAGATTAATCCCAACGCGATCGCCTGCTTCATTATGCACTGCTTTCATTTCCGGAATTGGCTTTTGCTTGACGATATAACGTTGCCACACTTCCACTAATGCCAGGGGAGGTTTACTGTCGGGATAGTTGCGATCGCGTCCTACCGGTAAGGAAGTGGGAGGAGTAGCAAACAAATCATCGGTATTAATTAATAACACTACCACCTGCGCGTTAAAATTGCTAAACTTCTGTAAATAAGCTAACTCGTTCCTTGGTCCCCAAGAGTTAGCTGAAGCATTCAGCACTTCTATTTCCTGATAATTACTATTAGTGAATGATGCTAGAGAACGCATCATCATTGTGGATATTGTATTAGTCTGATCTGTCCACCAGCCACCATTAGCAATAGAATCCCCTAACAGTAAAACTCTCAGCCCAGAAGGTGCAGGTATCTTTTTGATCGGACTACCTCGCATAGAATACTCATTAATTTCAATGCGATTACCAAAACGACGGGTACGCTGGTTAGGAGCCAATAAATAACCAATCTGCTCATCGCCAATGTAAATCAGGGGATTACCAAAGCCAAAGAGCGATCGCAGTCCGATCTCGACTACCACAAACAATCCCACAACCACCGCCAAAATTACGATCAGCGCCACTTTCACCTACTCACACCCTTTTATACCGGGTTGCTTTTCAATGATCGTAACTGACGCATTGGGCATTGGAAAGAGGCAGAGGGGCGGCGTGCAGAAGGGAAAACTTTTTCCCCTGCTTCTTCCCGACTTCCCAGGCATCTGACTAAGCGGATTAATATGTATTGAAATGTGTTTAATAAAGTTTAAAAACAGCAATTATATGCTTATTAACTGTCTATCTAATAGTTTACCAACGTTTTGATATATTTGGGCTACTTTTGTGTAAAAGTATAGCAGTGTTTTCTAATGATCTAAAATTGTATTACAGGTATTACTATTGCTACAATTTTGAGCGTTTGATCAATTAATTTCGCAAAACTTCGCAATTTTTTTTTCGGGGGTAGGGTAGGATGATCAAAATAGTCACACGGAAATATTTAGGCAAACAAAATGTCTATGACATTGGGGTTGAGCAAGACCATAATTTTGCGCTCAAAAATGGCTTAATAGCTTCCAATTGCTTCAATAAATCCCATTCGACTGCCTATGCTTATGTAACTTATCAAACAGCATATTTAAAAGCTAATTACCCATTGGAATATATGGCGGCACTGTTGACGGCGAATAGTGGCGATACAGATAAGGTACAGAGATATATTACTAACTGTACTAATATGGGTATTTCCATAGATCCGCCAGATATGAATCGTTCTGGTGTTGATTTTACACCGACAGCGGGAAAGATTCTGTTTGGATTTTCGGCGGTGCGTAATGTGGGACAGAATGCGATCGCCTGTATTTTGGAGGCGAGAAATGAGACAGGATTTAAATCCCTTGCTGATTTTTGCGATCGTGTCGATTTACGTGCTGTTAACCGCCGCACTCTGGAATCGCTGATTTACTGTGGAGCCTTTGACAAAATTGCACTAAACCGCCAACAGTTAATTAACGACTTAGAATTAGTGTATGATTGGGCACAATCTCGCGCTAAAGATAGAGCCAGTGGTCAAGGGAATCTCTTAGATTTATTAGGCGACGGATTTTCTTATACTCAGAATAAAAAAGCCAATAATGCCTTTGAAACTGCTCCCAAATCTAAACCTGTGATGGATTTTACCCCACAGGAAAAGTTGCAAAAGGAGAAAGAATTATTAGGCTTTTATGTATCAGATCATCCCCTGAAATCCTTACGGCAAATATCACCACTTTTAACTCCAATTAACCTTTCGCAACTGGGAGAACAAAAGGAAGAAATAAGGCTTTGTGCAGTTGTCATGTTGAATAACGTGAAAAAAGTGGTTACTAAAAAAGGCGATCAGATGGCAATTTTGCAAATAGAAGACTTAACTACACAATCAGAAGCTGTAGTTTTTCCTAAAACCTATGAACGCATTAGTTCCCTACTCCAAGTTGATACTAGATTGATTATTTGGGGAAAAGTAGATCGACGCGACGAGCAAACTCAATTTATTCTAGAAGATGCAGAACCAGTGGAAACAGTGCAAATGGTGATGGTGGAATTAAATCCCCAGCAAGCAGGTAATATCGAAGAACTACATCGGTTGAAAACAATTTTGCAAGAACAGTCAGGAGACAAAGAAAAGGCAAAAATGCCAGTGATTGGAATTATCCAAACTGAAAATTCTCGTAAACTTGTTCGCTTGGGTTGGCAATTTTGCGTACAAGATTCTAGAATAACTGTTCAAGCTTTGCAAAACGCCAGTTTTCCTGCTCATATAAAATCGTTAACTGGTAGCTGACGCCAAAAGTGAAAAGTTCACTAATACTGAAAAGCAGCTAAAAAGTCAGTTTTACTGAACTGTCAACAGTAAATAGACTTAAGTACATAGGATTCTGCTCAGTTTTTTAGTTACTTCTGCGGATGATGATTTCCAGTAGAAAATAGTATCTTTTTATGCCAAGGGACTTAAGGCTGCGATCGGGGGAAGGAGTTAGAACTTGATGATTGTCAACGAGCTAGATAAATTTGTTTCATACTGTAAAAGAATTCAACCCCAAACTCAGGAGGATATTCAAAAGTTTTTTGAAGGAGTGATCTTGTTTCCTTATGATAAGGAACTTCTATTGCAAGCTTATTTATTTCTGAATATCAAAGACTTGTTTCCTTCATGCGCTCAACTGCTGTTATTTGAAAAATCTCCAATTTCAGATTATACAGATTTAGGGAAGTGTGATTTTGTCTATCTGACCTTTAAAGGTAGTCTGTTTTTAATTGAAACTAAGTTTATTGATACAGAAGCAACAGGAGCAACAGAAAGAAAAAGAAGAAATAAGCATAGGAACAAGGTATTTGAGCAAGTTATTACTTTAAAAGGTCGATTTAGTGAATATTGGAATATGAGGCTAGATCAATTAGAGTGCGGGGTTTTCACAACAGATGCAGAAGTTGCTTGGCGAGGAAATGGTGTAAATGTTGTATCTAAATCAATATCTATAGATCATCTCGAAAAATGGCGAAGAAGTTATCACACTAGTGAAAAAGGTTATCAGGTAAGTAAAATGAGAGTACAAAAACCGAATTATTCTTCGTAATGCAAGTCAGTTAGTTGCAGTTTCTGTTTTTAATTTTTGCTAAAACTGAATCCCTACCACTTTAGTCTAATTTTTAGCAATTTTTAATTTGATAAGCATAATTATGCCTGACGATGCTTTCATCTTCGGAGATAGTTTGATGTATGTAAATAATCGTTAAGATATTACAATACGGTTTAGTTAGTCCTAAAAATCTTAAGCTGCATAGGTTGGGTTGTAATAAGATACCCTTAGGGTATGAAGTGAAACCCAACAATTAGCGTTTAATGTTGAGTTTCGTTCTTCAATGCAACCTATGATTATCCTTAACTGAGCCGTATTGTACGATATTATTGATATTAATGTCAAACTTTTAAAAACAAGCTAATCTTAAAAATTTATTGGTATATTCTTAACCTTAACTTAATTATATTACTGTAATTTTCCTATTATTAATCACAAAATTGGTAGCAATCAAGCTGAACTTAAAATAGCAAATTTCCAAGATAAATAATTCTTTAAACACGGATAAGTCCGATAAAGGAATTTCAACTTTAACGATTTAGTAGCCAAATACCTTTGTCACCAAGTATTTATCACAGTATTCTATATAGTTTGAGCTTCGTTGGTTCAGTTCTCCAACTATTAATTCTATTGAATCATAATGACAAACATCCTGCCTATGACCTTGCCAATGGGTCTTCAGGTAAGGGAGTTGATGACTTTTATGTTCCAGAAATTAATGCTAAAGTTGCCTTGCAAAATGGCAAATTAGTTGATCAATCAACTGCAATAGAGGGGAGTATTCAGCGATCGCTCATTTTTTGCCAATCTCACAAAATCGCATTGCTCCCATCTACCAGTAATACTGGAATTTTTGCGTTATTCCTTGGTTGACTCTTCCTCTAAAGCAGACCCTAGAAAATGCTGATTTGCCTGCCGAACCTTAGCTCTTGCCTCATCATAGAGGAAGGGTAAATAGGCATACCGCCGTCCTTGAGTTATAGGTGTCGCTTCGTGCAACAGGGAACAGGAAAAGACGATAGCTCCACCCACAGGCGGTTGATAGGTTTGCTGACCAAATTCTGGAAATCGCAAACATCCACCTTCGTATTCACCCGTATTCAGATTCAATGACACCGCAAAGCAGCGATGAGCAGTCCCTTTCGTGGTATTGTCCCGGTGGGGTCTAAAATGTCCACCGATTTGGCTGTCATAGCAAGCAACAATGTGACGCTCCATTCGGCTTGCTTGAAACTGAAAGGCTTTGAAAATTTCGGGAACAAGGCGATCGTGAATTCGATGCATCGCCGCATTCCGCAGTTCCTCGTTGGTAATCTCCTGATCCCGTCGCCGTTTATGACCGTAATCGTACACTGGGACTGTACGGCCATCAACTTCTCGCATAAAGCCGGAGTCTCCACCACCATGCAATTCATAGAACTGAATCAGTGCTTGACACAGTTTTGGTTCAAATACCCTGGGTACAACCAAGACAGGTGCCTGAACTGCCGCCGATGCTTCTGACGGAATGGATGGCAATTGGGCGAGGAATGCCATCAACTGCGGCACATGGGTTTCGGGTGACTCATTAAACGGCAGCACCGCCAGCACCCGCAGACTATAATCGAGTACCAGCGTAAATTGCCTGTAATCCCCTGTGGCAGTAACGGCACCGTATTTTTGGCTAATGGCTTGATCAAAATCCCAGAAGAACCGGATGCCCGGAAGATGCTGCTGAACTCGGTGCTGCTTCTCATCCTCTGGATCGACGCTCACGCCAAAGAAACAGAAGTTTTGGTCATCAAAGACTGCCCGTTGGCTCCGAATGTCTTCAAGAATGCGCTGGCTCGTCTTCGGTTCAGCAGAAGCGAAGAAGCAGAGTACAATGTAACGACCCGCGATTGTCTCGAAGTGAAAATTAGCACTGTTTGTAGAACGGGCTGTGAACCAGGGGGCTGGCTCACCGATCATCAGGAGTCTCTGGCGCACGGGCATAGGCTTCTTCCAATTCCTACTCAGCCTGGTTTTCGGATGCAGCGTTTTTTGAAGAAAGTGGCATTACTAAAATATTATCGGGGTATAACAACGATTCATAAAAAATTTCGCCATTTAGTGTGAAATGCTTTACTTAGACAAAAACAAATGAGAGATGTTTTCTGTACTTAAACCCCTGGCTGTCTTATTGGTATCTAATAACGAATTTGAAAGCTTGAACCCCACGATAATCGTTAAGGAATAAACGCAAATATACTGATTAGACAGTCAGGGACTCCAACTCCAAATGAAGTGATAGCAAACAATTTCGCTGATAGACAAAATCCAAAGAGGTATATCAGGAGCCACAGAGCCAACCAAAAACGCACTTTTAACAATTGGTACTCGTGATCAAGCCTTATTTAGAGCCACTGTCATCATAAAGTGCTTTTTCTTCTCCAGTAAAAACCGCGTCCAACCATAAGCAACCTTTACCCGAAAAACATGTCAGATTAGTTGAACAAGTAACCAAAAATCTGACAGGAAAACCATACTAATGAGAATTTGGGCTACTATTTCTGTGCTAGCTTCTTCTTGGCTAATATTTGGGGTCATAGCTTCTGAGCCGATCGCCGCTAATTCTACTGTAGTACAAAATGTCACACCATTTCCTCCGCCAACAAATGCCAAACAGATTACTGTCAGTAGCGCTCTGTTTGGGTTGAAGAGAGTTGACACCAAAGGGAACGTTACCATTTTCCAGACAACAAGAGTGCCACTTCAGGAAGGAAACGCCTACGGATGGCGAATTAAACTCAAAGATTACCAAGGTGAAGTGAAATGGCGCGAAGTCTTGCATTTACCAAAACCTCCAGAAAGTTGGGGTACAGATAATGGTGAAAACTTCTCAATGTCAGCAGACGGCATGACATCAGTGACGCGGCGCACACAGTCTGCTCCAGAAGGTGTGATTGAGAATTTTTGGACAATCACTCCTGGCGATCCAGTTGGTAAGCATAGAATAGAGGTCTATATTAATGACCGTTTGATCAGTACTTTCGAGTTTGAAATTATTCCAGTCAAGTAGATATGAAGCAAGAGGCTTGCTCTAATTCCCTGCTTTTGAAGGAGGGTTAAGGAGGATCAAGCCTTAAGCCAAGCCTATTGGAATATAAATGGTTGTTTGAAAAGTGTTTAGCTGTGATTTTAGGCACTTTATTCATCCCCCCTAACTCCAGGGCTGGAGCCGCTTACTACAAACCTTTAATTCTTCACGCTTACCTACTTAAACCAATAATTGATATTTCTCTTGAGCTAGATTGTAAAGAGGTCGCCAAATCAAACGATTGGTCAACACTACTAATAGAGACATTATCACTGTCGAAGCTAATAATAGGGAGAAATTGCCTGTCGCGGTGGCATGAGAAATCGTTGCTCCCAATCCAGAAGTACTAATTACTCGCCCTTGAAATGTGACATACTCACTGACGATACTGGCATTCCAAGCGCCGCCAACAGCGGTAATAATTCCTGTAATTAGGTAGGGAAAGATTGCAGGTAAAATTAAGGTTCGCCAGCGTTGCAAAGGGGATAGTTTATACACCGAAGCAGCTTCGATGAGGTCTGAAGGAATCGACTGTGCCCCAGCAATGACATTAAACAGGATATACCACATTGTCCCTAACATCATCAGAGCGATCGCACCAATCTGTAAACCGCCAGCGATGCGGGTTAAACCTAGCAGCAACACCGGAAATAAAGCTGTTGCCGGTACAGAAGCGGCGATTTGTACCAATGGTTGCAACACTTGAGCCAGTCGGCGATTGCGACCGATTGCTACTCCCACGG
Organism: Nostoc sp.; assembly: GCF_036919595.1. GTDB lineage: Bacteria > Cyanobacteriota > Cyanobacteriia > Cyanobacteriales > Nostocaceae > Nostoc. Next base: position 60,319 of record NZ_JBALCO010000107.1, on the reverse strand, counting down.
GTACAGTCCACAACAGTGATAATATCAAAGCAATTATCACCCGCAACGCCGTTAACATAGCGCCCTTTATTACCTGTTGCCAATCAGCCCAGCCTAAAGTCCGTAATAGTAATACGGCTTCCCAAGTACCCCACAGGACAATTAAGGTGAAGCCGCTAACAAATATCCAATTTAAAAAACTCGGCAAGTTGAGGTTGCCTTTGGCGTTTACAGGTACAGAACGCACGGGAAACGACCGAGTTAAACTGTCGTCTAGGGCTGTTTGTAATGGCTGAAAAACGCGATCGCCAATTGCGCGTAAAGTAGGCGATCGCCTGATAATATCCAATACCCACGATTGAGGTGCATTTTCAGTTTCGATCATCTCCAACTTAAATCTTTCTGCCCAAGCAATCAGGGGTTGCCACACAAAAAAATCAGTTGCCACGATGATCGCAATCAGCACCGCCAAGCCCCAAAATATAGCTTTAAAGTCTCCTTTGTTGGCTGCTGTGGCTAAAAAAGAGCCTAATCCTGGTAAACGAAAATCTTTATTCCCCAAAGTAAATGACTCAATAGCAATTAAAAAAAACCAACCTCCAGCCACCGACATTACACTATTCCATACCAAACCAATTACACCAGATGGTAACTCTAATGTCCAAAAGCGTTGCCAGGGATTAAGCCGATAAACCCTCGCTGCTTCTAATAATTCTCGTGGAATACTTTGGAGAGATTGATAAAAACTAAAAGTCATATTCCAGGTCATACCAGTGAAAATCAGCAAAATAGCTGCTAGTTCTACACCAATTCTCTGACCTGGAAACAGGGAAATCAAAGCTAGTACCACACCTGGTAAAAAAGACAATACTGGAATCGATTGCAGAACATCCAACATCGGAATTAAAATCCGCTCTGCAATTCGGGAACGATAAGCAGTATAAGCATACAATAGGGTGAAAATTAGGGAGAAAAAGTAAGCCAGACCCATGCGGATCAAGGTTTGGGCTGTGTATCCTGGCAAAGCATTGATGTTTATAGAAATTGTGAGTTCAGGTTGAAAAGTACCGCTAAATTGGGAAGCAGTTCTAATAATTGCCACAATGAAAGATAAAATCACCAGAATCAGCAATCCATCTTGCCAAGTCCAATTGTTACGTCCCAGAGTTTTATTAGCAGGAGTGAGGGGTCGCGTCATAAGAATAGTGAGTGGGGAAAGTTAACAATGACAACTGACTAATCAGCATTAACAACTTGCTCTAAAAATATTTGTCCCGATGGCTCATCGTAGCCGTATATCTCGGCGTAACGACCCCAATCAACGACGGTTTTTAATTGTCGTTCGGCTTCTTGTGGGCTAAAGTGACTTTCTAGGATATCTAAAACCAGTTCTTCTGGAATGCGTTGATTATTTTTCGCTTCCAGAAGACGGTAAATTCGCTGTACCAAGCGAATATTAGTTAAGAGTTGCGATCGCATGATTTGTTTGCGATCGTCAATACCTCCATTGATAAATTGTTGCCCGACTGGCTTCAAGTTAATATCACCTTCTGCAAGTTCTACAAAATCCATTAATTTTGCAGCTTCCACAATTGGTAAAATCTCATCTACTTCTAATTGCAATTCTTGAGCAAGCCGATATAAGTCTTTTTCCTGACGATCTTCTAAAAGTTCCAAAAGACCCGCAATGGAACCAATTCGCACGGCTGGTAAAGACTGATATTTTGCTGATGGTGTTGCAGGTTGTACAGAGGTAGTCGCTGGAGGCTGAATTGTTTCTAGTTCTGGGTTCGTGATGATTGTATAAACTTTATCTACCAGGGCTTGAAAACTTGGGTGTTTGCGATCACGGTAATGGGGTAGAGTCACAGGTAAATCAGCCCGAATTCTTCCCGGATTGCGTCCTAGAACAATAATCCGATCCGCCATAATTACCGCTTCCTCAATCCCGTGGGTGACAATGAGAACTGCTTGGGTGGGTATGCGACGTTCTAACCACAAATCTAATAACTCAAACCGCAAGTTTTCTGCTGTTAGCACATCCAATGCCGAAAACGGCTCATCCATACATAACAGTTCTGGTTCTACGGCCAAAGCCCTAGCAAATCCAACTCGCTGACGCATTCCCCCAGAAAGCTCTTTGGGATAGGCATTTTCAAACCCATCCAAACCAATAATATCAATCATCCGTAGCGCTTTTTGCCGTCGATAATCTGGCGCTTCTCCTTTTGCTTTTAAACCTAGTTCCACATTCTCCAGTACAGTTAACCAAGGATAAAGGGCAAAACTTTGAAAAACAATTGCTACCCCAGGATTTAAACCAACTAGGGGACGGTTATGATATATAACTTCACCTTGACTGGGGGCGATTAACCCAGCAACTATTCGCATTAAAGTAGATTTCCCTGAACCTGAAGGCCCTAGCAACGCGACTATCTCCCCTGGATGCAACTCAAGATTAATATTTTCCAGGATGATAATCTGCTGACCGTTGGGCTGCTGATAAGATTTGCTGACACTTTTTAGAGCGATCAGGTGTTCGGTTGCTGTTTTAAAGACCATGACTCTTTCTGTAAAGAAATAATTAAATATAATCTGATGTTGAGGTTATTTTACAGTTAAAGTGAACTGAAAATAGTTTGTTCAGGAATTGGAACAGTCCTAAAATCTATCTAATCGCTTGCATTGTCATAAATTAGCTGTAATAGTTAATAAGATAAATTTCCTAGCTAATGCAAAAAAATGACTGCCCGCCCGAATATTAATAGGAATAAATTACTCTCTATTAGCTCTGTGCATCTCAGTAAATTGGAAGTGATTGCAGATATTAAATAAACAACCTTTATCTACTATGGGGGTTAAAATAGAAGCTGTCTACAGCTAAATTTGTTGGCGTTTGTTTCGAGGATGTTTTAAAACTGGGGGGTGTTGTAAGAAAGGTCACAAAGCTTAGAGGATGCTTGGAAAGTTAAAAAAAGCTCTAGTCTCTGCTCCCCTTAACCTTAAGTTGAGGAGTATCTTAGATATAGAAGTTTAATTCTTGTTGGGTGGCGATTGTGAATACAGAGGAATTCCTGCGATTAATCGAAAAGCAGCCCCTATGTCCTCAGACACTGCCAAAAGGGCTGCAAGCAATGTGGTATGACAAAAAAGGTGATTGGAGCAAAGCTCATGAAATACTTGGAAATGCCAGCGATGCCGATAGTGCTTGGGTTCATGCTTACCTGCACCGCAAAGAAGGCGATTTGAACAATGCCCATTACTGGTATCAGCGCAGTGGTCAGCCAGAGTTTCCAGGAGAACTAAGCCAGGAATGGGAACAAATAACTTCTGTATTGTTAAGCAAGGTCAACGTGACGCATGAATGCTGAGGAATTAAAACGGCGTTTTGCCGCCGGGGAAAGATATTTTCCAGCCGTCAACTTGAGTAACAACAAGCTGATTGGAACTTATTTGCCTGGAATCAATTTATGGGGATCTGACTTGAGTGGAGCCAACCTAGCTAAAGCTAAACTCTGGGGAGCAGATTTGAGTAGAGCTAACTTAGCCAAAGCGAACTTGACCAGAGCTAATTTGAGCGGTGTCAAACTGAATGAAGCAAATCTCCGGGGAGCCAAACTCAACTATGCCAAGTTGTATGGAGCGAATCTGACTGGCGCTTACTACGATGAAAGCACGCGGTTTTCTAGAGGTTTTGACCCCATCAGTAGAAATATGCAGAAGGTGTGAAGGGGATTGGGGAACTTGGAGTTCCCTCTGGGGATAAGGGGCAATGGGGACTAGGGACTTCCCTGCAAGCGGATTTAAGATTACAGCATTTTTCAATACATCCGCTAGTTATAGAGAACTCATGCTGAATTCTCTATGACTAACTCCTTGATTATTTCTAATTAAATTTGCGAAAATGTTGCTTTAAATAACTGATTTTGATACATGTTGATGTGAGCCATCTAACATAGACGATATCAACATTTGTTCAAAGACTTTAGAAAGAGCAGTTTGAAAACGTTGACGATGTTTGAGTTTGAAAAAAGGTCGAACAATTTCTGCGTAGGCGCAGCCCGCCGTAGGCATCGCACCCTTGCCCTCTCTGTTATCAATAACTCGAATTGTCCGCAAAGTTCCCAACTGTATTTCTTTTTTTACCATCAACTCAGAAATTCCAATTGCACCGACACCATCTTCGATTGCTGCTTTTGTCATCTCTCCACTGTTGAACACTAAAATTACATTCAATTCACTGAGATTGATTCCCCAATTTTGTAAGGCTTCCTCAAACCTTTGCTGGGTTCCAGAACCTGGTTCTCGCATCACCCAAAGGGTTTTAGTCAATTGGGTTAAATCAATTTCTCCCCACTCAAACCAAGGGTGTTTTTGACCTACCACAATTTGCAAGCGATCGCTCCCCACTATTTCATACTCTAGAGTACTCTGGAGCGCTGGCTTCACATCTCCTTCCACCAAACCCAAATCAAACTGTCCTGTCGCCGTTCCGACACAAATCTCTTCTGTATTGGCAAGGCTACAGTCAATCTGGATACCGGGATATCGGCTCTTAAACTCACTAATCTTGCTTGGTAGCCAGTAGTTACCAATTGTCAGACTCGACCCTAATTTCAATTCACCCCGTTGCAGATTGTTCAATTCTCGCAATCCCCTTTCAGTCAAGGAAACTTGATCGAGAATTTTCTGCGCTTCCACTTGCAGCAATTTACCAGCCTCAGCAATCTCGATATGGCGACCAATCCGATGGAACAGTTTCACTCCGTATTCTTGCTCTAAGTTGTGGATCGCTGCACTAACGGCAGGTTGTGTAATATAAAGCTCCTCTGCTGCGCGAGTAAAGTGTAACTGCTGCGCCACAGCCAGAAAGATTTTTAGCTGCTCAAGCGTCATTCCTGCCATTTATGGTATCCCTACAACTTGGTGTCAAATTTTTAATCACTTTCATTTATCATTTTGACAAACAAAAGCATTTGATTCTATCGGTTAGTTTGACTAAAGTATAAATCAAGGCTTCGGCACAGACCCAAACAGCCAAAGCAGAGTTGAAAAATTTCAAGAGCGAAACACATGATGCATCAGTGACAACGACACAGATCATAATTTAATATTCCTACTCAATATAAGATTTTTGATGGCAGTATTTTGGATATCGTAAATCCAATCCAAAATCTAAAATCCAAAATTGAATGACCAAGTATGAAAATAAGGACTTCCACAAATGAGCGGTTTAGTAACTGCAATTACCACAGGGATCACAGCATTCAGTGCCACCAACATTGATGATATTGTCATTCTGACGTTGCTTTTTTCACAAATAAATAAAACGTTCCGCAGTCGTCACATCCTTGCTGGTCAGTATCTCGGTTTTGCTGCATTGATCATTGCTAGCCTTCCTGGTTTTTTCAGTGGACTAATCATACCGCAGGACTGGATTAGACTACTTGGTTTAATGCCAATAATCATTGGTATGAGTAGTTTACTAAAACGCGAAGAGGATTCATTAGAGGAAGCCGAAGAAGAAACCGAGCCGTATTGTCCCTCTATAGTTGCCAGTTTTTTCTCTCCGCAAACATGTAATGTAGCTGCGATCGCCTTTGCAAATGGTAGTGATAATATTAGCGTTTATGTACCTCTGTTTGCCAATTCTGAATTAGAGAGTCTACTGGTAATACTAGGTGTATTCTTTTTTTTAGTAAGTGTGTGGTGTTATACCGCTTACAAGTTAACCTACTTACCTGCGATCGCACAATTTTTAACTGAGAACGGCAATACTTTTGTGCCTTGTATATTGATTGGACTGGGTATATTTATTGTTACAGAAAATGTTACTTTGACTCTTATATCTGTAGTTTCTACTTATATATTTTCATTAATTTTAAGTTTCAATACTCAGGCGTCGAGTGAAGAACATTGAAGAAAGAGACTTGGGGACAAGGGGAGTCTTGCAGATGCGGATTGGAACACCACCTGAAGATCAGCCACCAAAAAGTGGTGCTTTTGTATTAAATCCAAGGGTGTAGCCCTACTTGAGGACTCTTAGACAATTTCCCCAAGTCTCCAAATCTGGCCAGACCTTGAGTCCTCTTGACAAAAACTTAGTATCTAAAAATAGGTACATCATGAATTTTCTACTTAAAATAAATTCCAAATTGCAAAATATATTATCCATTCACAGGAGTCAAAATATGAAAATCTGGAAATCTCTGGTAATTGTCTTGATGATTTTCGCTAATCTCGCCTTTGCTCAGCCTTCTTTTGCTGATAGACCAAAATTTAGCAAAAACCCTGACTATATCGAAGTCACTAAAGCTCTTAACGAACTCTCTCAGACAAAAGATGCCCAAACTCAAGTTGAAGGTCTTACATCAAAAGAAATTCAGAAGAGAATCGAGGAATTAACACTGCAAAAATATGCTTTAGAGACGGGAATCAACTGGGGTCAATGTAACAACAAAACAGGTAATACTATAGCAGTATACGGCAAAAGACCAAATGATGAAGACAATGAAGATGCCGTATATGATAATAATCTCTATTTTCTAGCTAATGGTCAGTCCACTAAAAAGAACTGGGATTGTGATGGCATCTATCTAGGAAATGATGTCAAGGTAGCAAATTTCACTTCTAGTCCTAATGGGCAAGGTCAAAAATTAACAGGCCCGGCTGCTCTCAAGATCCTCGATGGAACTCAGTTGGTGATTAAGACAAATCCAGATACTGCTGCGATTGACTTGAATGTTCCGACTGTGAAAGTTCTTAACAGCAATGAGGCTAACTGGTTTATCCCAGATATATCGCAGGCTCTCATAAATACACGAGTTCCTAATGCGCCTAGCAATCAGTCTTGAAATAGAACTGCATAGTCTATGTTGAACGATTGTTCTTAATTTAAATAGAGTAATACCGATTAGCTGTGAGGTTGCCTAGTCAGAAGGGGCTTAAGCCCCTTCTGACTAGGCCTGATTTTGTGCAGGCTTTTAGAGAATTGGTATAACAGCCAAAATCAAAGACAAAACCTGACTTGCACTGGTGAAAAATCTCTCTGATCTTGGCTGTTTTGTTGAATTTATCTATCCTCAATCTCAGGCTTGTTTTATTTATATATCTGCATTAAAATAAATTTTGAAAAAAATGTACAATCACAAGAGGTATATTTCATTAGCGCAACTATTGCGCTGGATGCAAGTCATCTGGAAGGAGATTTGCTATTACCTCGGCATTTTTTTAATAAGAGCCGCTTTAGGGATACGGGTGTTATTCATGCAGTTATTGAAACCTACAGAAGAAGATAAAGATAAAAAAAAGCCAGGACGACTGAATCCGTCCCGAATCCGAGATCACTTGGCAAATGAGCGTACCTACCTCGCTTGGATGCGGACAGGGATCGCTCTTTTAGGTTTTGGTGTGGTGATCGTGCGTTTGCGTGCTTTCCAAGTACCTTTGATACCCCGTCCCGGTAACGGCTGGAAGTTAGGTTTAGTCTTCTCGCTGGTGGGTTTAATCACAGTGTGGCTTTCAACAGGACACTATTTCGCAGTCCGTCGTGATATCGAAGAAGATACTTATGAACCGACAGACCGTTGGGTACTGCTGTTCAGTCTGGCCGTGATGATTCTTGGAGCTGGGGTAATCTATTTTGTTTTTACAAGTTCTTTAGATCCATCAAGTCCACTTATGCCTGAGTAATAGTATTTTTAAAACCGCACCTTATACAACTCGAATAATTCCCCTGATTTGTGCGTTACCACTTTACCACCAGCCGCCTTAATCATTTTTTCCCACTTAGCCAAAGGTTCTAAAAACACCTCAGCCCCCAAATAGGTTTCCAGAACTGCCCAATCTTCCGCCAAAGGCTGTTCTGGATTGAGAACGTCAAACACAAAATGTCCACCTGGTTTTAACACCCGCTTGACTTCTATCAGTACAGCATCCCAGTATTCGAGTGGAAAATAGCAGCTGAATCCTGTTGCGATCGCAACATCAAACTGCTCTGATGAGTAGCTTAACTGATGAGCTGCTCCCAACTCAACACCTTTGAACAGCTTGGAATTCAACTGCGGCCCACGGGAATTAAGGGTATCGCGGGCCACATTACTGATTTCTTGCCCATGAAAAAATGCTTGCCAATCACGCCAAGGATAGATTAAAAAGCTGATACCACAGCCAATATCTATACAGTGCTGGTTTTTTTGAGGTTTAGCAATTTCCCAAAAAGAGGAAGCAATTCTCCCTGAAAAACTACCTCCAACCCACTCCTGGAATATCGGCATCGCCTGTACTTCTGCTGGTAGTTCAAAGGTTTCACCTTGATACTCCCGGTTAAAGCGATAGGCTATTTGGGCTAATCTCTCGTCCCAGTTTGTTGATTTGGGTGAACTAAAGAGATTTTGGAACTGCGAATCGGGCTTTTTAGACATTTAATTTTTTGCTACTCTTTTTAAGGATTGTAGTCAAATTCGCAAAGCGATCGCTTACGACGGGTAGGTACGCCATTACATCCCCATCCAATCTCCTGCTAAGGTTTGTCCGAAGTCATTGGTACTAATGACCAATGACCATAACTAATGACTGCTACTCAACTTTTTCATACCAGATACCTACTTTCTCAAAAGCACTATAAGCAAGCTTCAGAAAATTCACTATTCTCTGTTTCCCAATTATCCCAAATTCTTTGTACTCTCTAGCCTCTGCAAACGTCAGGCGATTTTGGTCAATTATGTTTCTTTCTCTATATGCTAACTTTGGAAAATCCATAACTTTTATGTGATATTTATTGACTATGTTCTGAAAGTTGGAGTCTAAGTCTAGATGCTCCCAATCATCACACAGCCCTAAATTCTTCACTAGAATATGAGGGATTTTCTCACCGTAGGTATTCAGTGATTGAGTAAATAGGTTAATGCTGTCGTATCCTCCTGTCGATACAAACCATTTGCAAAACATCACTCCCTGCGAACTTCCTAGTTCAATAATTGATTAGATTCAATCCACCCTTGTACTGCTCTATGCGATTGTGCTAGCTTTGTCACGCCAGCGTAAGACACCCTTCTCCTATCGGAGACGCTACGCGAACGGGTTCAGCAGTCGCCTGCAAAGGAGCCAGCGCAGTCTTGGGGTCTCCCCCATGAGCGACTGGCGTTGGAAACCCTACCAAGAGCGCTGCTTCACCGCAAATCTTTGATAGATGAAAGTTAAGCAGCAAAATTCTACATTTTGGATACAATTACCGATAATTCGGCTAACTTTAAAGATAAAAAATTACTTACCATAAATAGAGAAATTCAAATTTCAATTTAGAAATAGTTTGTGAGTAAATATTTATGAAAGTTATAGTGACAGGTTCTTTAGGAAATATTAGTAAACCACTGACACAAGAGTTAGTGAAAAAAGGGCATCAGGTGACAGTTATCAGCAGCAAAGCCGAAAGGCAGAAAGATATTGAAGCTCTAGGCGCAAAAGCTGCCATTGGCACAATGGAAGACGCTGGCTTTCTATCAGCGACTTTTAAAGGCGCAGATGTCGTTTATGTGATGGAATCGCTTGCCCCCGATGCTTTCTTCGACCCGAATGTTGATGTTATCGCGGCTATCACCGAGATTGGCAAAAACTATAAACAAGCCATTGAACAATCGGGCGTAAAACGTGTCGTGCATCTCAGCAGTATCGGTGCTGATAAAGGAGTTGGCTTGCTCCGGTTTCATTACAATGTCGAAAATATTTTAACAGAGCTGCCGGAAGAGGTCTTTATTAAATTCGTGCGCCCAGTCGGTTTTTACACTTACATGTATACCTTTATTCAAACCATCAAATCACAAGGCGCGATTGTCGGCAACTATCGCGGCGATGAAAAAGAACCGTGGGTTTCCCCTTTAGATATTGCTGCCGTGATTGCCGAAGAAATTGAAAAACCTTTTAATGGTAAAGAAATTCGTTATATTGCAAGCGATGAAGTTTCGCCAAACGAAATCGCCGAAATTCTGGGCGAAGCCATCGGAAATTCCGATCTGAAATGGCTGGAAATTTCTGACGAACAATTTTTAAATGGTTTATTGGAATCAGGAATGAACCCGCAAACTGCACAGGGTTTTGTGGAAATGAATGCCGCTAGGCGTGGAGGCAGATTGTATGAAGACTATTTCCGCCATAGACCAATATTGGGTAAAGTAAAGCTGAAAGATTTTGCGAAAGATTTCGCGGTAGCTTACAACCAGCAATAATTACATTTCGATATGACAAACACACAACCGCGTAGATTTAAAACGATCACCGAATATCATCGGATGCTGGAGCTTCCTAAACCTGAGCATCCTTTAATCAGCGTGATTAATTTAGAATCCATTAAATATTTGCCTCCCCAAGAATTAATAAATCTTGTCTTTGATTTCTACGCAATCGCGCTCAAAAGAACACCGAACACTAAATATAAATACGGTCAGCAGGAGTATGATTTTGATGAAGGCGTAATGTTTTTTATGTCGCCTGGTCAGGTTTTCGGAGTGGAGATTGATAAAGATGCAGCATCAAAGCGTAGGGGATGGACACTACTAATCCATCCCGACTTCTTATGGAGTACATCGCTAGCCAAAACAATCAAGCGATACCAGTATTTCAACTATTCGGTCAATGAAGCTTTGCACCTCTCGGAAAAAGAAGAAGCAATCATAAACGATCTTATCGAAAATATGGAGCAGGAATATCGTTCCAATATTGATAACTTTAGTCAGGATATAATTGTTTCACAACTTGAATTACTGCTTAATTATTCAAACAGATTTTATCATCGGCAATTTATCACCCGTAAAAAAGCGAGCAGTGATTTGCTGGTGAAACTGGAGGATTTATTAAACGAGTCTTTTGACAGACAAAATGAATTACAATCGGTAATTCCAACCGTCAAATATATTGCCGATAAATTAAACGTATCGCCGAATTATTTAAGCGATATGTTAAGAACGCTGACGGGACAAAACACTCAACAGCATATCCACAATAAATTAATCGAAAAAGCCAAAGAAGCGTTATCCACAACATCGCTTTCAGTCAGCGAAATCGCGTATCGGCTCGGTTTTGAACATCCGCAGTCGTTTAATAAATTATTTAAGAATAAGACAAGCGTCTCGCCACTCGAATTTAGAAACTCGTTTAATTAGACTAATTTTTTGACAATGCGTAAGTTCTAGTATTGTCGCATTCTTTTTTCAAATTGGTATAATTATGCGGATATGATATAAGACAAAACAAGGGGCTTAAGCCCCTTGTTATAACCTGCAAAAGCAGGTTTTGTTTGTTTAGATGCGGTTTCTAACTGCCCTTTTGGCTGCAATATTAGCCTAAATCGAAAAGCAAGATTTCGCCGCCGATGTTGGTGCTAATTTCTAGCTGTTCTTCGCCGTTGATTTGCACTCCATCGCCTGCTCTGAGTTCCTCGCCATTCAAGTTAACTATACCTTGGGCTATTTGTAACCAGGCATAGCGACCAGGTTTGACTTGATAATTAACAACATCACCTTCTTCTAAAACAGATGTATATAAATCAACATCTTGGTAAATTGTCACAGCACCATCGCGCCCATCCCTAGCAGCAATTAAGCGGAGTTTGCCGCGCTTTTCTTCTAGAGGAAAAGTTTTTTGTTCATATCTTGGTGTCAATCCTTGTTGCTCAGGAAGAATCCAGATTTGCAGTAAGTGTAGTGGTTCAGTTGGCGAAGGATTAAATTCGCTGTGGCTGATTCCAGTACCAGCACTCATAATCTGTACATCACCGGGATGAATTATCGAGCCAGTACCCAAGCTGTCTTTATGCTCTACTGCACCTTCTAAGACGTATGTGAGGATTTCCATGTCGCGATGACCGTGGGTAGGGAATCCAGCACCAGGGGTCCCGCGATCGTCGTTAATCACCCGCAGAGAGCGAAATCCCATCCGGTTAGGATCGTAAAAACTACCGAAGGAAAATGTGTGATAACTATCGAGCCAGCCTGTTTGAACGTGACCACGGGAATTGCGATCGTGAATTAAGTGGGTAATCGTATTTTGAGACATAAATTTACCTCGTTGTTAATGAATATTTAGTTAGGAGTCGGTCAATTTTTGATTTTAGATTTTTCCTTCAATTGCCGAAGATATTTTTTAATTTTTCAACCTTGTTTTGAACTATTTCAATAGTAAAGCATGTACATATAAAATGAAAAGTACGCACTTAAAAGTGGCGTACTTACCAAAAAGATACTGTGAGATTTTAATTTAAATCAGTCGTGCTAGTAGGGTGTGTTATGCCGGAGGCTAAGACACCTTTAATGGTCGCTCGTGCTGTACTTTTAGCAATTACACATTATATATAGCAATCCTATCTAAGTTGTGGAAAATTATTTTGCTTAACGAACCCAAAGGACGCATTCGCGCAGCGTCTCGTAGAGAAGGACGCAAAGTGTAGAATGAGAAAATTTTACAAATTATTTAGGAGTGCTATATCAATTCTGGATCAAGATGTCCTATGAAATGGTGCGTTGAGCTAAAGCCGTAACGCACCCTACTACTAATGAGTTAGAAAGCGGATCTCTCAGAAGTGCTTATATTACACCAGCAGGTATCTTTTGAGTTTTAGTAGTATCCGCTTTGCCATTCTCTGCCTTAATTTCTGCTACTTGGAGATGAGCTTCTAAGAACCAGAGTCGTTTGTCAATGGTGCGGGAAATTTCAGTGTAAAGGTCTAACTGCGATGGTTTTCTATAGTATCGAATGTACCACCGAAAAGGCGATCGCGAATTACATCGTTTTGCAAAAAGTCATGGGGAAAACCCAGTTCGATTTTACTGACTTCATCTAACCGTTGTAGATGTTCTGGCGAGAGGCTGACATCTAAAGAAGCTAAGTTATCTTGAAACTGAGTTAACTTACGTGCGCCAATAATCGGAATAATCACGCCACTTTGAGCGCGTAACCAAGCTAACGCTACCTGTGAGGGTGTGTGTCCAATTTTGGCTGCAACTTCACTGACAACTTGAGCGATCGCTAAATTCTTTTCAGAAACCTCTCCCCCCAAACTCGCAACTCGCCCCTGTTCGTCGCCTTCTTGACTGGGTTTATTGTACTTCCCTGTTAGCACACCACCACCCAAGGGCGACCACGGGGTTACTGCTAAATCAAAGGCTTTGGCCATCGGTAGTAAGTCACGTTCTGGTGTTCGCTGAATTAAACTATACTCAATTTGCAGGGCGACAAACTGTGTCCATCCTTGGTATTGGGCGATGGTATTTGCTTGGGAAATGATCCAAGCAGGGGCGTCAGAAATACCGATGTAAAGTACCTTACCTTGACGCACTACATCATCAAGCGATCGCAATACTTCTTCAATTGGTGTTGTGAAATCCCAAGCGTGCAACCAGAACAAATCAATGTAATCGGTATTGAGCCGTTTTAGGCTAGCTTCTAAAGACTGAATTAAGTTCTTGCGATGGTTTCCACTAGCGTTAGGGTTGCCCGTCTTATCATTCATCTGCAAAGGAAAGGAATATTTTGTAGCAACTACAAAGCGTTCCCGTTCTTTAGCGATCAACTCACCGACAATTTTTTCACTGCTACCATTGGTATAACCGTTGGCGGTATCAATGAAATTGCCCCCTGCTTCTACATAGGCATCAAAGATTTTACGACTTTCGTCAACAGATGCACCCCAACCCCAATCTTCACCAAAAGTCATGGTTCCCAAGGAGAGTTCAGAGACTCTTAACCCGCTTTTGCCCAAGAGTTTGTATTTCATGAATATTTTCTGATTAATGAAAAAAACTATCGAATACCATCCCAAAAGCATGATAACTGCAAACCGGGGGTGATGTTTGAGGACAAGCCCTTCAGTCTATCTAAATGTAACCTCTTGCATTGTGAATGCGATCGCTTACATTGTGAATGCGATCGCTTACATTGTGAATGCGACGGCTTACATTGTGAATGTGATGGCTTACATTGTGAATGCGATGGCTTGCATTGTGAATGCGACGGCTTACATTGTGAATGTGATGGCTTACATTGTGAATGTGATGGCTTGCATTGTGAATGTGATGGCTTGCATTGTGAATGTGATGGCTTGCATTGTTAAAAGTAGACAAACTTCCGCCGTGCTGTAATAGTGTATAAGACTGACGCACTAATTCTCGAAACCTTATTCCTTCCTGTACTTTGCAACGGTAGTCGCTAGAATAAGCCAAAGTCCAAGTCAAAGTAAGACCTATGACCTATACCTCACCCAAACTATTTACCTTTGAGGAATTTATAGCCCAATATGGTGATAATACACGCTACGAACTAATCGATGGACAAATAAGAGACATGGAACCTACAGGGCCACACGAAGCTGTTGCTGGTAGTATTGCTGGTAGAATCTACGTCGAAATTTTTAGTTCTAATTTCAACTGGCTAATACCAAAAACTTGTCTGATAAAACCACCTGCTGCTGAAGCCACAGCGCTGCGTCCTGATGTAATTGTTTTAGATAAAGCCGAACTTAGTAAAGAACCGCTCTGGCAAAAAGAACCTATTATTTGTAACGGCAGTACAGTCAAGCTTGTTGCTGAAGTTGTAAGCACAAATTGGCAAGATGATTATGCAAGAAAAGTGGAAGAGTACGCTTTTCTTAATATTCCAGAATATTGGATTGTGGACTTTCGCGGCTTGGGTGGTTTGCAATTTATCGGCAATCCCAAACAACCCACATTTACGGTTTGTCAGTTAGTTAACGGTGTGTACCAGCAGGAACAATATCGTTTAGGGGATACTATTTCGTCTGAAATTTTGCCAAATTTACAACTGAAACTCGACGATATTATGCATATTTAACAAATCAAATTTTGTTTTGGCTGAGGTGAATCGGATTACTTAGCACTGCTTCGGTGAGACTAGTACAGCGCCACGGTTTTCTAAGCTAGAATACCAAAGTTGTATTTAAACACATCTGACAAGTCACTTGTCAAAGAACCGTTATTTTGATGAATTACTACGTAATCTACGACGGGAATTGTAATCTCTGCGTTACCTTAGTGCGATCGCTAGAATCCTTAGACCAAGGAAAGCTGTTTCGCTACGCTCCTATGCAAGATGAGCAGACACTTTTGCGATGGGGAATTACAACCCAAGACTGTGAACAGGGGGTGATTTTAATTGATGCCAACGAACCTGAAAGACGTTGGCAAGGTAGTAACGCCGCAGAAGAAATTGGGCGGTTATTGCCAGCAGGAAGTATATTTGTAGACGCTTATCGAGCCTTACCGGGGATGAAGTGGGCAGGCGATCGCTTTTACGAACAAATCCGCGATAACCGCTATGCACTCTTCGGTAAGCATTCTAATACTTATGAATCGTCATACTGTGTTGATGGTAGCTGTAAGCCTTAAGAGCGTACAGGTGAGGGTATTCCTAGTCTGAGGCAGGAAGCAGTTCTTGTTGGGAGCAGGGAAATGTGTTGGCTCTGAGACAAGTACATATTATTTATCGTCGCACTTTCCGCTCAGAATAAATATTTTTCCCTTAAGCATAAATACATTTATTAGCTCGTAATCCCTGAATGGTAGGGAATTCCAGCATCTTTCTTCCCCTGCCGCCTGCCCCCTGCTCCCCTGCCTCTTTGGTCATTAGACAGAATTTTTTTGGTAAAAAATCCGCCTCCAGGTGCTAGTAAAAAGTCAGGTAGACCAACCATTATGCTATCTGGCGTGTTTGTAAACATTGTACAATCAATGACATTTGCGATCGCCACCGGAAAGGGCGGGTACGCCATCGCGTCACAATTCGACACAACAAACTGAACTGATGGGAGGATACTGCGTGAGAATTGGTGCTAACTACTTGGGTAACGGAGAGTGTGAGTTTACAGTTTGGTCTCCACTATTAGATAGCGTCACTGTAAAAATTTTGACGCCAGAACCGCAGTTAATTCCCCTCAAGCCTCAGTCTGAGGGATACTGGCAGATAAAAGTGAACGATGTGTATCCAGGCACGCTTTATCAGTATGTCTTGAATGGCCAAGATACCTTTGCTGATCCGGCATCGCAGTATCAACCTGAAGGGGTACATGGGCCGTCTCAAATTGTCGATCAACACTTTGAGTGGACTGATGAAGGGTGGACTGGCGTTCCTGTGGAGTCGCTGATTTTCTATGAACTTCACGTTGGCACATTCACGCCTGAAGGAAATTTCACCGCCATTATTCCCCGCTTACCGGAACTGAGGGAATTGGGAATTAACGCCATTGAAATCATGCCCATCTCCCAGTTTCCGGGAGACACCCATGTTGAAGCTTCTTTGACATATCGCAACTGGGGCTATGATGGCGTTTACCCTTTTACTGTCCAAAATTCCTACGGTAGCCCAGCTGAACTTAAGCAACTGGTAAATGCTTGCCACCAAAACGATATCGCCGTAGTGCTGGATGTGGTTTATAACCACTTTGGCCCAGAAGGTAATTATATGGCGCAGTTCGCGCCCTACTTTACTAAAACCTATAAAACGCCGTGGGGCGATGCGCTGAATTTTGACGATGCCCATAGTCAGGGTGTGCGAAACTATTTTATTCAAAATGCGCTTTACTGGTTGGGTGAGTTTCACATTGATGCATTGCGGCTGGATGCCACTCAAGCAATTTATGACTTGGGAGCCAAGCACTTTTTATGGGAACTGGCAGAAGCTGTTCATCATTTTTCACAACAAGGGCAAAAATGGAAACGCCATTTAATTGCCGAAAGTGATATGAATAATCCGCAAATAATTCGTCCGGTGGAATTAGGTGGATATGGACTTGATGCTCAGTGGAGTGATGATTTCCACCATGCATTACACGCACTTTTAACAGGCGATCGCCAAGGATATTATCAAGATTTTGGGCAAACTGCTCAGTTGGCGAAAGCTTATGAAGATACTTTTATCTACGATTGGAAATACGCACCACACCGTAAGCGATTTCATGGCGTATCTTGCCGCGATCGCCCTTTATCACAATTTTCTGTCTGCATTCAGAATCACGATCAAATCGGCAATCAAATGAAAGGAGAACGCCTCACCCAGCGGATCTCTTTTGAAGGATTAAAGTTAGCCGCCGGCGCTGTGCTGCTGTCGCCCAACTTACCCCTGTTGTTCATGGGAGAGGAATACGGAGAAACAGCACCCTTCATTTACTTTGTCAGTCACTCCGATCCTGATTTAATTCAATTAGTTCGAGCCGGACGTAAACAAGAATTTGAAGCATTTCACTACGCAGATGATCCCCCAGATCCGGAATCGGCAGAAACTTTCATAAAATCTAAACTCAATTGGCAATTACGCAATGAAGGTAAGCACAAAGTTCTGTGGAATTGGTATCGCCACTTAATTAATTTACGCAAGACGCATCCAGCCCTTTTGAATCAAGACCGCAATTTTATCCAAGCGACTAGCAATAAAGAGAAGGAGTTGGTTATCGTGCGTCGTTGGTGCGAATCAACTGAACTAATATTTGTGATGAATTTCAATTCGTCGGCAGTGACAGTGGCTCTGCCATTTGAGCAAAATGCTCATAAGCTATTAGACTCAGCAGATACCTCATGGTCTGGGACTGGTTCTGAAGCCACTGAACATCTGTCTGTGGGCCAAGAAGTGAAAATAAAAGCTACTAGTATAGTCCTGTATGAAAGGGAATGAGGGGGAGAGTTAGAATTTAAAGTTTCAGCCTCATAACCTCAAGTTTCAAGCTAAAAGGCTTAACGTTCGAGCTAAAAGGCTTAACGTTCGAGCTAAAAGGCTTAACGTTCAAGCTAAAAGGCTTAATGTTCAAGCTAAAAGGCTTAATGTTCAAGCTAAAAGGCTTAATGTTCAAGCTAAAAGGCTTAATGTTCAAGCTAAAAGGCTTAACGTTCGAGCTAAAAGGCTTAACGTTCGAGCCAAAAGGCTTAACGTTCGAGCCAAAAGGCTTAACATTCCTGCAAGTAATATCATGTCCGCTAAATTACCCATAAAAAAAGAACCCCACCCCCAACCCCTTCCCGCTTGCAGCTACGGTGTATACACAAGTCGAATTACCCCCCTTAATCCCCCCTTGGAAAGGGAGGAAACAAGAGAATCTCATCCCCTCCCCTTGTAAAGGGGAGGGTTAGGGTGGGGTAATTCGAGGACTGGTAGTGATTCGATAACTTGTGTATACACCGTAGGCTTGCGGGGAGGGGAGACAAAGCACAGCTTTGGCGGGGTGTGGGGTTGTTCGGGTTTAATAAGCAATCAAGCGAACATGATATAAGCTCCTCATCCCCCTCACTCCCCACTCCCTACTTCTCTACCTTTCACTAGAAACAACAAACTTATGCGAATTCCTACCGCAACTTATCGAATTCAGTTTACACCTGAGTTTGGCTTTGACAACGCTAAAGCGATCGCAGCTTATCTGGCAGATTTAGGTATTTCTGATTTATATGCCTCCCCCATTTTCAAGGCACGATCCGGGAGTACACATGGCTACGATATAGTAGATGCCAATCAACTCAATCCAGAACTGGGAACTAATGAGTCCTTCGATGCATTAGTTGGCGAAGTCCAATCCCTTGGTATGGGCTGGTTACAAGATATTGTGCCAAACCACATGGCTTATACCAGCGAAAACGCTTACTTGATGGATGTATTAGAATACGGGCCAGATTCCAGCTATACCGACTACTTCGACCTTTCTTGGAATGCTCCGTTTGGCGATCGCCAAGAGCGAATCCTAGCGCCGCTACTGGGAGATTTCTACGGTGTATCCTTGGAAAACGGAGACATTAAACTAGAATATGAAGAAAACGGTTTAACTGTAAACTATTACAGCTTGAAACTGCCCTTGCGGTTAGAGTCTTACACAAAATTTATCACTCAGAATCTGGGTAAACTCACGCGCACACTCGGACGCAATCACCCCGATTTTATTAAGCTATTGGGGATTCTATATATTGTCAAAAGTGTGCCCTCAGAGGTTGCGGGAAAACAGCGACAAGACCAAATTGCATTTATTAAAGGATTGGTTTGGGAACTCTACACCACAAACGATACTATCCGCGAGTTCATTGACGAAAATATTCAAACTTTCAACGGAGAACCAGGCAATTCAGAAAGCTTTAACCTCCTAGATGATTTACTGAATGACCAGTTTTACCGTCTCGCCTTCTGGAAAGTTGGGGCGGAAGAAATGAACTACCGCCGTTTCTTTACTGTCAATGAACTGATTTCCGTTAAAGTTGAAGAAGTGCGAGTTTTTAATAATACTCATAGTCTAATTCAAAAGCTAGTTGAGGAGGGCGCATTTACAGGTTTAAGAATTGACCATATTGATGGACTTTATAACCCAATCCAGTACCTCGAAAGGCTGCGGGAAAAGACAGGTGATGTTTACATCACGGTGGAGAAGATTCTAGAACTCACCGAAGAGTTGCCCGAAAATTGGGAAATTGAAGGGACATCTGGATATGACTTTTTGAACTATGTAAATGGCATATTTTGTCAAACGGAAAATAAATCGAAGTTCGATAAAATATACCAGAACTTTATCGGCTCCAGAGTAGATTATGCATCGGTGGTGAAGGATAAAAAGCACCTGATCCTGGAAAAGAATTTAGCAGGAGACATTGACAATTTGGCTCTCTTGTTAAAGAATATTTCCAGCAAATATCGCTATGGCAATGATTTTACACTGAATGGACTCAAAAGAGCGATCGCCGAAGTTTTAACACAGTTCCCGATTTACCGAACATATATTACGCCCGATGGAATTGGGGATAGCGATCGCGCTACTATTCAAGAAGTAATTGACCAAGCCAAAGAACAAACGCCCCTCTTATATCATGAATTGAACTTTATTGAAAAGTTAATGCTGCTAGAGTTTGATAATTCTCTTACTCAAACAGAACGCGAACAGTGGATATATTTTGTCTTGCGGATGCAGCAATACAGCGGGCCTTTGATGGCAAAAGGCGTAGAAGACACCACATTATATGTTTACAATCGCTTGCTTTCGCTGAATGAAGTTGGAGGTAATCCTGGTCATTTTGGGATTTCAGTAGCCAAATTTCATACCTTTAACGAACAGCACCAAGCAACCTGGCCTCATACAATGAACACCACAGCCACCCACGACACCAAACGCGGCGAAGATGTGCGCGCCAGGTTGAATGTCCTCTCAGAAATCCCCGATGAGTGGGAACAGCAGGTAAATAATTGGAGCGTCATGAATCAAGGATATCGTAGCGAGGGCTTCACCAACCCCTACGGTGTACGTCACGGGTTTGCTATGCCCGATCGCAACGATGAGTATTTTATCTATCAAACCTTAGTAGGGGCGTTTCCCTTTGCAGAAGATGAATATGCATCTTTCATGGAACGGGTGAAAGACTATATAATTAAGGCAATTAGAGAAGCGAAAGTCCACACAGCATGGTTGCGACCTGATAGTAGGTATGAAGAAGCTTGTACCTCCTTTATTGACAAGGTACTCGACCCTTCGATCTCCGGGGAATTTCTAGAAGCCTTTCGTCCCTTTCAACAGCGAATTGCAGACTATGGTATATTCAATTCCCTTTCCCAAACTCTGCTGAAGATTACCGTACCCGGCGTACCCGACTTTTACCAGGGAACGGAACTTTGGGAACTAAGCCTAGTCGATCCAGACAATCGTCGTCCCGTGGATTTTGAACAGCGACGTACTTACTTAAGCGCCATCCGCGAACAAGTAAAAACAGACATTCTCGGACTAATTCAGGAGTTGCTGAACGACAAAACAGACGGCAGAATCAAGCTATTTTTAACGGCTCAATTACTCCAAGCCAGAACAAACTATGTTTCATTATTCCAGGACGGTGACTATTTGCCATTAGAAGTTCAGGGAACCTACGCCAATCACATTATCGCCTTTGCGCGGCGGGAAGGGAATCAAACAGTGATCGCGATCGCGCCTCGCTTTTTAACTAGCCTCATCCAGCCTGGAGACAACCCCTTGGGCGAGTCAGTTTGGCAAGATACGCACCTGCAATTACCCTCTGGAACTCCCCTCACCTGGAAAAACGTCTTAACTCAGCAACCTTTGGAGGTTACAGAAACATTATCTATCGCAGCAGCCCTTACCCATTTTCCAGTTGCTCTGTTAGTTAGTAGTGCTGAGTAAAACAGGACTTACGCACTGAAACACCTGAAGCCTCGATTCCCCACTCCCCACGCCGTCGCTCATGGGGAGTCACTGCGTTGGGAAGCGGGCATGGAAACCTCCAGACGTTCGCGGACTCGTTGGCAAAAGCCTCTATAGAGTTGAGGCTGCGCTATGGCGATATCGTCTGACCCCACTTGACACTAATTCGCTCAAGTCGCCACCACCTACACGGCTGGCTCCTCTACTTGCAGAAACCCCAGTTAAGGCAGTGGCTCCCCTTCTCACATTAGCCACAGCCTAACGCCTGCCGTAGGATGCCCGAACCCGAACAGCGTCTCCTGTCTTGAGAAGGGCTGTAGGAAGAAGACCGCGCCCACCCCCCTTAAAAGGCGGGGAATCTATTCTGCCTAAGTCCGAAAAAATGAATCTGTCTCGCCCAAAAAAAACGCCGTAAAACCTCTGTGTTACAACCATTTGTGCAGCGTGTCGCTTAGGATAAGTTCAGATGTCTGACGAGAAACCGCTTCGCATCAACGGCAAAAGCTGCCGCTCATACTTCTCTCTGCGTTAAAAAATCCGAACTCTTCAACACCCTGTCAAATTGAAATATTATGACCACTTCATCTTCTATCCAAACTCCAGCGTTTACCACCACGCAGATTGATACCGTGCGGGCCCATATCAAAAAAACCTGGAAAACCTTAACGCGATCGCACGAACACTTATTACAATCTGCAAATGATACTAAGCTAGAGCACAAAAAAGATACTTGTTGGATTATCTACATTTCCCCCTTAGAAGATTCTCCCAATATTCAAAGTGTGTTGGAGCGATCGCTATCTCCCAAAAATATGGAATGCCTGGAAATTCGCACTTTGCCAAGTGAAATAGAGGCGATTAGAGATCACGGATTGTTGTACCTACCAGGGCCTTATGTCGTACCAGGTGGTCGTTTTAATGAAATGTATGGCTGGGACAGCTACTTTATATTACTGGGACTTTTGCACGATGGAGAATTAGAACTAGCGCAAAGCCAGGTAGACCAACTGCTGTACCAGGTGCAGAATTACGGTATCATCCTCAATTCCAACCGGACTTATATGCTGTCGCGATCGCAGCCTCCTGTCCTCAGCATGATGGTTTTGGCATTATTCCAGCACACCCAAGATGAGGAATGGTTGAGGGCAACCGTACCCTTGTTAGAGCAATTTTACTATTACTGGGTAGTTCCGCCCCATTTGAATGCTGCAACCGGCTTATCTAGATTTTATGCCTTTGGGGAAGGACCCGCGCCAGAAGTTGTGTTCTCCGAGCGGGATGAGCAGGGGAAAAGCCACTATGATCGCGTCAAGGAGTACTATAAAACTTTTGAAGTTGAGGATTATGACGTTAGTCTTTATTACAACCAGGAAACTGACCAACTGACCAACCTATTTTACAAAAGCGATCGCACCATGCGCGAGTCTGGTTTTGATATCACCAACCGATTTGGCCCTTTCAGTGCTGATATCCTCCACTACGCTCCTGTGTGCCTCAACAGTTTGCTGTATCAGGTTGAACAAGACATGGCGCAAATTAAGCATATTCTGGGGAACGAACAATTGGAACAAAAATGGAGCAATCGCGCAGATATCCGCCGCGATCGCATCGATCAGTTTCTCTGGGATGAAGAACAGGGACTATATCTGGATTATCACTTCCAGAGTGGAAAACGCCGCCGCTACGAATTTGCTACCACCTTCTATCCCTTGTGGCTGGGAATTGCTTCGCCAACCCAAGCTAAACGTGTTGTGGAAAATCTCTCTTTGTTTGAAGCCCCAGGCGGAATTTTTACCAGTACTCATGTCACCGGAAACCAGTGGGATGCCCCCTTTGGCTGGGCACCATTGACGTTAATTGCCGTCCAGGGACTTCACCGCTATGGGTATCATACAGAAGGCGATCGCATTGCCAACAAATTTTTAGCGATGGTAATTAAAGAATTCGAGCGTCACAACACCATAGTCGAGAAATATGATGTTGAACGCTGTTCTGCCAACGTTTCCGACGAAATCTGCTTTGGATATAGTTCTAACGAAGTTGGCTTCGGCTGGACAAATGGAGTCATTCTAGAACTTTTAGCAGCCTGTGGGAAAAAAGTTTAAATAAAAAGGCGTGAGGAAAAAACTCACGCCCTTATTTTATTTATTACACTTGACTCTATATGGATTATGTATAGTTGAATGAAATTTGAATGGGACAAAAATAAAAACCAGCAAAATATCCAGAAACATGGCATTAGTTTTGAAGAAGCTACAGAAATATTTGACGGTATTGTTTTCACCTTAATTGATGAACGCTACGACTATGAAGAAATTCGATAAATTAGTATTGGCTCAATCCAAGGCGTTGTAATTATTACCGTCGTCCATACAGACAGAAATGGCAAAATTCGATTAATCTCTGCCCGAAAAGCCACCCCCAAAGAAAGGATAACCTACTATGAGTATCTCGCCCAATCGACTTAAAGAACTCCAAAATATCCCTGATACAGCGATTGATACTTCAGATATTCCTGAATTATATCAGCAATTTTGGGAAACAGCTAAAATGGTAAAACCTGTTAGCCAAGAAGACACATTAATTCAACTAGATCAAGATATTCTGGATTGGTTTAAAAGCAAAGGAAAAGGCTACCAATCTCTAATTAACTCCGCTCTCCGCTCTTATATTGAGCAGAATTCATCGCTATAACGCCTTACCTTACTAGCTCGTACCAAATCATGAGGAATAATCACAATGGTTCAATCACCCCCAAAAGTTCTCACAGTTGATGAATTTATTAGCCACTACAATGAGTGCGATCGCTATGAATTAATTGATGGTGAATTAATTGAGATGGAACCAACCGGGCCACACGAGCAAGTATCTGCGTTGATCGGGCTAAAATTGAATGTAGAAATTGACCGTCACGATTTTATTTTTCTCTGCTACCCCGGATTTGCGAGGGGATACCATTGTTTCCTATTCATATCAATTTTTTAAAATATAACAATACGGATGACACCACAAGACGCACGACAATACGCACCAGCAACTCAGCGCAATAGCAAACCAATTATAGAAGTACTTTTACAAGTGTTGCCGGAGAGTGGCACGATATTGGAAATAGCAAGTGGTACTGGCGAACATGCAGTATTTTTTGCCCCCAAGCTCAGTCCTCGTTCGTGGCTGCCAACAGATGCAAATCCCCAGTTACGAGCCAGCATTACTGCATGGGCTGAACACTTTGGCTGTTATAATCTTTATCCACCGCTTGAGCTTGATGTCAGAGAACCAGTTTGGGCAGTCGAGAATCCTGCATTTGATTGGCTAAATAGGGAGCCAATTGTCGCTATTGTCAACATCAATATGATTCACATTTCACCGTGGTCAGCCTGTCTAGGACTAATGGCAGGGGCAGGTCGGATCTTACCAGCAGGAGGTATCCTCTATTTATATGGGCCTTTTAAACAAGGTGGAGAACATACAGCAGCGAGTAATGCAGCTTTTGACAAATCTTTACGCGCCCAAAACCCAGAGTGGGGTGTACGTAACTTGGATGATGTTGTAGCAGTAGCTAGCGCCCAAAATCTTACCTTGAAACAGACTTACCAAATGCCAGCAAATAATCTTTCAGTAGTGTTTGAACGTTCTGCTAATTAATAATTCTTAGACCAGTCCACTAATATATGTTGAAAATCATATTTTTAATTGCAACTATAGTTCTACTTAATGATTAGTAAACAACGATATCCCCGACTTCTTAGAAAAGTTTGGGATTTGAGTATTGCGATTTTCATAAATAAAATAGGATTGCTATATAACGCTCTTTTTTACCATGAATAGAGAATATTAAAAACCTTATTTATCCAGCTTTGAAAAAGATTTAAGGTCAGCATCTTATTTTTATATTTTCAGAGATATAAAACACCGATAAATAAGTAGTGCGGGCACCTTGCCCGCTGCTACAATATGGGAGCATCTTGCTCCCACTACTTTTAAAAACTATGGTTTTCAAAATAGTCCCTTTTGAAATCCGGGTAG
This sequence comes from Nostoc sp., assembly GCF_036919595.1. Classification (GTDB taxonomy): domain Bacteria; phylum Cyanobacteriota; class Cyanobacteriia; order Cyanobacteriales; family Nostocaceae; genus Nostoc. Next base: position 35,145 of record NZ_JBALCO010000107.1, on the reverse strand, counting down.
TACGGGCATCTTGTCCGCTACTATCAGCAGAGATTTTTATATTCAGCACCTAATTATTATCATCTTTACGCTTATTGTAAGGTTCACCTGTAAAAGGTTGTACGCCTGTAGCAGGATAAGCGTCATCATTAGGCCCAAAAATCCGCATTGCAGCTTCAGAAATATACTTGGTTATGTTCGCAATGATGTTGGAAATAGCCATGATATTTGACTCCTTATTTTCGAGTCGCTATATAAGTGATACATATTACTCTAATGCTGATATTCTTAGGTGGCTCATGCTCTCAATATATTGAGATTATATGCAATGTTTATTCAGATAACTTCGCAATACTTTAGCTTGTCATAAAACCAAATTTTTCTCATTAATTCTAATTGTAAATTAGCCATTTTTTCAACCCCAGTCCGGGAAAGAAGCTCGGAAACAAACTTGCCTTACAGGATATTATTTCTTTTCATTAGCCGCCTTGTCCAATTAATATTATTGCTATTTATTACTATTAAAAAATATTAAGTATTTTCTGAAGCTAGTATTAATTTAACTGTAAATCTACTCTTATACAGCAATCTCTGAAATAGATTCGCCAGGAGTTGACATTATTTATGGTAGATATTACCATAAATAAAAGAAGCATCTTGTAAGGAAGCTCTTGGATGACAACTTTGGCAGATTTGGACTATGTATATAAACAGCAAAGCCAGCAGAACCAGGAACTAAACCTCTCTGGGGATGACTATAGCTTACTGACCGACCTTTACCAGTTGACGATGGCAGCTTGTTACACAGGCGAAGGTATAGAACAACGACGGGCAAGCTTTGAATTGTCTGTAAGACGTTTGCCAGAGGGTTTTGGTTATTTAATTGCAATGGGGCTGACGCAGGCATTGGAATATTTGGCCAAAATCCGCTTTAGTCCGTCGCAAATTGCAGCATTACAGGCGACGGGAATTTTCGCTCATGCTAGCGATCGCTTTTGGTCACTTTTAGCTGAGGGAAAGTTTACGGGTGATGTTTGGGCAGTACCAGAAGGGACGGCCGTCTTTGCCAATCAGCCACTGTTGCGGGTGGAAGCACCCCTTTGGCAAGCGCAACTAGTGGAAACTTACCTCTTGAATACGATTAATTACCAGACTTTGATTGCCACAAAGGCAGCACGGGTGCGGGATGTAGGGGGAGAGTCAGTAACACTTTTAGAATTTGGGACAAGACGAGCATTTAGTCCGCAAGGGTCTTTGTGGGCGGCGCGGGCGGCGTTGGCAGGTGGGTTAGATTCCACTTCCAATGTGTTAGCAGCGCTACAACTGGGACAACAGCCAAGTGGTACGATGGCACACGCCCTGGTGATGGCGTTGTCAGCAATAGAAGGCACTGAAGAACAAGCTTTTAGTGCATTTCATCGATATTTTCCGGGTGCGCCATTGCTGATTGATACCTACGATACCGTTGCTGCTGCCCAGCGCTTGGCCCAAAAAGTAAATTCTGGGGAAATGCAATTAACAGGAGTGAGATTGGACTCAGGAGATTTAGTTACCTTATCAAAAGAGGTGCGATCGCTCCTTCCTGGTGTGCCAATTTTTGCTAGTGGTGACTTGGATGAGTGGGAAATTGCCAGGTTAAAAGCCGCTGGGGCCCAAATTGATGGTTACGGACTGGGAACGCGACTAGTTACAGGTTCGCCTGTAAATGGAGTCTATAAACTTGTAGACATTGATGGCATCTCAGTGATGAAGCAGTCGAGTGGTAAGGTTACTTATCCAGGGCGCAAGCAGATTTTTCGCTCGTTTACGGGAGGTAAGGTAAAAGCAGATAGGTTGGGACTCTTAGGTGAAAGTCCTCTGGATGAAGAATCTTTGTTGCAGTTGGTAGTGCAAAAAGGTGAACGGGTGCAACCACTGGAGTCGTTGGCAACAATTCGTCAGCGTACTGCCGCCTCAGTTGCTAGTTTGCCACAACAGACACGGCGTTTGGATCATCCTGTGGCGGTGCCGGTGGAGATTTCTGAAGGGTTACGGGTGTTGACTGAAGAAACTAAAAAACGAACCGCAAAGGACGCAAAGGACACAAAGTAAGATGATGAGAATTGCTTTGTTTGGAACGAGTGCCGATCCACCAACTGCTGGACATGAAGAAATTCTGAGTTGGTTGTCTGAGCGTTATGATTGGGTAGCGGTTTGGGCAGCGGATAATCCATTTAAGTCCCATCAAACACCCTTAGAACATCGGGCAGCAATGCTGCAATTGTTGATTGCGAATATAGACGTGCCACGGCACAATATTGCTTTGGAACAAGAATTGAGTAGCTTCAGAACACTGGAAACAGTGGAAAAAGCAAAGGTGACTTGGGGTGAAGACGCTGAATTGACGTTGATCATTGGTTCAGATTTACTCAGTCAGCTACCACGTTGGTATCGGGTTGAAGATTTGTTACAGGAAGTGCAACTACTGATCGTGCCGCGACCGGGATATGCAATAGATGAGTCTAGTTCAGAGGTAGTGCAAAAGCTGGGAGGGAAAATTGCGATCGCTAGTCTGACCGGTCTAGATGTTTCCTCAACAGCGTACCGCGAACATGGAGATTCTAAAGCCCTCACAGCCCCTGTAGTTGCCTATATTAATCGAGAGCATTTGTACGAATGCCAGGACGTTCCCAAAAAAAGATACCAACTTCGCTAAACCAACAACCTTTGGCCGATTTCAAGGTTGGTGTTGATAATGTAATTTTTTCTGTAGATACTGCACAAAATCGGCTGTTAGTTTTACTAGTAATGCGACAGCAGGAACCATTTTTAAATCATTGGAGTCTTCCCGGTACTTTAGTGCGTCGAGGAGAGTCTTTAGAAGATGCCGCCTATCGCATTATGGCGGAGAAAATTAAGGTAAACAATCTCTACTTAGAACAACTGTATACATTTGGAGGGCCAAATCGCGATCCACGGGAAGCAACCGATAGTTATGGTGTGCGTTATCTATCAGTTAGTTACTTTGCCCTAGTGCGATTTGAAGAAGCCGAATTGATTGCCGATCGCATGACTGGCATAGCTTGGTATCCGGTAAAACAAGTGCCGCAATTAGCTTTTGACCATAATAAAATTCTGGCTTATGGACACAGGCGGTTGCGAAATAAATTAGAGTATAGCCCGGTGGCTTTTGAAGTATTGCCAGAAATGTTTACCTTGAATGATTTATATCAGTTATACGCCACAGTTTTAGGTGACAACTTTTCCGATTATTCTAATTTTCGGGCGCGTCTACTCAAGTTAGGTTTTTTATGCGATACCGGAATTAAGGTATCACGAGGTGCTGGTCGTCCGGCTAGTTTGTATAAGTTTGACGCCAAAGCTTTTGCTCCCTTAAAGGATAAACCTTTGGTGTTTATTTAACCAATCTCTACCCCAAGTCCAAAGTAATTAATTTTGACTCTGCCTATTTGGGATTTTAGATTTTAGATTTTAGATTTCTCCTTCAATCCAAAATTCAAAATCTAAAATTGAATGACTCCTAACTCCTAACTAACCAAAAATGAAGATTGCGATCGCTCAAATTAATCCGACAATTGGTGATTTGCTTTTGAATGCCCAAAAAATTTTGGAGGCGGCACAACGAGCAGCATCTAGCGGTGTACGTTTGTTGTTGACACCAGAACTTTCTTTGTGTGGCTATCCACCAAGGGATTTATTGCTAAATCCTAGTTTTGTGGAAGCGATGGACATAACTTTGCAAAACTTGACCCAGGATTTACCACCAAATTTAGCTGTATTGGTAGGAACTGTTGAACAGAACCTAAAAGCGTCTATTACTGGTAGTAAAACTTTATTTAATAGCATGGCTTTGTTAGAGAATGGCAAGGTGAAGCAAGTTTTTCACAAGCGACTTTTGCCTACTTACGATGTATTTGACGAACATCGCTATTTTGAAGCAGGATTGCAAGCTAATTATTTCACTCTAGATAATATCCATATTGGCGTAACTATTTGCGAAGATTTATGGAATGATGAGGAATTTTGGGGCAAACGGAGTTATGCTGTAAATCCAATTGCTGACTTAGCAATTCTGGGTGTAGATTTGATTGTAAATTTATCTGCTTCCCCCTACACTGTCGGCAAGCAGCAGTTTCGCGAAACAATGCTTAGGTATAGTGCAGTCCGTTTTCAACAACCGATTATTTATGCTAATCAGGTTGGGGGAAATGATGACCTAATTTTTGATGGGCGTAGTTTTGCCTTGAATCGTCAAGGTGAAATTATCTGTCGCACCCGTGGCTTTGACACTGATTTAGTGGTAGTCGAATTTGACGAGGCGCAACGGGATTTGCAGTTAGGTTCTGTAGCACCTGCATATGAATCGGAAGATGAAGAAATTTGGCAAGCTTTGGTTTTGGGAGTGCGAGATTATGCTCGCAAGTGTCGCTTTTCTAAAGTAGTGTTGGGTTTAAGTGGCGGGATTGACTCTGCAATAGTAGCAGCGATCGCAACTGCTGCACTTGGTAAAGAAAATGTCCTTGGTGTTCTCATGCCTTCCCCTTATAGTTCCGAGCATTCCATTAGTGATGCTGTGGCATTAGCCGAAAATTTGGGGATTAAGACTAATCTTTTACCAATTGGGGAGTTAATGCAAGGCTTTGATCAAACATTAGGCGATTTGTTTGCAGGGACTGAGTTTGGACTGGCAGAAGAGAATATCCAGTCCCGAATTCGGGGTAATTTATTAATGGCGATCGCTAACAAATTTGGTTATCTCCTTTTATCTACCGGTAACAAGTCAGAAATGGCTGTCGGCTACTGTACTCTCTACGGCGATATGAATGGCGGGTTAGCAGTAATTGCAGATGTTCCCAAAACCCGTGTGTATTCACTTTGCAATTGGTTAAATCGCAATAATGAAATCATCCCGCAAAACGTCTTGACTAAACCACCCAGCGCTGAACTCAAACCAGGTCAAGTGGATCAAGACTCTCTACCGCCCTACGAAATTTTGGACGATATTTTGCAACGCCTGATTCACAACCACCAATCAGCAGCGCAAATTGTTACAGCAGGTCACGATCCGGTGATTGTAGACCGAGTAATCCAAATGGTGGCGCGGGCTGAGTTTAAACGGCGACAAGCACCGCCGGGATTGAAAATCACTGATCGCGCTTTTGGAACTGGTTGGCGAATGCCGATTGCTAGTAACTGGGTTGGTGTCAAAAATGCTTATCAGACTAAAACCACAGCTACACCTAACCTTAGTTTGTTGTGATGGACAAGATGCTCATCCGCAAATCAAGTAATTAGTTATCAAACCTGTCCCTGACTTGAACTTTTATTAAAGTCTGTCCTTCTCTGATGCGGAGAAGGACAGGTTTTGCATAGTAAAATCTTTTTTATTAGACTGATAACCCTCATTATTCTACTTTTGAACTTAAAGCTTGCACCTCAAAACACAAATTGTCGAGTTAAAAGGGCGTAAGTCTAGCTTATCGGAGACATTGCTCAACCTCTGAGCTTAATCAAAAGGTTATTTTTACTCATCTAAACGCTGTGCGATCGCATTCAGCAATGACTCAAACTCTGATTTGCTGTGAATATCAGGAGTGAGCGTGTTCATATCTTTAAGAATGTTCGCAAGTCGTGGTAAGTATTGGCGAATTTCTGCGTAAAGGTCGATATCCTCTCGAAAGCCGTCTAGATTTGCTGCGGATACCTTTTTTAAGGCAGCATCCAATTCCTGAACTTTGTTTTCCCAATATTCTACATACTTAAGCCTATCAATAGCGTCATAAATTTGGGCATCTGGTAAAACAATAGGGAAGATGCGATCGCCAAACTCTCCATTTTTAGCAATTTGCACTAGCTCAAACATACAATTGGGAGACTTTAAATATTTGTCACTAATAACTGCGATCGCACATTTGCCGCGTCCAATCCGTTCCATAAAGGCTTTAATTAGTCCTTTGTAGCCTAAATCGCGTTTGTCCCTGATGATTTTGATTTCTTTTGCCTGCAAAGTCTCATCGAGTTGATTGACAAATTGCTCACTTTCTCCACCCCAAGCATAAGAAATGAAAATTTCCTTCTCGAATTCCATTACTGATTGACTATTCATGATAGGTTTTTCTTCTTGACTGCTATCTTGTAGCCGATGTGTCAATGATTCATCTCGCTTTCGTTCCAGTTCGTTTTGCAACTGTGCAACCTTGGCGTTACTTTCCTCATCAGCTTCAGCCGATTGGAACATAACATCATCGATTAATCTACGGATATCTACCATTTCATAGCTGTTTTCGCATTGAATTTGGTAACGTTTAGCGTCTAAGCGTTTTTTGAGCTTGTCCAGAGAATAGGAATAAGGTGTGGGCAGATTTTCACAAGTCTGGCAATTACAAGGAACTAGGGTTTCATATTGCAGACGTTCATAAGAGTTGTGGATCTTTTCGAATTCATGAGTGATGACTGCCATCAATTCTTTTTTGTAGTTTCCGGCTAGACGGATTTTAATTTCCCGTTGATTGTAGTTTTCAATGATTTCAGCACGAGTTTGGTCTTTGTTGAGAACAACACCGTTTCTCCAAACGAGTTTTTGCTGTTCAATCCAAGGGTGCGTCTCGACAATAAAGCGGGTGAGGATGCCTTTGGGCATGAATGTATAGGTGTAGCGCAGGATAAGGTTGTTGCTCTTTTCCCAGGTAAAATCAGGTTTGTTGGCAGAGAGTAATTGAGGTGCAATATAAGTGCTGGAACGACTAGGTATTTTGTAGCACAGCTTAAATTTCATCATTAGCTGCAACAGTTCTGGTCGCATATAGGCATATTTGTCTTCATGCCAAATATTTGCTAAATCATCACGGTCAAATTGACCCAGGTTTTCAATGACTTGTGGATTATCTAACACTTTGTAAACGGCATCTGTACCCCAAGTTGGCTTGAGAATCACGGTTTTTCTTAACAAGTCATCGTCTTGAAAGTGTAGGCATACACCTAAATCATGCAGATAGCCACTGAGTTGGAGTTTGTTCTCCTCTTTAGTAAAACCATATTCTTGACAGATATTCAGATATTTTTCAAAGGTAATATATTCGTGGGAGTCACGTTCTAAAGCTTCCCGCACTTTGACCCAGGTTTTGGGGAGTTTTGTTCCTATATGGGGTAAGTTACTAATATAGTGCTGAACTGTATTCAAGATTTCTTGCATACCGCGATCAGTGGCAAGGTTTGTAGTAAGTGTTTCCTTAAAATTGGTGAATTCGCTCCGTAACTCCCGCTCATTTATTTCCCGTTTGCGCTCCTGCTTTTCATTTTTGATAATGAGTAAAGGACTATCATCACTCAACAATTTAACCACATTTAGCCAGTAGTAAAAATCTGTATCCTCTTTGCGAGTATCAGCAACTACGGCATAAAAAGAACGTTTGGTAAGAAAAAATTGGTGGGTAGCATGATAAATCTCTTGGCCACCAAAGTCCCAAATGTTGACCTGAAATTCTTTACCCTTGAACGGGAATTTCCATTGAATAACATTGATGCCTTCGGTAGAACTTTCATTCTGCTGGAGCTGATAGTTTGGGTCTTTAATTTTTTTAGCTAGCGTAGTTTTACCTGCACCAGCTTCTCCCACTATGAGTAACTTGGCTTCGTAGAGGAGATCGGTTTTTTGTTCTAGCAGCTGCCTACAAAAGTCAAGAATTGCTCTTAACCCTTTCGTGATAATTTCTGGTGGGGGTGATTCTAAAGGATTACTGCCCAGGCCGAGGGATTGCAGGTTAGTGAGTTGTCCAAATTCTGGTGGCAGACTGCTCAGTTGATTACTCCAGAGGTCGAGCGATCGCAGGTTGGTGAGTTGGACAATTTCTGGTGGCAGACTGCTCAGTTGATTACTCCAGAGGTCGAGCCATCGCAGGTTGGTGAGTTGGACAATTTCCGGTGGCAGACTGCTCAGTTGATTACTGCCGAGGTAGAGGGTGTGCAGGTTGGTGAGTTGGACAATTTCCGGTGGCAGACTGCTCAGTTGATTACTGCTGAGGTAGAGGGTGTGCAGGTTGGTGAGTTGGACAATTTCCGGTGGCAGACTGCTCAGTTGATTACTGCTGAGGTCGAGGGTGTACAGGTTGGTGAGTTGGACAATTTCCGGTGGCAGACTGCTCAGTTGATTACTCCAGAGGTCGAGCCATCGCAGGTTGGTGAGTTGGACAATTTCCGGTGGCAGACTGCTCAGTTGATTGTTGCCGAGGTAGAGTGATTGCAGGTTGGTGAGTTGGACTATTTCTGGTGGCAAAGTTGTTAAGCCTTTGCCAGAAAGGTTTAATCTTGTTACCTTGTCTCTGACAGCTTGTTCAATAATTTCCAGCAGTTCTTCGTTAGTCATTTCGGGTTTTACAGAGGCGATGCCTGACGACGATTTGCTGCTTGGACGCGCAGCAGAGAAATTGAGCTAATTAATAATGTAGCTTGTATCAAGGCAAGGATTGCATTCAGGCAATGTGCGTGCGTTAGCGTAGCTCGTCGTAGACATCGCAGACTCCAGATGACATCATATTTGAGGTTATAGTATAGTTTCAAACAACATCAATTTTAAAAATGATGTTTATACTTAGGAGTAAGTAAATGAAAGCAGGTGCATAATGAAACTACAAGATTTCTTGGGAAAAAATGAGAAATGGTCATTTGATGCGATCGCACAAGATGAAGAATTGTCTCGTCAGATTCAGATATTGTTAATCGGCTTAGATTTGCTAGAACCTCCAGCCGATGGGAAATTTGGCCCTGTTTCTGTGATATCTCTCAAAAAATTTCAAGAATTAACAAAGACTGGAGAGAGTGACTTTTTAGGAGCAGTCACAGCCAAGAAACTGATTGAAACCAAAATAGATGATCTTCCTAAACCCCCCTTAAAACTTGGTAATGATATTGCCAGCAGGATTGTAAAATACTTGCACTCTAAAGGTTATCAGGTATTTACCAATCTAAAAGAATACAACATTGTTTATGTAGAGGGTATAGATGCAGACTGGAAGCTCAACAGTGATACACCCAATCAATTTAATGATCGCCGGATTGTCATTGAAGTAGTAAATGGCGTTCCCAAAATCGTAGATCACTGGGAAGCTACTACAGAACCAGGGAAGTACTACACTTATAATCCGATGAATCCCAAAGGAGCAGCTAGGATTCAATTTGGACAATACAAAGCTTGGGCTGTTGGTACCCACGGCACAGCAGAGCCTCATGAAGCATTAGTGCAAGTTGGAGATATAACTGTTTGTAGAGATTTCAACAAAGATTTTAAACGGACTGGCGACAAACTTGATACAGGTAATGATTTTTATGTGAATCAACACTACGGCTTTGATTTTCCCCGGAATGATATTCGCCTTGCTAGCGCGGGTTGTTTAGTGGGACGTACCCGTGAGGGACATAGAGAGTTTATGGCGATTGTTAAACAAGACCGTCGTTATGTCGCTAATCACAAATATACTTTTTACACTACCGTGATTGCTGGGGATGATTTACTCAAAAAGTTTCCAGGATGAAGTAATGGGTAATCAGGAGCGGTTGTCGTCGTGATGCAATGTGTGGCAGGGGCGTACATCTGTGTGCCCCTACTTTGTGTGAGACAGCAACTTTGTCTAACTTTGTTCTTGTGGTTGCCCTATATGTGCCGTCAGCTTCTCTTTATCCTGCCTGCGTTTTTTGGCGTAAAGCTGAATAGTGACTGCCATGAAAATAATCATGGCAAAAATAGCCCAGGCAGCGATATCTGTAGGCAGATTGTTCTTAAATACAGCCAGCAGGACGATCGCTACTAACATAACTGTAGGTGCTTCATTTAAAGCACGTAATTGCTGACTATTCCAGCCACATTCATCTACTGCTAACTTCTTCATCAGCCGAGCGCAGTAATGATGATAACCAATTAAAATGACAACAAACAGCAGTTTGATATGCAACCAACCCTCTTTTAAAACGTCTGGTTCAGTGCTTAATAAACCGATAGCCATTGCGATCGTCACGAACATTCCTGGATTAGTGATAATAGAGTAGAGGCGCTTTTCCATAATTTGATACTGATTTTTCAGTATCGTTCGTGCTGGTTCAGGTTCTTGATTAGCTTCAACGTGATAGATAAAAAGACGTACTAAGTAGAACAAACCAGCGAACCAGACTACAAATCCGACAATATGAAAGGCTTTAAACCATGAATAAGCCATGAGTCTTAATCTCCTTTATTTGTGGTTATAATGTATTTTTAATGGTAATAAAAAGTTAAAAAATGCAGGCGGGATAACATTTATAAATCTAGCAAAAATCTAGAATTTATTTCTTGACCACAGATAAATACAGATAATTCATCGGTATTTATCTGTGGTTTCATTTTTATAATATCGATTTTTACCAAAGAGATATTGTCAATGTGTATCTTTACGACGCACAAAGGGTAAAAGGTCTTCCAAAATCGCCTCATAGTAGTGTTCTTGAGGATAATGTCCGACGTTATTAAGTTTTATTAATTCGGCATTTGGTGTAGAATCTGTAAAATTTTTGGCAATGTCTACAGATAACCAAGGGTCAATCATCCCCCATTGAACCAGAATTGGCTGTTGCCATTCTTTGAAGCCAGATTCAATTTCTGCCATTGCTGAATCAAGTTGTAAATTGCGAATACTTGATAAGAGACTTCGACCAGATGCAGAAGCTTTCAAAAATGGTTTGCGATAAATATCTAAATCCTTATCTCCGATGCGATAACGGCTACCACCTTCTAGCGTCCGGTCAACTAATAGGGGGTCTTGGGTCATGACTTCACCTACCAAAGGTAAACCCATTTGTTTAATTTTCCAGGGTAATTTAGCAGCAGTTGAAATTGGTGTATTTAAGATAACTAAATTAGCAATTTGTTCTGGGTGACGCAAGGCATATTGTAGTCCTACAGAACCTAAAAAACCTTGTACAACTAAAGAAAAATGTTCAATTTCTAGCGCTTTGATAAATCCTTCTAAAGCTGTGATAAAAGCATCGGGAGTGTAAGCAAAATCTCGTTTTTCTGGTTTTAAAGAATTGCCATAACCAATCCAATCTGGAGCGATCGCTCTTGTACCCTGATTCGCTAAAGCAGGTATAATATTACGCCAACTATAACTTTGTGAAACTAAGCCGTGTAGCAACAACACAGGCGCTAAGTCAGTTCTACCGATTGGTAAAGATTCGCGATAAAACCATTCCAGTGAATCTACATCGATTTTATGTTCTGTTATTGACACGCTATTTTCCTATGGATTGGCCAAACAGGGCATTAGGCATTGGGCATGGGGGAGCTACTGCGGTCTTCTCTCTTGGCGTAAGCCTCTCCCTTTGGGAGAAGGGGAGACGCCAAGGGCGATGGGGTCTCCCCAAGTGGAGCAAGTGGCGTCATCGGGCATTGGACAAACAGGACACTTGTAACTGAGCTTGTCCTGAGCAGCTTGCCTTGAACGTTCGCAAGAGCGTCTCTAAGAGTTGCCGAAAGGAGCCGACTTGTGCCGAGTGTTCGCGTAGCGTCTCTAAGAGTTGCTGAGGTTAGAACGGCGTCGTAAAGCCTGCGGCATAGCTACGCTTAGGGCGCAGCCTTTCCAAGAGTTGTATTGGGTATTAGTTATTTTCTTTCCCCCCCTGCTCCCCCTGCTCCCTCATCCCCCTGCTCCCAGCAAGAACTGCTCCCTCATCCCCCCACTCTCCACTCCCCATTACCCACTCCCTGAGGAATAATCATCTCACGAATTGCATAAGCTGTGGCGGGTGCAAGTAAAACGCCGTTGCGGTAGTGTCCAGTAGCTAGGAGGACATTATTAAACCCTGACAACTTACCAATAACTGGGGCTGGGCGTCCTTCAGGACGAGGACGTAACCCCGACCAAGTGCGGATAATAGTTGCTGTGGCTAACTCTGGGCAAAATGCGATCGCTTGTTCTCTAGCAGATTCCAGCAGTTCTTGATTTGGCGGTATCTCACCCTTCGGGTTCGCCAGTTCCTTTAACGGGGGGAACCCCCGCAACGGACTGGACTCATTTTCATTGCTGGGAAATTCCACTGTTGCACCCACCCAATAATCTTCACCGCCCACAGGAATAATATGGACATCGTTACCTGTAATCGCTGGCTGGAAGTCAGGATTGCCTAATGAATGCCCTACACGTAGTTGCAATGCTTGCCCAAGCACAGGACGGATATCAATTATCTGATTTAATTTTGCTGTCAATGGTGTTGAACCTAGCCCTGCTGCGACTACAAACCAATCAGCGGCTATTTTTCCTTCTGTAGTCTCAAGTTGAACGCAAAATTGGGGGGAAGACTCAGGTGGTGAGGTTTGGGCATCCAAAACAGTCACGCCAAATTTGAAAGTTACACCATTTTGCTGGGCAGCCTCAACTAAAGCTAATGTGAGGGCAGTTGGATCAAGTTGACGGTCTTGAGGAGAATAGACAGCGCTAGTAATTTTTTCGTGATCAACTTGAGGACACATATTTTGGAGTTTAGCAGTGTCCCAAATTTCTAAGTGCCAGCCTTGAGAGTGGCGAATTTCTACTAGTTTTTCCCATGCTGAGATTCCCCCAACCCCCGTGATCAAGGAGGGATCAGATAAAAGCATGAGAATTCCCTGGCGATTAAAAGGGATTTTGCGACCCGTTAAAGCTTCTAGTTCAGGAATCAAAGTTTCATAGCGTTGGATGCTAGTTTGTCGCATCTGCCAAGCTTTGCCCTTAATTTTTTGGCTGATTGCGCCCATTAAAACGCCAAGTGCAGCGCCCGTGGAAGCTTGTGCTGGTGGTTGTCGATCGCAAACCGTGATTTTTAGCCCTTTTACTTGACTTAGTTCATAGGCGATCAGAGCCCCAACTACACCACAACCGATAATAACTACATTCATGACTTGTGCTTAGAGTTAGAAGTGAGAAGTTAGGAGTTAGAAGTCAGGAGTTAAAAATTTAAAATTCCTAACTCCTAACTCCTGTACAGACGCGATTAATCGCGTCTCTACTCCTAACTCTTAACTCTCTTCTGCTTTAGGAAGCAAATCGAGGAATTTGTCAATGTCTGTGAAAGCAGCTTGGGAGGTACTCAAGGCAATTTGAGGATTGCCAGCACTAGTAGCTCTATCAAGTTTAACCAGGTCGTTAAACAAATCTCGCGTTATTTGACGTGCTGTGGGTTGGTCTTTAGGTAGAAGGTTGGAAGTGACATAAGTCAGATGCAGCCTTGCTTCTGTTACCGGACCATGTATAAAGTTACGCACGTTGATCCAATCACCTCTTTGGATCAGGGTTTTCAACTCTTGTGAGCGATCGCGCACAGCCTGAATTTCAGGAACATATGCCTGAATTCTTTCAAGTTGTGTTGCCGTATAAGTTGGAGGTGCCACCGCGACACCAGGACCACCACAACTAATGAGGAATGTGGCCAATAATACTAGAACAAATGAAAAAATCGAGCGTTGACGCGCCATACACTGAACTTAATTGCTTTTTGTTTACCGATTACCAGTGTCATTTTAGATCGCTAGCGCAATTTATCGTTCACTCTAGTCAACTTTTAACCAATTCTCTAAATAGTAACCACGCTGCTCTGGCTGCAACTTTCATCCTCACCAACTTAACCGGGCGGCTGGAGGCTTTCTCAGTATCTTTGCTTTGGCGATCGCCAAAGCAAAGATACTGATGGTAAGAGGCGAAAAGTCAATTAGCAGAAAGGTTAAAAACAGAACCTAACGTGCAGCTGAGTCCCGACAGATTAAGACGGGTACTTGTGACTTCTAATCTTGATAAAGCCAGAGTCCGAACTGGGAAACCATCACCTTCGGTGGCAGCGATTTCGGCAGGTTTTTCCCGGCTGGTAAGCAGCACACAGCTTTGATGCTCAGTTTCTCCCAATCACCACAAAAGTTCGCCGGAAGATTCATTGCCTTCAGTTTTCTGAAGTAGAACTGACTGGGGATTCTTATCAGCCAAGGATTTTGCAGAAAATTTTGATATTTTTTACAAAGGGCAGAGTTTCATCTGCTTTTAAGGAATTTTTAAGTATAATTACTTAATAGGTGTTAGCCAGTCCCAACAAGAAGCGATTTTTGGCATCTGTTAGTAACAATGATTGTTAGAGAAGTATGATTTAGAGTTGCTAAATTTCAAAGGTCTTGATAAGCTGAAACACCAATAATATAAGCCTTATGGCGGTTTTTATGTCTTCACATCCCTGAAGATGCCGATGTCAATATAGGAGTGTTTTTTAGTGAATGCAGCTGAACAGGCAACGAACCTTGAACTCGCCAGCAACATTGCTACGGTGGTTAATTTGTTCAAATTCGAGTTTCCTGATGCCAAATCTGATCTCAAACCCTGGAAAAATGACCCGGAAACCAGGCAGTTAGTCGATCCAGACTCTATAGACATTGGCTTTCACTTTCCTGGTATTAGCAAATCTTGGCGAAGTCGCAGTATTTTAATTCAAATTCGATTTTATCAAGATCCGATCAATAACTCATGCCGGGCGATCGGCGTGCAGGTAGCTGGATTTGATCATCGCGGCGAGGCGTGGCGACTTTCTACGGTAGAAAATTGGAGTATTGTCGGCGCGTCCTTGCCTTCTGGTGAAATTGGGGATAAGCTCAAACAGATTTGCCGACAGATTTTAGAAGTTTTTAATAAACCAACTGATTTAACTAACACACCGTAGGGGCACAGCATTGCTCATCGGTGTCAAGTCGCTTCGCAAAATTTAAAAGCTGTACCCCTTCAAAGCGTCTTGTAGAAAAGATGTTGGCGCTGCGATCGCCTTAAGTATGTGATTCATAAACTCGCTCGTCCCGCCACAATTGATATAGCCGCGTCGCTGGCATCGTCATATACAAAATATCCCCAACACTGAGATTATTTTCTAATAAATCCCAGCCATGATGGACTTGGTGATTTTTTTCTAAATATAAAGGTACACAATCAGTAGACATGGCTACATCTTTCACCCACCGACCACAAAAGATGTGTGAAGGTGTAATCACAGTTGCAAAAGCCACCCAAAGACTATCGGCTGTGATGCCATTACCGAGGATGCGTCCCCCTAGTGCCGCAGCGGCAAAAGCTGGGGCCGCTAGTTCAGCTGGACTCAGTACAGCCTCGAAGCCAAATAGCTGTTGCGCTACGCCGGCAAAATCGGGATCGGCATAATTAACAATCACCGGAATCTTGGGTGTCAAGCCTTTGGCTTTGAGGGCAATTTCCAGATTGGTAGCATCATTGTTAGTAACAGCAAGCACTGCGGCGGCAGACTCTATATTGCTGGCTTTGAGTATTGTGCGAAAGCTGGCATCACCCTGAATGACGGGGATACCGAGTTCGCGGGCGGTATTGACATATTTGTTGTTGGAGTCGGGTTCAACTACTACAACTTCATATCCGCTGGCGTGGAGTTGCTGGACAATTCTCACCCCAATACCACTCAAGCCACAGACAATGTAGTGATATCGCTGGGGAATTCGGGCTGCATCCCAAAATTGCTTAAAGCGGCTTCCTAAGACAAAATCAGTGAGCATTGCATACCAAATACCAATCACCACTGCTCCAACCAGCATCATCACAACAGTAAATAGCTTAATACTGTTAGGAGCATTTTCTACTACTTTGTCATTACCACCCGCTCCCGTTATCATGCCTACAGAAAAATATAGAGCATCGATAGGAGACACACTCAACTCAGCCGATATATAGGTGAGTGTAGCAATCGCAATAACCGCCAATAGTACAACAGCACCCACCACTACCCCTCGCCCGTGTTGCTGAAACAGCCTAAGATTAGTCAAGACTTTCATCAGTTTTTTAATCAATGATCTCCGAGGAGAACGGATGCGAGGTTGGGTGCCAACAATTAAGCGATCGCCTACTTGTATCTTTTGTCCAGATATTACAGCTGATACCAAATCCATCTCACCTTCTACTGGCAAGTAATAAATCAGCATCCGCGATCGATCTTCCCACAATTCACTCAGCTGTAGGCCCTTCCACAAGTGGTTTTCATCAATGTATTCTTCGTGAATCGGCCAAGTTTGCTCAAATAATTTGATTTGTCCGATCGCTTGGTTTCCCAATGCTGCAAACGTGAATACGGGTGCTACTAATCCCACAACACTCATACTCAAGTGGTCTGGCAAACTTTGATCTAGGCGCTCCCCCAAATTTGTATTATAAAAACGGTTGATAATCCGAATTTGGGGATTCAGCACCCGCGCTTGCATCATAATAGACAAATTCAGAGCATCTTTAGATCCAGTGATTACTAAAGTGTCTGCCTGTTGAATTCCGGCTGCTGTTAGGGTAGAAACTGCTTGTAAATCGCCAACAATCACATCTGGTGCTGTTTCGCCAGGGATGGATTGGTGATGAATACCAACAACGAAGGCTCCCTGCTCTCTCAGCAACCGAAAGGTTTTATATCCGGTAAGTCCTAAGCCACAAACAATGATTCGAGGTTTCATGAAACGGCAGCATCTTTTATAGGTAGGGCTGCATTTCTAGTTATTTCTCAATATTGTTGCCTACTTTCCTGGAATATAACTGTAGCTGACAACACGATTGTTTTAATTGAAGGCAAGAGGCAGGAGGTAGAGACACCAAGTAGAAAGAAGATTATAAATTTGATGATTGAGAGTAAAAGGTTTTATAGCACTTATCGTGTTGAGTTTAATAGAGACCTAACAATAACAGCCCCTTCCCTACAACGAAAGGGGAGTAAGATTTCATTCCTCTCTCCTTTTAAGCTAAGGTTTACACACAAGTATTTTGACCTGCAATGCGATTGTATCGACTAACAATGCGATTGTATCAACTAACAATGGGATTGTATCGACTGACAATGGGATTGTATCGACTGACAATGCCAATGCACACCCGTACGTTACCTAGCAACTCTAAAAGCTCACTATAATTTGACACCTCAAATAGGAGAGTTTTTTGTATCCAGGGTTTGAACAGGCAATAAAATAATATAGAAAAATATAGCAATTTTTGTAGGTTGTGATACGCTATCTGCTTGAGGAGTGTGGAGGAACCGAAAATGACTAAGCTGCGTGTGGGGTTACTGTTTGGCGGTCGTTCGGGAGAACATGAAGTTTCGATCAACTCAGCTCGGGCGATCGCTAAAGCCTTGAGTGCAGAGCAAAATACTAGTAAGTACGAAATACTGCCTTTTTACATCCAAAAAGATGGACGTTGGCTAGCAGGAGAAACACCCCAAAAGGTTTTAGCAACCGGCAGTCCGCTACTGGAATCTGAAGAATCAACTTCTGAAGGACATCTCACATCCAACCCTCAAGCCCAAACCCTCAACAAGTGGCAATCTCCCTCTCAAGTTGCCCAAGTAGATGTTTGGTTTCCCATTCTCCACGGTCCCAACGGTGAAGACGGGACAATTCAAGGGTTACTCACCTTGATGCAAGTCCCCTTTGCTGGTTCTGGGGTGTTAGGTTCGGCAATGGGGATGGATAAAATTGCCATGAAAATGGCCTTTGAGCAAGCGGGATTAGCACAGGTAAAATACAAGGCGATAACTAGAGCGCAGGTTTGGTCTAATCCTTGCGTATTTCCGAAATTGTGTGATGAAATTGAGGCAGCATTAGGTTATCCCGCTTTTGTCAAGCCTGCTAATTTAGGTTCATCAGTGGGTATTGCCAAAGTGCGATCGCGCCAAGAATTGGAAGCCGCCTTAGATAATGCTGCCAGTTATGACCGCCGAATAGTTGTAGAAGCTGGTGTCGTAGCCAGGGAAGTCGAGTGTGCCGTTTTAGGTAACGATCAACCCCAAGCCTCTGTCATTGGAGAGATTACATATGACAGCGACTTTTATGATTATGAAACTAAATATACTGAAGGATTGGCAGATTTACTGATACCAGCACCGATTCCAGATGCGATCGCCCGTCAAATTCAAGACATGGCTTTGCAAGCCTTTGCAGCTGTTGACGCTGCGGGGTTGGCAAGGGTAGATTTTTTCTACGTGGAAGCGACAAAAGAAGTTTTGATTAACGAAATCAACACCTTGCCAGGCTTTACTGCAACGAGTATGTATCCCCAACTCTGGGCCCATAGTGGAGTCTCGTTTCCAGAATTAGTTGATCGGTTAATTCAACTTGCGATCGCTAGGCATTCTCCTAGCTGAGGGAGAAAATAAGCAAACTGATTTCAGAGTATTACGGCAAAAAGTCACAATAAATACAGAATTTTGGCAAAAGTTAGCCGGATTTGGTAGCGTATGTTTTACAAAAAAGCTACTTGAATCTAAAATTTTGTTACGGATACCTGATGCTTGACTCCTCCAGTACAATTTATTGACTAGAGGGGTACAAATCTGAAAGTAATCATGGAAAAAAGTCAGAGTGTACAGCGCGAGCGAACCCAACGAAGAGGGGCTACTCCAGAGCTGACAAAAAGGAAATCGAGACTAAAACAAAGCTCGAATGTTCTGATATATCTGGTTGCACATCATCCTTGGCTATTGTTTACTGGGTTTTTAGCCATGTTTATCGGAGGTGGTGGCTTTGCCCTGTATAGCTTAGGTAATGCTGGACAGGTAGCACAAGAAGAACCAGAAAAAATCCCAGTTATAGTTGAACAACCAATCAATGCACCCTCTGAGAATAGTAATCCTACACCTTTATGGATGGTGGCTGCGATCGTCCTCAGTTGTGGTAGTGGTTGCTTGCTCATTTTCCGAATGCTCAACCGGAAAGCACAACCGCAAAAAGTTCAAAAACAGATTAACCGCCATCAGGCACGCTTGGCACAAAGCCATTATCAAAGATTGGAACCACGCCTTCCTAAAAACCAGCCAATTTTTGTACCACAGCCACGACTGATGCCCGTTATGCAGATCAAAGCTAAACCAAAACATCTGGTGACGGTTCTGCCAGCAGAACACAAGCACCACTTGGATACACGTACAGAATCTTTGGCAGACTTGATGGATCTTCGTAAAGATAGTTCATTATCTGCAATTTTACGCCAGTATTAATACTACTGTAAAGCAAAAACTTGTCAAAATAATCCTTTTTGCGAATTAAGGCACGGTTATACCGTGTCTTTACTAGTTTTTACACGTCCGGTTAAACTGATAAGGAAGAAAATAGCAGATCAAGCAGTGAATAACATAGTGCGGTTAGTTTTGATAGCAATATTGCTAGTGCTAGTGACAGCTTGTGGCAGTATTGGACTGCTACCGACTAGCGAGTTAGTGCAAAAAGCGATCGCACTTGGGCTAGAACAAACTCAACAAAAACTTAGCCAACAGTTGGATCTAGATTTTCAAGGATTTGAAATCAAACGGCTATCAATTACCCAGGAACAACCCCTAACGATTGAAAATTTACCAGCTTTCCGCGTTCGAGGAACTTATGACTTGATTGTTAAGTTGCCAAAACGACGCTTGACGCAGCCACAACAACCCTTTGACGTTTACCTGCAAATTCAGCAAGAAGGTAAAACTTGGCGATCGCTAATTCCAGAAAAAGGTAGCAAAAATACTCAATCAATTTGGCGTAGTTATCTCATCCAATAGGGACGGGGAAAGGTTTGAATTGCCTCACTGTTTTCCCAAACTACAGGTTAAATTTTGTGTATCCTGTACCGTCATCTTCTGCAAGAATTACAAAATCGAAGGATTCAACTAACGCCTGTATTGCACCAATTCCGCCATAGGGATAGCTAAAGGGTTCAAACTCAAGTCTAGCTCTGTCGGCAGAAACCATACTACAAGAAATTAATTGATATTCACCATTTTCAAAAGCATCAAACATAGACTCAAAGTCCCAAGGAGTTTTGAGGCTAGGATCTGTCCACCTCTGTTCCACAGGTGTTGCAAACCAGCGGCGATAATGTTCAGTCTTTTCCTCTTCACTAGGCCACCAAAAATTTGATAGTGCCTTGCGATCAAAAAAAATTAGCCAATCTTCTTCATTACGCCAATAATTATTGTCTTTATCTTTTTTAATTTCGTTAAAAACTTCACAAAGAGCATTGAATCTTGTGAAATCATCTACTTGAAACTCTACAAAGCAGTATTCCATTATTTCTCCCTTCTTTCTTTCTAAATAGCGGTTCATTTTATTTATACATATGCAATTATAAAAACCATCACAATCATGTCTGTTGCTACTTTCCCCAAAAGGGTAGCAAAGATACTCAACCTAATTGGCGTAGCTATCTCATTAAAAAGCTGGTGTGTGCAAATAGAAAAACCATCACAATGATTTACGTATAACTGCTAGAGTACAGTCATGATCGAGGTAATAGTTTCACCAAAGACAGGGCAAGATGTATATTAACTTTTTTATCAGTTGCATTGCTGGAATTGTAGTTGTGGTGCTGGCGGCTTTTGGCTTACTGCAATGGTTGCACATCCCTGCTGGTAACTTTCTTGATTGGGTGATTGGTGGTGCAAGTTTTTGGTGGCTGTTAGTAATTGTTACTGTACCGTGGAATGTACATTTTCAAGCCAAAGAAGTCTTAGCAGAAGCAGCACAATCCAAGGAGAAAGGAATTCCAGTCGATGATAAACAAGTGAAGTATGTCACAGTGTTGGCAAAGCGATCGCTCTGGGTTGCCATTGCTTTACACTTATTCTCAACCGTTGGTCTTTATACTCTTGCTGCCACTGGTATTAGTACGGTGGGATATATCAGTTCTGGTGCAGCTTTATTATTAACAATTCTGCGTCCAGCTATTCGGGCATATGAGTATTTATATGCGCGGTTAGCGATGATTCGCCAAGAGTGGAAGTATCCGCGCGAAGATATTGTTGAACTGCGCGATCGCTTCTCTATATTGGAACAAAAAATCCAGTCATTCCAGGAGCAACTTAACCCAGAAAAATCTTATTCATTACCAGCAACTCAACAACACTTCGCCGAAGAAACTCGCAGAGATTTAGCCCGGATTGCTGCTAATTTGGAGGAATCACGGGCGACCAATCAAAGTGAACATGAGCGTTTGGTGAGAGAAGCAAGGAATGCGATCGCGCAACTTTCCACTGACGGACAATTTCTCGATCATGTCCGTGAAATTATTCGATTTTTTAAGACTGCTTAATTATTACTCTTATAGCTAACCAAATTTTAAATATTGGATAATGTAATTGAATATTCATCATCCCAAATTTAAAAGTTTCTCTAAAGACGGTTAACTAGACTCTACAAACAGTAAGATAAGTTTGACACAAATGGCACAAATTTGGTACATAAAGACATTGGAATTTACCAGGGCAAGGGAGAAAACTAAATATGTTATAACTTTGTACGGATGATGTTTGGTGAAGCTTACATAACTTCAGGAGTCCTCACGGTGAATCAGATACAACTGACTTTAACTATTAGTTACCTGTTTATGACATGCTATTTTTTAAGTAATTGGTTAATATTTTCCCTACGTCATCCTGCTTCTACTCCAGAAGATAAATTTTTATCAGTTGTGATGTTTTTGGTCACAACTATCTTCTGGCCTCTGATGATTCCGATATCTTGTTTAGAAATAGTTAAAAAAGAGCGAATAGACTTTAATAAAATGATTCCTGTTCTTTTAGCAATATTTGTATTTGGTATTTCATATTATTTGACCGAATAATTCATAATTAATCGTTGCCAATTGTATAGATATAAAGCAATACGCTTTCTTTTGTGATATTTTTTCCCGGAAGCTCCCCCCAAGCCCTTTTAAAGAGGGGCTTAATTCAATATGCTTGGATTAATGGGGCTTTTACTATGTGTTGGGATCATACCAGGCAAAATATCCAATCCGTCACGAGCAGATAAAAAACCCTACATCCGCGTGTGACAGCGATTGTAGGGCTGGTGTGTAATGAGGTGTCGCATTCTGAAATCTTTTAAATTGTATAAAAGGATTTGAAACGGATTAAACAACTGCGGGGGGATATCTGGGTAATACTAGGGTTATAGTTTGTTAAATTTGCTGAGGGTTGGCTATTTTACTGAAAAAATTGCTAATCGAATGGTGGTAGCTTTTTCCTAGTTCTTTTTAGAGAGATATCGTCAAATATTTCTATGACGACATCTCCCAACAGCCTACTAACAAAAAGCATTCAGCCCGTTAATTAGCTTTAGTTTCTCCCCACCTTGAAACCTTCCCCGCTCAAGAATTCTTCATTGACCAGCAACAAAATTTTCTTAACGGCGTCTGCTGCCAAAACCACTTGAACGGCGGGGTGCTGTACTACGCCCACTACCAAAACCACTACCAGAATTGCGTCTAGGTGAAGTGGCTCTGCCAGAGGGTTGCAACGTACTACCACCAAAACCAGAACCCGAAGGACGGTTATTACCTGTAGTGCTACGCGGTGTATTGCGTATAGTTGAATTTCCAGGATATGACCTTCTAATTGTCCCTGTATTGCGGAACGCAGTGCGATTTGTCACGGCTGCGGGTGACGTATTGTAGCGAGTTTGGTAGTTTTGAACTGCTTGGCCATAGCTTCCACCATATCCACCGAAGCCACTTAATCCTTGTCCTGATTGATAGACAGGGGGTACATAATACTGGGGTCTAAACAACATACTACCAATTGCCTGACCGGCCAAACTACCAGCCACAGACCCGGCAAACGGTGCCCAGAAGCTATTTTCTCGACGGACTACAACCGTCTCTTGTTGTCCTGTTTGGGGATTGGTTTTATTCTCGGTAACGTTATGGACGTACTCAATTTTAAAGTCTTCCGTCAGATATAAAATTGGTTGTCCTTTTTCTACCTTCAGATAGGTCTTCTTACCCTGCTTAATTTCATCATCAGTTAACCGTGCCATTTGCAAATTTTCAGTTGCAAAGGTTGGGGGCTTATTATTAAGTAAAAACAGGTTGTACTCACCACTTGCATCGTCATATGTAGCTTGTTGTATTTGATACTCGCCGTCACTCAGCTTTGTGTTAGTAGAAGTTTGGCTAACGTTCTTAGTCGGAGAAGTAGTTTGGTTTCCCCCACCACAAGCGACAGTTGTCATACACAAACTCAGAGCTAAAAAAACGGCAGTAAATTTACGTACTATAGTCATGATCATTGGATTATTGTCCTATCTCTGAGCTTAACAATTTATTGATGTGAGCAGTAAGTACGGACTACCCAACAGATTACAAAGGAATCAATTCTGGGTAATATTGCAACAGTTGATCGCTAGTGAGTTCATCACCTAACTGTGCTGGCGAGAAATGCACTTGGATTGCCTTCAATCTATGTTTATAATGCAAATTTATCAATGCTTTCAATCCTTCCTTGAGTGCCTGAATGTTAGAAAGATCAGTTTCTAATTCTGGTACTTCTCCTTCATAAGCTACTGTAATCATCACAATGACGTTGCGCGTTACAGGTATAGATAAAGGTTCATTCAATCCAGAGTTAGGACTGTAATCTGGTTCACTAAGATATCTTTCGGCAGAGTCAGTAAATAATTCATTCACGTAATCTCCTGCCTCGCCTTCATCCCAAAATACGTCACCTTCGTTGGCAGCACAAAGCCAATATTCATCGTATTGCAGCAGGGTTTGGCTAATTTCTACCAATCCTTCTCCCAAAACTTCTAAGTCGCCATCAACATCGATCGCATCTCGTCCAGCACTATTTAATACTCCCAAAATTGGTGCTACCTCACCTCCCCCTAAGTGCAGAAATAGACGAAAGACTACATAGCGAGTTCGACCGATCATTTTATTAAAGGTATCGCGCATTTTTGTCCTCCAAAATTTTGTTTTTTATTGTTTCTCATTTGCCCAATAACGTTAGTTGCTTCTCCCTACAGCCCTTCTCAAGACAGGAGACGCTTTTGCGTTCGGGCATCCTACGGCAGGCGCTAGCCTCTCACGAATGGGAGAAGGGGAGACGCTGCGCGTAGCTTGCTTCCCCGTAGGGGTACAACTCTGGGAACCTCCGCAACGCACTGGCTCCCCAATGCCCCATGATTAATGACTAATATAGTGAAATCCTTGGACAAAATCTATAACCATATTTAACGAAGGCAATATATCATATTTTATTGATTCATTAGATATATCATCATAAGCTGAAGCATTGAGAGCAGAGCGATTAATAAATCTTTTCCCAAAGTTAGGATGGTCATGGACAATCAAAGTGTGGGCGCTAGAATTCGTTAAAATTATTTGGGTTGAGGCTTTACAAAAATTTAACTTCGCAGCTACTTCGATATTTTTTTTCATCTGTTTAATTGTTGTAGCCTGACTCATAGCTTGCTCTACAAGAAGATTTAATTGTTTCACCAGATGGGGAGATTTTAGCGATTTTAAATCTTGGTTCGCAACAACTTCACTGCTAATCATTTCCATCATACTCAAAATATTCTTTTGGGTAGATGCCGCATCTAGAAAAGGAAGAGTCACAATGTAAGCAGTGGCAAATAATGCTTCGTCGCTATCTACATGAAATGTGAAAACAGTTCGGCGACGCCCATTTTCCACGCTTGGGGGTTGTTTCAGTCCCCGGTATTCCTGAGCAATTTGGTAGTAAGCGCCAGCAAGAGCAAAATTGGCTTCGTATTCTAAGGGTGCATCAACAATAATCCGGATTGTTGGTGGTGTTTCATTAAAAAAATCTCGTGAGTCTTCGGAATGGAAGTTTTGGATAATGGAGCGATCGCCTCTGGGGCTAAGATCAACCCATTCACAAATCATGCCTTCGGTTTTTAAACCAAACCTGGAGGTGGCATAAAGCTTTGCCCCAGTTAAAGTTGCTCCTGTTAAATCAGCACCGATCCATTCCGCCTTAATTAATTTTGCCTGAGTTAAATTGGCATGGATTAAAATTGTATTCGTTAAATTGGCATTGCTTAAATCTGCGCCAATTAAAGTAGCCCCGCTCAATTTTGCGCCACTCAAATCTGCCCACCGGAGATTCGCCCCGCTCAAATCTGCCCACCGGAGATTCGCCCCGCTCAAATCTGCCCCGCTCAGGTTAGCATGGCTGAGATTCGCTTGTCTAAGTTCGGCATCTCGCAAATTTGCACCGCTAATGTCAGAACGACTCAGGTCAGTGGCGTTTAAGTTAGCCATTTCCAAGTTGGCTCCAGTTAAGGAAGCGCCTCTCAAGACGGCCTCACTCAAATTAGCGTGACGGAGATTCGCTTGGCGGAGTGTGGCCTCTCGCAGATCGGCACTGGTGAGATCAGCCTCTAACAGGTCAGCACGACTCAGATCAGCACGAATTAACTCGGCGCGGATCAACGAGGCTCCTCTAAGTTGAGCGCGACCCAGATCCGCTCGAATCAAATTAGCGACGTTGAGACTAGCGTTGTTCAAGATGGCGCTAGAAAGATTCGCACCACTCAGTCTGGCTACATTCAGCTTGGCATTGCTCAAGTTAGCTTCACTCAGATTCGCGCCACTCAGGTTAACTATACTTAAATTAGCATCGTTAAGATTCACACCACTGAGTTTGGCCCCACTCAGGTTAGCTTCTGTGAGGTCAACACCACTAAAATTTAAGACTCCTGCTGCGTATTGTTCCAATAATTCCTCTATAGTCATCGATGCTACCCCTTGGATGCCAACTTTAATAGTTGGTATCATAAAAAACGGAATGTCAAAATCAAAAATGAATATTGGGATTTTAGGACTGGGACTGATAGGCGGATCTTTGGGTTTTGATTTGCGATCGCAAGGACATCATATCTTAGGAGTTAGTCGCCGTGAAGCCACGTGTCAAAAGGCAGTTGCCCTCGGCACTGTTGATCAAGCATCAGTTGATCTGAGCCTGTTAGCAGCCGCAGAGGTTGTATTTATTTGTACACCCTTAGCGCTTATTGTGCCCCAATTGAAACAGTTGAGCGCTCATTTGTCTACCGCTACCGTCGTGACTGATGTGGGTTCGGCGAAAGCACAGATAGTCAAGGCGATTTCTCCCCTTTGGAATAATTTTATCGGCGGTCATCCAATGGCGGGAAAAACAGATAGTGGAATAGAAGCTGCACAGCGGCATTTATTTGTTGATAAACCTTATGTATTAACACCGATAACTACAACACCAACCACTGCAATTACGGTGCTGGAAGAAATTGTGCGATCGCTTGGAGCGAATATCCACTATTGTCAACCAGAGCAACATGACCGAGCTGTTAGTTGGATTTCCCATTTACCTGTAATGGTCAGTTCCTCGTTGATTGCTGCTTGTTTGAGTGAAACTGACCCTGATGTTTTGCAATTAGCCCAAAAATTTGCTAGTTCAGGTTTTCGGGATACCAGTCGTGTGGGTGGTGGGAATCCAGAGTTGGGTGTAATGATGGCGCGGTATAATCGTCAAGCATTGCTGCGATCGCTGCAACAATATCGTCACAATCTTGATGAGTTGACTAATTTAATTGAGCAAGAAAATTGGGACGTTTTAGAGCAAAAGTTGAAATCAACGGGGAAGGCACGACCTAATTTTGTTGAATAGTTGTTGGGTGCGTTAGGTTATTGATAACGCACCTATTCAACATTTAGTGAGTTAATTGCTTATTGATTTTGAATGCTTTTTAAGGTAGTTGATCAAGTCGGGTGGCTACTTTATTGTCAATTCAATAAACATAGCTATTTAGTAATTCTAACAAGAAAATCTTGAAAAAATGCTACTTGACAGTTTGATAGTAACCAAATCGATGTACTATACAGATAAATTTACAAAAATCAACAATGGTAGAACGCCCAATCAAGAAATCGGAACGTCAGTCTCAAGAAAGCACTGATAACAATACCGAAAATTCGGATTCTATACCTCCTATTGAATCCAACCCCAAAAGCTCAAAACCGAGCCGTAATCGCTCGTCTGGCACAGAGAAAAAAGCATCCTATGGGAATGAAAATAGGCAGCAGGGTAATCCTGCCCTAGCGCGTGGCCCAAAACCCGTTAAACCTCCAGCCCCGAAAGTCAAAACAGAAGAACTTGAAACTGAGTCAGAATCTATCTCTGAGGAGTCTCAAGACTAACATTACAAGTGCTGCGTGTGATGTGGGAGGCTATAAGCATATAAAGACCGGGATTTCTGGCTCCGAAGGCAGCGATCGTGCCCCACATCACCATTGAGTTATTCTTATGTTAAATGCTTTTATATTAAACTTTACTATTGGTGCATAAAATCAATCAATGTTTGTAACTACCCATTGCCACTCAGTGTCTACAATGTTGGATATATTGAGAATCAATTGCTGTCCACTAGAGACTGGCACATAGAGTTTGAGCGCATCAGTTGTTGGCAATTTCGGTGAGATATCAGTTAAGTTATATTCGCCCACATTGGGGACGGGTGTAGTTAAAGCATATGCATCCGATGCACTCAGTAATTTTCCTGCTGCGGTCAACTTTGTCCTAACATTTCTCCTGGTTACGGTTATACTGCCATCATTGCTGCTTTTATTGGCCGATTAAATCAACTGGGTATTATTTTATCCAGTCTTTTGATGGCACTTTTATCCATAGGTGGCGAATTAGTGCAGATTAAATAGGGACTTCCTTTAGCTGCGATGTTTTAAGGTATTTTATTCTTTTTTCTTTTAGCAACAGATATATTAATTTACAACCGAGTACGAGTGATGTGATAAGAGAGTAGGGAGTTTTGAGTGCCCAGTGCTGAGTCCTGAATGGGGAATCTTACTTCTTTACTCAGAACTGGCAACTCAGACCTCAGAACTGTTTTGCCTAATGACTAATAATTAAGGAGATTTAATGTGTCTAATCGGAAATTATCGCTATTACTGAAGGTAGTAACTATTACATCACTTGCTTGTGTAGGTAGTATGGGTATCATTCTGCTTGTAGGCACAACTAAACTTGACCATCTGTTCGGAATTCAAAAGCCAAAAGGCGAGAGTGCTAAAACGAGTTTAGGTAGGGCAATGAGTGCAGATGCAGAGTCTATCACCCCAGCTACAGACCAGATGAATGAAGTGCCGAAGCCTTTTCAGGGAACAATCGTTTATCAAGCGAAACTAAAAGCAAATGAGAAAGTCATCGCCCTAACTTTTGATGACGGCCCTGGCCCCAAAAATACAGTACAGATTTTAGAAATTTTGAAGAAAAATAATATCAAGGCGACATTCTTTATGCTTGGGCAAATGGTGAAATATTTTCCCCAAATAGCCAAGCAAGTGGCTGCTGATGGTCATGTAATTGGCAATCATACATGGCATCATTGGTATTTTAAAATGGATGGAGCGACTGCGGCTAGTGAAATTGATCGCACGGCAGACATCATCTACAAGACGACAGGAGAGAAAACGACTCTATTTCGTCCCCCCGGCGGCTTTCTGAATAATGGACTAGCCCAATACGCCAAAAACGAGAAGTACGCTGTCATGATGTGGTCAGAAGAGTCGGGAGATGCTGAACGTCGTTCGCCTCAAGTGCCAATGCTGATAAAAAATGTGCTTAAATATGCAAAACCCGGCGCAATTGTACTGATGCATGATGGGGGCGGCAACCGTTCTCGATCCGTCAAGGCTTTACCAGAAATGATCGCAGGTCTCAAAGCCCAAGGCTATCGATTTGTGACGATTCCCCAACTACTGGAAATACAAGCCCAAGAACAACATCTGGCGGAGGTAGTTTTTCCTACGGTTACAAAGGGTGAACATCCAAACAATCTGCTTAATCATCAGTGATACCCTACGGTTAGCTACACCTCTAATTTTGGCGGCACTAGGTGAATTAGTGACTGAAAAATCGGGCGTGTTAAACCTGGGCGTTGAGGGAATGATGCTAGTTGGGGCTATGGCTGGTTTTATTGCTGCTTCAGTTACAGGTAATATCTACATTACGATTATTCATAGCACTAATATATATCAGGAATAGCGATTGCCTCGATTCATGTCCTGCTAATAATTACTATGGCTAGCAATAATGTCTGGTTTATAATTTCAGGTTTACAAAGACACTTAGAAGACAAAGACAAATCCACCCGGAGATACAAAACTGTCATCTAAAATCGGCTTTCATACTCAACTTGGAATTGATTTTCATCCCCCAAATTAGTTGAGCCTCGCATCAAAATTTCGTCATTGAGTCGATAGAGGACGTTGTAACGGAAAGACTCATCATTGTTAGAAAGAGCGTGTGATAAAGAAACAGATGCGTTTTTATTGATGTCAAACACACCTTCTGCTGATAAATTAAGAACTGAACCGTTCGCTGCTTTATTAGTATTAGTAGTAGGGGTAGGAAATATCCGAAACTCACTGAAACCAATAGCCTTTCCGATCGCAGTGATAGTTCCTTGTAAACCACCTAAAATGGTCGAACTAGCGAAACCAGTCAGCCCTTGTCCTGCATCTGTTTGACCGAAAGAACCCAGAATCGAGCCACCCAGTAGAGCAACTATTTCTCCCTTACTACGGTTAGGTTCACTCGTCAGTTCTAGATTGTCGCCCAATTCACTAGCTGGTCCGTTTACCCTGGCTTGAACGGTAACGGTATTTAAAGTCCCAAAATTGTTTGCAGAAACATCGCTGACTTCAGAAGATAATGGTGATTCCAAAATTTGACTGTTCCTTGCCGATGCTTCCGGTACAATTGCGGTAAGTCGCACATCTAGGGTCGGGTCAAGTCCTTGACTTGGAGTAAAGCTCGCAGTTTGTTCATAGCCCCGCGCCAAGGTGAACTGAGTAGAAAATACGCTCAGTCCTCCTCCTGTCAAACGAATGACTCCTTCAGGAAGCGGCTTGGCTAATGTACCATTGATGGTCAAGTCGCCTTTGGCGTCAAACCTCAATAGGGGCTGACTCAATGCCGCTCCTCCTGGTACAAAGCTCAGTAAAGATTGAGTGGTAACACGAATATCCTTATCTAAAGTCAACTTTAAATCTGCAAACTTTATAGGTAAATTGGGTGGAGTGACTGCGCTAGTGCTACTCTTTGCTGTAATCACTGGGTTAGAGCTATTCTCTGGTGTAGTAGTTACAGGATTAGAGCTATTCTCTACTGTAGGTGTGACGTTAGCGTTAACCTCTTCTCTATTTATGACGTTAGCGTTAGCCTCTGCTGTCGCCGCTAATTTCTTCTTCGCAGCAGCGGAGTTTCCAATAATTACCTGACCATTACTCAGTTTAATCTCTCCACCAATTACAGGTTTTAGGGCTGTTCCGCGAATTACGACATCGCCGCCAACACCGCCTTCATACAGTCCTGCAAGCTTAAAATTGAGTTTGTCTGCTATTGATACTGTTAGGGGATTCGCTGCGGCTTGCTGCGGATCAAAAATTGGCAGGATGCCTGATGCTGTCACTTGCCCTTTATTGTACGTGCCTTGGATACCTTCAACACTCACTGTATTACCATTAAATCGCGCTGTTCCTGTGACATTCGTTAGGGGATCAGATAAAGCTTGAGTGCGAAAAGTTGCATTATTAAGTGTGGCATTTCCATTAATAATTGGTTCCTTTAAAGTCCCTTGGACGTTTAAATCTACTTTTCCTTGACCGTCTACCCAAGCGACTTGATTATTGGTAAACACGTTTAACAGTGCCAATCCTTCATTTTGCAGATTAGCGTTGATGCTAATTTGATTGCTATCTGGCTGCACTGCGGCAGAAGGTAATGCAGCAGGTACACTACCTGTAATTGCAAGTGGCTGCGTTCCTGTGACTAACAAAGTACTGTCAAAATTCAAGCGAGCTTTGTTGTAGTCAAAATTCACCTGTCCTGTTTGCACAGGTTGCTTGTTGAGAGTTGCATTCGCCAGCGCCACTTGTCCTTGGACTCTGGGGTCTTTTAAACTACCTCCTAAGGTGGCATCAGCATTTACATTACCAGTAATATCTATGGGGTATTTTTCGATAAAAGGCTCTAAAAGTGATAAAGGTAAACTTGCTACATTCAACTTTCCAGATAGTTGCTCAGTTCCTAACTGTCCCGAAAAAGCCACCAGTCCTTGATTGATTCCAACACTCAACGGCGAAAGTGTGACGATCCCATCAGCAAAAGTACCTTGAGCAACGACTTGATTAATCGAGTATTCACCCCATTGCCAATTAGCACCTTGAAAATTAAAGCCGACATTTAACCCAGACTTCAACGAGCCATTAGCTGTAATTCCTCCACTCAAAGCACCCGTTAATTCTGCAAGGGTGGGCAAAGATGCGGCCTTTTTTGTTTCTATCTGCTGTTTTTTTGCTACCGATGTTGCAATATTAGAGAAATATGCTAATTGTGTTTTCAAATCTGCATTGGGCAAACTGACAGGCTCAGTATTAAGTACCTCTGCTCCAGCCAACTTCGGAGGCTGCAACCCGGTACCAAAGTCTTTAAAGTCAAATATATTAAATGCTTGTAAGAGTTTTTCAATTCTGGTTTTGTCTAAATTAGCTTGAACTTGAAATTGCGGGTCATTTCCTGTTTGCACATTACCACTCAGGGCGATATTGCTATCTGCAATCCGCAATTGACCATTAGCCAAGCTAGCAGTACCATCGGCATAATTGATGGTTCCGCGAAATTCATCTGCTGCAACTCTAGCAACACGAGGCCTTGCGATCGCAACGTCTCCCGCAACTGCATAATTATTCAGATTGACAACTAAATTTCCCGATAATTGCCCCGCAAGTGGTTTCAATTGATTGTTAGGTAAAAAGCCGCTAACAAGAGCTATGGGAAACTGTTGGGCGTTGATGAGCAAGTTATCTCCTTCAGTTCTACCTGTGGTAACTGCCTCATCCCGTTGGACTAAAAATGAAGTTGGACGATAATCTGCACCCAGGTTAAGTGCAATCTTGTCTTGCTTCCCGGCTAATCGCAGACTTGCCCCTTGTCCCCCTTGAAAACTCACGTTTCCAGTTAAAACTGGGTCAAACGCCAAGTTACTGACCTGGAAATTCCGCAGTCGGATATTGCCATTAGCTTGCGGAACATCTGGAGTACCTGTAACTTTTCCCTTAAAATCAAGTAGCCCCGCTACCGCTACGTCACCAGGAACTTTAAAGCCAGTATTTTTGAGGTTGAAATTCTGCGCCAGTACATTTAAATTAAATCCCGTAATTTGGGGTGCGCCAGTTGGTGGAGTTTGAACAGCGATCGCCCCATTAGCACTCAGTCCTGAAGTAGTTGCGTTTTCAACGATAATCTGCTGTCCATTCCACTGCACTTGGGCTGTCAGCGGTTGTGCTAGCAGCGCTAACCCTTGGGAAACGCGGATTTGTCCGGCGGCTCGAATATCTGCAAGCTGGAAAGATTTTGCTGTGCCTGCGAATTGGATATTACTATTGAGCCGTCCTCCCAATTGGGGTGAGAAACGGTTGAGTTGAATTTGGGAAGTGTTGGCAAGCACTTGCCAGCGACCACGATTAAAGCTAACATTCCTGAGATTAACCGTACCTCCTGCTACATTCAGCCTTGCCTGTCCTGTGGCTTGAATGGTTGAGGGTTGGAAAGAAGCAGTGCTTCCTGACAAATTCAAGGCAACATTGCTTAAAACTCCCTGGAACTGGGGTGGTATCTGTGCAAAACGACTCAATTGCAGTTGTTGGGTATTCACAAAAGCCTGCCAGCGTTGTTGTACAACTTGACCCCTAGCCCTGATTGTACCGCCTGCCACGTTCAACACAGCGTTTGGCAAGAGGATATTCTGCCCTTGTTGAGTAACAACAGCTTCACCTCTAATGGGATAGGTGGCTGTGGGCGCTTGCACTTGGGTTACTGCTTGCAGGTTGCCAAGTGAGCCAGAAACCCTGCTATTTGCCGACACATTCCCAATGGTGATGGAGGGTGAGGAGTTGTATGCTTTAGCGATCGCATCCCCTGGTAAATTTTTTGCTTGTACATTCAACGCCACCCTGCCTTTGGGTGCAAGCTGAAGTTGACCGTTGGCTGTGACTTGCCCTCCCACCTCTGGATTTGCTTGAACGCGAACAACATTGACGTTTAATGGTGTGCCCAGAGAACCAGAAATTTTAGCGTTCGCAGATATACCGCCAACATTAATCGGAGTTGAAATACCGTAACCTTGAGCGATCGCATTTCCTGGTAAACCTTGAGCTTGAATAGCTATATTTACTTGACCTCGGGGAGCCAGTTGAATTTGACCACTGGCTGTAATTTGCCCCCCTGTTGGCGGCGTCACTTGAACACCAGTAATATCAAGTTTCAACGGCTGTTTGCCAAGTGAACCAGAAATTTGTGCTTTTGCTGAAACGTTTCCAACTGCGATCGGTAGAGTAACGCCATAACCGCGTGCTAGTATATCCCCTGATACACCATCAACTTGAGCATTAAATTTTGCCTCATTTTTAGCTCCCAGTTGAGCTTGACCACCGCCTGTGATTTCACCACCAGCTGCGGGGACTATTTTCAGATTGGAAACGGCAAGTTGAGATGCAGTTTTAGATACATTCAACCGGAAGTCAGTATTGACGGCTTTGAATTGAACACGGTCAACTTGAATAGGTTTAGTATTGCTTACTGTACCGCTAAGGATTGGCTGCTGAAGTGACCCTAGTACCTGAATATTTGCTTGAATTTCGCCAGTAGCTGGGACTGACGAATTTACTTTCAATGTGTCTAAGATATTTTTTGCACTAACTGGTTTTATCTGAGCAGAGATATTAAAACCTGTTTGGCTATTAATTGTTCCATTTGCCTGAATGGGAACTTTGCCAAAGTTCGTATTCAGATTCTCTAAAGCAACTGTCTGACCTTGAAATAGAAATCTCCCATTAAAATTAGAAACCTGCTGAGGAATATTTTGAATTTTAGCAGTGATTTGATTAGCTGTAGCTGTTCCTGTAATAGCTATTTCTGACAGTTTGGGTGGAATCTGAACCCCTAAGTCAGCATCTAAACGCCCTGCTTGCAAGGCAATTGGCAATTGAATTAATCGACTGACCTCTGATACTTGTAAATTTTGTGCTTGCAGCTTGAGGTTAGTTTGTTGAGCTTTTACTTGTGTTTCGCCAACAATTTTAACAGCGCCTCCCCTAGTGAGTTGAGCGTTGATGTCATAGCCAATCCTTTGATTTCGATCTGAAAATCGGGCAACACCACCAACTTGATCTAATATTACTGAGCCTTTCGGTTTAGTTGGTGCGGCGAATGGCATCAACTCTACATCACCATCTTGAATTTGAAGTGTCTGCAACTCAGTTTGGATGAAGCCTTGTCCCTCCCCAGCCTTAACTTGGGCTGTAACCCAACGACCATCCTGATCCTGTTGAATGTATACATTGGGCTGAACTAATATGACATTTAATACCAGTTTTCGGGTGAGGAGAAGTTGCAACGGCGAGAACTGCACCTCCAAAGCTTTTGCTACCACCTGATCTTGATCATTGGGAGTCGCTGGTATCGAAAGAGAGCTAAATCTTAGACTAGAAAGCGAAAAACGTTCAACATTCCCTACTTTTACTGGACGCCCAAGCAATTGCTGGAGATTTTGCTGCACTAATGGTGCTAAATCTTTATATACATAGCTTCTAGCCCACCAAGCACCGACTCCAATTCCAACCAGTAAAACTCCACCCACAGCCAAACTGGTCCGTCCTAAGATGAGGAGCCATAAACGACGGTTAGATGGTTTCTGATTATTTTCTGAATTTGGAGAGTGCTTCATTATCGTTATCGTTACCAGTACTTTTTTCTGGAGTCAGCCTAGAGACAGACTAGTCGCAGGTGTATCAGCAAGTCACAAGCTATCGTTTCACAATATTAGGCTTTACGCAAGAACTTTGAGTTTAGCATTAGTCTAAAATTGTCACACTTTGCTGTTTTTCTTGCAGCAGGTGCATCTACTCGCATGGCTACTTGCAAAACTTCACTCCCTTGGGGTGAAGGTAAAACATGATCAACTTATCAACTAGATACTGGGTCAATGTAAGTTTTACCCCTGTAGTAATGTTAGGTTCACACAACAGCGATAAACAAAAAGATTGTCTTTATGGCAGTTTAGCTGTGATTAATCCTCATGCCAATGTTGGTAAAACAACTTCTCTCCTTACAGAGTTGCAATATATTTCCCCAAACTTTGAAGTATTAGCAATTTCCGCAGTTGATCAAACTAGGAAATTAGAGATTTACCAGAGATTACTGCTAGCACACCAAGATAATAGACCTCTTGCAAAATAAGTTTTATGTTATGGTGGGGGTTTGGAATTTTGAGACAGCTAAACTTAACTCGTAGTTGTAAATTGCTGCGAG